>CACYRP010000038.1 GCA_902776765.1 Fibrobacter succinogenes
GAGGCAGTCCACGAGCGGGTCAGAGAAGTTACCCACGTGGCCAGAAGCCTTCCAAACGCGGGGGTTCAAAAGAATAGAGCTATCGAGACCAAGCACATCATGGCGGCTGGTGACGAACTTCTTCCACCAAAGATTCTTGATGTTGCGCTTGAGTTCCACGCCATACGGACCGTAGTCCCAAGTGTTGGCGAGGCCATCGTAAATTTCGGAGCCCGGGAAAATGAATCCGCGGCGCTTGCAGAGGGAGATGATGTCCTTGAGGGCATCCTGGACTTTCTTTGCCATTATTTATATATCCTTTATCGGCAGGCACTTCGGCGTGCCGGACTAGGAACCTACCTGGATGATAGGCCCTGACGGGGGCAAATTTAGCAAAATAGAGTACAGACAGGGATGAGGAAATGAAAAATCAAAGCACAGAAAGCGTTAGCGTCAAATGTCCCGTTCTATCATTGAGCTTAACGCCGTACCGCATCTCAAGACCAACGGTCCACTTAACATTATCACGCCCAAGAACATAAGCGCCGCCCCCGACTTCGACATATTCGTCGGAAACATAACGGCCCATAAATACATCATGTTCCACATGTTGCGTTAACCCCCAAGATGCATTTTCATTAATCGGGAACCGTTCCATAAAAGTTATCCCGTAGCCAGGCCATTTAAATACAGAGCTTCTCGCAATATTCATCCATGCCATAACTCCAAAATGGTCAAACGCGGTACCAACAAAGTAATCAATATCGACATAATGAAAGTCGAGGCCAAATAAAAAATGAGAAAACATTAAAAAAGTTATTTGTCCAGCAAGGTCCGCAGGCAACTCTTGTGCATAAGAATTCTCATCCTCGCAGACCATATTCCAAGAAACATCATTCGAACAAATCATTGCTGGGAATTTACCAGTAAACGAGAATCCAAAATCGGAGTAAGCAAGTTCCTTTTCCTTCAGTTTCGAAGCCCTGTGATAGGTTTCCATAAATTGCACTGCAGAAGGAGGGCGCGAGGTACATCCCGTCAAATAGACTGCGCAAGCGCAAAACAGCAGAAACCCCACAAGTCGTTTCATATAAAACCAATAGAATCTTATCTAAAATACACCCAGTGAATATTCATCCGAAAAAATGATAAAAAACATGATGAGAGATTGAAAAACAGAGGATTACCATGCGTCTTCCATTTCATCTCTCAACTCATAAAAAGTCTTTAAGAGACGCTTCACCATGTAATTATTGTAATTCCCCACTTCAACATGGATAAAGTTCATGCAAGAATTATCGGATAGAGCCTCAACAATAACTCGTTCCACACCAAACCCAAACGGATTCGAATAATCCCAAAAACTTCCAATAAAAATTTTCGCCCAATTTGCTTTTCGAACACTAGGAATTTCACAAAGTTCTAGATGATAATCTCTCAAATAAGAATCAAGAACCTTACTTGGAATCTTTTTTGTAACACAGCGAGGCACAAATCCGACAATAGAATCTTCTGCACACAAAGTCATTTCGCTTTTTAGAGAATCTTTCGAGTCCTGATGATACGAATAAACTTTGCTCCGTTCTCCTGTTAAATCAATGAAACGGATAAAGATGTCTTTTCTCAACTTTTTCTCGTGCTTTTTCCATTCCTCATCAGTCCACGAAGAATCATGCGCAGGCGGCACCTTCACATTATGCAACGAAGGTAAACCATATGCGATTGCAAATTCTTGTGATTTAGTCGAATAGATATAATAAAAATCAGACTCATTCAAACAATACAGCAACAAAGCAGTACTTACGATAAAACCGCAAAGAAGAAGCTTATTAACAGAACCCTTAATCATAAAACCCAATTTACATTATTATTCTAAAAAAATAGAGTTTGCAAAAAAACTCGACTCATTTCCTCTTAAAATTGGCCAAAATCCCGTAAAAAGAGAGCCCCGACCCAACGGTCAGGGCAATTTTTAAAGGACAATATATTCGACGCTAATTAGCGGATTGTCACGATTTTCTGCTGAGTTCCAACGCGGAGCAAGAACGAACCGCAACGAGCCACGTTCAGCGAGAAGTCGGACTTTTCAGCACGACCGTTGTAAATCACACGGCCCTGCAAATCGAACAAGCCCACATTAGCACCCACTTTTGCGCCCGAAATCTGAAGACTGCGGCCTTTGACAGCAGCAGAGAACTTCGAAGCGTGAGCTATGACAGGGAGTGCATTCGGCCCCGGATTATAGCGGCTCCACATTCTGCTCTTGCAAACAAAGACAGCCTTGAGAGTCGAAACATAATACGTCATGTTTTCGCGTTTCACGGTGCAGCTCGGCAAATCTTCTTCTGTCGGCACAGCTTCTACAACGACATCCGCGATGCTCGAAGAAGACTTTGCACTGCTGGAAGTAGGCTTTGAAGAAGAGCTGGTCGGTTTGGCACTAGAAGAAGAAGCCTTATTGCTAGAGCTTGAGGCAGCCTTTGCACTGCTCGAAGAAACGGGTTTCGCACTGGAGCTAGAAGCTTTTACGCTGCTCGAAGAAGCGGGCTTAGTGCTAGAAGACGAAACTTTTGCGCTAGAGCTTGATACAATCACGCTGCTCGAAGATGCGGGAGTTACGCTGGAGCTAGATTGTACGACACTGGAACTCGATACAACGGCACTGCTCGATGAAGCCGGAGCCGCACTGGAACTCGAAGCAACCACGCTGCTCGATGAAGGAACTGCGCTGCTCGAAGATACCGGTGCACCAGCGCTAGAGCTCGATGCAACAACAGCGGAACTTGAAACAGGGGCAACGCTAGAACTAGACTCTACAATACTGGAACTCGACAAAGGTTCCTGAGAACTGCTAGATACAAGCACCGCGCTAGAACTGGAAAGCTCAGCAAGCGATACGAAATTTGCCGAAACAAGAACGTCAAAATTCGGCATATCAAAAGAGCAACTTCCGTCGGTACGGTCCGTATCCTTAACACATTCAACCGATACATTTGCGTCTTGTTTTTTGCAAACAACAATAGATTCAACCGTATAGCCGTCCGACGGATTTGGCGTCACAGTCACCTTCGTTCCCGGCTTTGTACGGTCACGAGTACGGTCGTTAAATGTAATCAAAACATTTCCATTATCTGTACTATTTACAACAAGAGAATAACGCAATGACTCATACGTTGCCTTCACGTAAACATCATGATTCGGCATCAAAAATCGCGTATCTTCTTTCGTTGTTGTCGAAACACGTTGCTGGTTCGGAAACATTCCATATTCGTCATAGACGGTAAAGCCCTTAAAAACTTTCCCCTCAGGAACAACAGGCGAAATATCAAGCCAGGAACCTGCAGCAGCTTGTGTTACTGCAATTTGATTCAGCAAAATATTGAACGACTGTTCATCATTGCTTCCGACTTTATTGATTTTATATTCTTGAGCATACACGCTTACAGCAAATGCAAGCGTAGCCCCTAATCCAAGGCAAATATTTTTCCTCATACTCACTCGTCCTATTTTGAGCCTTCAAATTTAGTATATAATTTTAAAAGTGATAAAGCCCACGTTTAAAGAAAGATTACAAATAAGAAATTTGTACACAAATAAATATATCCATTGGTTCATTTTTTTCAAAAAGTTTTAAATAACGTTTTAAAAGTCATTGAGATTTTCTCAACAGCTTGTTCAAAAGTAAACTTACAATTACATTGATTCTTTATAGAAAGTGCGAAGAAACACTCTTGCCGCCAAAGGCTCATTTAATTTTTTGATATATTATTAACACAATTTATTACATACATGTATATATGGAAGAACCGAGAAAAAAAGGCATCAATCCCGTCGAGAACAAGAAGGAACAAGAACGCTGCATTCTAGTGGGAATCGCCACCCCCAAGATTCGTTCTTGGCTTGCTGGCGAGCAGCTTGCAGAACTTGGGCGACTTGCCGAAACCGCAGGCGCCATTGTCACCCGAAGTTTTTTACAGCGCGTTCAGAACTTTAGCCCGGCAACGCTCATTGGCGAAGGCAAAGTGAACGAAGTCAAGCGCGCGCTCGAAGAAGACAACGCCAAGATGGTCGTTTTTGACGATGACCTCTCGGGTTCGCAAGTGCGAAATCTCGAAGAACGCATGCCAGGAATCAAGGTTCTCGACCGCACTGGCCTCATTCTCGATATTTTTGCAAAGCACGCCGTGACCGCAGAAAGCCGCTTGATGGTGGAAGTGGCGCAATTGCAGTACATGATGCCGCGTCTCACCGGTGCGTGGACGCACCTTTGCCGCCAGCACAATGGCGGCATCGGCACCAAGGGGCCGGGCGAGACGCAGAACTCAAGAAAAAGCTGGAGAAAATCGAAGATGCCCGCGAGCAGCAAGCCGACAAGCGAAACGACATTTTCCAAGTGGGCATCGTCGGTTACACGAACGCCGGAAAATCGACACTCACGAACCGTTTGACCGGTGCAGACGTTTACGTTGAAGACAAACTCTTTGCAACGCTGGACAGCACCACGCGAAAGCTTTACCTCGATGGCGAAAACATCATCCTCTCCGATACCGTTGGATTCATCCGCAAACTCCCCCACAACTTGATTGAAACGTTCAAGAGCACGCTGGGCGTGGCCGCCCACGCCGACTGCATCCTGGAAGTCGTTGACGGAAGCGCCCCGGATTACCGCGAGCATCTCGAAGTCACGCACAAGACGCTGGAAAGCATCATCGACAAGGACACGCCGCGCCTCCGCGTGTTCAACAAAGTCGAAGTCGCCGATGAAGCGCGCCGCACGGAGCTTTTGCAGAACTACCCGGACGCCATCCAGATTAGCGCCAAGGAGAACATCGGCATGGAACGCCTCCGCGCCGCATTCAAGGAACAGCTTGAACGCTGGCACGAAAAACGCGCCGACGCCGAAGCCAAAGAAAAGGAACTCGCAGAAATGCCGTGGCCTGTTTAGACGAAATATACGATACTTGGTGCTTAAGCACCATAGTAGAGTTATCCTCTTTGAGGAGAACGGCGCGAAGCGCCTACAGACGAGAGACGAAAGATGAATCGAGAAGAACTTAAAGAAAAATATGGCAAGAAGCGCGTGCCGCACGAATGGCGCAAAACGGACTGGTTCACCACACTCGTCGTGACGTTTTTCGGCTCGGGAATGTCGCCGAAAGCTCCCGGCACCATGGGAAGCCTCGCTGCAGCGATTGTCGCCTACCCATTGGCCATGCTAAGCACCGCCTACCCCATCGTCATCAACGACAACGCGTTCAACACGAAAGATGCAAATGCACTTGAATCATTTGCCGCCATTTTCCTCGCGGTTCCCAAAAACTTTACGATTGCAGCACTGCTCGTATTTTTCGCGGCCATTCCTTTCGTGAAAAAAGCCATGAAAGATACAGGCACCGAAGATCCCGGCTGGATAGTAATTGACGAAGTCTGCGGAATTTTCATGACATTCGCCTTCATCCGCCCCGAATGGATTCTGAACGCTCCATGGATCTTAATCATTGGCTTTGCGCTTTTCCGCTTTTTCGATATCCTCAAGCCGCTCGGCATTCATAAGATGGAAAAACTCCCCGGAGCTTGGGGAGTCATGGCAGACGATCTGCTTGGCGGAATTTATGCCGGGCTTGTGCTCGTCATAGGCCTGGTTGTCCCCGCCGTATTTTTGATGTAAGACGATTTATCACAGCGGATTAAATGTCACTCCAGCCTTGACCGATTTTCTTATATCCATTTTTGTATTTTGAGGCTGAGGATCATCACTTTATTCGCAGAGTATTGGAATGAAAATAAAATTGTTGTGTTTCGGGCTAGTTTGCATTGCGTTCTTGTTTTCATGCGCAAACCCCAAAGTCAATACACCGAACGATGAGAAGAACAACATCATCAGCCAAACAAACGTTACTGACACAACGAATGAGGATTCGGTTATTCAAACCGGCAGCTCGGCAAGTGAACTCGAACTCATTAACAGTTCTCTAAATAATACATTTCTCGACCCACCAAAGCCCACACCTTTAACACAAAAGCACATACCATTAACTCTATATCGAGCCCTTAATTTTAATAAAGATACGACAGTTTGGGATACGTCAGACTGTAAGATTGGTGATTCGGCTTTTTCCTGCAATCATGCCGATCGGTATGACTACGCATATGGGGCATTGGAAGAATTTTATGACGATTATTATGAAATGTTTTGGGGTTCCAGTCACAAAAAAATCATTTACGATACAACTTATATAGATATAAACTTTGGAAAAAATGCGCTAGTCCACTACACTCCTGTTACTGAAATCCCTAAACTCGATAGAAAAGCCGTGGCAAAAGCACTTTCTAAACTCTCCGGTGAAGCATGCGCTCAAATTTTTGAATTAAGATCCAATTACAATCTTGAGGTTATTGGACTTCCGGGTTTTTCATGGAAAAATCGAGAATCTGTGATGTTTGGGTATGAAGCATACACTGATAGGGATGATTCCGGTCAAGAGAAGTGCTCTGTTCAAAGTGCGCGTGTTCAGTACACCGAGAGTTCTCATTATTCTATTGTCTATAGAAGATCTCTTCCTGAAGAACTTGACGACAAGACTTTCCAATTTTTCAATGGCACTCTTAAAACATACCAAGATACGACTATTTCTTGGAAGTTGGTGTACACAGACCAATACCACCGTGCGGATACTTTGGACATAACCACTAAATTTGAATACGATGACTCCGATTCTTTAAACAAAAAATATTCTAGTTTTCGCAATAGGGCCTGCTATGATGCCATCGATCCATCTAGATGTAAATAACATTTACACAAAACATACTCAAGCTGCTCCGCCACTGATTTAACATTTGGGCGATACATAATTAAAACGGATTAAACGTCACGCCAGCCTTGACAGCAGCCGAAGACCAATCGGCCAAACCATCAGCAAAGCGTTCGTTATACTTGTGATAGAACTTGGCGTCCAAAAGCAGGTCTAAATAGATTCGCTCATTGACGCGGAAACCCACGCCCCAAAGCATGCTAAATTCCAAGGACGAGTCTAGTTCCCTATCGCGTGCACCATCTAACTCCAGATTATCGAAAAGCGGTATGGAAATCTGAGAGCCTAACTCGAACGATACGAAACTAGAGCGAGGCTTGACCGCAAAAAGTATCGGGAAAGCAATCCGCCCCTGCGACAAGCCCCCATCAGTAACACGTTTGTATTCCCCATTACCGTCTTCAATGTATAGAGGCTCCGACAAAAATAGCGGTGCGTATTCAAACAGCACGCCAAGCCTTACCGCCAAATGATATTTCAGCAGGGGCAATTGAACAGACGCTCCCACTTGGAAAAAAGCGCCTTCAAAAAAGACAACCCGTTCCACCTTTTCGTAATGGTTCAACTGAGTTTCGTTATTCATAACTTTAAAACCCGTATTAATCGTCATTCCGACCAAGAAATCGAACGGGACCGAGTTTTTCTGAATCCGTTCCGCATTCCTGACGCTATCGCGGTGCGCCTTCGCTTGCATCCAACGGTCATAATCACTAACGCTTTCATCTTGGGCGAAAACAAAAACAGCAAACAACAGAACGAATCCAAAAACGCGAAACATATCACGGCCCTCGATAAATGCAATTCAACAACGAACCGTCTTTAATCTATACAAAACTTTGTATAAAAAGCGATGCTATTATAAACATCCCGACTAAAAGCAATAAAACAAGATGAACTGTAAAAAAAATAAAGCCGGCACAGAGACCGGCATGTCAATGGACACGAGAACAGCTTTTTCCTAACCACCACAACTCGCTAAGGCGAACGAAACGGGACTGCTTGCAGGCCCACTTCTAAGCAGCAAGAGTTGGCAGCGTAGCTGCAACCACTAACCCCTAATTACTCAAATATCTTGTTGTACAAACTCGGAGCAAACTTTTGCATGTACCCAAGCACGAAAATCACAGAAATGATAATCGGCAAGACCCACTTGAAATAGAAGCGAAGCACCGCATATTGCGGGAACTTCATGCCCTTACCCGCATTCGCTTCCTCAAAAAAGTTATCCTGGCCCCAGCCATAGCGGGAATTACAGAACAGCACGAACACAAGCGAACCGAGCGGCAACAACGTATTCGAAACCAAAAAGTCTTCGAGATCAAGCACGCAACTGCCCGGACCAAAAGGTTCAAAGCCAGAGAGAACATTAAAGCCGAGCGCACACGGAAGTGACAACAACACAACCGCTATAAAGTTCCACTTCACCGCCTTTTGGCGTTCCACATCGTGTACATCCATCCAATAAGCGACAATATTTTCGAACACCGCCACAAGCGTCGAAAGAGCCGCGAACGACATGAAAAGGAAAAACGCGGCACCGCAAATTCGGCCAGCAGGCATCTGCGCAAATACATTCGGGAGCGTTGCAAAAATCAGTCCCGGACCTGCATCCGGCTTGAGTCCAAACGCAAAGCAAGATGGAATGATGATAAGCCCAGCAATCAAGGCCACACCCGTATCGAGCACGCAAATATGCGCCGCCTCGGTCAAAAGCGAATGTTTCTTCTTGATGTAGCTACCGAATATGCTCATGGAACCAATACCGAGGCTCAGCGTAAAAAACGACTGGCCAAGAGCCGCAAATACAACTTCACCGATTCCCGCTTCCTTGAGCTTTACAAAGTCCGGCAACAAGTAGAACTTAAGACCTTCGCTCGCGCCCGGAAGCGTGAGCACGCGAATCATCAAAATGAACATAATAATCAAAAGCGCAGACATCATCGTCTTTGTAATGCGTTCCACACCGCGCTGGAGCCCAAGCGCCACAATGGATAGCCCCGCAAAAGTCGCCACCACCATCCAGAACGAAAGCAACGGACCATTCCCGAGCATATTCGTAAATTCAGCACCCACTTCGGCAGGCGTCATGGTCATAAGGTCACCCATCGTCACCATGCGGTAGAAGTAATAGAGCATCCAGCCCGTTACCGTTGTATAGAACATCATCAAGAGGTAGTTACCGGCAATCATCGGAACGCCCGCGTAATGCCACTTGTGCCCCGGCTTTTCAAGCTCTCTGAACGAGCGGCCAACACCACGTTGAGCCGAACGCCCCACTGCAAACTCCATTACAAGAATCGGGAATCCAAAAATCAAAAGGAAAAAGAGGTATATCAGAACAAAAGCAGCACCACCGTATTGCCCTGTAATGAACGGAAAACGCCACACATTGCCAAGCCCAATGGCGCAGCCAGCGGCAATCAAGATAAAACCTAAACGGGACTTAAAGTTTTCTCTTTCCTTCATTTTAGCCTCTACTACAAACTAGAATTTTATAGGATACAGCAAATACCAATTAAATTTAGGATAAACCTGGATCGTCGGTGCCGGGAGCTTAAAATAATTCAGCGCCTTAATGATGGTACGGGCCAAGCGACTCTGCGGGCGGAACGCTTCAAGGTCATAATCAAGGGCAATATAAACTTCGCGATGCGGATTCTTCGCCCCCGTAAACACCCCATCGTCAATGCTAAGCCCCACCGCTATAGCAAGCCAGCTCGGATAATACTTACGGGCAGTTTCCGGCAGCAACCTGTAAGGCTTCACCGAAAGCCAGTACGTGTGGTTCACATAATCATCCGTGAAAATACCATCAGAAGCACTGTGTTCCTGGTTATAATAGGCATTGGAATTAATCCAATAGCTCCACTTGAGGTCAATATACTTGAACAGTGGGACATAACGTTCTGCCATCGGCAAAAATCCACCAAGGCCACCCGAGAGCACATCAACAAAACTAAAGCCCCACTTAGGCGCAAAACCATCCTTGATATCAATCGCAATATGAGTAGCTAATGCCGAAGCCCCAGCAAACAGATACGACTGAAACTCGCTAGCGCCCGCCCAACGGTAACCTTCGTAGAAAAATTCAGCAAAGGCTACACCGGCTGCAAAATGCCCCAGTTTATCAAGATTCAGCGCGTAGTCAAAATCGTTTTGAATATGAAATCCTCGCTCCGATTCGTCCCACCAGCCCTTTTTTAAGACAAACCCGTAAGCGACACCATAGGAAACCAAGGTTAGCGATGCAACACCAGCCATTCGCCATGGCTTTATCTCGGACAGAACATCGCTAGAATCTTCACTTCGGTAATCCCACGTAGAATCGCGCCATGTGAGCGGATCCCCCGGAGACGACAAAGCTGCCGCCGGGAACACCAGCGACAGCATAAGCAAAAACGCACAAATTTTAGCGTTTATTTTACGAGAAGCGAAAGAGCCAAATGCAAAACCTTTGGCCTTACGCATTAATTCCTCGCAAAAATGATAACTCCATTTTGGCCTCCGAAGCCAAAGCCGTTGCTCATAGCGTAGTCAATCTTCTGACTTTCTGCGCCATTAGCACAAACGTTCAAGTGAATTGCAGGATCCTGCTCGAACACGTTGAGAGTACCATGAACCTTCTGTTCCATAACAGACATGATTGTCACAACGGATTCAAGTGCACCGGCGGCACCCAGGCAGTGGCCGAGCATGGACTTTGTCGAATTGACCTTGAGGTTTTCGAGAGCCGATGCAGAGGACTGCGAGTAGAGCGTTTCGATGGCAGAGCATTCAGCGATGTCACCGAGCGGTGTGGATGTACCGTGCGTGTTAATATAGCTAATATCCTTAGCTTCGATGCCAGCTTCCTTCATGGCGTTGGTCATTGCAAGCATAACACCCTTACCATCCGGACGCGGAGCGGAGATGTGGTAAGCATCGGAGCTTGTACCGACACCGGCGATACGGGCGAGAATCTTTGCACCACGAGCCTTAGCATGAGATTCGCTTTCGAGCACGAGGACTGCCGCACCCTCACCAATCACGAAACCATCGCGGTCCTTGTCGAAGGGGCGTGAGGCGCGTTCCGGATCGTCGTTGCGCTTGCTGACAGCCTTCATGCTGGTAAAGCCAGCGAGGCTGAGCGGGTTCACCGTTTCGTCGGCACCACCAGCGAGCATCACGTCGCAGCGACCGAGACGAATCATGTCGTAAGCGTTAGCGATGGAGTGGTTGGAAGTTGCGCAAGCGGAGGTCACCGTGTAGGACGGACCCATCCAGCCAGTCTTGTTGCAAACTTCACCGGCCGGCATATTCACGATAGCCATCGGAATATAGAACGGAGAAACTCGGGACGGACCACGAGTGCTGAGAGCCACAGCGGCATCATAGCAATACTGCAAACCACCGATACTGCTACCGATGATAACACCGCAGCGTTCCGGATTTTCATTTTCCGGTGCGATGCCAGCCTGACGCAGAGCCTGGAATGCAGAGTAGACGGCATACTGGATGCAACGAGAGAACCTAGACTGGTCTCTTGTGCTGTAAATGCCCGTTGCGTCGAACTCGCGAATTTCACTTGCTATACGCGAAGTGTAAGCGGAGGCGTCGAAACGCTGGATGGTAGCAATGCCAGACTTGCCAGCAAGCAAGTTCTGCCACAATAATTCGGGGGAGTTTCCAAGAGAGGAAACGCAGCCCATACCTGTAATAACAACATTTTCCATAATGCGCCAAATATAACAAAAAAAACGGTAATATTTTCGTAAGAGTGTGAAGAAAAAGACAATTTGTAGCAAAAAATTACGTTTTCAGGAATATTTTTGCAATTTCAGTCTAATTTATCCATATATATAGGTTTTTCTGTCATTATTATCACAGAAAACTTACGAAACAACAAGAGTTACTAATCGATTGTCAATGACCATTGGTCAATAGTTAAATTCACAGGATCCTTCCCCCAGCCCTGACGTGAACCAATTGTACTTTCGTTTCGCTCGCCTTACGCAGTTGTCCGAATTCCGAATTCCGAATTACCATCTAGTAACTAGTAACTTGGAACTAGTAACTCACCACTCACGACAATGTATGGATCCTCCTAGCGGAGGATGACTAGAACTCCTAAAAAAACTATTTTATACCGCGTATGGCCAAAAGTTCTCGAAATTTAGTTTGGATGGACCTGGAAATGTCCGGTCTCGATCCTGAAAAAGATGTCATTCTCGAAATAGCAACCATTGTTACCGATGCAAATTTGAACATTCTCGCCGAAGGGCCTGTCATAGCCATTCACCAGCCGGAAAATGTTTTTGAAAGCATGGACGAATGGAACACGCGACACCACAATCAAAGCGGGCTCGTCGATCGTTGCCGCCGTTCGCAGTATTCCCTCAAGGACGCCGAACTCGAAACGCTCCGTTTTATCAAGCCCTTCACGGAAAAGACAAAGAACCTCCTTTGCGGAAATTCCATCACGCAAGACAGGCGTTTTTTGTACAAATACATGCCCGAAATTTCGGAATGGCTCTGCTACCGAAACGTTGACGTAAGCTCCATCAAGGAACTCACGTTCCGCTGGTACCCAGAGTTCGAAGAATTTCAAAAAGAAAAGCGCCACGAAGCCTTAAACGACATCCGCGAAAGTATTGCCGAACTCGCCTACTACAGAAAGACATTCTTCAAGTAACTCCATGGAAAGACTCCCCTACGCACAAAGAATGCGTAACCGCGCCATCGCGATTACCGTTTTTATATTGATTATTGTCGCCATTGTTCATTGTTCCACGAAAGACGAAGTAGCGCCAACCGCAACCGCCGAAAATCAAGAGATGGTGCCAGCCATAGATTCACTTGCCGACACAGCCGCCTTTATAACCGACTATAGCGACACAAACGCATTCGACTCCATCGTCAGCGAAAATCCAAACGGACTTGCCGCCCTCACCGGAATCGAAGACAACGATTTCGACAAGTCTCTCGACAGCAACGGAACCGCAGGCAGCACAAACAACGTCCGCGACACGCTTCACATCAAGGCGCAAAAGAATCCCTTCCTCGCTGAAAAAATTGATATTTTGTTACATCGCTACCACCCGGACTTGGGCATCATCCTCGTCGTCGATACAAAGACAAACGAAATCATTGCCTGGGGTGAACGCCGCGACGGCAAAATACAAAACAGGCCCGACTGGATTGGGCGCCCCACCTTCCCCGCGGCATCCCTTGCAAAGCTTGTGACAATTGCCGCCGCCATGGAAAGCAACCGCTATTCGCTCAACACACGTATCCCGATGATGGGGCGCCACCACACGCTCTACTTGAACCAGCTCCGCGTTCCCGAAAAATATAAAGGCCCCACGATGGAACTTTCCGAAGCGTTTGCCCGCTCCGCGAACCCGCCAATGGCAATAGTCGGAAAATCAGTCGGCGCAAAGCGCCTGCTCTCTGCCGCCGCAAAGCTAGGTTACAACAAGCGCTTCCCGGGCAACGCCCCAAACGCATCGAGCTATACCGCTCCGGACACGGGCTACGGCCTTGCCGAAGTCGCCTGCGGTTTTACAACATCGACAACACTCACGCCGCTTCTTGCTGCAGCGCAAGTCCGTGCCATCCTCACAAAGAAGCCGCTCCAAATCCCATGGGCTCGCGACATGGCGCCATTCGCACCGCAACGGTCGCTCGCGCTTGACATCGGAAAATTCACCGAAAACACCTACTATGGCCTCCGCGAATCCATGCTCCGTTCCGTAGCGCAAGGCACTGCCCACAAGCACATGTCCACAAAGAACATGGCAAAGAAAAACTTCGAAGCGCTCCGCCTCGGCGGAAAAACAGGTTCGCTCGACGGGAAAGATCCTGCAGGCCGTTACGACTGGTTCATGGGGTTTGCCGAATCCAGGGCGAACCCGAGCAAATCCATTGTCGTCATCGTCATGCAGATGCACAAAGAAATTCGTTCGCAACCAGCAACGCAGGTCGCAGCAACAGTCATCAACTATTGGGCGCACCAGAACCTCGAACAAAAAAAATAATTTAGATTTGAACACAAAAGAAGCAGGAACATTATGGAATTATCTTGGTGGAACTTAATACCGACTTACTTCGACGGAATAGCCTTCACGATTCCTTTCGTTGGTTTTCCAGTCCACTGGTACGGTGTCATGTACATTTTTGCGTTCGTGACCGCCTACCTCACCATGTGGAAAATCAGCGAGAAAGAAAAACTGGGTTACACCAAGGAACAGCTCGACAACATATTCACCTGGATTATCGCAGGCATCTTACTCGGCGCCCGTCTCGGTTACGTTTTCTTCTATAAACCGGGCTACTATCTTTCGAACCCACTCGAAATCATCTTACCGTTTACGCACGACGAACTCGGCAGCCACTTTGCCGGAATTTCGGGAATGTCGTACCACGGCGGTCTCATCTTGGGGATTATTTTCTTCTGCATCGGCGCAAAGCGAAACAAACTCGATGTCTGGAAAACATTAAACCTCGCCATGCTTGCAGCACCGCTAGCCTACACCTGGGGCCGCTGGGGCAACTTCATCAACGGTGAACTTTTTGGTGAAGCAACGACTAGCGCTATCGGTATGTGGTTCCCGCTCGCCCACGATAGCACACTCGCCAACCCGATTCTCCACCACCCGAGCCAACTTTACGAAATGTTTTTCGAAGGCATTATTTTATTCGTTGTTTTGTACAACTTACGCAAGATTCCAAAACTTCACGACAAAATTCCATGCCTTTACTTAATGGGCTACGGTCTGTTCCGCTTCTTCATTGAATTTTTCCGCAAACCGGACGCCCATCTTGGACGCGTAGACCTCTTTGGCATGAGCCGCGGGCAGACACTCTGCTCCGTGATGATTCTCGTAGGCCTTGCGTGGATGATATATCTCTTCTACCACGAAAAGAAAGCAACCAAAAAAGCTTAGTTGGCAGAACTTAGTTGGTCCTTCGGCAAGCTCAGGGACCTTAAAGGTTGGTGAGCCTGTCGAACCAAAGCTCTAAGTTCTAAGAGCGAAGCGAGCTAAGTTCTAAATTCTAGTACCCTTTGAACAAATTTTCCCAGAGGTTGCGTTCTTCTTCGAACTTCTCGGCGAACTGTTTGCTCACGTGCTTATAGACAGTCTTGATGTGCTCCGCCAATTCATCGGTCACATACTTTTCTGCACCGGCATCGTCTGGGCCGGTCTCGTTCATGAGCTTGGACCACTGGCTTTCCTGGTTCTTGCTTCCCAGCGTTGAAGAAAGCGAAGAGTCCTCGTAGCACTTGTTGTTCAAGTAAATCGTCCAAACGGAATTCGGGATTTTTTCCAGTATCTTCTTGAGGAACGGTTCAGCGTTCGTCGAATAACCGTACGAGTTACCGATCAAGCAAATAAGCGGCACGTTTACAATACGTTCCACATTGACACGTCCCCAAGATTCATCCGTCATTTCGAAAGTGGCGTTGTACAAATCTTCGGCAGGTTTCGGTTCATTGTAGAAGTTGTCGATACCCAAATGCGCATCGCGCAAGCGATTGAGGTATTCCGACAACGGAGAGGTTTCATCAATACCAGAAGATTCTGTAACGCCAGCATTGACAGCCGATGCAAGCGATGCCGTTTTTGCATCCACATGATCCGCATTTGTCGATACGGTCTTAACATTATCCTGTTCGTCTCCAGAATCATCCATCACCGCAGAATCAAACGCCGGAGAGACACGGAACTTGTGATAGAACCTGATGTTTCCTTCTTGCGACTGGAAATAAAGCGCCTTATAGCACTCGTTGTCCTTAAACAAATTGGCCAAAGCCCTATAGGCACGGTGTCTTGCACCGCCCGACGTAAACTTTCCTCGATGGATAGACACAAAGCAGTGAAACGCACGGACACAGCCATTCGTATCAATCACCGTAATGCCATCGTAATTGAGCATCGAGATGAACATCTTACGGATAAAATTCTGTTCGTACAAATCGCGGTACGATTGCGAATCCAGCATGGAATCTGGCTTGATTTGCATTTCCTTGTAGTCTTCGATGACTATTTTTCCGGCATCAAAGTTTTCGTCATCATTGCCTTTCCAGGACGGATCCACGAACAAACATATGGTGCCATGGACTTCCCTCTTGATTTGCGAGAACAAGCCTGCCCAGAAACCCTTCGGGTACGAATCCAAATCCTTATCTTGCAAATTGTCCGAAAATTCATTTTCATCCAAGTCAAAACGGATAAGCAAATGGTCGCTCACGCCAGCGGAAGTATGCGAATTGATGCAAATTTTGGAACGGTTCACGCACTCGATTAGCAAAAAGCCTTTTTCGAGAAGAGCGCGTTCCGTTTCGCCAGCATTACCCAAATCCGACTGGAACACCCCCACCCGAATAGACATTTCCGCCTTTTCTCGGGCGGGCATCTGCTGGATAATCAGGTCACAACCGCTCTTGCAAAAATGAATGACGTCCTTCAAGCACGCCTTGACGCGTTCCTTGAACAAGTTCTCTAGAGAATCTCCCGAAAAATCGTAAATGCGGCGGTTCCAACCCATGGGCGGGTTTCCGTTCCCCATGATAATTCGAAACGTAAAGTGATCGTTTTCTTCTTGATAATGCGGAACGCTTGGTAAAATTTCAATAATAGCATCAATAACGGCTTCCTTCATCTCCGGAAGCTTCCGCAAAAAGAAATCCTTGATTTTTTTTCGATCGAGGCCTATAATGCTCGAAGAGTTGTCTATTTCATCACTCATTACATTACCAAATCACACAATATATTAACAATATACATTGCAATAGAATCATTTGGGCAGAACGGTTTCATTTTTTTGCCATAAATCAGCCCTTTTTTGCACAAAATCCAAAAAAAATTTATCTTTAACCACAAAAATTCAGCAGGAGCTAAACCGATGGCAGGTATTACTTACGAAATTGACGACAAAAAAATTGTTGAACAAATCAAGTCCGATGCCAAGAACGTCGCAACAGAACTTATCGAAGTGGCGAAGCTCAAAAAGGGCGATATCGTCGTTGTCGGTTGCAGCACCAGCGAAACTTTGGGCAACCAAGTCGGTAGCCATTCCGTCCCGGAAGTCGGGAAAGCTATTTACGAAGGGCTTCAAAGCATTTTCGGAGCGCAAGGCATCTATATCGCGGCCCAATGCTGCGAGCACTTGAACCGAGCCATCATCATCGAGCACGAAGCCGTCCCGAATGCCGATATCGTGAATGTCGTTCCTCAGCCAAAAGCTGGCGGCTCCTTCGCTACCGCTTGCTACGCAAGCTTCAAGGCTCCCGTAGCGCTCGAACATATAAAGGCAAACGCAGGAATCGACATCGGCGGGACCCTTATCGGCATGCACCTCCGCGAAGTCGCCGTACCCGTGCGCCTAAAGCAAAACCACATCGGCAAGGCAATGATTATCGCGGCCCGCACCCGCCCGAAATTCATTGGTGGCGAACGCGCGCACTACAACGAAAGCCTAAAAGACGGCTATCCAGAGTTTTAAACGAAAAAATTATTTTGCTTTTGCAATGGTGACCGGTTAACGCCGGTCACATTTTGTTTAACTAATATTATGTTTTTATTGCATTTTTATCTAAATTTCTTACATTTAACATATGCAAATACGTTATGTAATATTTAATTTTATTATCGGTGCGATTTTGGCAATAAACACAGGCTGCAAGGGTACTTACAACAAGCAACTGACAGCCGCCTCCAAAGCGAACACCCCCAAATGCATTGTTGGAGTCGTGCAAAGCTCCGGCATTCAAGAATCTATCGAGAAAAAGCTTCCTAAAGCCCAAATCAAGCAATACTCAGACTTGATTACCGCCTACTTTGCACTCCAAGTCGGGGAAATCGATGCGCTCGCCTACAACGAAACCATCCTCACCCACACGTTTAACGATAGCATGAGCGGTCTCACCTACATTCCCAACGATATCGGCGTCACCGAAGAAATCGTTATCGGCATGAACAAGCACAGCACTATTCCCAACCTCAAGGGAATCATCAACAAGTTCATCGATAGCTTAAACGCCGCAGGCACATTGACCGAGCTCAACGAGCACTGGAACCAAAAACTAAAAACAAATCCGCTTATAAGCACCAAGGAAAGCGAATCCGAACAAATTCTGAGAATTGCCACCTCTGCCGATGTTCCCCCATTTTCGTTCATTAACGATAAGCAAATTGTGGGAATCGACATCGATATATCAAAGCTTCTCGAAGACCGACTCAACATCAAGACCATAATTGTCAAAAAAGAACGCAGCAAACTTGTTGCCGCCCTCAAAAACAATGAAGCCGACCTCATTATCTCGGCGTTCACTAAGTCAGAAAGTCTCCAGAACGATATCGAATTTTCAAAGCCCTATTACATCGGGAAAACAGCATTCGCCATCCGCCAAAGCGATTACGAAAAAGAAGTCCCCTTGAGCAAAGTTCCTAAAATGACTTATCTTGAACCAAAAAAGCCCGATGAAATCTACAAGCTAGCCGACTTGTCCGGGAAATTTGTGGGCGTACAAACGGGAGCGACTCTTGACGAGCAGGTGCAGCAAATGATCAAGCTCCCCCGCATCCAATATTTCACGAATATTCCTGAAATGACCAAAGCGCTAGAACAAAGGGACCTCGATGCCATTGCCGTAGACTACTCCGTTGCAGAAGCCATCCTCAAGCACCATTCAGAATTTTCCATTTTGAAAGACCGCTTGAGCAAGGATGAATTTGGGATTGCCATGAGGAAAAACAATCCCCTCAAAACAAGCATCGATTCTTGCATCAGGATTCTAGAAAAGAAAGGCGAAATCCAGCGAATCAAGGATAAATGGTCTAAAAACAGGTCCGCTGTTAGAGTCATGCAACAGGACTGGGTCGGAAACGACACGCTTATTGTCGGGACCGAAGCGCTCTACGCTCCTTATGAATTTTACCAGTGGGGTGAACTTTCGGGAATCGACATCGACATCATGTACACGATTGGCAAGATGCTCAACAAGTACATCAAATTTGCCGACATGAACTTCGACGTTTTGATTCCGTCGCTCGTGAACGAAAAGACGGACCTTTGCATTGCAGCGATGAGCATCACCGAAGAACGCAGCAATTCCATCGACTTCTCGATTCCTTACGACAAAAACGAATCCGTGATTGTCGTACACACACCGCAGCACGCCCTAGAAAAATTCGGAGACTCCACCGGAATGTTATCGAAACTCTTCCAAAATATACAGAGTATTTTTAACTAGTTGGCAGAACTTAGTTGGCAGAGCTTAGTCGGCCCTTCGGCAAGCTCAGGGACCTTAAAGGTTGGTGAGCCTGTCGAACCAAAGTTCTAAGAGCTAAGAGCGAAGCGAGCTAAATTCTAAAGAACCTTGTGGTGCCTCATTGCGCGGATATTTCGAGGCAGCACTTCTTTGTGCCACTTGATCCATTCATCGTAATAGATGTAGCGCTTTTCGCGCTGGCGGAACTCGCGCCCATGAACAATGCGGCGCCCTTGTCGTTCTTCGACAGGAATCACAATATGCAGGCATTCATGATATACAACCCCTGCAATTGCATATAAAGGACAATTCGCAGCGTCGTACCCACGGCTAATGCTAATAAGGTGAAAGTCCTCGCCCGTCACCGGATCTTTGCGTACAGAATGGAAACTGAGTCCGCCCACGCGGTTGCTCCAAGTGATACGGCATGTGAGCGTTCCGTCAAAATAAGTGTTGTTAATCGCGGCAAGCACATCCGTCAAATTGTGATGCACCCCCTGCGGGCGAATCGGCGGCAAACGCCCCTTGCTTGCGAGAGGAGCCTCACCTTTATCTGAAAAAATCTGGTCGACAGCCTGCCAAAAACGACTGACCAAATCCTTGATGACCGCCTTGTTCTTTTGCGTTTTGCGGCGCACAGCATGTTCGGCCCATTCGGCGGCAAGTTCACGAGCAGCCGCAAACTCCGGAGCCTTCATATAAGCGGGCAGCAAAACTTCCGGGTGCCCGAACAAGAACCCGCCTTTACAGCGGATGCTCTTCTTCATCAACGGATTATACTTAAAGTGGACAAGCCCATTCTGGGAGCAGTCCGGCGACGGAGCCTTGACTTCAGGCGTTGTTTCTGCCGGGACAAATCCGAACAAGTCCAATTGTCCATCATTCAAGTTCACGCGCCCAAGACTCCTTCATAGCCGTTCAGCGCCAGGAGTCCGCCAAAAAAGCTCTCCGGCAAATCGAGCGCCGCATAATGTTCCGAGATCCCGTAAACGGCATCTTCGACGACATCTGGCATATAAACTATATAGCTATCGTTCTTTTCGGTCTGGAGCATATCCGGAGTACAATAAGCAGGATCGGTCTCGCTAAAGTACATGCGACAAGAAACCGTCCGCAACGGGTAGACCGAGCAATCGCCCTTGCCATCGGAGAACGGGCAAGATTTCCACCACGAGAAGTAATCGTGGAGCGCCTTGTCTTCGGCATCGTCTTCGGAAAGCCCTTCGCTCTTGCGCGATTCAAAAAGCGACTCGAACTTGTCCGAACGCATTTGGCACGATTCCATCAAAGACAAGAGGTCGTCCCTCTTGCGCAGTTCGCTGTACATGAAAATCAGTTCAAAAGGTTCCACCGACATCGGGTAATGGTGGCAACAATTTCCGCATGCAGGCCTGCACTGGATAGGGCGAGGTTGCTGGACAAGTACAGCCTTTAGATACTGATCATAGGCCGCATGATATGCCTCAGTGAACTTGAGTATTTCGGGCAACTGTTCCCGCAAGTTGTCGGGGCCAATGGCCGATTCACGCCCCAAAGACGCAGCAATGGAATCTAGACGATCCCTTTCGACCCTGAGCAGGGTGGAAAGACGCATTTCTGCAATGCGGTAAGCCTTGGTCGGAAAATACTCTTTATAAGCATTCATCGAGCGCAAATATATTTTTTTACGAGAATACCGTAAAAAGCGACAATAAAAAAAAGCAAGATATTCATTTTTGTAAGAATGATGTTATTTTAATGTATGGAGTAATAAAAAGATATTCTTCAGGAATGGCAGTATGAGAAAAAATTCGCATGGCAAACGGATGTGTTTTGCAGCCCTCATTTTGTCTTTAGGCATTGCCGGTTGTAACCTGTTCCACCCAACTGGTAGCCGCGACGCCGAAAACGACGACACAGAAGCGCTTACTCTCGATGGTTACTTGGAATACCAAAAGTTAAACTACGATGCCGCACGCAAATGTTTTAACAAAGCCATCAAGGCAGACTCAGGCAATTCCGAAGCATGGATTGGCCTCAGTAAATCAGTCCTAAAAATGCAAGAAGGGCTTAATGTGTTCGAGCTCGCTTCTTACGCACAAAAAACCGAAAAGAACGGCAGGAGCTCCAACGGATTCCTCGACATGAGCAACTCAAAAGCCGATTCCGTTTCAAGAGGAATCGATTCCGTCATGCTCTATCTAAACAAGTTCATTGCCCGTGACACAACGGACAGGACCGACAAAAAAATCCGATTCAGCGACATCGCCGATAGCTATACGATACTCCAGCTTTCCAAGGCGGCACTCCGCATTAGAGGAATACATGCGCAACTCACTTCCATAATTTCGGCAGACGATGCCGGCATGATGGTGAACCTCAATACGCTGAACGAACTTGGCGACAGCCTTAAGCCATTCCTCAACGATATAGCCTCAGCCGCAGAAGCCATTAAATCGTCACCCGAAAGCGCCTCCGAAATTATCAAGGCTTATTTGCCAGACTCTACTCGTGGATCGTTTGATGACGAAGATTACGCAGACTTCACCGTTGGTCTTGCAAATACCGTCATTGAGCTGAACGAAAGGGCCCAAACCGTTGGAGAAGACCGCGACGACGTATTCTTCAAATTCGGCAACCATATCGACGACGATGGCGATGGTTGTGTTGACGAAGAAGTTGTCGACAACTTCGATAACGACGGCGATGGAGAAGTCGATGAAGATGCTCGCGACTACCGCACTGTGGTCATGATGAGAAAGCCTCAAAACTACGCCGACCTCGTCGCTCAGGGAATGGATCCCAAAACATACGACCTCACCAAAGCACAAGTCGATTCCCTCAAGTTTATCGGGAGTTACCAATCAGTCGATATCAACATGAACGGCACATTTGGCCCAGCAGACAGGTCCGTTCCAGAATTCATGTGGCAACCCCTGGACGAGGCGGAATGGCATTTCGTCTATCGCGACCCAAATGTTCGTGACGAAAAAAACAACCACCTGCTCAAGTTTGCCATTGACTTATTCTTCCCAGGCAAAGACCTTGACGAAAAAATCAAGAACAAAGAACTCATTCGTCATGACACCGATGTGAACAACATCAAGTACAACTTGCAAAAGCGCATAAAAATGGTCGGCGGTTGCTGGAAGTATTACAGCGAAGAACAATTCCTCCAGTGGTTCAATGGGAGGAACGCAAAATGAATAAACTAACAATACTTGCACTTATTGCTTGCGCTTTTGGAATTGCTACAGCAAAATCTCCGACGCATTTTTCGCTCCGTGCAGAATCCATGGGTGGAGCCCATGTTGCAGTAGTCGATGACAAAGAAGCCATCCATTACAACTATGCCGGATTAAGCCAAATTAACAGGCTCGGCAACTACGACAAGCGTCCGGAACAAGGTTATTACCCGCGCAACAGGATTGGCGACGCTCGCGTCACGTTTGGCGGTGCAGGTGACATTTTCGCATTTCTTTCAACGTACAGCGATGTCAAGGATGTTCAGGACTTGTTCCGAAATGCCCAAAACGACGCTAATACAATAACCTTTACCCATCCTCAAGTTTCAAGCAAGACCAGCGCCATCCTCGATTCGCTTGTCAAAAATCCGAAGTACATCAGAACGATCAACTCGTACGACCACAAGGCGTTGGAAGCAAGAGTGAAGTTTGATGCAGAACTCGCGTTCCACAACTTCGGTGCTGCCTTCTGGATGAACGGTAGCGTAGCGCCATACATCGACGCCGGCCTCATCCTCCCCTACGTTGTCGTTGATACATTCGTTATTGACGCTGTCGCCCAGATGGGTGGCGCCTACGAAATCATTCCAAATCAGCTTTCTGTCGGTTTGGGAGGCAAACTCGTCAAGCGCCACAAGACGAACATGGTTACAATCGGCCTTGCCAACTATAATACTATTGCTGATACCCTCAAAGAACAGCTAGGCGATGGCACGGACGATTTCTTTGATTCCAAGACGTTCTCGCTTGGCATAGATTTAGGCGTGCTCTACCAATTCAACCGCGAAATACGTTTTGGTGCTTCGCTCCGCGACATTTACTTTAAGTCACTCGCAGGCGAAACGCTCGTTCCGAACTTTACCATCGGCGCCAACTACAGCCCGAAATTCATGAACAGCAACACGGGTTTCGGACGCAAGTTCAACGTGGCCGTAGACTTTGCCGATATGTTCAATAACGATCGCAACTACAAGTTCTTTACGCACTTGAATTTCGGTTTCGAGCTAGAACAGACTCTAGCCGCATACCCGGGCCTCAACAACGAAATCCGCTTCCTCGTTTTGCGACTTGCAGGCGGATTCAGAGGCGGTTACCCGTCTGCCGGTATCGGAATCGAATTCCTGCGATTTTTCTCGGTTGAAGCGGCAACTTGGGGCGAAGAACGCGGCTACTACACCGGTCAGGACGAAAACCGCATCTACATGGTTCAAGCGAGCATAGGCTTTTAATTACTTGATCTGGAAACGGTCCTTGATTTCTTGCGGGATGGCGAATGGCCGTCCCCTTTTTGGATCCATCAAGACCCACTGCGTTTCGGATTCAAAGACAACCTTGCCATCGGACACGCGTTCAAAGCGGCACTTGCGAACGCTCATCACCTTGCTGTAACTTGCCACCCACGTTGTTCCACGGATTTCATCACCCAAGAAAGCCTGGTTCTTGTATTCCACAAATTGCGTGTGAATCATCCAAGCGCATCCTAACTGGTACATCAAATCCGTTGCTCCGACAGAATCGGAATGAGCAATCGAAATATCCTGAACCCATTGCACCGCCCACACATTGTTCATGTGCTTGTTTTCGTCAATCATCTCGGGCGTTACCTTGAAGAGTTTTTCAAACTTCACCGGATTCGCATTTTCTTCCATAGCTACAGCCATTCGGGACCTCCTGTTGTGGGCAAATGTAGTAAAGAGTTGGCAATATTCAGTTGGCAATATTCAGTTGGCAATATTCAGTTGGCAGAACTTAGTTGGCAGAACTTAGTCGGCAGAACTTAGTCGGCCCTTCGGCAAGCTCAGGGACCTTAAAGGTTGGTGAGCCTGTCGAACCAAAGTTCTAAGTTCTAAGTTCTAAGTTCTAAGTTCCAAATAATCCAAATAATGAATTTTTTATTGCAATATTCCCCCATATTTTTCATTTTTATTTTATTTTTCTTTTCACTAAAACACTAAGTGAGAAGATTTATGGAATTGAATGATTTTACCAGCCTGACCGCAGAAAACATGCAGGCTATCTGGGATTTCAAGACAAAAGACCCCTTTTCAATTTTAGGCATACACCCCCTCGAAACAGACCGAGGAATTAAGACAGTCATCCGCACCTACCAGCCACAAGCGAGCTTCGTTCGCGGCGAATCTTGCGATGGAACCGAAGAATTCGACTTTGTCAAACTCGGCAACACGGGCTTTTTCGAAGCAATCCTCGATATGGAATTCGAACCGTTCTTCTACAAGTTGATTATCAAACAAGACGACGGCAACGAATACACCTTGGTGGATCCTTACGCATTCCTTCCGGTCCTCTCCGAATTTGACCGCCACTTGATTGCAACCGGCACGCATTACGAACTCTATCGCAAGCTCGGCGCCAACATCGTTGAACATCAAGGATTCAAGGGCATCCATTTTGCCGTATGGGCTCCGAACGCACAAGCCGTTTCTGTCGTTGGCAATTTCAACAGCTGGGACGGACGCCGTCACCAAATGCGCATGCTCGGCTCTAGCGGCATCTGGGAAATCTTCATTCCGAACCTCGGCGAAGGCGAACTCTACCGCTTCGAAATTCACGGAGCAGACGGCAACTTGCATGTCAAGGTGGACCCGCTTGCAAAACTCGCCGAAGTCCGCCCGGCAACGGCTTCCATCACGACCCACCTCGACGGTTACGAATGGGGCGACGATCTTTACATGAAGACGCACTGGGCCACAAAGGTCTTCGGTTCACCCATGAACATTTACGAAGTCCATGCCGGTTCTTGGCGCCGCGACCCGGCGAATCCGGACCGATTCCTCAACTGGGACGAACTTTCGGAACGCCTGATTCCTTACCTCAAGGAAATGGGTTACACCCACGTTGAATTTTTGCCGATTGCAGAACACCCGCTCGACGAATCGTGGGGCTACCAGGTGACGGGGTACTACTCGCCCACCAGCCGTTACGGTACACCGGACCAGTTCCGTCACTTTGTGGACCTTTGCCACCAGAACGAAATCGGCGTGATTCTCGACTGGGTGCCGGCACACTTCCCAAAGGATGCTCACGCACTCGGACGTTTCGACGGCACCGCTTGTTACGAGCATGCCGACCCGCGCCAGGGCGAACACCCGCACTGGGGCACATACATTTTCAACCTCGGCCGTAACGAAGTCAAGAACTTCCTCATTGCAAACGCCATGTACTGGCTCAAGGAATTCCACTGCGACGGTCTCCGCGTGGACGCTGTAGCCTCCATGCTCTATCTCGACTACGGTAAAGGTCCGGGAGAATGGGTTCCGAACAAGGATGGCGGAAACATCAACTACGACACGCTGGAATTCCTGAAGCACTTGAACAGCATCATGGGTCGCCTGACTCCGCATGCAATCTTGATTGCTGAAGAATCCACAAGCTTCCCGAGCATCACGCGCCCGCCTGAGCAGGGCGGCCTCGGCTTCCATTACAAGTGGAACATGGGCTGGATGAACGATTTCCTCTCCTACATCCAGCACGAGCCGATCCACCGCAAGTACCACCACAACCAGCTTACATTCAGCATGGTCTACGCTTATTCTGAAAATTTCATACAAGTTTTCAGCCATGACGAAGTGGTACACGGCAAGGGCAGCATGCTCGGCAAGATGCCTGGCGACAACTGGCAAAAGTTCGCAAACCTCCGCCTCACCTACGCATTCCAGTACGCACACCCGGGCAAGAAGCTCAACTTCATGGGCAACGAATTCGGGCAGTTCCGCGAATGGAACGAAAAGCGCTCCCTCGACTGGCACTTGGTCAGCTGGGATAGCCACGGCAAGGTCTTGCAGATGATGAAGGATTTGAACCACATCTACAAGGAAAATTCTCCGTTCTGGGAAATCGACCATTACTACACCGGCTTCGAATGGATCTGGTGCGATGATGCCGATAATTCCATCGTAAGCTTTGTCCGTAAAGATGACCACGGCAATATGATTTTGTGCGTATTCAACTTTACACCGGTTGTCCGAAACGATTACCGTCTTGGCGCTCCGGCCCACGGCGCTTGGAAAGAAATTTTCAACACCGATTCCGAGCTGTACGGCGGTTCAAACGTAGGCAACCTCGGCGAAGTCTGGACACAAGACATTCCTTGGCAGAACCGCGATTGTAGCCTGAGCATCAAGCTCCCGCCGCTAGCGGCTGTGTACTTTAAGCTGGAACGATAATAGCGCCCTTGGCGCAGTTATAAGTTACTAGAGTTTAAACCAAATGCCTTCGATCACAAATCGAGGGCGTTTTTTTTCAAAAAAAAATAACAGGAACTTTCCTTACAGCCTCTGAATAGCGTTTAGGGCAGTCTAATTAAACGATACGGAAAACATCAACATGATCGACGACGAACGAAACACGCCATCGTCATCAGACCAATAGTCTCCAGAGTTGAACGCAAGTGAAAGACCCAAGCCAATATGTTCACTCACCCACCAGTCCTTGCCTGCTTCAATTTCAAAACTAAAAGCCTTGAGCCCCGTATTCCCAGAATACCTACGGCAATCAAGCCTGTAACTCGTTACACCAAGCGCACCGCTAATAAACACATTATTCCAAGATGAAATCGGAACATAATAAGTAGCACCGGCTCCCACAAACACCGAACTCAACACATAAAAATCATGATCTACATACAAGTAGATTCCATAGCGCGATTCACGGAAATCAGAATACATTACGAAACCCATGTTCGCATGCAATACTAAATCAGGAATGACATAAAATCCAAGCTTGCCATGGAGTTCCATTCCAAAGCCATCCGCAATCAAGGTTTCCTCGCCATCCGTATTTTCAAACGAAGCATAGCCAACCCCCACCGAAGCCTTAGCAAACAAACCGTCATGCGTAAACGGAGAACCCATCAAGGTTTCTAGAGGCCCGGCAAAAGCAACCGATGCCCCCAAAGACAAGGCTAGCAACATTAAAGCGAAGAGGTGTTTCATAGCTAATTTTAGATATCAAATTTAGTAAAAAACATTAGCGATTCCAAAAATTGACAACATCACCGCGCAACCTAAAGCCTAGCGATATATACGGAGAAATACCATTGGAATGACCATATTTCGAAGCTTTCATGTTATCAAATCCAGCTTTTAAACGAATCGCAAACCGCCCCGCTAGCGGATCCCCCTCAGGCAATTTTTTGCCCTCCAGGCTCGGGAAAAGATAATCTACATACGCACCCAAGCCGTAACGGAAATAACCTTCTTGCTTGTTTACGCGTTTTTCTTCGGCATCCCTACGAACCACATAGAACGCGACACCCAAATTCGCAAAAGCGGCACTTTCAAAATACTTCGCCTTAAAAAATCTATAACCTAGCAAAGACTGAAACCCATAATCAAAGAAGCCACAGGAATCGCACTTTGCATCCAAGGCTCGCCCGTTGAAATCTAGGGAAACCAGAACATCATAAATTCTGAAATCCAGCGCCACATTAAAGAAAAAATACGACTTGTAATCCGGGAAATCCCCAATTAAAAATGGCAAGCCAAAATCAGCGCCCATTCCAAAACTAAAATTAGAAGCACCACCGATCAGCGTTCCGTACATTTGTCCTAAAGCTATCGATTTTATCACAGGGCATGCCAACTCCTTATCGACTTCGGGCTTATCTTGCAATTCCTCGCATTTAAAATTTTCACGATAATCACTTTCTGCAACACGGTTCAAAAGCAAATCCAAACCATCTTCATATCGATACGTACTATACCTTACCAAATAATTCGATGCAGAATCTTTATTTAAAATAAACTCATAATCACGATTTAAGTATTTCAAAAGAGCTTTCGAACGTGGCGACAAGTCCGCAGAATCCGCAAGATGAGCAGCAGCCGCATAATCACCGGCATAGACGAGAGATTCTATGCGTTTGCGAACTTCAATCGCCTGATTCGGTTCCACACTATAATACAAACGATATGGAAAAAACTGCACATTTTCCAGATTCGGCGTATCCAAAAATGCAACCGATTCAGACATGCCATCCAAAAAGAAAATTCGCTTATTCGGAATTTCCGAATTAAGATCAGGAATGGTAATCACGCGCTGGACCAATTTAAACGAAGAAGAATCTCTTAAAATGTCAGGCCCCATGTATGCAAACTGAGTGAAAACTTTTTTTGAATTTTCTGGTGGCGGATTCACCCATGTTCTCGTCGCTTTATCATATACTTTATCTACATGAATAATGTTATGGATTAAATAGAAACCATTGGATTCTTTTTGCGAACGCAGTTCAAAAGTTTTGCGAAGAATCTCGGAAGCGTCGGCCAAGTCCCGCTGCATTCGGGCAGTCTTCAATTCAGACCATTCCATAAAAGACTTATAGACTTCCGGATAATCCTTATCAAAAAGAACCCAAGGCAATTTATCTTTGCTATACACATTGCTAGTGATAAGCGTGCCGTAATAAGCGATAGGCGCTTTTTCAAGCTTTTCCGCCATTGATTCCGACTTCACCACAACATCATCGAAAGCAAAGCTATAAGAAAGCAACGTCAAAACAATCGCAAAAAAATACTTAACCATATTAGCGTTCCATATTCTCTGGATAAACAAATTCCACCGATTTCATCGTTAACACAGGTATAGCAAACTCGAACGACATATAAAATCTAAAGCCAGAAGCCTTTACAGTATTATCGCCCCAAATATTTTTTATCCCCGCTCTGAGACGAAGATAATACATATCGTATAAAATACCTGCACCATACACCGGATAAACCTGATATGAATCCTTGCTTGATCGTTTTTCATCATCGTAACTTTTATTTTCACCGTAGAAATCAGCCTCTACACCTGTCGTTAAATAACACAACAACGAAATATTCCTAAAGAAATAGCCAACATTTAAATTCAAACCAATATTGGAAAAATGAAGAGTATCACTGGAACGAACATCATTGAAATGTGCATTAATTTGACTTTCAAAATGAACATTATTCCAATACCAGATTGTTCCTCCATAAAAGCCAAAACCATTTTCAACCTTATCCGAAATATTTCCTAAAAAAGCGATATAGGATCCACCTAAGAAAAACGTATATGACTTGAGTGGATCAACAACCTTTCGGTCCCAAAAAGCATCAACAAGATAATCTAACTGTTCCCGTTTTTTCAACTGGAACTTATATTTTTCAATCAACGACGCTATATCATATTTATATTTAAAGAACCCTTTTAATACAATATAAATAAAATAACGATTACTCTCATCATCAACACTTTTGAGTCTTTCATCGAGCTTTCCGGATTCTATTTCCGCTTCCAATTTTTCTTTAAGGGTTTTATGGAAAGCATCGTAAACATAATCCGGCCTGACATTATACTTCGATACAAATTGCACATCACTGAGCGAATCAAAATCGCCTAAAAAGTATTTCAAGAGAAGCTTTTCGCAATCATGAACTATAAAATACGTAGATGATTTTTCATACGAATCGGCGACATCGACCAAAGTCTTTAATCGTTCAAGGTTATCGTCTTGCAACGCTTTTTTCATAGCATTGCGAAGATACAGGACTTGATCAAATTCCTGCCGAAGCATTTCTGATTCACTGAATTTTTCAACAGGGCTCAACGAATCTGGAGATTTCGTATTTTCATAATCATGCACAAATAAGTTCATTACAGAATCACGCACGCCAGACTCTTCTGCACAAACGCCACAATTCAAAAAAAACGTCAGGGCGCATGCCCAAACAACCAAACGATTTAAAGACACTCTCATGTAAGAAATATACAAAGTTTTGAAATTATGAATCCTATGGTTCGGCGCTGCACACCAACCGTTGCGTTACTCCAAGAAGACTTGCACAAATCACAAGCGAGAGCACAGGCCTAAGGCGTTCCATCCTTGAATCTAGCCTGTGTGGTCTTTTCCGTGAGCCGAAAGAGCCTTGTATCAACAAGGCTTGTCGGCGAGAGCACAGGCCTAAGGCGTTCCACCCTTGATTCTAGCCTGTGCGGTCTTTTCCGTGAGCCGAAAGAGCCTTGTATCAACAAGGCTTGTCGGCGAGAGCACAGGCCTAGGGCGTTCCATCCTTGAGTCTAGCCTGTGCGGTCTCTCTGGGATGGAAAGAACGATGTTCTTCCTTGATAAATTCCTTGTCGACGTGCGTGTAAATTTGCGTGGTGCTGATGTCTGCATGCCCAAGGAGTTCCTGCAAAACGCGCAAATCCATTCCCGCTTCTAGGCAATGCGTCGCAAAGCTATGGCGGAACGTATGCGGCGACACTTGCTTACTCAAATGCATCGTGTGCAACTGCACAATTTTCCACGCCCCCATGCGGGTCATGGGCTTGCCGCGGGCATTCAAGATGATATTGTCCGTTGTCGGATGCGTTAATGGGCGCCCCTCTTCAATCCAAGCTCGCAAATTTTCCTTGGCCTTGCTGCCAAGCGGCACAAGACGCTGCTTGTTGCCCTTACCAATCGGCATGAGCCATTCATTGGCGAGGTCAATTTGCGCAAGCCTTATGCCCAGCGCCTCCGAGATGCGGAGTCCACCGCTATACATCAGCTCAATCAAGGCCGTATCTCGGAGCGGGTTCTTGCCATTCGCGGCACTTTCAAACACACTGTCAATTTCTTCACGGGTCAGGTACTGCGGCAAGTAATGCCCGAGCTTCGGAGTCGCAAGCATCGATTCCGTGCTGTAGTCGTACTCGCCCTGGTTCTGCATGTACTTGAGGAACCCACGCAAGCTCGAAAAATGCCTCGCCACCGATGTGGGTGAATATTCTTCCTGCCCCGCCGTAAGCGTCAAAAATTCGTCCAGTTTTTCGGGCTTTAAGTCCTTGAGGTCAATTCCGTTCTCGTCCAGCCATGCGACAAAATGCCTCAAATCTTCCTGATAGCTCTGGATCGTCACCGGGGAAAGATTCCGCTCGACTCCCAAGTGCGAAAGAAAAGCGTCCAGACGGTTGGAATTGAGGCTCATTTTAGCACGCTATGTAAATTTAATCTTCTTCGTCTTTTTTCGTGGGCTTAGCGCAGCGGTCTGTAGCCCAGTTGGTCGACTTGAAGCAGGCACTTCTGGTGTAGCAACATCCGTATGCATTTTTATTGCCAAGATCTTCGCAATGGCAAGCAATTCCGTCACCTTCCTTCTCTTCGTCAACAAGTTCACCGTTAGCGCAGACCACCATGTATCCGCCAGTGTGATAACTTGTGTTGATGCAGGTTTGGAGGGAATTGTGGCAAACTCCGAAGTAGGTACCCTGGATATTGCATGTTACGTGTCTCGTCTCGTTTGTAAGGTCGAATTCGAAATCTTCCACGCGTTCTTCAGGAGAGGAGACTGGTTTGTGATTATTCCAGTTGTACCCGTGAACAGTTTTTGCGGCCATCTTTTTACTAGGAATCAGTTCCTTCCATTTCTGTTTCGTCTCGAAACTTCTGAACGGCGGATAGTCGGGGTCTTCTTCAGCAAGGATTTTTTTGCAACGTTCCTCGTCGTAGCAGGGGTTTGGATTGAAAGGCGCTCCGCCCATTGGCTCACCCCAGCAGGGATCACAATCAGAACATTGGTTTATGTCGCATTCAGTTTCCATCTTATCTATAGGGTAGCCTTCTCTACAAGCGACGGGACATTTGTAATTGTCCTTGTCGAGCGGGTCGAACTTGTTATGGAGCCTTTCCCATTGCCCGTCGACGCACCTGTACATGACAGCGTTGTTGTTGATGTCGTTGTCGCACCTCAGTTCGCCGTTAAGACATTCGCCGCAGATGGCCTTGTCGGTACGGCACGACTTGTTGCCGCATATGGAAACGGCTTTCTTAGCTTCGCCGGCGACGCACTCGTAGACGATTCCCTTTCCTTCGTCATCGTTGGTGCAGGTGTGTTCGTAGTTCGTGCATTCGCCGCAACCGTTGTCGCGCGGGTCGCAGGATTTTCCGTTACAGCTCTCGGTCACCTTCTTGCCCTTTTCGCAGCGGGTGACTGTAGCCTTGAAGTTTTTGTCTTCGGTGCAGGTCTGTACGTCGTTGAGGCATTCGCCGCAATCCGTGCCCTTTTCGTTACAGGAGACCAAGCCACACGAGCGGTTCACAATAACACCTTTTACACATTCCTTTACGATACCGATATTTGCAGGGCTGTTAGAGCAGGAGTTCGTGAAACTATCGCTGCATTCAATTTCAATTGCATTTTTGTTTGCACATTCCTTGCTTTTAATATTGCAAAGAACACCCTCGTCACAAGCAGTTTCCTTGCAGACGCAAGCACCGTCTTTCGCGGTACCACCAGAAGCCTTGCACAGGTCTGCAAAAGTCGGAGCGGACGCAGAGGAGGAACTTGACTTGGAATCCGAAGATTTTTCGATGGGTTTGCTTTGGTTTCCACAGACACCCGTAATGGTGTTACAAACAGCACCTCCATCACAGACCTCGCCTTTACAGACGCAGGCGCCATCTTTCATGGAGCCACCGGATGCCTTGCACAAGTCGTTGAAGGTTGGAGCCGCGGAAGAGGAACTTAACTTTGAATTCGAAGAAGCTATAGAAGAAGAACTTTTTTTGGAGTCCGAAGATATATCGGAAGGTTTGCTTTGGTTTCCGCAAACACCAGTAATGGTGTTGCAAACGGCACCAACGTCGCAAAGTACGTTTTTACAGACGCAGGTTCCGTCTTTTGCAGTACCACCAGAGGCCTTACAGAGTTCTGTAAAGTTCGAGAGTTCATCCTTACCCTTAGATGAAGAACTGGCCTTGCTACTAGATGATTTTGCTGAACTTAAAGAATCTTTCTTGGAAACCGGAATCCAGTTTTCACTGTGACAATAGTAATCGGCATCTTCTTTTTTGGCGTAAACAGTATCGCCTTCATTTTCATCGCCACATATTCCAAGTTCGTAAATCGAGTTGACCTCCGTAATGATTTCTCTTGGGAGAGTTTCATCGCTAGATTCATCACTACAGGCGACAAGAATAGTCACGACCATCATAGTCGCAAATAAAACGTCTAAAATTGTTTTTTTCATGTTTTTTTATTGTTAGGATAAAGAATCAAATTTAAAAGAAAATTTAAACAAAAAAGGAACTCATGTCAATGCAATCGTTTTCGCAGGTAAAAAACAAATAGATCTACTTTAATGAAATTTTTTGAAAAAAATTCACACATTCCCCTTGCCAATTCTTTTTGATATTTCTAAAATTGAGCGCGTCCAAGCGACTATGGATGATTAGCTCAGTTGGTAGAGCAGCTGACTCTTAATCAGCGGGTCGCAGGTTCGACCCCTGCATCATCCACTAAGTACCGGACCGCAAGGCTAGGTACTGCAAATACAAAAGCGTCAGACAAAGCTAAGCGTCTAACGAACTTTGAAACTGCGACTTTTGATTTTTGCAAAAAGACATTGCTGAAAGGCGACTATGGATGATTAGCTCAGTTGGTAGAGCAGCTGACTCTTAATCAGCGGGTCGCAGGTTCGACCCCTGCATCATCCACTAAATACCAAACCG
>CACYRP010000039.1 GCA_902776765.1 Fibrobacter succinogenes
GCCGAGATTTCGGTGCAGAGAATCGGGAACGAGGATTACATCTCGCTAACAGATATGGCTCGTAGCCAAATGCAGGAACACATTATTTTCAAATGGCTTAGCACCAAAAGTACAATCGAATATTTAGGTGAGTGGGAGTCCCTCTACAATCCAGATTTTAATTATACCGAATTCGGTACAATTAAAAATATGGCAGGAAGCAACAATTTCGTCCTTTCGACAAAACAATGGATACTTTCCACTAATGCCCTTGGCATAGTGGCAAAAACAGGCCGATATGGAGGAACATTCGCCCATAGGGATATCGCCTATCATTTCGGAATGTGGATTAGCCCACGATTTCACCTACTTCTCATTCACGAATACCAGCGTCTCAAGGCTGCAGAACAGGCTCAATTGGGCTGGTCCGTGCGGCGAGAACTGTCAAAAATCAACTACCATATCCATACGGACGCAATCAAGCAAAACTTGATTCCCGCGACGCTTTCGAAGCAGCAGATGAGCATGGTTTATGCAAGCGAGGCAGACGTTTTGAATGTCGCCCTGTTTGGCTTTACCGCGAAGGAATGGCGCGATGCCCATGCCGACTTGCAGGGGAATGTCCGCGACTATGCGACGGTGAACCAGCTGATTTGCCTTTCGAATATGGAATCGCTGAATTCCGTATTGATTAAGGAGGGGCTGCCGCAACCCGAACGCCTGCAAAAGCTGAACCAGATAGCCATTTCTCAGATGACTGTGCTGGAATCGATTGGGGAAAACAAGTTGTTGAAATAAGTTGTCTCGGGATTCTTTTGTATGGTCGCCGCAGATTTACCCCAGTGTGGTCCACATTACGCTTCACGTCATTTCTGGCATGTGTCGTACGCCGAGGCCGCCCGGAGATTCTATCCACTCGGATTCCGGCCAGAGTTTGAATTCCAGTACGGGAATGCCCAGAAGTCCTTCGTAGGTGGCGACGACGCCCGTCACGATTTCGCCGATAATCATGCCGCATCCGTTTGTCTTGCCGAACAGCTTTTCGGCCTTGGCGCGGTTTTTCTTAAGTTTTGTGAGCGCGGTTTCGCGATCTTTTGTAGGCGATTTCTTCAGGAATTTATTCCACAGTTTTTCCCACTTGGCGATGTCGTTTTGCAGGTCATCTTCATGGGCGCGGGATTTAGAGATTGCGACGGCGAGCCGCTTGTTCGCAAACATTTTTGCGTTTGTCCGCCATTCAAATGTCTTTACGCCGGTAAGCACCAGCTGGGCGTACGGCGAGCGGATGACGAAGTAGTGTGAGGGTTTACCTTGCATTTGGCGGGCCTCCGGAGAATGTTTGACTTTGTTTAAAATACTCTAATGGTTGTCTGCGGTCAAGCGGGGCGTTGCGGGGTGTCCCCGCAGAGGGAGTAGCGGAAAACGCCGCCAGGCGGTTGAAGCGAGGGGGATACTTCCCCCTTTTCTATTCCTCCATCAAAACGATAGCGTCGGTTTCGCAATATTCCTTGCCGAAGGCCTCCTTATAGCACGCTTGCAATGCTGTTTTCGCGTCGCTGCAAATTTCCCTGAACAAAACCATTCCACTGTCTAGGCATTCCATATCAAGTTCACCGTCTATGTCAATGCATTCCGGCCGAAACGTTGACCATAGGCAATAATCGACGAAACCTTTTTGGATGTCTTCGTCTTGCAAATTGTCGCCAGTCCCGCTTTGGACTTTCAGAAAGACTTTTTCATCTTTCAGCCAAGCGAGTAAAGCGTTAAACATCAAATACAATCTCCTTTTTGCATATTGATTTTCAAATCACCAATTCAGCCATCAGTGGACTTAATTTGTAACAATCATAAATCGGTAGCAGTTGGCTGCCGATAAAACGAAAATGCGAAAATTGCAACACCTCGTTGCAGAATTTTTAATCTTGATTAATTTAAAGGCTCTTTCGGAATATCCCACAGAATCGTTTCTTCATGCTTTTCAGAGGCCTTCTTCAAATACACTTTTACGGGAGGCAAGCTCGACTTCGCAACATCAAACACACTCCATCTGTCAAAATAATGTATTAGACTTTTATTTTTTTCATAAAATCTGCCTAGCGGGAAATTTTCCTTACGCAATTTAGCCATAACGTCCTGTAAATCTAGTCCACTTGAATCAAGCATTTCCTTGAAACAGGCATCTTCTTTTGGATATTCAAATAAAATTTCTTTCAAATAAGCCATTTCCATTTCGTAACGCACACACAAATCCGCATCATCTTTTCCAAATATGTCGGGGCGCGATTCAGGATTATCCTTAAAATAATTCATACGCGCAAGCGCATAGACCAAAGGTATTTTCTGCCTTCCCAAATTAGGCTTTATGTAATACCAGTGATTATCAGAGTCGAATAAATAGTAGTAGTCGGTAAACATTACTTTCGGAATGATATCATCTTCACTTCGGCATATTTCATGCGGACAATAATCCCGCCAAACCCTTGTGCAAAAAGTTCCTGTTTTGCGATCCATTGTAGCGGAATTTTCTTCTGTACCAGGAGCACCAAGTGTTTCCAATTGGCCAAGAGAAAACAGTTTTTCCACTTTTTCCGGCATATCGTAATACATCTGCAAAACATAGCCAACATATTCTAGATAGCCATCATTGATAACATTGCCGAACTGAATTACATCAGATGAAATTCGGCGTGCGATAGCAGCATGTGTTCCCATAATAACTCCTTTATTATTCATTTAACTGATATTACAGAATCTACATCCAGCAAACAAGCACCGTCAAGGGGTCGCTTTGCGCCCCAAATTTTCTATAAAGGCTTCAAGCAAGCCGCAAAAACTCCAACAACCTGTTAGAGAATTAGTCTAGTTTTACATTGCATCTAATATCATTTGAGCGGTATCATTATCCGTCGTCTGACCACCATCCAATTCATGACTTTTTTCGGCATTGCCTGATTTTTCTTCTCTTTGGTTATTGTTCCTTATTTCAACAATTGCCAGACGCCCTTTACCTTGGAATGTTCGGAATTTATGTAGCCGAGTTCTTTCAGGTCGTTTACAGCCCGTTTGATTGTTCTTTCACTAACGCCAAGATTATCTGCAAGCCAAGACAACCGTGCCTTCGGATTGAGTTTTAGCGCCTTGAAAACATCCTCTACTATTTTCGATGGAAATACAGGAATTTTTATTTTTGGCACTTTTTTTGGCACTTTTTTTGGCACTTTTTTGATAGAAATCGCCGTTTTTTGCTCTTTTTCGCCATTTTCCGCTAAATAGCCATTGGCAATTGCCGCTGCGGTCATGCGCTCCCCAAGTGGCGATTTTTTCTCGCTAACCAAGACCGCCGTCTGATAGCCAAAATCATAGACAGCTTCCCCGTTTTCGTTGGCAACCAACTCCTTTTGGACTCTCAATACGCCTCGGCTATGCCGATTAACGAATCCCAACACCTTCATAGCCTCAGCGACCACGATATTGCGGTAATCGTTCACGTTCGGGAAGTTTTCCTCGTTTGCGCGGCCATACAGGCCTCCATGATTCATTATTTCAATCCGATCATCGAACTGGTAAAACTGTATAGGGCCATGCGAGGTGTAATCCCTATGGCAAATGGCGTTCATCAGCAATTCACGGGTTGCCCAATCGGGGTAATCCACCACGGATTCTTCACGCAACGCGCTTACGGGAATCGGGCGCCGGTTGGCGATAGTCGTCTTGATGAACGTGTCGAGTTCAGGCAGTGCCGTGCAGAGGTTGCCCTTGAATTCGTGTTCTGTCAAAATGTCTCCAGAGCGGTCCTTGCCGGCAAAACGTACGTATTGAATGTAGGCTCCCGGAATGAATCTTCGCAGGTTGTTTCCAAAAAACAGCATTCCAGCATTGGTCGGGCAGTTGTGAATCATATCAAAAAAGCCGAATGCGCTCAACTGGTATCTTACATCGCGGTTTACCTTGTTGTCTGCTTCGAGTTCTTCATCTGACATTGCCTTGGGCAAAAAGTAATGTTTGAACAAACGTAAATCCAAATCGTCTAACGTTGCATTCAAGCAAGGTGACGAATCAAACGATTTTACATTGGCTCGGCGTTTTTCCATAAGGAAATGTTCGTCGTTCTCGTTTGCGACTCCTTTACGCGGACCCGTCCGAATCCAGATGCGTCCTTTGTATCTAACGGGAGGAAATACCGATGGGTCCACTTTTACTATGATTATGTCGCCTTCTTCCATAGAAACTTTTTCAACGGTCATAGAGGGCTGCGGCTGGATGTTGCCATCAGTACGGATTGCCGCCAGATTTTTCAGCAAGCCGTCCGTTACGTCAACACCTTGCACTTCGCCGTTATCCTGTACTCCCAAGAAGAGGTACCCCGGCATCTGGTGGTTCGGCAAGTCGTTTGCAAACGCGCATATAACTTGACCAAACTTGTCTGTATTCGTGGTCGATATGGTCCGCTCGACACGATCGCTTTCTAAATCATTGAGAAGAGTTCGTATTTCGTCTTTTACACTTTCGTACATTTTTTACTCCACAAAAGATGCCAATCATCTTCATATAAAACTGACAATTTTTTCTATCAAGAACACATATAATAACGGTCGACAACAAAGATTTTGTACCAGATTCTTCCTTTTTCTTTGAATCTACATCCAGCAAACAAGCGCCGTCAAGGGGTCGCTTTGCGCCCCAAAACCACCCCATTTCAATTTGATCCACCAAACGTTTCACGTACGAAACACGGGGCGTTTCGCGATGAAATACTGCGGCCCGATCCACCCCGGCAACTGGCAAAAATTCACCCAATTCAATGTTTTTCTACATTTTGTCCCATTCAAAATTGCCTTTTTTGAGCAAATTTCGCCATTTTCGGCGCATTCATCGACATCACACAAAAAAATTTTTCCACGTGCCCCACAAAAACGAAAAAGTTGGCACGGCTTTAGCTTAAGGTAGGGTGTAAACAAAAGGGCCAACGGTAAACGCCGAGCCCGCAACAAAAAGAGGTTAAAATTATGATGAACACACAGATTCTTCCGAACGCTTTCTATGGTATCCAGAATTTCATTGACAGCTTGAACGCAGCAAACGCACAGGGCGAATGCACTTACACGCCGAAGGCTGACTACTACGAAACCGAAGGCGGTTTTGCTCTCGAAGTTGAGCTGCCGGGCGTCAAGAAAGAAGATATGGACATCCAAGTTGAAAAGAATATTTTGACTGTCAAGGCCACTCGCGCCCGCAAGGACGAAAAGTTCACTTACGAACGCAGCTTCCGCTTGGCAGACGATATTAATACAGACAACATCAAGGTCTCCTTGGAAAACGGCATCTTGAAATTTGACCTTACCAAGAAAGCTCAGGCCGCAGCCCGCAAAATCACGATTGCCTAACCGGCAATCGGGCTAACGCCTAAAAAAAATTCATAAGCTCCTTTTTCATACAACTCCTCCTTAGAACAACAAAAGGGTTCCCGACGTCTGCTGGGAGCCCTTTTTTTGATTGCCAAATTTTACTTTTTTTATTATCTTTTAAATTGAGAATTATTCTCAATTTCAGATTGTTTACTTTTTGAGAGAGACCGTGTTTCATATTCTAGACAAGCTAATGGTCACTTTGGCGTTGCTCTACACAGAGCACCACATAGACCATCATTGCCATGGCGAGCACTGCCATACTTGTCACCATATACACCACTGTCTCAACCTTATTTCGGAATTTTGCTTTGAACTCGTCGAAGCCCCGATAGAGCTCATTTGCCGTTGTTTTCTTTTTAAACTGGTGCGGTTCGCGGTCATTGTTCTGCGGCCGATTACGCTCGTTTCGCAAAAAATTTTACTGCTAAATTAATCAGTACTACATCAATAGTACATACTAATTTTTTTCTTTAAAAGGTTCACGTGCCCCGTCATCCTCCGATAGGAGGATCCATAATTCTTGTATAAGAATTTTTAGGCATTTTCCCTTTATTGAAAATTTCAAAATTAAAACAACATCCATAAAAGGATTTAAAAATGAAAAAAATTTCATTTTATGGTTTGCTGTGCGCATTTTTCACAGCAACAGTTTGCTCGCTGGTTGCTTGCAACAGCACCAAAGAGCAAGAACAAACTAAACTTTCCATCGTCACAACAATTTATCCAGAATACGCGTGGACTAAAGAAATTCTCGGTTCACACGCAGACTCTGTAAATCTCACGCTTTTGATGAAGAACGGTGTTGATTTGCATAGCTACAAGCCCACGGCACAGGATATCGCAAAGATTGCAAGTGCTGACATGGTTGTTTACGTGGGTGGAGAATCGGATGAATGGATCAAGGATGCGCTCGAAGCGTCCCCGAAAAAAGGCCGTTCCGAAATTAATTTGATGGAAGCTCTCGGAGACCGCGTCAAAGCGGAAGAAGTTGTCGAAGGCATGCAAACGGAACATGAAGAACACCATCACGACGAACATGCAGAAGAACACGAGCATCATGGAGAGCACAAGGAGCACGCTGACGCTTCGACAAGCTCAGCGACCTTGGAACATCATGATGAGCACGCCGAGCACCACCATCATCACGACCATGAAGAAGAAGTCGAAAACGATGAACACGTTTGGCTCTCGCTGAAGAACGCCGAAATTTTGATACAAAAGATTGCAACAGAACTTGCAAAGAAAGATTCCGCACACGCAACGCTCTACACCGAAAACGCAAAAGACTACATCGCAAAAATTCAATCGCTCGATGCAGAATACCGCGCTACCGTCGATGGCGCAGCACGCAAGACTGTTCTTTTTGGCGATCGTTTTCCTTTTCGTTATTTGGTGGACGATTATGGCCTTAAGTATTATGCTGCGTTTGTGGGCTGTTCCGCCGAAAGCGAAGCGAGCTTTGAGACGATTGCATTCCTTGCGGGGAAGATGGATTCTCTATCGTTGCCGGCCATTTTCACCATCGAAAAAGGGAACCAGAAAATCGCCCGGGCCATTCTCGAAGCAAGCAAGAGTTCAAAGGAAGCGCAAGTTCTTACCCTCAATTCGATACAATCGGTAACGGAACAGCAAATCGCCGAAGGGTTCAGCTATTTATCGATTATGGAATCGAATCTTGAAGTACTGAAACAAGCATTAAAATAAACACACAACTATGAGCGAAACGAAAAACCTGATAAAATGCAGCCAGCTCACGCTCGGTTACGGAAGCAAGAACATCGTCAACAGTTTCAATTACGAAATCAACGCTGGCGATTACCTTTGCATCATTGGCAGGAACGGTTGCGGAAAGACGACTTTTTTACGCGGGCTTGCTGGCGTATTGCGCCCCAAAGCTGGGAAAATCGAACTTCGCGACAATTTACAGCGAAAGCAAATTGGTTACTTGCCGCAAATTACGGTTACGCAAAAGGATTTTCCTGCTTCCGTCGAAGAGATTGTGCTTTCGGCATTTCAGGGTAAAAGTTTGCTGCTCCCGTTTTATGGTCGCGCCCTCCGGGAGCGCGCCAACGAATGTTTGGCGCTCACCCGAACCGAAAACTTGCGGAAAGCGTGTTTCCGCGAGCTTTCGGGTGGCCAAAAGCAGCGCGTGCTTTTGGCGCGGGCGCTCTGCGCCGCCGAACGCATGTTGCTGCTAGACGAGCCCGTTACCGGCCTTGATCCAGAATCTTCACAAAACATGTACAATATCATCAAGGAACTTCACGAACAAAAGAAAATGACAATCGTGATGGTCACGCACGATGTCGAAGCATCTGCAAAGTACGCCACGCGATTATTGAATTTCAATGAAATAGAGCAATAACAACCTTCCTACTTCCTACCGCCTACTTCCTACTAACACATGCTCGACCAACTTCTCTTTTATCTTGACTTCCCATTCGTACGTTACGCGATTATCGTCGGCACGCTTATATCGCTTTGTTCTTCGCTCTTGGGAGTAACGCTTGTACTTAAGCGTTATTCTTACATTGGCGACGGGCTTTCGCATGTGGCATTCGGGGCGCTCGCCATTGCCGCAGTCCTGAAAGTCACAAATAACATGTTCATTATTTTGCCAATAACTGTCGCGGTTGCTGTACTACTCCTTTGCGGAGGGAAAGACGCCCAAATCAAAGGCGATGCCGCCATTGCAATGGTCTCGGCGGGTTCGCTCGCCATCGGTTACTTGCTGATGAACATTTTTTCCGCTTCTGGGAATGTCGCAGGGGATGTCTGTACAACGCTTTTCGGCTCCATGTCCATTCTCACGCTCAAGCCGACAGACGTTTATCTTTGCGTAGCTCTTTCTATTGTAGTCCTCATAACGTTTGTGCTTTTTTACCACAAGATTTTTGCCATCACCTTTGATGAAAATTTTGCAAGAGCTACAGGCGTAAACGTTAATTTATTCAACTTACTCATTGCCATTATTATCGCGGTCATTATCGTCCTTGCGATGAATCTTGTCGGGGCGCTTTTAGTCTCCGCGCTCGTCGTATTCCCGGCGCTTTCGGCCATGCGAGTTTTCAAAAGCTTTTTCACGGTAACCATTGCAGCAGCCGTTATTTCGGTCGTTTGTTCTCTCACCGGAATTCTCGTCGCCATTTTGGCCGGAACTCCCGTCGGTTCTACGATTGTAGCCATGGACATTGTCGTATTTTTAGTTTGTTATATCACAAGCGCCATTCGCAACAAAAAAGCATAATTGGGGAATTATATGAGAAAAATTAATTTATATAAAATCTTTTCTAGAATTGCCGTCATTGTAGTCCTTTGCATATTTTCACTAGCCAATAAAAGCATCGCTGCAGACAGTACGTCAGCGAACCGCATTAACATCGATCTTTCTCGCATGAGCGCTACCATGGTCTATTCCATGGTTTTCCAAATGGTAACAGAACCCCAAAAATTCATCGGCAAACGAATCAAAATGAAAGGCGCTTTTTCGAGCTATCAAGACGAAGAAACCGGACGTCGCTTTTTCGGTTGCGTCATCAAAGACGCTCTCGCTTGTTGTTCTCAGGGATTAGCATTCGAAGCATTCAAACCACGCAAGTATCCCAAAGATTTTCCAAGAGAAGGATCTCCAATTACAATCATAGGGAGATTTGATTACGAAAAAGAAGATGACGGAATTGGATTTCCGATTATAAGAAACGCCATTTTTATCGAATAAAAAATGATTCGTCTATCACACATGCGCAAATTCATCATCGTGCTTATCGCGGCATGCCTTTTGGCGGTTGCCCAACACCATCATGATGATTTCGAGGAGCACGAAGACTGCCCCGTTTGCGCACTGATTCACGATGGTTACAATTTAGACGATTTCGTCCCTGTCGCAACAGTATTTTGGATTCTGCTATTTATTCTACAAGTGCAGTACGCCTCGCAAAATCCATTTACATTTGCTCTTCATTATAATCCACGCGGCCCTCCCTCCACCAAGACTTAACAGGTACTTCAGCGTTTCACGCCTCAGGATGACAAAACAAACAACATAACAAAGCAAAGAAGGTGATTCCGGCACAAGGCCGGAATGACAGGCTTGATGTCATTTCCGCAAAGGCGGGACAATCTTATCACATACTCAAAAAGGTTTTATAATGAAAAAACTCCAATTCTTGGCTATTGCCATTTTCTCTCTCTTATTCGCCGCTTGCGGTGATAGCAATTCCACTTCCACCGAGCAGCACGAACATTTCGAAGTCGAAGGTTGGAGGCTCTATTCTTCCGAATGGGATACGCTATACAGCGTTTACCGCGGCAAGGAAGATTCCAAACTCCCGGGCCTCAAAGTCAACGCCAACTGCATGAGCGCTCACATTCACGTAAAGTTCCTCGACGAGAACAACAAGGAAATCGCAGGCCCGAACGACGACGAACATTCTCTCGGCTGGGATGTTGCCGACAGCAAGATTCTCGACATCCACTTTGAAGGCGGCTGGGGCTTCCACCTCAAGGGTCTCAAAGAAGGCGAAACAAAGTTGGTTCTCAAGGTCAAGCACCACGACCATGCCGACGCCAAGACTCCTGAAATCCAGGTTATCGTCGATAAGGCTCTGGACGCCGACAAGTGCCCGTTCCAGGAAGACGAAGATGAAGACTAGCCTTTTTAGGGCTGCTACGGGGAGCCTCCTTTTGGGAGGCTTCCTTCATTTTTCTTTCGCCCAAGAATTTATTCAAGATTTAGGCAACTCGATCATCGAAGCCGAAAAATCTACCGAAACCATTTTAGACGGTTTGCGCAAAGACGATGAATTGCAAGCTGAAAAACTCGACCGCAAAATTTCAACAACCATCGCAGAGACCATCAAGAACGCGCCTGACATTGCCATCCGTTCCATGGGTCCAGCCGCTGCACGGCCCGTTATCAAAGGACTTTCGGGCAGTCACGTCGCCATCACCGAAGATGGTTCCTTTTGCGGAGACATGAGCGCCACCTCGCCCGATCACGCTGTCGCTTCCGAAGTCCTGACCGCACATAAATTGCGCATCACACGTGGCCCGCAAATTCTCACACAATCCTTCGCTGCCGCAGGTGGAGTCATTCAAGTCGAGCACAACGATATTCCTTTTGAAATTGCGCTGCCCCAAGGCGTGGCAATTCCAACAACAGCAAACCAAAACACAACGGTCCAACCCACGACGGAGTCCAACACACAAATTCACGGTTTCATTACCGATTACGCAGAAAGCGGCCAACCGGGATTTGCCACCATCATTGGCGTGAACGGCAACATTCACGGACTATCGCTCAAAGGCGAACTCTCCGCACGCAACATGAGCGACATGAAAACGCCCAATGGCAATCTGAAAAACACCGACATTGAAAATAAAGGTTTCGCCATTGGCGCCTCCTACAGTTTTGAACGATTTAAGATTGGAGCCTCCTTCCGCAACTTCAATTCCAATTACGGCATCCCGGGCGGGTTTATCGGAGGGCACCCCAACGGTGTTGACATCGACCTTTTCAAACGCGACTTGACTTTGCGCGGGCTTTACCTCCCCGCCCAAAAATCTAGCGACACATTGAGCGTCACTTTCCGCTTGAATCAATACCACCACACGGAATACGAAACTAAGGAATACGTCGGCGCCGAATTCGCGGTCAATCAAGCAAACGTACGAGTCGAAAAACTCATTGCGCAAGGCGGTCCATTTTTTGGCATCCACTTCGGCGCTGAATTGGACGCGCGTTCGATAGAAATGGGCGGTTACGTTTTTACGCCACCAACAAATTCCTACGCCGCCTCTCTCTTTTCTGTCGCAAGTCTTAACGGATGGCGAGACGGTCTCGAAATAACTTTGTCCGCACGATTCGGCGGCGCATTTTTCAGACCACGCGAAAGCGTCGTTGCAGACAAAGGCGCCATCGAAGACCGCAACTTTGCGCTATGGGCCATCGCTGCCGAATTTTCACAACGCGTTGCTCCCGGCAAGTTCCTCACGCTCAACGTTTTCAGAACCACTCGCGCTCCAACCATCGAAGAACTCTACAACCAAGGCCCGCATCTTGCCGCCTACACCTACGAACGCGGCAACCACAAACTCGATGCAGAAAGTGGCTACGGCGCAGAACTCGAATTCCGCGACTACGGCGAAATCATCAATTGGCGAGCCGCCGTTCACAGCACATGGTTCCTGAACCACCTCGCCCCTCGCGCCACCGGCGACACAAACTGGTCGCAAATTTTACCAATTTATCAAGTCAGCGGCGACGAAGCTTTACTCATAGGAGGAAGCGCCTCCATCGAACTCCCTGCCGAACAAGGATTCTACGCCCAAGCGGGTGCAAGCTACGTCTGCGGATTTTACCAGAACGAAAACTGGAGCGACATGCCGCAAATTCCGCCATTCAAATTCCACGGCGAAATTGCTTATCTTTGGACACACGTTCGCGCAGGGTTCAACGCCGAATTTGCACTCGCACAAAACCGTACCGACCGCTACGAAGAACGCACCCCCGGCTATGCCACCTTCGGAGCCTCCCTCGAATTCCACTGGCCACTCACGCTTGCCCACTACAGCATTGTCCTCCGTGGCGACAACTTGTTCAACGCCGACGTGCGCAACCACCTTTCACGCCTCAAATCTGTCATGCCCGAAAAAGGCCACAACGTAAGCATTCTTGCGAAAGCGGAGTTTTAACAATACAGTCAGCCCGCACTCTATGTCACCCCGCACTTATTGGCTTTGACCACTTAGTGCTTTAGCACTTACGTGGTCATGATCCGCGTATGGGGACGGGGTCACCTTTCCCCATTGCAAAGAAACACATTTATGGTTTAATTCAACATATATTTGTATATTCTTTAGCGTTAAACTAGAAGATTTTACGATGGCCGATAAAGAATTGCTTGATAAAGAAGTTTTAAAGACCGTTAGCCGCATTGAACTTTCTGTGCGCGGCACGCTCGACACCGTGATGACCGGAGCCTACCACAGCTCATTCAAGGGCAACGGTATGGAATTCAGCGAAGTCCGCGAATACATGCCAGGCGACGACGTACGCACTATCGACTGGAACGTGACCGCCCGAACCGGCACGCCTTACGTCAAAAAATTCATCGAAGAACGCGAAATGACCATGCTCCTCATGGTCGATGCGTCCAGCAGCTCCGAATTCGGTTCCGGCAAGCAAATGAAAGGCGAAGTCATGGCAACGCTCACGGCTCTCCTCGCATTTGCCGCTATCAAGAACAACGACAAGGTCGGCCTCCTCATTTACACCGACCAAGTCGAACTTTTCATCCCGCCCGAAAAAGGCCGCAAGCACGTGTTGCGCCTCATCCGCGAAATTCTCTACTTCAAGCCACAGCACCACGGCACCAACACGCAGGTTGCCCTAGAATATGCCGGCAAGATTTTGAACCGCAAGGCAGTCATCGTCGTGATGAGCGACTTCTTGGATGAAGGTTTCGAAAACGCTTTCAAGATTCTCCGCAAGCGCCACGACGTTCTCGCCGTGTCCGTCGTTGACCCGCGTGAAATGGAACTCCCGTCCGCAGGCCTCGTAGAACTCGAAGACCCCGAAACCGGCGAGACGCTTTTGATCGACACCGGAGATGCCGCCTTCCGCGAAGCATTCGCCCGCGAAGCCAAACGTCAAGGCAAAGCGACCAAGGAACTCTTCCAGCGCATGTCGATTGACTTTGTTCGCATCGAGACGCACGACGACTTCAAGGAAACCGTCGCCCCGCTCATCGAACACTTCCGCCGCCGCGCGAAAGCCGCAAGGATGTAGTGATTTTTAAAACAGCAATTGCATCAACAAGCCACCACCGGAATTTTGAGGATCAATCATCGGATTAATCTTCAATTTCCAGCGGTGTTTTTGCTTACCATATTCATCAGCCAAACCACGTTGCATTTGCGCTTTTTTGCTCACATCGCCGCGGGCACCTTGAACAATATACCTTACAAAATGAAAAGCTCCACTCGCAAGTAATGAAATACCAAAAGCTCTTCCAACAATTGCTGTCACATTGCCTTCATAAGAACGAAATGTCAGATAACCGCCCAAGCCCCCTATACCCAAATATATTAGCGCACCTGTAAAATTAGGATAACTCCGATCAACGCTATCCGCAATTTGTTCGCAATCTTTTTGCCATTTTCCATAAACCGTAGAACTATCCGTCAAAGATTCCGAACCAAAAACTGAAGCGTGCAATTCACTCGATGATTTTCGTTCATTGGTCGAAACGTCAGCGTTTTCATAGAACCAAGTAGCGCATCCTTTTTCTACAACAATATATTTATTGCCATAAATATCGTTCACAAAGATTGAATCTTTTACAGCACCATTGTATGGCTCACCAAGCTTAATAGCCTTGCTAAATGCAAAGCAAGACGTCACGCAAAAAAGGCTAATCGCCAAAAACAGAATTTTTTTTAAAACATTCATCAAGTCCCATCACATTGAAATACAACTATACCGTCGCCGGTCTATACCCGAGCAGTTTCATGCTATAAAGCGCGGTGCCCTTGCTGATGCTTCGAACGCCCGTAGCATAACCGAAAATTTTTCGAAGAGGAACATCCGCTTTCAAAAAATGCGTTTTGCCATCGCCTTCGATTTCCTTCACCTTGCCTTCGCGTGCCTGGATGTCGCCCGTCACAAGGCCTGCAAAATTCACAGGGCATTCCAGCGAAAGTTCCATCACCGGTTCGTACAACTGAACGTCCGCCGGCTTCACAAGTTTAGCGACCGCATCGGCGCAACACTTCTTGATCATCGGCGGGAGCGCTCCTTCTGTCCATTCAAAGCGGTGGACTTCAAAACGCACGCCAACAAGCGGCCCCTTGCCGAGCACGCCGACTTCGGTCGATTCCAGGAGTGCCGAACGCACACCCGCCAAAATTTCACGCGGGGCATTTTCCATAAACTCTGCGGACAAGCGAATATCGTGAGCATCACCTTCTAGCGGAGATGCCGAAATGCTGATGGACATTTTATGAGGCCCAATCTGGAACGTATTTTCCGCTGGTCCAACCGCACGGCACAAGCGTTCTTGCCAGCGCACTTCGGGGCTGCCGGCACGCACTTCGCAACCAAATTCGCGCTTGAGGCGAGCAAGCAAAACATCGAGCTGCACTTCGCCCACCGTATGCAAGTACCAGAAACCGCCATCGTCCTTTTGCACGCGGAAACTCGGATCCATTCGCGCAAGCACTGAGAGGCTGCGTTCCACGTGGGCATAATCATCCGTACGTACGCACTCCACACGAGTCTGCAACAACGGCAAATAATTTTCGCTGATGGACGGCGCGGCATTCCCATTTACACTTTCAGAATCATTCCCCGCAGCATCTCGCCCCGCACTTTCGTCGCACATTTCGCGATCGTCTAAATAAATCACTTGCCCCAATTCGGTCTCAAACGGGCTTCTCATCGCGTAAATATCGCCCGAACGGATTTCATCCACCGGCAAAAGCATATTCGCCTTGAGCCGTGAAAATTCAAAACCCGTCGGCCAATCGCGTCGAGGCAAATCCACATGGCTGCGGAACAGCGAAATCTCGCCAATCCCACGGAAATGCCTCAAGCGCACAACTTGCCCCAACTCGTCTTCACCAAAAGTCGGAACTTCCGGCAAAAAGAACGAAAGCGCCGTCACGAGGCTGCGGATGCCAAAACCTTCCAGCGCAGAACCCGCATAACAAATAACATATTCATCACTTGCCGCAAGCGCTTTAAGCCCGCGCAAAAGCATTTTCGGTGGCACAGGCTTATTGTCTAGCGCAAGCGACAAGATTTCATCGTCAAAATTGCTTGCAAATTCCACCGCTTCGGCATAATACTTTTTCAAAAGCGCACGTTCTTCAGCCGCACTCGCATCTGATTCCCAACCTTCATCGAGAACTTCGGCACCCGATTCCGAATGCACCAAACGGCTTTGGCTTAGCACATCGAGCACACCGCACATCTTGCCGTTTTTAAATTGTGGCAAAGACATCAACACCGGGCGCACGCCTAGCGTTTCTTCAATGTTAATGAGCGTCTCGTCCAGCGAATAATCGGGATTGTCCAACTTATTTACAAACAAAATGGTACGCACACGCGATTCGCGCAATTTGCGGAACGAAGCAAGCGTTTGCGTTTCGACGCCGCTTGCAGCACTCACTACAAGAACGGCGCCCTCCACAGCGGTGAGCGCCATATCCACCTCCGCGCCAAAATCAACATGACCCGGAGTATCGATAAAATTGAACCACGTATTTTTCCATTCGAAATGCGCCACGCCGCTTTCAATCGTAATGCCGCGTTCCTTTTCTTCGGGCATGTAGTCCATCGTGGCAAGGCCATCTTCCACTCGCCCCGGGCGGTGAATTTCACCCGCCGCAAAAAGAATGCGTTCAGAAAGAGTCGTCTTGCCCGCATCAACGTGGGCCAAAATGGCAATATTTCGAATAGGCTGCTTCATAGCCCAAAATTACATTTTTTGCAATGCTAGTCTTCCAAGAAGTACTGAACGCTCGTAACCACGCGAACATTCTTGATGTACGGCGTATTTTCATCACGGTCGCTAATGGAGAACTGCCCCTGCGATGCCGTCTTGATTTTTCCCAATTTACTATCAGAATCAGCTGCAAATTTTTCGCCAGCGGCACGGGCATTTTTGTTTGCCTCGTCAATCATTGCGGGCTTGATTTCGTTCAGTGCGTTAAAACTATAAATTTTACGGTAACGATAATCGTCGCCAGAGAACGCAATACCTTGTTTGAGAAGGTCGCCCTGTTTGCCCATAATCTCACGGACGCGATCTACATTCTTCGAAGCAACCGTCGTCACCACTGTTGCAATGTAACGGAACGGACGGCGGTTATCGCCATAACGTTCACCTTGTACATCTTCGATTTCTGGAGCAGACCAGCTGATTTCAGAATCAGTCACACCATTGTCTCGTAAGAACTTTCCAAGTGTTGAATTTTTCGCCTGTACAGCATCATAAATCAGAGAAAGGTCATTTCCTACTTCTTTGTACACAATCGGCCAAATTACAAAATCCGCTTTCACTTCGCGTTCAGAAAGGCCCCTAACCGAAACCACGCGGTCGCGATCTTTCGTGTGCATCATGGCGCAATAGAGGAATGCTCCAAGACCGAGAATTGCAATTGCTAACACTATAGCTTCTTTTAATCTAGACATTTATCACTCCTTCGCCGTGTAACACCCACGGCAATAAGATTAATATACAATCTTGAGTAGTTGCTAGTTATTGGCCAATGGTCATTTGTCGCTAGTTTTAAGTCCAAACTTCTAAGCTCTAACTTACAAACGTCATTCCCGTTTACGGGAATCCATACTTTCACCATTACTTATGTATGGATTCTCCTCCGGAGAATGACTTGTAACTTCCAATTGTACTTTCGCTTCGCTCGCCTTACGCAGTTGTCCTCATTCCTAATTCCGACTCCCTAATTCCGAATTCTATTCTAGTAACTAGTAACTCTTAACTAGTAACTTCCTATTTCCGAATTCAGCCCATTTCCCCTTCCTACTTTTCTAAATAGGCGCGCTCCGCGTGCATATAGCTCGGCTCGGTCATAGAAAAACGCAAGCATTTTTCTGCAACTCTCGCCTTTTGACGCCTTCGGCGTCCGTGGCTGCGGTTCGCATATACGAAAACAAGTTTTCGTGCATGACTCACCTTGCACACTTTTGCTATTTTTGCATTGAAACAAAAACCCGCGTGTGCGGAAAGGATAATCTATGTCTAAACTGACTGATTCTAAGGAATGGAAGGCCCTCGAGGCCCATGCCGAAGTCGCCAAGACTTGGCAGATGAAGGAACTCTTCGCTAAGGACCCGACTCGCGCTGACAAGTTCAGCGTCGAAGCTTGCGGACTTTTCCTCGACTACTCCAAGAACATCATCACCGACGAAACCATGGCCAAGCTCCAGGACCTCCTGAAGTCAGCCAACTTCGAAGACATGCGCGCCAAGTACTTCGCTGGCGAAAAGATTAACACCACCGAAAAGCGCGCCGTGCTCCACACTGCACTCCGCTACAAGGGTAACGATCCGATCTGCGTCGATGGCAAGGACGTGATGCCCGAAGTCCGCGCCGTGCTCAAGCACATGGAAGAATTCACCAAGCTCGTGCGTACCGGCAAGTGGAAAGGCCACACCGGCAAGTCCATCAAGTACGTGGTGAACATCGGCAAGTCCATCAAGTACGTGGTGAACATCGGTATCGGCGGTTCCGACCTCGGTCCGGTGATGGTGACCGAAGCCTTGAAGCCGTATGCCGACAAGCCGGCTGCTGGCGAATACTCTCCGGAAGTCTATTTCGTTTCTAACATCGACGGCACCCACATGGCCGAAACCCTCAAGAAGGTGAACATCGAAGAAACGCTCTTCATCGTTGCTTCCAAGACCTTCACCACTCTTGAAACCATGACGAACGCCGAAACTGCAAAGGCTGCAGTCCTCAAGGCTTTCAATGGCGACGAAAAGTCCATCGCCAAGCACTTCGTGGCTCTCTCCACCAACACTGAAGCCGTGTCTGCATTCGGTATCGACACCGCCAACATGTTCGAATTCTGGAACTGGGTGGGCGGCCGTTACTCCCTGTGGTCTGCCATCGGTCTTTCGATTGCTCTCCGCATCGGTTTCGACAACTACATGAAGCTCCACCAGGGCGCCTACGAAATGGATCAGCATTTCAAGACCGCTCCGGTCGACAAGAACTTGCCTGTTATCCTCGCCCTCATCGGCGTTTGGTACAACAACTTCTTCGGCGCTTCCAGCTACGCCATGCTCCCGTACGACCAGTACCTGCACCGCCTTGCCGCCTACTTCCAGCAGGCCGACATGGAATCGAACGGCAAGACCGTTGACCGTGACTCTAAGCGCGTGAACTACCAGACGGGTCCGATCCTCTGGGGCGAACCGGGTACGAACGGCCAGCACGCCTTCTACCAGCTGATCCACCAGGGCACCAAGATGATTCCTTGCGACTTCATCGCCCCGGCCAACAGCCACAACAAGGTCGGCGACCATCACCAGAAGCTCCTCTCTAACTTCTTTGCACAGCCCGAAGCCTTGATGAACGGCAAGACCCTCGCCCAGGCTCAGGAAGAACTCCGCAAGGATGGTAAGTCCGAAGAAGAAATCGCATTCCTCGCCCCGCACAAGGTGTTCGAAGGCAACAAGCCGACCAACTCCATCATGATGGATTACGTTTCTCCGGAAACGCTCGGCGCCCTCATCGCCATGTACGAACACAAGATCTTCACGCAGGGCGTGATTTGGAACATCAACAGCTACGACCAGTGGGGTGTTGAACTCGGTAAGCAGCTCGCCAAGAAGATTCTCCCGGAACTCGCCAAGGCCGACGCCGAACTGAACCACGACAGTTCCACCAACGGGCTCATCAAGTGGTACAAGGCTCACCAGAAGTAAGCTAGTGCAGCGGGACGATGCTCCCGTACTCACATCGTCATCCCCGCGTAAGCGGGGGTCTAAACAAAAACCGCAGTCCTCAAAGGCTGCGGCTTTTTGCATACTATGCAATTTTCACAAACGCTCTACGCTGTAATTCCCTTATCTTCAAGTACTTTCATCACCTCTTCATACGGAAGCGGCTTGGAATAGAAATATCCCTGAACTCGGTCACAATCGATTTCCTTCAAAAAGTCTAGATGTTCCTTTGTTTCAACACCTTCCGCAAGCGTCCCCAAATGCAGACGCTTTGCCATTTCGACCATCGATCGAATCACGACCTTCGACTTATCGCTAAAGTTCCTCAAGAAAACCATATCAATCTTGATAAAGTCAAAATCGTAATCCTTCAGCATGTTCAACGATGAATATCCCGAACCAAAGTCGTCCATCCAAACTTCAAATTTTTCGTTTTGGAAGCGCCTTATCTGTTCTTTAATATAGGAACCATCATTGCCATCCAACACAGACTCCGTAATTTCGATATGGAGATTTTCGTGTGGAACGTTGTACATATCCGTAAAGTGTTTCACTTCTTTATAGATTTCGCTCAACTTAAAATCCAATCGCGACAAGTTAAACGAAATCGGTACACACTTGTGTCCTAAATCAGCTTCTTTGCGATACCTTTCGCAAACTTTTTTCAGAACGAACAAGTCCAGTTTATGAATCAATCGAGCTTCTTCAAGGACCCCGATAAAATCTAAAGGCGAAATCATTCCGTGAATAGGATCCATCCAACGGGCAAGCGCTTCAAAGCTGCAAAGTTTGTTCGTCTTGACATCTACAACGGGCTGATAGAACACCTTGATGTATTCATTTTCTATAGCCTCGTCAATATGCGTAATCAAGTACATCTTCAGGCTTTCACGAGCGCTCATTTCGTCAACATAGACAGCAACATACTCGTCATAACGGCCCTTGATTGAAGTTTCGGCAAGGCGCGCCCTCATAAAGCATCTTTCGATATTTTCATTTTCTTCGCGCTGCGCGTAAACGCCCGCCTTGAGTTCCAAGGAACCTTGCTTCAAGCTGGAATGAATCTTTTCGTGAGCTTCCCTTATCTTAAAGTTCATTCCGGTAACATCACTTACCACGCGGAAGGTATCAGACGAAATACGTGTCACATAGCGTTCGCCAAAAAGGGACTTGAGCGTATCGGCCATAAACTTAATGGCAATATCACCTTCCTCAAAGCCATACCTTTCATTAAACGCCTTGAAATTATCAAAGTCAAAAACGATAAATGCAAAACGATTCTTGGGATCTTTTAGAACAAGTTCTTGCGCATAATTCGAGAACAGCAGCATGTTCGGAAGCCCGGTCAGTTCATCGTGGTTACGCGCAATTTCGGCCTCTTGCGTTAAACGGACCGTTCTGAAAATCATCATTACCGCAATCGTGAGCGTAAGCCAGAAAAGGCTTGCCACAAACACTAAATAAGTGAAGAATTCAGGAGTTGCTTCAATCAGGCGCACACACACGTACATGGCCAAATTCACGAACATGCCAAACGCGGTAACAAAACCAAGAAAACCAAACCGCAAAAAAACTCGCGTTTCGCGGTTATACATAATTTCGCTCCAAATGAGCTTCCACCAAAGAAGAATCGCCACGGCATCGACAAGAAAAGCTCCAATTTGAGTCTTGCCAACGACCATCCCTAGATAACCAATTCCAACAAAGGTGGTTAACATAAACAGAGATAGTGTCCAATGAACAGCTAGACGCCTATAGCAAATAAACATCGAAACAGGAATCAATACAATGCGGCTCACGTAATCAACAATCACATCTAACAATAAGGGAACCGGCCCATACACTTGGGTAATCAACGCCATTGTCCCATGATAAATTGCATCCGATAAAATCATGTATGGACACAATGAAAATACTACGCCCCAGAAAAGGACTTCTTTCATCTTCTTTTTTTCGCCCAAAACGACTAAAGTCGCTAAGAAAAAGCTCCCGACTAGTAGTGACGGAAAAAAGTACACGTGATTCGCAAATTCTAAAAAACTCATAACCACCTATTCAGTACATGTATAATATAATGAAAGAAAGGCGGGAGCGCAAAATATTCGTGAAAAACCTCACACTTCACATACATAAATCGCACATTTTCATAAAAAAATGTGTCAATCCACAAGTTTCTTCCGCAATTCGAATTAAATTTCATGGCTTTAAATTGCCCAAAAACGCGAAAAATTTTAAAAATCGTCAATAAAAAGCCATAAATCTAAATTACGAAAATCTTACAAAATTCTACATTTGCCGCGCGAGAATTTTAATAACAACCCTAAAGGGAGCAATAATGAAATCAAAATTTCTGCTTTCAACCTCACTATTCAGTTTGAGCATGCTTAGTGGCTGTTTTGAAGACGCAACAGACGCAGCAACTAATGAGATTCAAGAAACAACCCCTACGATTTCCTGCACCACAGAATCGCTCAAAGACAATAGTGGTGTCAAAATCATCTGTGACGGCGATTCCATCGGCGTCGTACTGAATGGCAAAGACGGCAAAGACGGTAAAGATGGTAAGGACGGTAAAGACGGCAAAGACGGTGAAAAGGGAAAGGACGGTCTTTCGGGCAGGGACGGAGAATCTTGCTACGTGACCAAGAACACCGAAAAGAATGGTTTTGATGTTTTCTGTGGCGATGAACACCTCGGTTTCCTTGCAAACGGGAAAAACGGTGAAAAGGGAGCCGATGGTGCAGATGGTAAAGACGGCAACGATGGAAAGGACGGCACGTCCTGCAAGGTCGTGCCCAACAAAGATAACGACGGTTACGACGTCATATGCGGTAACGAGAAAGTCGGCGAACTGAAAAACGGAAAGGACGGCGCTAACGGTAAAGATGGTGCAGACGGAAAGGATGGCAACGATGGAAAGGACGGTACGTCCTGCAAGGTCGTGCCCAACAAAGATAACGACGGTTACGACGTCATATGCGGCAACGAAAAAGTCGGCGAACTGAAGAACGGTAAGGACGCAGTCCTCCCCTCCTCCAGTAGCATCGCTCCTTCAAGCAGTGAGGCTGTTTCCAGTAGCAGCGAAATACCTTCTAGCAGTAGCGTCGCATCCTCTAGCAGCGAAGCCGTTTCCAGTAGCAGCGAAATACCTTCTAGCAGTAGCGTTGCATCCTCTAGCAGCGAAATTGCATCCAGTTCTAGCAGCGAACCTATTCCTTCTAGCTCTAGCGTTGAACAGCTCAGTGAAGCATGCAAAACGCTCCGCGCTAAAACAGACGTATTCAATTCCCTGTACGACGTTCTCGGCTGCACCCGCTCCAACGAAAAAGTCGCCATCATCATACGTCACGCCCAACGCGACATCCACAAATACGGCGATGACGACGGCCTCATCGAAGTCGGCAAACAGCAAGCAAAACAAGTCGGCGAAAAGCTAAAAGCGCTCAACCTCGACGACTTCTATTACATGTACACCAACGTCAAACGCACAGCAGAAACTGCACAAATCATCGCCGTCAACAAAGGCGAAAACGTTTCGACAAACATCAATGACTGGCACAAGCATAATATCGAAAACCTTACCGAAATCAATCAAAACCTGAAGGAATCCTGGTACGTCAAGCCTAACCAAAATGCAAGCAACTGCAAGGGTAACGCAAGCTGGGGCTGGAGTTCCTACTCCAAAATCGCGTATCAAGAATACGATGACAACAACAACCGTCAAAACTGCGAAACAGCATTCTACCCCATCGATACCCGAGTCGACGATTTCATCAATACCTACTTCACCTATAACAAAATGCACAAGTACACCTTGGCCATTTCACACGATCAATACCTTGTACCGTTTGTCATCACAATCAGCAACAAGAAAATCCACGACGACGTTGTCGATTCCAAATATGACCTTCGCTTCCACAAGCACGATCGCGACAAGAACGGGAATCCAAATTTCAACTACTGGATTAACTACCTCGCAGGCGTAGCACTCATCGTGGACGCCGACAACAACGTTATAAAGCTCCCAGTCAAGGCTCTCGATGACGGATTCCTACGCAAATACGAAAATCCGTAAAATCAAAAACGTATAAATTCTTTCAAGCCCCTTCACAGGGGCTTTTTTCATTTCAGGAAATATTTACAAGCCCTTTCGTAATGTAATTATTAAATAACTATTTTATAAACAATACTTTATTTTATATTTATTGGAAAGGAGGTTACAAAATGGAACATTTTTTCAATACATTGTACGACATTTTGGCAACCTCTCCCTGGTGGGTTCAGATTTTACTCGCATTTTCCATAGGACTTTGCGCTCTTTCGATTTTGTCCATTTTTATATGCGATTTGCTTTTTATCCCATTGTACGGAGTACGAGTGCCTCAATTGCCCACGTTATACGTATGGCATGCAGGAATAAGTTTGCTCATTAATATTTTCAAAACACTCCATATTCCGACAGAAAGGCTCGAATGCTGCAAAAATAAATACGAAAACGATATTAGAAGATTGGAAAATATCAAAGAACACATTATGCGCAGAGCAGCGCTAAAAGAACCCGTACAAAAAGAACCTTCTCTCAGCAAGCATTCCTACAAAGACATCGAGGAGTGACTTAACTTTTTTAGATTTTATAAAGACCACTGTCGTAGAAACATCATCCCCAAACACTTCAAAATGACACAAATTTTCAATCTCGGATGCAATGTCGCCTTCAACAACTACTTGATTTCCACAGAAATCGGATATGTCCTTATTGATACCGCTTATGAGGGCGGTTTTAAGTATTTTACAAATAAAATAAACAAATTCCGTATAAACCCGAAAGAAATACGATACGTTTTTCTAACACATGCGCACGATGATCATGCCGGATTTCTGAACGACGTCCTCGATACCACAGATGCAAAAGTCATCTTGCACCCGAAAGCCATCGAGCGACTTAAAAAAGGCCAGAATTCGTTCGAAGGCGGATGCTCCAACCTACTCGCGGACCTTTTCTGCCAGTATCTCGCACTCTGCGGCAAAGGCGAACACAGGTTCCCAGCCATCCGCGAAGAATTTCTTCCACGCCTCATCACCATAGATTCCGAAGAATTTCACGCACTTCAATTACCGTTCAAAGTTCTCGAAACGCCAGGCCACACAGCAGACCATATTTCGCTTTTAATCGACGACAAACTCTTCTGCGGAGATGCCGCCATGAACATTCTACCAAGCATCAAGCGAGTTACTATTTGGATTGAGAACTTGCAGCAATTCAAGCAATCGTGGCAAATGATTCTCGCCGCCGCACCGAAAACAATCTACCCAGCGCATGGCTGGCCATTCCCCACAAGCGACTTGAAAAAGTACTTGCCCGCACTCGATAAAATTAAGCTGCGCCCACTAAAGTAAGACTTCACAAAAAAACGCCCCGAGTTGCATTTCGCGACCCGGGGAATTTTAAACCATCTGTAATTTTAGTTTACGGAAGTTGCGCTTTTCAAGCGCACTGCCCGGCGGCTCGGTCATGGGAATTCAAGCAAACTCGACGCCCGCGACACTCGCCTTTACGGCACTTCAACCGAGTCCAAAATCTTCTGCACGACGGTTTCGGCAGTGACTTCTTCTGCTTCAGCTTCGTAGCTCAAAATCACGCGGTGACGCAGCACTTCCATGGCGACAGCCTTCACGTCTTCCGGCGTCACGTAAGCGCGGCCCTGGATAAACGCATGAGCCTTCGAAGCTTGGGCAAGGCCGATAGAAGCACGCGGCGAAGCACCCACTTCCACAAAGCCAACCAAGTCGCTACGCTTGATGCTCCCCGGATCGCGAGTTGCAAGCACGAGGTTCACGATGTATTCGCGAACGCGTTCGTCCACATACACCTGCTTTACGAGCTCGCGAGCCTTCAAGATATCTTCCTTCGTCGCAACCGCATTCGGCTGGCGCAGCCCCGCACCCGAGACCGCATCGAGAATCTTCATTTCGTCGGCCTTGTTCGGGTAGCTGACCTTCACCTTCAAGAGGAAACGGTCCACCTGAGCTTCCGGCAGCGGATACGTACCTTCCTGTTCAATCGGGTTCTGCGTGGCAAGCACCAAGAACGGTTCGTCCAGCTTGAACGTCTCGTCGCCAATCGTGATGTGGCGCTCCTGCATGGCTTCGAGCAAAGCGCTCTGCACCTTCGACGGCGCACGGTTAATTTCATCAGCAAGCACAAGGTTCGTGAAAAGCGGGCCCTTGCGCGTTTCGAACTTTGCTTCGCGGGCGTTGTAAATCGTGGTACCCAACAAGTCTGCCGGCAGCAAATCAGGAGTAAACTGGATACGCTTGAAGTCCAGCGAAACAGCATCGGCAAAAGCCTTCACCGCAGTCGTCTTGGCCAAGCCCGGAAGGCCTTCCAAAAGCACGTGGCCATCTGCCAAAATACCCGTCAGAATGCTTTCGACCATAGCCTTTTGGCCAATCACCGTATCTTCAACTTCACGCAGCAAGTTCATGCAAAAAGAACTCTGCTGTTTCACCTTTTCCGAAAGTTCCTGAATATCCATTTATTTTACCTCTAAGTTTTTCATGCTTTAAGATACTAAAATCTGTGGGAAAAAACAAATGATTCTAATTCACAATAGGCAGTAGGCGGTAGGAAGTGACAAATAAACGTCATCGTGAGGAATACCGCAACGCAGCCATCCAAAACTTTTTTATCAAGGGGGGGGAAGCCTCCCCCTGATTGCAGCCCCGGCACAAACCGGGTCTTCCATCACCCCTTCGCCTAAGGGGCTCAGCCCCCTAACACCCCCAAATGCAAAAAAAAATGTTTATTTTGACGACTTTCCACTCATAAAAGCATAATTTATCATAAAATAAAAACGATTTCGCGGTTCGTCGATTTCTCGACCATAGCGAAACTCCAAAGAAAACTCTTTAAAAGCCAAATAAGCACCAGCACCAAACTCATTATAAAAACCTGCTGAAACACAGCAAACGCCACCCCAATTTTCATCAACGTTATATGCATTACGCGAAACATGTTCACTAAGCCCCACTCTAAAATTATCATTTACAGGATATTCTTCTATTAACATCAAACCTCCGTAAAATGGAGTCACATCGTCAACAGCATTAATCGCACCACCAAGCCATCCTTGTAATCCAACATACTGACCCCGAAAACCCGCAAGATAATGGAGCGAAAACGCATTCACCGAATACGCCCCAATTACAAAAGATTCAAAACGATGAAAATAGGATAAATCAACGTCTCCTATATTTTCCTTATCAGTAAAATCACTTTCATACCGATAAGTTCCACGATGAACATCCCCAGTCCATATCGTTCCGCCTAAATCAAAGTTGTTCCCATTTTTTTCACATTCATAAACTGAGCCGCAGACGGAGCATGCGAAGTGCACCCCGCAAGCATCATCGCCACAAGCAAAACAAATAAACAAACCAACCGATTCATCACGTATAAAATAGATTTAATTTAAAAAAAGCCAATGCCGCCCATCGGCAAATTTCAACTATCCATCAAACGTTTCATACAAGAGGGAGATGCCCCTTAATACAAGGGCAAACAAAAATGTATGGATCCTCCTAACGGAGGATGACTGGGCATGACAAAATAGCAGGCTTCATTTTTTTCAACAGGGAGATGCACCCTAACACAAATGCGAACAAAAAAGTATGGATTCTCCTAACACACCCATCTTATTGCAATCCCGCTTTTTTGTATATTAAACTCACATAAATGAATCCATTCACCGAAGAATTCCTCAAAAAATACGAAGAACAAATTCGCAAGTTACCGCTTGACGAACTCTACGAGGTAATGGACATTATCAAAAAAGACACATCCCCCGAGCGCATCAATATCGTCAAAGTCCGCATCCAAGAACTTGAAGCCTCCGAAAGAAGCAACGTCAAATATTCCCTCAACAACAACTACTACACCCTCCATACCAAACAAACATGGTCCGATTACTTTAAAGATTTTTTGCATGACCTTCGGTATGGAGACAGCTATGTCAACGAACCCCAAACTCTACCGGACAAAGATGGATTCATAGACTTTATCATTACCAACGGATTCGGCCTCGGCATAGTCCTCGCAGTATTATTCTTCGGAGCCGGCGCAGGAAACGGACCTAGCGTACCGTACCGTGCAAACCCCAACGGATTCCACGATTTCAAACTAGATGGAGTCCTAACAATAATTCAATTGGTTCCTATCGCTTCCACCATTTTTCGGTACTGTGTATCATCTACAGCCGATTTAATTTGCAATTACTGGCTCGCCCACCATAAAACGGACCTCACCATAGCATCGGTTATTTCGCTACATTCCATTGCAACCTTGATTACCGAGCAATACACAGGAATTTTCTACTCCAGCGCAGGCCCAATCATTTACTTTATTGCATGGCCAATCCTGATTTATGCGGTCTTATTCGTTATCAACGCATTCTTTCCATTAAGCCGAAAGTTCCGCCCGAAAAACGGACTATCCACTGTCGCACTCATGCTTACTTTAGAGCTAGCAGCCCGTTTTACGCAAACATAACCAAGCTTTTCACACAAGAAGGAGATGCCCGATCAAGTCGGGCATGACAAAATAGGCAACGGCATTTCTTCAAAAAGATGATGCCCCGTCAAGCGGAGCATGACAGAATAAAGCAAAAAAAACTCCCCAAACGCTGGGAAAATGATATTACTTTTTCTTCGCATTCGCAGCAGGCACTTCCGGGAGCATAGCGTCGAGCAAACGTGCGAGAAAGCCTTTATCTGCAATTTGTTCGTCAGTGATACGCAACATCGGCTTTGCGCCATCGTAGGGCAGCTGCAATTTTGCACTCGGGAGCATAGCCTTTGCAGCGGCCACAGGCTTCACCAGCAAACGGTCATCGTAAATCCCGCCGAAGATTTTCCCGTCGGCATAAAGGATGTACTCGCCCATCATCTTGCGGGTGGTCACGCGGAATCCGCCATCAAACAGTTCGCCATTGAACTGTGCCAAAACATAATCGCGGAACTTTTCAGAACTCGGCATTTATTCTCCCAAATAATATCAAAATTACAAAGTCCGCGTCCAAGCCTCAATGACTCCTGAAAACAGCACTTTTGAATCTTTTATTGCAAGATACATTATTTCAGCATCCGTTTTTAGCGGGCACACATGTAAAGATTCATTTCGAGCTTTTTATATGCTTGCCCCTCAAATTTCTCCCCTTAAAAACACTCAATTACATAATTTATTGTATATTACATGCCACATGATATCAAAATTCACAGAAGATTACCTCAAGGACTACAAAGAACAAATTCGCAAGCTCCCGCTTGACGAGCTATATGAAGTTCTAGATATCATCAGAAAGGACGATTCGCCAGAACGCCAGGACATTGTCAAAGCTCGCATTGCAGAAATCGAAGACGAATCAGATGATGAATCGAATGTTGCACCCAGCGCGACATTTTCCGAGCAACCTTCCGAGCCAAATCCAGACTTAAACGACACTCAAATTTCAGTCACAAACTCTGAACAAACTGCTGCCGAAAATGACGATTCATCAACTCTCGAGATAACGCAAGAAGAATTAGACAAAATCAACAACACGCAACATTTGCCGGACTCCGACGGATGCTTCACATTCGTCTTCTTTGTAGTAATAGGTTTTGGCATTGCCCTTTTTGCACTTGTCGGAGGATCTATGAGTGCAAACAGGACCGCTGGCTTCCACGATTTAAAAATAACAACCGTTCTGCCATATTTCAAATACGTCCCTATAGCTTCTATCTTGTTTTTCTACTACCAATCAACAAAAGAAAAAATTCGAAACTACTGGCTAAACCATCTTAAACTAGCACTCGGCATCGCATCATTTCTCGCCGTGAACGCAACCACAACATTTTTCACAGGAACTTACAGCGGGATTTACCGCAGTTGCTCAGGAACGCCCGCCTACATAATCGCCGCAGGGATTCTCCTTTTCTCGATATTATTTATTGCAAACGCATTTTATCCCATTAGCAAAAAAATCCGCCCCAAATACGGGCTTACGCTACTAGCACTCGCCCTAATCCTTGAAACAGTTCTCCGATAACCGTTTTTACAATTTCTTTTTCAGCACCTTCGCACAGGGCTTTTCTACAAGTTCATGCAACACAACTGCGATGACCGCGCACAACGCGACCGACATTATAATTTGCAATACGTTGTTTTGAATACCGCACGCTGCAAACAGCCAATTTTCAATTTCAGTATTGAATGTTTGCGCCAAGAAAAACGCATAGCTCGCCGCACTCGCATACCGCAGCACAGCAGAACCCTGCAACCATGGAGACTTAAGCCCCGCCAACGTTAAAATCATGCAGGCAAACAGCGGAATTACAATCCAATCGTAAAGCATGTAGTTACCCACGAAAATATTCAGCCGAACCGCAACTGAAATTCCAGCCACCAAAAGGAGCGTTTCCACAATCAAGGCTTTCCACGTCGCAAGGATTTTCGCGATTCCAGTGCGGATAGGCAAAGAGCACAAAAGCACGCCAATGAAAAATTCCAGCCCGCGGAAAAACGGATTGGAATAAATACTATCCGTCTTGAATGTATGTACCACAAGCGGTGACCAGAACAAAACCGCAACACAAACGGCAAGCACAATCCACTTCGTGCGTGTCGTCATCTGCCTTACAATTTCTTGCATCAGCGGGAACGCCAAATACGCAAACAGCAAGCAAGAAATAAACCAAGTCCCGTCATTGTGACTCACCGGGAACAGCGTCGAAAAGACCGTCTGCAATCCAAGCAGTTCAATCGGCAAGAGTACCAGATTCTGGAACGCCGATTCTTGCCCCAGCGTCACGACGTACAACATAGCCACGACCAAGTACAAAGGAAAAATTCCGAAAACGCGTTTCAAGTAAAAATTCTTGAGCGCCGGAGCCTGCACAAGCGACTTGTCCTTATACGTCAAGAACAGCACATAGCCCGAAAGCATAAAGAACGCCGTCATGAACACAGCACCCATCGAGACAAAACCCGTCAGCGGTCCGAAACTGTTTTCGTGATGGATATGACAATGGAACAGCAGCACCATCACGGCAGCCACAACGCGAAAGAGATCCAATCCCGCCGCACGATGAGAAATTTTCTTTTCGTCTATGATCATATGTCACCTATTTCCAAATCCATTTTTCTTGCGGTTTCGCTTTAGAAAACATCCAATCTAAAGATAATGTAAATCTATTTCTATTTTCGCTAATATCACGCCCATAGCGGTACTCTAAAGCAAAGCTTTTATACGAAATGTAGGCTCCAACACCAACTTCCGTATAAAGAATAGATTTGGTTTCACCCAAGCAAGCCCCCGTGGGGCCCATTCCCCCACCACATTCACTATCCTTCCATCGCGACTCACGTCCGTTTCTTGACAAATGCTCCGCTACACCAATTCTCAAGTTTTCATCCAACGGCAATTGCTGTATGACTGAAATTCCTCCCGTAAAAGAAAATCCATCAGTTTTCCAATTACCCTTATCTTCAAAAGAGCCAAACGGAAGCATGCAACTCCATCCCATGACACCAAAATATTCCGAGACAAAGCCAGGTTGTAAAAAAGGAGTAAATGTCTGTATTCCAAATCCAACTGTAAAATGACTCTTCCTTAAAAAATATGTATATGAAAAATCAACATTCCACTCATACGAATCTACGATGTCATAGCCTCCAGACAATTTTTTTTCATGCTTCTTATCATATATTTTCCTATAAACCAATTCACCGGAATAATAAGCAAAATTAATAGCATGTCCGCTAAATTCCTTGTTATAAGAATTCATGAAAGCCGCTGCTGAAGGTGGACGCGTAACAATACTGCACCCACTCAAAATAAATACAAGTAATGCCAAAACAGCAGAATAGATCTTTCGAACCATTTTAGAAAGTTCCATAATTCGTCATAAAATAAAAGCGATTTCGTGGTTCGCCAATTTCGCGACCGTAACGGAATTCAATGGAAAATCCCTTGTAAGTTAAATATGTTCCTATACCAAATTCAGGATAGTATCCATTTTTAAAATCAAAAGATCCATAATCATCAGGGTCCGATTTAGCACTTAAATTATTTGAAATATGTTCGCTAAGGCCCACTTTAAAATTTTCGCTAATTGGATATTGCTGAATCAACATGCTGCCACCAATCCATATAGTACGAGATTTTTCATTATAATGCTCGACATCTTTAAAAAATCCCCATCCTTGTAATCCTAAGTATTCTCCCCGCAAGCCGAGTATCGGTAAAAAAGTTGTGGTTTCCAAAGATAATCCAAATTCAAAAGCATCAACGCGACCATAACCTGATAATGTAAAAAGAACTCCTCTTCCACCTTCATAAGGCTTATATAAATCTCCAGCAAAAGCGGTTCCACCTACAGAAAAAATCCCATCATTTTTCTTCACATTCATAAATTGCGCAGCAGAAGGCGGATGGCTAGAACACCCCGCTAAAAGCAGAAGCAAGGCGACAACGCAAAAAACAAGCGAACAAAACTTTCGAATCATTTTATAAAGTTAAAATATTTCTGATAAACGCAAGAGCATTTTATCTGCTGATTCTATCCGCTTATCAGATTTTTCAGAATAAATGCACAAAAAAAGATATTCCCGCCCCGAAACATGTCTGGGACAGTCTCTACCGGGAATGACAATAGACAACACTATGGATCCTATCGGGCTTTGCCCTCCAGGATGACACGTACCTAACCACTGCGGCTAAGCCGCTTCTCTCGTCTGTAGGCTCGGAGAGCCGTGCTCTCGTCTAAATCACTCTTCTTCTTCCAAGCCCATCAGCGACAAGGCTAGTTTCCAAGTTTCCTTGTTTTCAAAGCTATCGCGGATGCCGCCACCATAGCGGGCGTGTGCAAACTCCTCGACAAGATGTTCCCAGCCTTCAAGCACTCCCGCTTTTACGAGATTGTCGAGATTGACTGTAGAAGCGTCTTTGACATGAAAACGGAGCGCCACATAATCTTTGCAAACGCCTTCGAGCTCCAGGAGCCATTCGCGGCTATCGGCCACATTCACGCGCTGCTTTAAGACCAACATGCGCTCACGGACGGCCGACAACGCCACCTTCCATTTTTCCAGCACAGCTTTCGCCTTGGCTCGGCGGCGCATGCGCAAAATTCCAGAAAGTAGCACAACCAAGGCAACGACAACCATCACCACAGTCGTAAGCGTTTCTGCACGGCCTTTCGCCTGCACGTGAACAGGTTCGCTTCGCATGCTCAGCGATTGCCCCATCGGCGTCGGGATTTCAAAGCGAATTGCAGGGATAACCAAATGGCCTTCGTCTTGTATGGCGAGCTTGTAATTAAAGGTAATCTGAGCCAGTTCCTTGCCGTCTTTCACAATGCGGCTAGACTCCTGCGACACACCCACTTGCGCAATATCCTTTGTAGCTGCAGAACCCGTTGGCACCACGAGAATCGCGCTTCCGTTTGCGCTCCACGAAACCGTAATCGGAAAATCAATCGTATCGCCCTTAGTTACCTTAAGCGTATCGCCCGAAAAACCAGTCGATATCGAAATACCTAACTGCTCCGGTGTCGGGAGCTGGAGTTCGTTCGAAGCATCTTCAGCAACACTATCCGGTTGCACGGCAAGGACATTCGCTGAATCATTTTTCGATACAGCGAGCAAAGAGTCGGCATATTTTTCTTGAGCCTCGGCCTTGGCATGTTTGGCCTTGGTTGCCTTTACGGCCTTAGTAATTGCATTCTTTTTCATATTCAAGAATATACAAATTCCATCTAAAAAAAATCGCCTCCGCAACATCGTGCGGGGCGACAGATAAGGAAATATGCTGAGAGATGTCCGCCTTCGCGGACATGACCTAACCTAGATTCCGGCAGGGCGAACGAACAAGCCGTTCAACAAGCCCGAATACATCGAGAGCAAGATATCCGCAAAGTAGCTCTGAACAGTAAGGCTAGGCAGTTTTGCATTCAAGCCCGCAGTGCAGGCTGAAAGCCAAGTCGAATTGCCAGCGATGCCCGTAGCGCACCATGCACCGTACCACTGCGGCGGAACAACCGTATTTTCTGCGTAATCCTTACCAACAGACAAATTCCAAGAATAGTTGACTGCAAGAGCCATGTCGTCTGGATTACCGCTAGCCTTTGTAGAAATAAAGGTATTCAACTTGGTAAGGATTGCAGCAGCTCGCGGATCCTGATACCAATAGTAATCCCATGCAATACGCCACGGAATACGAACAGATTCCTTATTGAACTGCCAATAAGTAAGGTCAGCAGAACCGTTAGAAGGTTTTGCAGCCATGCCAGCATCATTACTCCAGTCCGGGAAGACACTTGTGCCTGCATCCTGAACCTTCTGCATATAAGCGTACATGGCATTCAGCACACCCGTCCAATCGTGGGCAGCATCCACTAAAGCAAAGAGTCTAAGGGCCACCGGAGAGAAGTAGCTCAAGTTGTAAACCGGGTTAGATTTTTTCCATGAATCGTCGTCACCGGAGTAGATGAGCAAATTCGACGGATTTACTTCTAATTCCCAAATGGCATTCACAAACGTCAATGCATCAGCCAAATAGGCGTTCGCAGATGCAACGTCCCCCGCACTCAGTTTCTTAAAAGACATCAAAATCAAAGCCGTAGCAATATCTTCATCGGCATCTGTAGCGCTGGTTTCATCAGCGACATCCCAATGGAACGATTTTGTAATCCATGGCATAAGCCTTCTGCCAGTATATGCTCTAAAACCTCTAGTATAATTCCACAAGCGAAGGAACGCCTCTTCATCGCCATTGAAATAGGCCAAAAGCATACCATAACCAATACCTTCAGACACCGTGCAAGCGCGGGTTTTCATATTCGGAACAGTAGTGTTTTTATCCATACAGGAATTCTTATAATAACCTGTCTGGCTAGACCAGATAACACGAGCTGCCGGCATAAAGCTTGCCGGGAACACCATATCAAATTCTGTAGCAAGGTCAGGATACGTTGCCATTTCCGTTTCTTCGGTCACGTAATGGTAACTCTTCCATACTGCATAATGGTTCATGGCGTATTGCGGAGCTGCTGTAGGAGCAAGCGGAGCATAAATTCCAACCGGGGTCGGTGCTGCAGAACTTGCTGGTACCGGAGTAGAAGAAGTTGGAACCGGAATAATAACAGAAGATGAGCTCAATGCCGGGATAATAACCGTAGAACTCGGGGTCGGATTAGGAGCGCTCGGAGCGGCATCATCACCGCAGGCGCCAAAGAAAAATGCTGAGCCAACCAAAACGGGCAACAGGATTTTTTTGCAAAACATAAAAGCCTCTCAATAAAAATCCCCCAAAAGCGGGGCTAGTAAATGCGAATGTAATATATATAAATATAGCTATTATCGCTAAACTGGAAGTAAAAATCATTTTTACTTGTGAGATATAGCAAAAAAAGAAGGGCCGCATTTGCGACCCTTCTTTAAACCTTTGCAGATCCGAAATTACTTCAAGACAATCTTGTTGGAGAAGTTGACGGACTTGCCAGAAACGCGAACCATGTAAACGCCAGCATCGAGAGCAGCGAGGTTCATTGCGCTAGAAGCGTCACCCTTAGCAACAACCTGACCCTGGAGGTTCAAGACTTCAGCAGTAGCGTTGGACTTAACGCCAGAGATGCTGAGGACACGACCAGTGAGGTTAGCCTTAACAGCGGAAGCACTGCGGACAGACTTGATAGCACTAGTCGGGCATTCTGTCGGGCAAGAACCACCAGTAGCAGGACCAATTGCGCAGATATTGAAATTGTAGCTACCAGACTTGTTCTGAAGCTTGAACTTCACAGCAACGAGCTGAGCTGCAGCTTCAGGACCAGTGATAGTGACGTCTTCCTTGTACCAAGCCGGCTGAGCAAAACCAGACCACGCAATAGACTTCGACACAGCCTTAGTTGCTGCCTTAGGAAGAGTTGCAGCCGGGTTTGCATATCCGATCTTAGAGTCAAAATCACCGAGACCGAGTTCGAGTTCCGGAGAAATATCGGACGTATAGGTAATGCAGATGCCACCCCAATCAGAAGCGTCAGCAGGATCGATCTTGGTTGGTTCATCAACATTTTCACCGGCAACGTTAAAGCCAATACCAATGAACGGGTCATAGCTCAAATCACCCTTGTCAAGCACGGCCTTACCGCAAACGCCACTACAATAGTCGATAACCTGATCCAAAGCAGTCTTGGAGTAGTCGTTACCGAGCGGAGCCGGCCACTGGACTTCGGATTTACCGCCGTCGCTATCGTCGGCATAGCTAAACCAATAACCAGAGGTATTGCCTCCATTGTCAAGACCGGTATCAACTCGATAAATCGACTGATCACCAAGCCAGGTATCAAATGCATATACAGCAGAGGCTGCGAGAAGTGCAGATGCAAGTGTAAGTTTCTTATTCATAATTCTCTCTCTTTTTAACTGTTTTACCCAAAATGGGTGATTTGGACAACAATATATTTTTTTTTCGTCGAAAATGCCATACTTAAGGCAGTTTGAAAAAAAAATTTACATTAAAGTCCTCACAACACCCTTTTCTAAGTAATATAGCACTTCGGCAATAGGCAGAGCACATACAAATTTCCTTACAAATTTCTTTTGTGTATTTCATCACACAAATTGAACGCAACTTTTTTATTACGAAGACGGGTATTTCATTCTAGCCCGCAGAAAACTACATTGTACAATAATACTTAACTGGGTGACGGTGTAAAAGCCTAACACAAAGCTTAACGAGCATCGTGTTACAATAGTAAACAAAAAATTAGCGTAAATTGTTTACTATCTTTGTGTTATTTAAATATTTTTTGTCAAAACAAAAGGAAAACACTCATGAAATTGACAAAGCTCCTGACAAGCATTTTGGCATGCACGGCGATTTCCGCATTCGCTGCCGGTGCGGCAACAGCAACTCCCAAAAAGGTGGGTCCGGTCTCTTACTACGGAGCCCTTCACACTAGCGGCAACAAAATTGTTGGTGCAAAGAACAACCAGCAAGCCATGCTCCGTGGCATTAGCCTTTTCTGGTCCGACGCAACAGGCGACCCGTATTACAACTCGACAGTCATTTCATGGGTTGTAGACAACTTTAAAATAGACGTGTTCCGTTACGCTATGGGTGTTGAATATTACGATTCCAATGGCGGAACCTCAAACAAAGTCGACGTGAGTACTTCCTACAAAGCAAACCCCACTGGACAGCTATCCACGATTGACAGAATGGTCCAGGCAGCAATTGAAAACGATGTTTACATCATTATCGACTGGCACAGCCACAGAGCACATCTCGAAAAAGACTTAGCTAAAGAGTTCTTCAAGACGGTCTCTGAAAAGTACAAAGATGTTCCAAACGTCATTTACGAAATTTACAACGAACCGGTAAACAATAACGGTGGTGACTGGGGCACAATTAAGAGTTATGCAAACACAATCTGCCCCGTAATCCGCGCCAATACGCAGAACCTGATTATCGTCGGTACGCCAAACTGGTCTCAACATCCGGAACAGGGCGCAAGAGATCCAGTCAACTCGACAAACATCGCCTACGTTTTGCACTTCTACGCATCCAGCCACTCCAAGGGTAGCTACGGCGGTAACGTTTCTAGCGCTCTTAACGCAGGTTATCCGGTATTCATCAGTGAATGGGGTACAACCAATGCAGATGGTGACGGCGAACCAAACTCTAGCGCAACAAACGAATGGACTTCCTTCATGGACCAGAACAACATTCCGAACTGCAACTGGAGCTTGCGCCAGCAGACCAGCCATGTTGACAAAAAGAGCGAAAAGTCCGCAATCTTTGCAGGCGACAAACCACTCATAACAGCAGCAGATCTTGATAAAGCAACGCTTACCTCTTCCGGCAATATCATCAAGAGCTACCTCACAAAGAATGGCCGCGTTTGGACTGACTCCCTTATCAAAGGCAAGAGCGGTAGCTGCTCCTTCAAGGCAGCAACCGCCAAGCAGACCGACGGCAAGATTTCCGGCGTTCTCAAGTCCGGCTGCTCCTATACATCCAGCAACGAAAATGTCGCCACAGTTTCTGGCAGCGACATTATTTTGAAGGATTACGGTTTCGCCATCCTCACGGGTAATGACGGTTCCCAGTCTGTCGTGACTGTCCAAGAAGTCGCAGGTCAAACCATCCAGAACCTCGAAAACATACTCTGCCAGTACCCTTCTTCTTGCGTCACTGATACGAAGACGAGTAGAACGCTCGACTTTGACGGCGATGGAATAAAGGATTACCCTCTCAGCATGGAAGACAAAACCAATCAAGGTTCTAAGTTCACACTCACTGCACTTGACCCGACAATCGTTTCTGTAAGCAAGTCCAAATGCACAAACGGAAACTGCTCTAACACGCAAATGAATCAGCAAGTCTGGATGTTGCACTTCCATTCATACGGGAAAGCCCGCGTCGTGGCATCGGCCCCCGCAATTACGGGTTACCGCGCCATGCAGGACACCTTTGAAATTACATACCAGAAGGGCTTGTACAACTTTTCTGACAAGTTCAAAGACCAAACCATCGCTCTCGGCGGAAAAACAACCACAGGCTTCCAGGACAAGCTTTTGGGAAATGCCGTTACTTATACATATAACGGCAAGGAATCTACGCCTTACCTGACCAAGAGTGGCGATGCATTTGTCGGCGGAAATCAGAATGCAATTGTCGTTGTCACAGCCCATATTGACGAATCCGACAATTACCAAGAAACTAATAGATCCGCAACCATCATCATCGGCGATGCAACCAACGCCGTCAACTTGGCGGAATGGGCTGAATACACAAACCCGATTTCCATCAAGCCAGTCAACAAGATTGTGAACAGCCTCAAGGCAAGCGTACAAGGCTCTACGCTCCAGTTCACGACCAAGCACACAGGACTTGTCAAGGTCGATGTTTATGACGCACTCGGTGTAAACGTGATGCAGCAATCCGACATTTACGCTGCTGGCAACCACTCGATTGACCTCAACAGTCTTTCTAACGGTTCTTACACGTTGGTCATCCGTCAAGGCAGCCAGAAATCTTCGATCCGCTGGACAAACAAGTAGCGCCCAGATTCTCGAAAGTTTAAAACCGCAGCGATTCGCTGCGGTTTTTCTTTATGCATGCACAGAATTTTTTGACTAGTATTTAACGGATTCTATCGCCTCTACTTCATGCCAAAACCATTTGCGCGATAGCGCTTGTCGCCTTTGTGGATGATAATATTATTGCGGATCCGCTGCACAAATGGAGCATTTTGTTTTGAGGTTACTAATGCCGGAGACAAGCGCGGAGAAAAGCCCGTCAACCCTTCGTCATAATAGACTTTGCCCAAATAGACAGCTGGTTGTTCCTCGCCACAGGACCCCATTCCTACAAGTTTGCGATTGGCAAACTCAACTTCGCCCACACTCAAATACACTTGATAACGTTTTTTCGTGAACACATTCAACTTGGCAGCAATCTCAATTTCGTTGTTCCCATCGAATGTCATCACTGTATCGCCACCCGCAATCGAAATGGTACGGCTATGCACATTGCGGAAATCGATATCAGGCAAATCTATATAAGAAGTTCGCGGGCACATCGTCAACACGCTTCCTTCCAAATCTTCCACAATAGCAAGTTTCACAGGAACATCATGCGTCAAGTTGCCAAAGCCAACGTTCTGGATGCGGAGCTTAGCCTTGAAAATGCCATCGGCGCCTACCGTATCGGTAATCCAGGATTCTCGTAGCACATAGCGGTAGCCCAAGTGGTCATTGATGTACTTGAACCCCGTGAGCGAATCAATTTTCGAGCCATCATACTCGAAATCCTTACCCTTAAAATGCGACTTTTTCCAGCTATCGATTAGGTTGTTGTTCCACTGGATATTCAGATAGCTTGTATGCGTGCGGAAGCCCTCGTAAGCGAGAAATTCCGGGGTATTGATGACTTGATAGTCATTTGCCGTTGTAAGCGCTTCGCCGCCATACGGTGTGTTGATGCCATATTTTTCGAGCCAAGCAACACCTTCTTCACGGCAAATGGAAGTTTTGCAGTCGGCGCCCCATGTGCCGTAATCGAATTGCGTTCCAAGGTAGCCGTCGTTGAACATGCCCACACGGTACATCGTATCGCCTTTTGCCTTTGCAATTTCGGCAAATTTTTCGCCATCGATATGGAAATCTACGCCCCAATTGTCAAAGCCAAGGACTTTCGCCGAGTAGTTCCCCGTTCGCGTGAGAATCTTGAGTTCGGGAGGCGTGTTGCGGAGCATCAAGTTCGTCGCCTCAGCGATGCGGTCGTAAGTGATACTCGTGTCGCTGTGCATTTCGCCGTAAGCACCGTGCATGCCCATTTCGAGAGCGACAATCACGTCGGTATTTTTCGAAAGCACCGGAGCCAATTGTTCTACATGGCGCAGCACCCACTTGTGTTCCGGCGTCACATTGCTGCGTCCGTTATACCAAGGGTCATAACAAATGCGCACAACGGCAAAGCCATTGTTCTTGCGGATGTTGTCAAACGTCGTCTGCAAAACGTTCAAAGCATCTTCTGTGAGGTCTTGACTCTTGCCCCATGTCGTGTCCTTTTTTCCGCCAGTCGTATCAACCCCCAACCACGCGCGGCTACTGAATTCCGAAATTTCAGCGCGGAGGTGCAAGAGCTTGCCATACGGTTTTTCAATCGGCTTGCCACCCGAAGGCTTGATGTGCAGCACCTGCGGTGTATAAAAACCGCGATCATAATTTGCGAGAGTCGCCATTGCATCGGTCGTATCGATATTCTGTTTCACGAGATCTGCAGCGAGAGCTGGCGCCTGCCAAAACGCCAATGACAAAGCCACAAACGCAAAACGCGAATAACGCGCGTACTGCGCAATGTGTGCGGATTGCCCAAAATGCGCGACCGCACTTAAACGGCGAAAACGAGTTGAAAGTAACATCATAAAATGAATATATATAATCTCTTCGTAAATCGGGAATGAGATTGTCCCTGGAACAAGCCAGCACTCCGTAAATGACGAGAACAACAGAAAGCCCGGCAGTAACGCCGGGCCCTTACATTTCATCTTTCTGACGTAATATCAGGAATTAGTTAGCCTTCACAAAAGCGTAACCGAGAAGAACCTTTTCGGACGAAGCACGGTTTGCAACGCGCTTAATCTTAATCGTAACACCTTCCCAGTTCTTTGCCGTAAATTCGACCAATTCGAACGGGTTATTACGAGATTCCGATTTTGCAAGGAGCGAACCATTCTGCCAAACGCTCAAGTCGATATCCTGAGCAGCTTGCTGGTTGTTCAAAGCATACTGACCGGAAGTCAACCAAGCAATGGCAACGCGATAGCGTTTGCCCTTTTCCAGACCATATTCCGTAAGAACAATTTCGTTATTCGAATTGAAGTTGCTCTTATTTTCGCCTTGCCAGAAGCGCCAACGATAAGCGTCACTCCAAGAGAAGCTGGAATAATGCGGAATGCCAGCCAAGAAGGTAGAACTTCCATCAATATCGTATTCCGGGTTCTGAACCGGCTTGCTTCCGGCAATCAACACAGCCTTGACAACTTCCGGATGCCACCAGAGGAACTGATGCTGAGAGAGCAAGTTAGCAGTCATGCCAGCCATAAACGGCGTAGCTGCGCTTGTTCCGTTGAAGGTGCCGCGATAGGTATCGTTAGAGCCTGCCGTGTAAGAAGGATCGCCCGGGAAACGGAAGCTCGTGTAGTTCGCGACTTCGGGCTTGTCAATCTTGGTACGAGCATTCTTAGATGACGAATAAGAAACATACTTGTCATCTACCGGAGAAATAGCACCAACAGAAATAGCATTCAGAGCTCTACCCGGAGCGCCGATAAGACTATTTCTACCACCGTTGCCAGCAGCAACAAATTCAACAACTCTATTCGAATAAATAAAGTTGTCCATATCTGCATCGCCAGCGGTGTATCCCGTTTCGTCCGTGACAAAGCCCCAAGACTGAGAACCAATCAAGATCGGCTGAGCATAGCTACGCACATTCTGCGGATAGTTAACGCCATCGATACCGTAAATCATCGCTTGCGGAGCGGTGGTTTGCAGGATTCTTGTAACGCCAATAACGTGCGTTGCATAGCCGGGGCAAGATCCGATGCGGGTATAGTAAGCTGTATTCACATAGTTAAGCGGAGGGCAACCACCTTCGTTATAGTAAACGCCAACGCCTTGGCCCTTAACGCCGTTATTATGTGCCTGAGAAGTGATTTCTGACTTCTGGAGGATATACGTGTAATCGCGATAATCCTGTACGCCGTACGTCAAAGCCGGCTTGGGTTCCTTGTATTCAGAAATGTACTTGGTTTCGCTGCTCGAAAGTTCCTTTTCGATTTCGTTTGCCGTAAGGTATGCAACGCGAGGAGAATTGAACTTCTTCGATTCGCTATACTTCTTCTCGCGCTTTTCAGCTTGAGCAAGGTAATTCGCTTCGCTCACCTTAGATCCGTTCAACCAGAATTTCTTCTGGTTCTTTTCCGGATCGAATTCGTAGCGACCGCTTACGGTTGGCAGCGGGGCATCGTCAGCCTTGACATCACTAATAACAACCTTCATCTTTTCGACATCGGCTGCATTGATTTCGTAGTTTAACGCGCCCTTCTGTGCTCCGCCACGACGGCCAAGAACGTCAGACTTCAGTGTTACCTTACGCTTCTGCGTATTGGCTTTCTGCTTTTCAACAAATTTTCTAACACCACTATCCATTCGAGAAGGTGCTGCAGAAGATTCATCAACAAAAGCAACTTCTTCTGACTGGAAGTCATCAGAAACTGTCTGCGCATAAGAAGCGGATCCTCCTACAAGAACCGCCATAGCTGTCATTGTTAGTATTTTTTTATTCATAGTGTGCTCCTATTATTCATGATACAGATTGTATCATGACAATATTTAATAAAATAACAGACGTTTTTGTTAAGAAAAACAGGGTGTTTTCATATTTTTACAATACAAAATAACTATTTTCGTGTAAATTATTCTCTACAAATTTTTATTAACTTACTTAAAATTTATAAATGACAATTTGCACATATTTTTATTTACAACATAAATAATATACACAACAAATTTTCAAGCAAAATCAATAAAAACTCGACAGCCCCTCCTCTGTCGAGAACATCGCGTACCACCAAATTTCAAAGATTCAAGCTAGTTCTTCGACACGAAGGCGTAGCCGAGAACAACTTTTTCTTTTGACGAGCTATTAGAATAGCGTTTAATCTTAATCGTCAACGGGCTAGACGAACGAGCCACAAAATCTACAAGTTCAAACGGATTCGACGCCGATTCAGAATAAGCTATTCGAGTACCATCTTGCCAAACGCTCAAGTCGATATCTTGAGCAACGCTCTGATTGCGAACCGCAAACTCACCCGAAGTCAGCCACGAAATAGCGATACGGTAGCGCTTGCCCTTAGTGATATCGTATTCCGGGAACGTGATTTCTCGATTCGAATCAAACCAAGAAGAGTTTTCACCTTCCCAGAAGTTCCATCGATAAGAATCCGTCCAGGAGAAGTTGGAATAATGCGGGAGACCAGCATCAAAGCCGTTAGGCGCATCAATATCATAATCAGGATTTTGGATGGGGTTGCTCCCCGCAATCAAAATCGCCCTGACAACTTCGGGATGCCACCAAAGGAACTGGTGTTGAGAAAGCAAATCCGCGGTCATACCGGCAATAAACGGAGTAGCCCCGCTAGTGCAACAGAAAGTTCCGTCGTACGTATCACCCGGCCCAGCAGTGTAAGGTTTGTCCGGGAAACGGAAATGAGAATAGGTCCCGACTTCGGGCTTATCATTTCCAGGATACGGATTGCCAGATGTCGAGTAGCCCATAAACATATCATCCGCCGGAGATACAGCACCAACCGTAATCACATTGAGCGCACGAGCCGGAGGTGGAATGATTGCTTCACGGCCTTCATTACCGGCTGCGATAAATTCAACCACTCTATTTTCGTAGATGTAGTTATCCAACGTAGCATCGGTGTCTTCGTAATACGGATAATCCGAGCCATAGCTCCACGAATTCGAACCAATCAAAATGGGAACATCGTAACTCGACGGATTTTCAGGACCATCGGTCCCCTGCAATGCATAAAGTTTTGCCTGCGGAGCTGTTGTCTGCAAAATTCTAGCGACACCGATAGCATGCGTAGAATATTCGTTACACGGCGTTTCCAACTGTTCAAAATAGTTCTGATCCACATACTGCAACGGGACGCAGCCACCTTCGTTGTAATGGACGCCCACGCCTTGACCCTTAACCCCCATGTTATGGGCATAGTCGGTTACTCCAGCTTTTTTCAGGATGTAGCGATAATCCCAGCTACCGTCCTGACCATACATGACCTGCGGCTGAGGCTTCTTAAACTCAGAGATATACTTGGTCTCGCTGCTAGCAAGTTCCTTTTCAATTTCGCTAGCCGTAAGGTACGCAACGCGCGAGGACTTATAGGATTTTCTAGAGCGATCATATTTCTGCTTGCGTTTTTTCGCCTGATCCAAATAGTTCTTTTCGCTAATCTTGGAACCGTTCAGCCAAAATTCTTTTTGGTCTGCAACAGGCCTGTATTCGTAACGGCCACTAACTGCGGCCAAAGGCGCCTCGTCAACCTTGACATCCCTAATGACAACCTTCATTTTTTGGACATCGGCATCATTTACTTTGTAATTCAAAGCTGCCTTGCCCTTAACGGCGCCACCACGACGACCAAGCAAGTCGGTGGCCACAGAAACACTGCGCTTTTGATTGTTTTTCTTTTGCGCTTCGACAAACTTCTGGACGCTTTTGTCCATGCGTGAATTAGTGGACACCCTATCAAATTCTCTTTCTACAGGCCGCGAGTCCTTCGAAACCGACTTTGCATAAGATGCGGAACCTCCTACAAGAACCGCCATTGCTGCCACTGTCAGCACTGCTTTATTCATATCACACTCCTATTCATTTCATGATACAAAATGTATCATGAATAATAATTAATAAAATAAAGAGGAGTTTTGTAGGGAAAAAACAGTGACTTTTGATATTTTTATATTATAAATTTCTTACTTCGGTATAAATTACCCTCAACAAATTCTTTTTTGTCCACATAAATTCATTTTAAACAAGTTTTCAGCACTTTATGTGGTAATGTAAAGTAACGCTTTTTTGTTTACACGAAAGTCTCGTATAAGGTAATAAAGTACGAAAAATCGCCCACACATTAGACAACTGCCGTGGCTTTTTTTTTCAAGGAAGAACGATAAAAACTGCGGAAAAAAAAGAAAAACCACAGCGGAATTGCTGCGGTTTTTCTAATTGCACTAGATTATTTGGAATCATGAATTCGGAATAATTCCGAACCTTGCATTCCTAATTACTTCTTAGAACGATGGCTGTTCTTGATCCATTCGGTCTTGTGGACTTCCGGGATGTCATCGAGCAAGCGGAGCGTATGCGGTTCGTTCGTGTTGTCGAGCACTTCGGCAGGAGTACCCTGGTTCACGATCTTACCGTCGTGCATGATGAAGATACGGTCCGAAACGTAGTTTGCAAGACCGATATCGTGGGTCACGAACACCACGGTCATCTTCAGCTCGTCTTTCAACTTGCGGAGGTAATCGAGGATGTTTGCACGAACGCAGGCGTCCACCATGGAGGTAGCTTCGTCAGCAATCAAGACCTTCGGACGGAGCGCGAAGATACGAGCGAGAAGCATACGCTGCATCTGACCGCCGGAGAGTTCGAACGGATACTTGCCTTCGATATCAGCCGGGGTAACATTCACAGCCATGAGACCTTCGTCAACGCGGCGACGGACTTCTTCCTTGGACGGCTTATCCTTGAGGATGTTGAGAGCGTCTTCGAGCTGGCTTCTGATGGTGAAGAACTGGTTGAAGCAACCGAACGGGTCCTGGAACACGGACTGGACTTCGTTCCAGTGGTCCTTCAGGTTCTTGATCGGCTTGTCGCGATAGAGGAACTGACCACGAGTCGGCTGGTAGAGGCCGAGCATGATCTTGGCGAGCACGGACTTGCCGCAACCAGAACCACCCACGATGGAGATGAATTCTTCGTCGTAGATGTCGAAAGAAACGTCCTTAACGGCAGTCTTCAGGTTTTTGCCGGCACCAAAGTCCTTGCTGATGCGCTTGGCAGAAAAAACAATGGGCTTATCACTTTGCATAATCGCACCTCACGTCACGATCGCCGACAATGCGGAGATTCTGGGTATTCTTCTTGCAGTCCGGGCATGCCTTGCTGCAACGCGGAGCGAAGCGGCAGCCCACAATCTTGTTCTTGAGGCTCGGAGGAGCACCTTCGATAGCCACCGGATGGCGACCACGCTGGGAAGCTTCGGTACTGAGCATAGCGCCCATGAGAGCCTGCGTATACGGATGACGCGGATCCTTGACGACCTGTTCTGCCGTACCCTTTTCGACGATTTCGCCGGCGTACATGATGGCGATGTTGTCTGCCACATGGTAGAGGAGCGGAAGTTCGTGGGTAATGAAGATCATCGTCGAGAAAATGCCCTTGTCGAGCAAATCGAAAATCATCTTGATCACTTCCTTCTGCGTGGAAACGTCCAAAGCAGAAGTCGGTTCGTCAGCAATCACCATCTGCGGGTTCAAGAGCGTGGAGATACCGATCACGGAACGCTGGCGTTCACCTGCAGTAAGCTGGATCGGATAGGAGTTCAACACGCGCTTTGTGTCCATGCCGAACAAGTCGAAGCGTTCGCAAAGGCGATCGTAGATTTCCTTCATGTCGAGCTGCTTGCCCGGCTGCTGGTGAGCCGCAATCACGTCGGCTGCGATATCCTTGATCTTACGAACCGGGTTCAAGGCGTTGAATGCGCCCTGCGGAATCATGGAAACCTTCTGAGCGAGAACGTTTGCACGAACGTCTTCGATGCTGCGGTTCATGAGGGATTCCATATGGTCACCGCTCTTGACGCGAACATCACCCGTTTCCGGATAAAGCGGCGGAATGCACATACCCATAAGGCCAGAAACGAGCGTGGACTTACCGCAACCCGATTCACCGGCGATACCGAGAATTTCCCCCTGCTTCATGGAGAAGGACACGTCTGTAACAGCGTGAGTCTTGTCTCCAAAACGGCCGAGGTAATAAAGACCCAAGTGGTCAACTTCAAAAACATTATCAGACATTTTTTACCTCTTACTTGCGCAGACGCGGGTTGAAGACGCCTTCCATGGAAGTATTGATCAGATAGAGAGCAAACACCGTGAGGGTAACGACAATCGTTGCCGGGATGAATGCAATCCAAATGGAGTCGGAGAGAGCACCGTTGTCCTTAGCCTGGTTCAAGATGATACCAAGGCTGGTGGAATCGACAGGGCCAAGACCGATCATGGAGATGGAAGCTTCGGAAAGGATACCGGAGGACACCTGCATGATGAACACCATGAACACGTACGAGAGCAAGTACGGAAGCACATGCTTGATCACAATCGTGAGTGTCGATGCACCGTTGATGCGGGCAAGGGCGATGTGGTCGCGGCTACGGAGAGAAGATGCCTGGGCACGAACGGCACGGGCAGACCAGCTCCAAGCGGTAAGACCGATGATGAGACCAATCAAAGTGAGGGAACGGCCATCCTTAACAGCGGAGCTGATAAGAACGAGGATCACGAACTGCGGAATCACGATGAAGATGTTGGTGAGCATGTTGAGCACTTCATCAACCCAGCCACCGCGGAAACCGCCGAACAAACCGATAAGCACACCAATCGTCGTTGCAATGATACCAGCCACAAAGCCCACGTAGAGAGAGCTACGGAGACCGGCAATCAAGAGAGACACATAGTCACGGCCAAGGTGGTCGGTGCCAAGCCAGTGAGCAGAGCTAGAGCCTGCATAGGGGCCTGCGACGATGTCACGAGCGTGAGTATCAACGTTGTAGAACAAAGGTCCAAAGATGGCGATGAGGAGCGTGAGCACGAAGATGGACACGCCAATCACGAACATCGGGGACTTGAGAAGGTTTCTTAAAAGCTTACCCATGATTACTTACCTCCCATCTGGAGACCGGCCTTGACACAGAAATCATCAAGGTGCAACCCTGGATCGTTGCGTAGTCGTTCTTCTGAATGGCATTGAGCATTGCCATACCGAGACCCGGATAAGAGAAGATCATTTCGGTAATGAGAGCGCCACCCACCATGGCACCGAGGCTCTGGGCAAGGCCAGTGAGCTGCGGAAGCATAGCGTTGCGGAACACGTAGCTGATAATCTTGCCTTCGCGAAGACCGAGCCACTTTGCATACTTCATGTAATCAGTACCGAGTTCATAGATGGACATGGAACGCATACCCGTTGCCTGGCCCGAAAGAAGAATCGGGAACACGGAGAAGAACGGGAGCACGTAGTACCAGCTGACGCTCTTGAAGCAAGACCAGCTGAACGTGAGTTCCGGAATGTCCGGACTGTAAGCGCCCATAGCCGGGAACCAGCCGAGCGTAATGGAAAAGAATGCCACCAAGAGCATACCGAACACGAAGAACGGCACACCGTTTAAGAACATGGCGCACGGGAAGAATACCTTGTCGAAAATGCCGCGCTTGTATGCAGCGAAAGCACCGAGAAGGTTACCCACGATCCAGCCGAGGAGAATCGTCGGAGCCTGGATAGCGAGCGTCCACGGGAGGGACTTCTTGATAACGTTCGTCACCGGTTCGTTGTTCTGGTAAGAGAGACCGAGGTCCCCATGGAACACCTTGCCGATGTAGCTAAAGAACTGAGACACAGCAGAAGCGAGCTTCGGGTCAGTCTTCATGACCGGCTGATCGACCATAACGGTATCGATGCGTTCGGCCTGGACCTTTTCCATGACAGGGACTTTATCAGCAGCAACAGCCTTTGCGCCCTTCTTGCCCTTCTTAGCCTTGATTCTCTTTGCTTTCTTGGCCTTCTTGCCTTTCTGTGCGGCAGAAGACTTTTCGACAAACACCGGATTGCCAGCTTCATCGAGCTTCTGGCGTTCGACCATGATCGGTTCACCAGCTTCGTTGAAGAGCTTCACGACATTCACGACCGGTTGGCCGTTTGCGTCAAGCTTCGGAACCTTCTGCATCACGACATTGCCGTTAGCGTCCGTTTCCGGTTCGTAAATAACATTACCTTGTTCGTCAACTTCGGCCATGCCGAAGGAAACAAGGAGTTCAGCCTTTTTCTTCTGAGCTTCAGTCGGAGAAAGGCCCTTACCGGCTTGACCCATGATGATGTCAACCGGGTTGTTGTCGCCAGAACGCCTTCTGCAGGACATAACGTAGCATAGGATATTGTTTAAGCATTTGTTGTCCTTTATCCTTTATTTAGCAAGCTTCAAGTTCCAAAGAGTCTTCGTGCCCGAAGCCACCCACGGAAGCTGAGCGGGAGCGTACGGGTTTTCAGCGGTCGGCCAGTTCGTCCAGACGCGGTCGCTGAATTCGTAGAACTGTTCCGGCAAGTAAACCAGCGGAATAGACGGCTGGTCTTCCATGAAGATCTTGTTGAGTTCGCGATAAGCGGTTGCGATAGAATCGGCGTTCTTCATGAGCGGGATTGCAGAAAGGAGTTTGTCCACTTCCGGACGGAAACCTTCGGTACCCGGCTGGTTGTAACGACCAATGTTTGTGCCGGCCCAAGCGCCAAGCGGCTGCCAGTCGCGGCTTGCCATGATTTCGTTGAAGCGGCTCCACGGGAGAGACGGAGTCACGTCAGCAACAGGCTTATGCATGATGAGGTCGAAGTTACCAAGACCCATAGCCGGCCAATAAGAACCGCCGTCCACGAAGCCTTCACGAATATCGATACCGGCCTTGCGCATACCTTCAACAGCGATGGTCACCATGGCTTCCCAGTCGGTCCAGCCGTTCGGGCTCGTGATGTACATCGTCGGAATCTTTTCGCCCTTGGCATTTTCCATGTGGTCGAGCGTACCGTCGCTATTCCAAACAGACTTGTAGCCTGCTTCGGAAAGCATCTGCTTTACAGTTTCAACGCGTTCCTTTTCGTCGGTGATGGTGAGCTTGACACCATACTTAGCAAGGTCTTCGTCACTGATATACTTACCTTCGAGAGCGGTCGGCATGATGAGGCCCGGCTTGATCTGGTCCGTGTAGTCGGACACAGCGAACTTGCGGAGAGCCATGTAGTCGATAGCGGTTGCAAGTGCACGGCGGAAGCGCTTGTCGTTAAGCGGTTCCTTCATTGTGTTGATGATGAGCATCGGCATTGCGCCCGGCAAGAAGTAAGGCGGTTCGTTGAGCCATGTGTGTACGCCAGCGCCAGCCTTGCGGTTGATACGCGGGTTGTGGAGAGCGGCGTTGCCCCAGTAGTCGTCACGGCGTTCAAGAATAATCTTGTTCGGGTCGGCACTGCGGAGAGCGTACGGACCGGAAACAACCGGGTTCTGGTCCATCGGGAGTTTCTTGACTTCGTCCTTGGAACCGAGCTTTTCGATAAGCGGTTCGAACACGTGAGCAGGAACGATACGGATGGCCTGCATCAAGTCAAGAACGGAAAGCGGGTTGTTGCGCTGTTTCTTGTTCACGAGGAATGCAATGCGTTCCACCGCACCTGCCGGTTCGGACTTAATCGTGTCGACATGAATTGCAGAAATCTGTTCGCTAGTGTTGATGGAACCCATCGTATAGATGAACTTCACGTCACGAGAAGTAACCTTTTCGCCATCGCTCCACTTTGCGGCCGGGTTCAAGTCCACAACGATGCTATCGTTGTTCTTGTTCACGAGCGTACCGAGGAGGGATTCAATTTCACCCGTCAGGGAGTTGTACGTCAAAAGCGGTTCATACATCAAGTTGAAACGACCGCTCACCGGCCACGTCGTCATCCAGCTTTCTGCAAGGGGGTTGAACGTACCAGGAGCATCATTCTGCTGCCCAGACAAGTAGAGCGTTTCCTGACGCGGCAAAGAACCGCTGGCGAGCTCGTCTTGCGATGAGCTACCGCACCCAAAAAGTGCGCCAGTTGCCGAAAGCACCAAGGCCGTTCTAGCAATCGATTTCAGTCCAATCATTTGAGTCCTCTTAGAATAGGGCCCACGGGGGTCCTTTAATTGAAAAATTCAAAACCTAATATAGATTATTCCTTTAAAAAATAATTTTACGACTTAGTAAAAATGCATTGACGAATTTTAAATGGGTTTCGTAATTTTTACATTTAGAAAAGTTTACTTAAAAACGGGCTAACGTCCTTTAAACCTCATTAGTATTCATCATGCGGGCGGGGCGTCAGCGGCTACATTCGGTTATTCAGCGTCTTCAGCGGTTTCCGTTTCTTCGGGGGATTCACCGGCGGCGCAATATTCAGCGACTTGTTCGCGGAGCTTTGTGCCGCGGACTTTCCCGAGCAAATCAATGACGTCTTCGAACGGCGCCTCCATGAACGCCTCAGCGCTCTTATACTTCGAGAGAATCTTGACACGGGTTTCGTGACCCACGCCCGGCATCTTAAGCCATTCGACTTCGAGATCTTTCTTGCGTTTGCTGCGCTGGTACGTGATTGCAAATCGGTGCGCCTCGTCGCGGGCGTTCTGCAAAAGCTTTAGCGCGGGGCTCGTGCGGTGCAGCACAATACTTTTGCGGTCATCCGGGAACACGATTTCTTCCAAGCGTTTCGCAAGGCCTATCAAAGGCAAATCCTTATCGTGACCGAGTTCCTTTAAAATCTGCATTGTGGCATCGACTTGACCTTTACCGCCATCGCACACCCACAAATCGGGCATGGGGATTCCTTCGTCTTCCAGGCGACGAATGCGGCGAGTCATCACTTCGCGCATGCTTGCAAAATCGTCAACACCCGTTACAGTCTTGATGATAAACTTGCGGTAATTGCTCTTGTCGGGGCGCCCGTTCTTGAACGCCACAAGGCTTGCGACCGTGTTCGTTCCAGACAAATGAGAAATATCCACGCATTCGATGCGGAACGGAGTCTTCTTTAAACCCAAAACTTTTTGCAGTTCAAAAACGCTCGAATCGATTTCGCTATACTTCTGCACTTCGGCACGCATTTCCACAAGAATCATGTCGGCATTTGCGGCAGCGAGTTTCAGGAACCCGAGTTTCTCGCCACGCTGCGGATTTGTCAGCACAACTTTGTGATTTGTCTTCGAGGCTAGCGCCTGTTCCATCGACTCGCGCTCCGCCAAGTCTTCGGGCAAGGGCACATCCGTCGCAATTTCGCCAGGAATAAATTCCACGTCCATGTACCACTGCACCACCATCTGGCTGAAAATTTCTGTCTCGTCGTCTTCGAGTTTGCATTCCAGGCGGTAGTGGCGGCGCCCACAAAGCACACCGTTACGGTATTCGAAAATCACGGCAGCAGCCATCGTACCATTACGCTTCAGCGAAATCACATCCATGCTGAGGCTTGCATCGGACACGTCCGTTTTCTGGTGCGCACTTGTCGCCTTGAGCGCCTGAATAGCATCGCGCTTTTTCGCCGCGGTTTCGAAATCCATGCGTTCGCTCGCTTCGAGCATTTCGCGTTCCCAAAGTTCTATCAGGTCATCGCGTTTACCGCCCAAGAGCATTTGTGTCTGTGCCACTTTTTTACTGTACTCTTCGCGGGTCACAAGACCTGCGCATGGCGCCTCGCAACGGCCAATGTGGTAATTGAGGCAAGGCCGCACAGGGCGATTCAAAGGCAACTTCAATTTGCATTCGCGAATTTTGAACAAACGCGCAGCGATATCCTGCAATTGGCGGATCATGCGGGAACTCATGTAAGGGCCGTAATACAAGCAGCCGTCTTTTTTCACGGAACGGCTCAGGAACAGCCGCGGGAACGGTTCATTCACGGAGAACGCCAAATACGGAAAGTGCTTGTCGTCTTTCAGGAGCACGTTGTACTTGGGCGTATGCTTGCGAATCAAGTTCGCTTCGAGAATAAGCGCTTCCGTTTCGCTTTCCGTGATAATCCACTCGATGTCGCGGATGTACGGAAGCATCAAAGTTGCAGCACGGTGACCGGCATGGTCGCTCCCGTCAAAGTAGCTCGACACGCGATTTTTGAGGACCTTCGCTTTGCCGATGTAAATGATTTTCCCTTGAGCGTTCTTCATGATATAAACCCCCGGCAAAAGAGGGAGTTCTGCCAGGCGACGCTCAATATGTTCACTTACAGGGATCATGACTTTTAGAAGATAGAATTTTTATTTTGGGCGAAGCCCAAAGCTCTTATTTTATGATTTATAAAAAATATGCGCTTTTAAATATTTATGCGGGCGGGGCCCCAGCTCGGAGTTGACGCTTACGCGTTCGTGGCTGCATTCGGTCATGAGAGTCTGCAAGCAGCCTCCCGCGACACTCATTTTGCACACTTTTGCGAAGGCCGCACGGGCCCCTCCCTGCACCCTCCCCATCCTTGGCCTACCATTCCTTAAATGATTCGCAACACATAATTTCTGTTTTTAGGGTCATGGTATTTATGAGCAAATTACAGGACTTTTTACATTTTCTAACAATCTTGCAACATCAAAATTTTATATATCTTACGTAGGTAAGTTTTGCACCCCCGACATTTTAATATGGAGATAAAATGAATTTTGAAAGCATGAACTTGTTGTCGCAGAAAGTGGAAGGAGTCCTTGGAACGGTCCGCGCCCTGCGTGAAGAAAACGCTAAGCTAAAGCAACTTCTCGAAGGCGCCAAGGCACAGGCCGAAAACCAAAAAAATCTGTTAGATTCTGCCAACGCAAAGATTGCTGACTGCGAAGCGGCCCTCAACGCACGCGCCAACCAAGCAGCCGCTCAGGACGAAGCCATCAACGAAAAAAGCCGCGCTATCGATAGCCTGAACGGACAGATTAACGAAAAGAACGGCGTTATCGATTCCCTCAATGCACAGATTGCAGAAAAGAATGGAATCATCGACGCTCTTAACGGAAAAGCCGCAGAAAAAGACAACGCCATCAATTCCCTTAACGGACAAGTTGCCGAAAAGAACAACATCATCAATTCTCTTAACGGACAAGTCAACGAAAAGAACAGCATCATCGATTCGCTCAACGGACAAGTCAACGAAAAGAACAGCATCATTGATTCGCTCAACGGACAAGTCAACGAAAAGAATAACATCATCGATTCTCTTAACGGACAAGTCAACGAAAAGAATAGCATCATTGATTCGCTCAATGAACAGGTAAACGAAAAGAACAACATCATCGATTGCCTGAATGGTCAAGTCGCCGAAAAGAACGATATCATTGACAACCTCAATGGTCAAGTCCAGAGCCAGAGCAACGAAATTGCCGAAGCCCAGACCAAGTTCCAACAGCTCCTTGCCACCATCGAAAATGAGCTCGGCACCGAATTCAATATCAACGCGCCGGCTGAAGAACAGCCTGAAGTTCCCGCCGCTCAGCCCGAAAACAAACCGCAAGACGAAACCCCAGACCTGTTCGCGAGCAATGGAGGCTCGCAACCCGGTTTTTTCGGCTAAGGTGGTTGTTGGATAAAGATCCATTTGGCGTAGGAATGAAATAGTATGGCAAACGAGACACTTAGATCAGTCAGCATAACCGTCGCTCAAGAACGCATCCACATCCGCACGGACCTGCCCGATACGGACTTGAAAGAAATCGTCGATTTCATCGAAAGTCGTCTCGATAATTCCTCGAAATTTAAACTGGAAATGAAGAAGCAGCTCTGCTTGCTCGCTGTGGAACTCACTTCCGAAATTGTCGAGCTGCGCAAGCAATTGCGCAAAGCCAAATCGTATCACGACCTGATGGATAAGGATATTAGGGAACTTTCACTCCAATTGGACGAAGCGCTCCCCAAAGCCGACAGCCAAGTTTAAGCCCTAAGGGATACATTTAATACACATAGCAAAAATCTCGATATTTTTATCGAGATTTTTTTGCATTTCTCCCCTTGTTTTTAGTGTATAAGAAACATATATTATAAGCGGGCATCCCACGGATTTTACACCCGATCTAACAGGAATAAATCAGCTCGTTGCTCTTGTGGTTCAGTTTAGGCGCGCATTGACGCGAAAAACAAATCCCCGAGGCGCTGCTATCATTGTAGATAAGTAGTTTCGAGTGTTCGCACCGTAGGAGATGCCCTTTTTTTATGGGGAAAAAATGGTAACATCTGAAAAGCTATTAAACCTTTTACAAGCAGCAGAAAGCTCCGATATTTTCGACAAAGCGGTCGTTGGATATTTGCTCCCTGACGGCACTAGCAACATCGTCACGCTGAACACTCCCGAAGATACTGTTTTCGACATAGCATCGCTCACGAAGGTTTGCCCCACTTCGACGTTAGCTCTCACATATGTTCTTGAAGGCCAGCTTTCCATTGACGCTAAAGTCATCGATTACATCCCGGAACTTCAAACAAACTATCGCGACGAGATTTACGTTTCGCATTTGCTCACACATAGTCTTGATTACCGCGTCCCGATGAAAACGCTCACGGCACTTTCACCGGAAGAGATTCTCAACGTCCTTTACACATACGAATTTTCAGCTGCACCGGGTACGGTTTTCAACTATGGAAATCCCGCCAGCGTTTTGCTCGGAATTTTGTTGCAAAGACTTACAGGTAAGACTTTGCAAGAACAAGGTAACGAAAGATTTTTCACGCCGCTCGGCATGACGCGTTCTGGTTACGACCCGCTCACACGTGTTCCAAAATCCGAAATCGCGGCGACAGAACTCTGCGAGTTCCGCCACCGCGAAATCCAAGGCGAAGTCCATGACGAAAGCGCCTGGGTTCTGCAAAAGCTTTTCCCCGTCGGTAGCGCCGGCATGTTCAGTTGCGTGCCCGACTTGCTCAAGTTCGTGAAGATGATCCTCATGGACGGGAAATTCGAGGACACGCTGGATCCGGAGCGGCCGCATGTGCTGCTGCACCAGCAGTATCTTTAACATCTTCGATTTTATTATCTACTTTATTCTTAGTTTCTTTAATCTTCTCAAAAGTTCGGGTACTACGAACATTTTCAGTCATACCTTTATACTTTTCATCATTTTCAAGATATGCCATAGACCTCTGAACTTCAGGTGATAACATGTGTTTACCATTATTCTTATCAAAATTAGCACGTCTGTACCAATCTCTTACTACAGCATCTCTATCGCCACCTTGGTCTCTATACTTAGCTTTAAGTACACCAGAATCTTCAAATAATTCTTGACGTTGTTCTTCAAGAGACATATCTTCATATCCTTCAGGCATACCAGCAGCTGCAGCATGTTGTCTGCTTTCATTCTTAATCTTTTCTTGTGCTCTATATCTATTATGAGCAGATAAGTTAGTTAAGAAGTATACCCAACCTAAGGTAACTGGGAAGTATTTCTGTTGTCCTAAATCATGCCACCATCTAATAAGTATAAATGTTAACCAGAATAAGAATATTTCAAGAACAATACCAAATACACCTGCAGTACCTGAATCAGGAGCTTGCATACCTAATGTCATAACAACACCAGAATAGAAACCGATAAATACTAATGCAAGTAATGGACTGAAGGTTTCTGCTAATATACGTCCCCATGTCTTATTTTCAGCAGCTTTACCTAATATTACTTTGAATATAAAGATATATAACTGCCACCATAAGTATAAGAACGTAAGTAACTTAATCAATGATAAGAAACAACATAAGCAACAGTTCAATAACTTAACAATAACTCCAATAAATCCTGTTTGGAATTCACCATTATAATTTTCATTTTCTGTTACCTTTATATCTATTGTTCCACCATTATCAGTTATTGCAACTCTCGGAGCCATAAAGTGGTCTACAACTCTATACGCATTATTATTGATAACAACACCATTATAAGTATGCCCGTTTTCAACAATAGTATTAGCAATAGAGTTAGAATCACCCCAATAACTGAATGCATCCATTAACATTACACACCAATGCTTAACTTCTGTACCAGAAATTTTTGGCATGTATACATCAGGTAATTCTCGATAGTCTTTAGTGCTATCTATTAACTGTTCATCTTTTAGTAATCCATAACCAGTATTATATTTTGCCCATGTATCTAAGTAAGGTAAATAGTACATAGATTCAAATGCTGGCGGGTCACCAAAGAGATATGTTAGGTTCTTATCGCTATATAATGTCGACATTTCACCTAGATTAATTACTTTTTGATTTACATTTTTAACTATTTTCCAGGTTCCTTCCGGATTAGCATGAATTGCAGTAATAACACCCAATTCAAATACTAATAACAAGAAACCTATAAGTATTCGTCCAGTAGCTTTTGAACCCATCTTCAAAACAGCAAGAACTGTTTTAATAATAAAGAATATAGCTAAAAATTCAATTAAAAGCATTACAAATGAATTTTGCCACATACTTGCAGGAGATAAACCATAACCATCTAATACATCAAAATTACATAACTGTTGCATAAATACAGACATCTCTGTAACTTTACCTGCAAAACCAATAATAGTTTTCTGTGGTTTAATGTAAATTCCAATAGCTAAACTTAATTGGAAATCTGATACAAGTTTACCTACAATATGACTCTTGTATATATTAACACGAGGGTCAGTAACTGCATAATTTTCTCTATCACGAGCTAATAATGTAGCTGTATCATACGGCATTACTCGTTTATCATCTTTAATTACATTAACAGTAGGGTCATTAACTCCTTCATATTTAGCTGTAGCACACATAAGTTTCATCATATTAGCCAATACCATAGGATAATATGGTCCACAATATGCTTGTAATTTTGCTATAATTTCATGAGCATCTTGGTCTTTTAATGTATGTTCTGAGGCATCATAATCCTGAGTTACTTGATATATACCACTAAGTGCATATACATTAACCATTGTTAATGATGTCTTTTCATCACCATATTTTTTAGACCAACATTCTTCATCTTCACCCTCATTTGTAATCATACATTGACGATAAAGAATTTCTTTCTTAGAGGTTGAACTATCTTGGTCATCACCTCTTTTTAACATATCTTGGAATGCGTTCCATCTATCAATTAAATCTGCATTTTCATTATATGTTTTATAAATATTTTGATAATCACTTGGATAAATATCAGTTTCTTCAAAATCAAATCCAGCAATACTATAATTATCTACAAAATCCTTATAATCATCATAAGGCATTGTATATGAATTATCTTTTCCGTCCCATAACTCTAAATTATTAAAATTAACATGACGTGTTTGTGTTTCTGTCCAAGTTACCTCTGTCCAAGTTGTCCAAGAATCTCCATCTGAATGAGTTCCTGATGGGTCTTCTTTTGAAGAAGATGCACTATGTGTTCCTTCTGTAGTACCTTGATATTCAGCATGAGTAGGGTCATCTCTCCAAGATTCAGTTTCTGTATACATAGCATCATCAACATGCTCGGTACTCTGAGTAGACCAATCACTCCAATCACCATATTCATTATGGTCTGGAATTGTACTTGTAGAATCAGAACCATTAGCTAAATGATGATGTGTTATAGAAGATTTCCGTGTTACAGTACGAGTACGAACTTCTACATCATAATCATATTGTACATGTAAATCATCTTCTGCATATCTTTGAACATCAGCAGCCCAACTTGCACCATATCCTAATTCATCATTACCAGAGTAACTATCTGGTGTAATACCATAATCTCCTGGATAACTTATGTCACCAATACCAAGTCCACCTAAACTACGGTTTTCATCAATACAGCTACATAATATATATGCCCATTGTGGATGTGCCTGAATCCACGCGTTAATCATAGTAACATATCTATTTCTTGATGCTAAATAATGCCACATATCCATACCTTGAATTTTAAGGCCAGAATCTAACACAGCTTGAGCTCCACCAGATTGATAAAGGTCCCAAGCCTGTTGCATAACTACAGCATCTTCATATTCTGACTCATGAGAATTATTCCAAGATTCTGCGGCTTTCTTAACATCATCAGTAACCATCATTGAAATTACTTCTTCAGCATTTTCAAAATAATCGCCTTCTTTTTTATCATCATCGGCATAAATATAATGTGTTGGAATTTGTCGTTCAAAATAATCTAAATAGTATTTTTTGAAAAATTCCAAAATATAGTCATCTTTACCTTTATATGTGTGGTTCAAATACGTAATTGTGTTAAAATTATCAGCATCTGGAGCTTTAATGAATGACGCACCAAAAATAGCTTTAACAGCTCTCCATAATACTTGCCACCATTTTTTAGGTGATGGAAGAATACCGGCAGTTGACATTACTTCTTTAGGATATTCACCCATATAAGTATAACTAGGTACAGCAAAACCATATTTACTAAATACAGTTTCAGTTGTTGCATTAGTACCTACTGGAACAACCCACTCAGTATCTTCAATTTTATATGTATCATCGGTATAACCATCGTTTATCAATGATATAACTCTATTTTTTACAATAGATTGTAAGTTTGGTGTATTAAAATACATTTTATACTGAGTAGAGCCATCTACATCAGAATACTTTTTAATAACCGTATAAGTTTTGAACTGGAACATCCAAGATACTATATTATCAACGTCACTTATACCAAAATCAAATAATTCATCAACGTCTTTACCGCTAATAATATAATAAGTTGCATCTCCACTTTTATCATTCTCCACATAACTCTCAGCATAAGCCTGACTGATAGGAGAAATAAGTGTGATAATACATATACAAACGGCTATGAATTGTTTCAACCATTCCTTAAACATACTTAGTCTCCCTTCAGTATATAAATTATTTTCTTCTACCACCCGAATTTACTGGAGTAAATGCTTCAATACATTCGGATTCAGAATATCCGTTTGTTGATACCCAATTATGTTTCCAAGAACCCTTAGTAACCGGGTGTACATCAAATCCCAAATGGGAAAATGTTTTAATAATATTTGATTTTCTCTTATGTTCCCTAAAATAAATCATTTTAGTACCGCAGCCACTCCACATATTAGTACAATAGCCGAGTAATGAAATTAAATCTTCTTTCTTTGTAACATAAATATAATGGATAATTACTGTCGTAAATCCGTTAATTTCTCTAAAAGCAAAAGAAATAAAAGCGTCTCCTAAGGTAACAGTATACCCATCGAGCGGTACATTTCTATGATAATTTGTACCATTTTCGTCATTTATTAGACGTTGCAATTTAACTTTATCATAGTCATTCATTAAATTTTCCTCCTAAATTTCTATCAAATTATCCATATCGAGAACAGTCCAATTATTCTCTACAAAGGCTTGAAAGTCTTCATATATATCAATAAAGTCTAGCAACGACGTAAACTCAAAAATATTTATCGTTTTTAGACACTTGATTAATTCTTTTACTTCTACTGCTTGTAAAACCTCAGTAAAAAATCGACGCTGGTTGTTATAAAACTCCTCAACGTCGATATATAAAAACTCATCTAAGTCTTCATCTGATTCTGTATAAAGAATGAAACATTCTTGGTGTTTAATTTTGGCTCTTAAACCAATCTTAAATAATTTCTTTCGTATCACACTTCCGTCATTATAAGTTACTTTTAGTTCTTCCGTTATAGGCTTAAGACGGTCTAAACAATAATAATTAAACTCTTGATGTTGCTTAGTTAGAATCATGCTCCATTCATTGCCTCCTTTGCCTTAATAAATATGTCGTTGTAATCAGGATAATTAGTTTTTACCCATTCATAAATATTAAGTGCAAGCGAGGCATTTGATTTATCAACTTCTTCTTCATGCTGAACTACATCAATAACAAGGTTTACTGAGGCATTTTTAGCCTTAATAAACAAATCATTATCAATTTCATTAACATCTCCATCATAAGTTATATGATAAATATCTT
>CACYRP010000040.1 GCA_902776765.1 Fibrobacter succinogenes
CAAGATTCATGACCGCATGACGCAGGCCGTGTTTGCTGATACTGCCGCTCTCGAAGTGCTTTTCAGCAAGGAAGAACCGCGTCCGCTCAACGTGATTCCGGTGCTTACCGAAGGTCGCGACGCTCTCGTGAAGGCTGACAAGGAAATGGGCCTTGCCCTCTCCGCCGACGAAATCGATTATCTCGTCAAGAACTTCACCGAACTCAAGCGCAACCCGACCGACGTTGAACTTTACATGTTCGCTCAGGCCAACTCGGAACACTGCCGCCACAAGGTGTTCGGTGCCGAATGGACCATCGATGGTGAAAAGCAGGACAAGTCCTTGTTCCAGATGATCAAGAACACTTACCAGCTCCACAATTCCAACATCTTCAGCGCTTACAAGGATAACGCTGCTGTGATGAAGGGTGCAACGGCTGGCCGCTTCTACGCTGACCCGCGCAACAACAAGTATGACTTCCACAACGAAGAAGTCGACATCCTCATGAAGGTCGAAACCCACAACCATCCGACGGCTATTTCTCCGTTCCCGGGTGCCGCTACGGGTAGTGGTGGTGAAATCCGCGACGAAGGTGCCACGGGTAAGGGTTCCAAGCCGAAGGCTGGCCTTACGGGCTTCAGCGTTTCGAACCTCAAGCTTCCGGGTGCAGTTCAGCCGTGGGAAAAGGACTTTGGTAGCCCTTCCCGCATCGCCTCTGCTCTCGACATTATGATTGACGGCCCGCTCGGTGGTGCCGCATTCAACAACGAATACGGTCGTCCGAACATCCTCGGTTACTTCCGTACGTTCGGCCCGCTCGGTGGTGCCGCATTCAACAACGAATACGGTCGTCCGAACATCCTCGGTTACTTCCGTACGTTCGAACAGGAAGTTTCTTCTGAAAAGGGTACCGAAGTCCGCGGTTATCACAAGCCGATTATGCTTGCTGGCGGTCTCGGTAACATCAAGCACCAGCACATTGAAAAGGGTCACATCGACCCGGGTGACCACTTGATCGTTCTCGGTGGTCCGGCCATGTTGATTGGCCTTGGTGGCGGTGCTGCAAGCTCTGTGGCTAACGGTGCCGGTAATGAATCTCTCGACTTTGCCTCTGTGCAGCGTGAAAACCCCGAAATGGAACGCCGCTGCCAGGAAGTCATCGACCGCTGCTGGGCGATGGACGAAGAAAACCCGATTACCTTTATTCATGATGTGGGTGCAGGTGGACTTTCGAACGCCTTCCCGGAACTCGTGAACGATGGCGGTCTCGGCGGTAAGTTTGAACTCCGCAATGTGCCGAATGACGAACCGGGTATGAGCCCGTTCGAAATCTGGAGTAACGAATCTCAGGAACGTTATGTTATCGCTATCGCTGGCGATAAGTTGGATGTGTTCGACGCTATCTGTAAGCGTGAACGCTGCCCGTACGCTGTGGTGGGCGAGGCTATTCCTGAAAAGCACTTGACCCTTACCGACAAGCACTTTGGCACGACTCCGATCGATATGCCGCTCGGCGTTCTCCTCGGCAAGCCGCCTCGCATGATCCGTAACGAAAAGAGCCAGAAGCGTCCGCTTTCTTCTCAGGTCGTTCCGGCTGGTGTGACGATCAAGGATGTGGCACACCGCGTGCTCGCAAACCCGACCGTTGCAGATAAGACGTTCCTCATTTCTATCGGTGACCGTTCCGTGACGGGTATGATTTGCCGTGACCAGATGGTTGGCCCGTGGCAGGTTCCGGTGGCTGACTGCGCCGTGACGAGTGCAACGCTCGACACGTACGAAGGTGAAGTCATGAGCATGGGCGAACGCGCTCCGATCGCTCTCATTTCTCCGGCCGCTGCAGCCCGTATGACGGTTGCAGAATCCCTTACGAACATGGCTGCCGCTTGCGTCCCGGATATGGGCCGCGTAAACTTGTCTGCTAACTGGATGGCTACGCCGAACTACGAAGGTGACGGTGCCGACTTGTACGAAGCCGTGAAGTCCATCGGTATGGAACTTTGCCCGGAACTTGGCATTACGATTCCGGTGGGTAAGGACTCCATGAGCATGAGCACCGTGTGGCAGGACGAAAAGGGTAGCCACCGCGTGACCGCTCCGATTTCTCTTGTGATTAGTGCCTTTGCTCCGCTTTTGCAGAAGAAGGACACGACGCTCGTGCTCGTGGACCTCGCTCGTGGCAAAAACCGCATGGGCGCTTCCATCGCCGCTCAGGTTTACAACCTCCTTGGCGACAAGGCTCCGGATGTCGATTCCGCAAAGGAACTCCGCGCCTTCTTCGAAACCATTCAGAAGCTCAACGCCGACGGAAAGATTCTCGCTTACCACGACAAGAGCGATGGCGGCCTCTTCACGACAGTTGTCGAAATGGCATTTGCAGGTCACGTGGGTGTGACGGTGAAGGCCGACGCCCTCAAGGGCAACCTCATCGACGCCCTCTTCAACGAAGAACTCGGTGCCGTGCTGCAGGTCAAGAACTCTGACCTCGCTGCTGTTAAGGCCGCTTTCGAAGCCGCTGGTCTCGGCGATACGGTTTCTGAAATCGCAACTCTTAACGATACTTACAACTTGGTCATCGGCGACTACGCCGAAGGCCTCTCTGACCTCCGCGCCATCTGGAGCGACACGACCCGCCGCATCGCGGCCCTCCGCGATAACCCGGATTGTGCCGAAAGCGAATACAAACTCAAGCTGGAACAGGACAATCCGGGTATCACGCCGAAGGTCACCTTCGACGTGGCGGCGTCTGCAAAGGTCATCAAGGACTACGCCAGCCGCCCGAAAATGGCAATACTTCGCGAACAGGGCGTCAACGGCGAACTCGAAATGGCTGCTGCCTTCCAGAAGGCGGGCTTCGAATCCATCGACGTTCACATGACCGACATTCTCGAAGGCCGCGTAAGCCTCAAGGACTTCAACGGTCTCGTGGCCTGCGGTGGCTTCAGCTACGGTGACGTTCTCGGCGCCGGCGAAGGCTGGGCCAAGAGCATCCTCTTCAACCCGAAGGCCCGCGCTGAATTTGAAGCTTACTTCAACCGCAAGGATACCTTCACGCTGGGCGTCTGCAACGGCTGCCAGATGGTCTCTAACCTCAAGGACTTGATTCCGGGCGCCAAGCACTGGCCGCGCTTTGTGCAGAACCTCTCCGAACGCTTTGAGGCTCGCTTCTGCACGCTCAAGGTCGAAGACACTCCGGCCGTGCTCCTCAAGGGCATGGCGGGCTCCGTGCTCCCGATTGCGGTCGCACATGGTGAAGGCCGCGCGGAATTCGCTAGCCGCGAAGCCGCCGAAGCCTGCCTCAAGACCGGTCTCGTGGCGCTCCGCTACGTGGATGGCAAGCACGAATACACCGAACGCTACCCGCTGAACCCCAACGGTTCTCCGTTCGGCATCAACGGCCTCTGCTCCGAAGACGGCCGTGCCCTCGTGATGATGCCGCACCCCGAACGCGTGTTCCGTACCTGCCAGTACTCCTGGCACCCGGCAGAATGGGGCGAAGACGGCCCGTGGATGCAACTCTTCCGCAATGGACGCATTTTTGTCGGCTAATAGTTCGACAGGCTCACCAACCTTTCGAGGTTATTGAGCTTGCCCCGCGCATTCCCCATGCGCAGTCATCCTCGCGACCTGTGGTGAGCGAAGTCGAACCAAGGCGAGGATCCATACATTTCCTCAGTTAATACAAAACCGCTTCCTGCTTCACCGCAGGGGCGTTTTTTTTGTGTATAGCTTATTGTTAATAGTTTATGTGCTTTGTATAATAAAATATTGCTTACAAGGTTTTGTTATATTTTTGTTACAATTATCCAACGGTGAAATATTTTTTTATGATAAATGATGAATTTTCAATAATTCACCAAAAAAGAGGTAATTTATGGCAAATGAAATGGTTGTATTACAGGGTCAATCTTTCTCGATTGAACTGCAATCAATGCTTGGTTCCACTAATTATGGGTGGACTCTGACCAAACTTCCGCAGGGAATCGCCCTGCTGAGTACAGAAACAGCTCCGTTGGCTGCAGGGGTTGCACCTGTTATTCAACGATTCTGGTTTGGTGCTGTCTCCGCAACGGAAGATAAGGCTGAACTTGAATTTACGTTGGTTAACTTGACGGATATGTCCGCTGCGAAAAAGACGCATACAGTGCTTCTGAATGCGATTCCAAGCGATTCCGAAGAATTTGCAAAATTTAGCGAAAACACTAACGCTTCAATCAGAGCTGTCGCCGGCCCTGCAATGCCTTATGGCCTTGTTCTCGGTTCGGCCGAAGCTGTTGTTAAGTACGGTTATCCCTGCGGCGCAAATGAAACCGCTTTGATGAAGTACGGTTATCCCTGCGGCGCAAATGAAACCGCTTTGATGAAGTACGGCTATACTTGCGGCGCGAATGAAACCGCTTTGATGAAGTACGGCTACCCTTGCAGTGTCAGTGATTTGCCTTTGATGAAGTATGGCTATCCTTGCGGAGCACAAGACGCAGCATTAAATAGAGAAGCCGCAATGATCTATGGCTTCAAAAGCAGTGCAAATGAAGCTGCTTTGAAGTATGGCTATCCCTGCGGTGCGAATGACGCTGTTTTGATGAAGTATGGCTATCCTTGCGGCGCACAAGATGCGGCTTCAAATAGAGAGGCTGCTATGATCTATGGCCTCAAGAGCAGTGCAAATGAAACTGCGTTGATGAAATATGGTTATCCTTGTGGTGTCCAGGACGCAGCTTTGAAGTACGGTTATCCCTGTGGTGCTCAGGATGCGGCTTTGAATAGAGAAGTTGCTATGGCATACGGTTTCAAGAGCTGTTCCAGTGAAGCTGCTTTGAAGTACGGTTATCCTTGCGGTGTTCAGGATGCTGCCTTGAAGTACGGCTATCCTTGCGGTGTTCAAGATGCTGCAACGAAAAAAGATGCTGCAATAATCTATGGCTTCAAGTGTGATTCGCAGAAGTCTGACTGTTAAATAAATCAGAATACATGATCAAAACAGCCTGCTGGCAATGGATGCTGGCCGGCTGTTTGGAGGTTTTTATGGCAAATATTGGGTATCAACCCGTCACTGCAGTCTGGGAAGTAACGATGGGCTGCAACTTTCGCTGTGGGCATTGTGGTTCATCTTGTGAGGGCGCTCTCCCGGGACAATTGAGCACCGAAGAAGCTCTTGATTTATGTGATCAGATTGCAGATATTGGATTGAAATGGATTACCTTGTCTGGAGGCGAACCTCTTACGAGACAAGATACACCTGAACTGGTGAAACGACTTTCCGGTAATGGCGTTATCGTGAATATGATCACGAACGGTTGGCTCCTTGACGCAAAGATGGCGAAAAAGTTAAAAGAAAATGGTATTGCCACTGTTGCGATAAGTATTGACGGAACGCCTGAAATCCATGACAAAATCAGGAAAAAAGGTGCTTTTGAACATGCAAGGCAGGCCTTTGCCGCAATGAAGGAATTGGGGATAAAGACCGGTGCTGTTACGACCATCACCAAGCAGAACATGGATATTCTCCCAGAATTGAAGGAAGAACTTATCCGTATGGGCGTTAACACGTGGCAGGTTCAACTCGGTTTGCCTATGGGTAATTTGAAGGAACGCCCTGATTGGCTCCTTGAACCGAGACAGGTCAAAGACATCATTGATTTTTGCTACGATACGGCAAAAGAAGGGCGAATTGATATTTATCCTGCCGATTGTATTGGATATTATTCAATGAAGGACCTTGAAACAAGGCGTATGTCTTACAAGTCGAATGGTTATTCCTTGTGGGACGGCTGTAATGCTGGAATTCGTGGTTTCGGGATCTTGCATAATGGTGATATCCTGGGTTGTACTTCGATTCGTTCCAAGGAATTCATCGAAGGGAATATCCGCGAAAGAAAGCTGCGCGAAATTTGGGAAGATAAAAATGCATTTTTGTGGCGTCGCCAGATGACAAAGGACAAACTTTCTGGCTCTTGCAAAAAATGCATTTATGGTTCCAAGTGCCTTGGCGGCTGCCCGAATACGCGTCTCACGATGAAGGGTAGCATTTACGAGGAAAATGAGTATTGTGCATACAACCTTTCTTTAAAGGAAAAGGAAACAAAGTATGGCAAGTGCGACAGTGCTGCGGCCTTGCTCAAGCTGGCAGAAGCGCTGATTCCGCAGGGCAACTACCAGGAAGCCTCCTTTGCCTTGAAGCGTGCGCAAGAACTGGAACCCAATAACGTCGATGTTTACAGGGCGATGGGCTACAGTGAATTCATGTGCGGTAACTATGAATCGTGCCTTGAAGCAAACGAGAAGGCTTTGAATATCAATAGCATGGATACCTATGCTATGGGTGGTCGAGCTCTTGCTTTGTATCGACTCGGACAAGCTGAAGAAGGCTTGCGGGTTATGCAAGAGGCCGTTTCGTTGTCCGGAGGTCAGGATCCGAACCTTATACAAGATTTGAGATATATGACATCCGACATGGCGGCAAAAGCAGCATACGCAAGCAAGTAAATTGCTTTGTTGTTGAAAAGCTTGTTGCTCACATGAAAAATCCGCTTCCTGCTTCACTGCGGGGGCGGTTTTTTGTATTTGTGAAATTGTATATTTGAAAGCAAAGTAATCGTGGAAAGTGAATGAATAAACTTATTTTTTTGATTTTGCTTTTGTTCTCTCAAATATTTGCATTGTATTGTGACAATTATTTTTTTTGAGTGCTCGATAGATGGGAATTGTTCATTTTTTTATTATTCGGGATGTTCGGAAGAATGGAAAAATGACAGTGTTATTATAAGGTCGTTGTCCATGGATGTTCTTTTGAAAATGGAAGAATCACCACTGGATATACCTATTGGTTTAAGGACTGATGTTTTAGATGTTAATCTCCATCAAGGTGATTCCGTTTATTTGGAATTTTATTCAAATTATGGCTCTTGGATAAGAAAGGTAAAAGTTGAAGATCCTTACACTCGTGAAACGCAGTTTCTTCCTGATTAAGATTGATAAACATAATTGAATGAAGGAATCTTTCTTTATATGAGAAAATTTATTTGTATGATTCTTTTGTATGTTGTTGTAGCCCTCGCTGCAAATCCAAAGCCTCTTGAAACGAAAAGTGTCAAAATCGTGTATGTAATTGATGGAACCGAGAATGAAGAGGTTGAAGCAATAATGCCCCGAGCCGCGCTTGATTCAATCCTTCAGGATGTAGACAGTGTGTATTTGGCGCCTTATGGTTCTTGTCTTTACGATAATTTCGGTGATGATCAATTGTTGATATCGTTTTATGATAAAAATCATGATCATACAAAATTCTATGGAATTAAAGGAGTCGCTCAAATTTGCAATCGTTTTACTGATCGTTTAGACCTGGTCTTTAAACTGAAAAATGCCCACAAAATCAATGCGCTTGCGGATTCTTTAATGAAAAAGAGGAAACTGAATCCTAAGAAACGTAGATAGTCTTATCTCTAGCCGATAGGGGTAAATTTTTGTATTTTCTATGCGAAAAAAGTGAAATCACAATGAAATCTCTCGTTATTTACATTCACGGGAAAGGCGGCAATGCCGACGAAGCGGAACATTACAAACCCCTTTTCCCAAATGGTGACGTCATTGGCTTTGATTACAAGGCTGAAACTCCGTGGGACGCGAAACAGGAATTTTCGGCGTATTTTGACTCGGTTGCTGCAAACTACGACGAAGTCGTGCTTATCGCCAATAGCATAGGGGCGTTCTTCTCAATGAACGCGCTCGCAGGCAAGCGGATCAAGCAGGCTCTTTTCATTTCGCCTGTGGTCAACTTGGAAAAGCTCATTTGCAATATGATGATGTGGGCGAACGTCTCCGAAGATGAACTTTGCAAAAAAGGTGAAATCGCGACGAACTTTGGCGAGACACTTTCTTGGAAATACCTTTGCTACGTGCGAGAAAATCCCATCCAATGGAATATCCCGACGCATATTTTGTACGGCTCCAATGACAATTTGACTGACCTCGAAACGATGCAAGATTTTGCTCAAAAAGTGGGTGCGTCGCTCACGGTGATGCAAGGCGGTGAACATTGGTTCCATACCGACGAACAGATGCAATTTTTAGACAGGTGGATTGAAAAATGTCAGAACAAACATTAACTCGCGAAAGCTTAATTGAATTTTTCGGTGAACAGGAATTTGAAAAACTTTGCCGCCATGAGGCTGGCCACGCTCTAATCGCATTCCTGTTCAAACGCCAGATTGACTACGTCAGAATCAACAATTCCAAGGAAAAACCGAGCGTCACGCGCATGCCCGGCAGTTCCCTCGATGGTGCCGCCCACATCGCCATTGCTGGCCACATGTCGGACTTTTTAATCCGAAAAAATTTCGCATGCGACCTTGATACCGTCATGAAAGAACTCCCGATGGAGCTTTACAGGAGTGACCCTGATTACCAGAGTTTCCAGGCTGCTTGCTATTACTACCAGCTTGCCGAAACCAACGTTGTCGAACAAGTTTACAATCTTATGATGGCTTGCCAAAAGTCGCTCACCGCAATCGTCGCGGCCCTCAACGAAAAGACGAATTTGAGTGGTGCCGACCTCGCCGCCATCATGAGCGGTAAGTAATCCCGTTTCGACCATGTCATCCCGGATTTATTCCGGGATCGCCATCTTGTATCTACATTATTTTACTATACCATATTAAATCTATGGACGGTCATGTTGTTATATTATAAACATGGCTTCTGTTTACAAATTCATTTTTCTATTCTTAGCCGCATTCCTTCTGCTCTCTTGCGAAGAGGAAAAAAACGATCAGACCATCAAATTGTCTTCGAATATAACGCAAAGTTTCGAAGGCTTTGTTCACGACACGAGCGCTTACGCTTTGGTTGTTGATACAACCGTTCACGATAGCACGTTTAATGAAAAAATAACGCCTGTTAAAAGGGGTGGCTTTGCAGAATATTTTTCTAGAAAAGCCAAATATGAGGGCTCGAACGGTTCAAAGGCTTTTTATGCATATTCCGATTCTATAAGCCCCTTTGTTAAAGGTTCTTCTGAAAGTCCGTCTTTTTTTGATGTCGTTGCGCTTGCCTATGCCAAGCATTATTCCTTGGAAATAAATCCAGATGATATTTGGCTTATGATTTTGGATGGCTTTCGCCTCCATGTCAAGAACAATCGCGAAAAATTAAAAGACCGTTTTGTTGCTCCGGGAACGGATACTTCTATTGCAGTTATGGATAATTCGCTGACTCTTGAATCAACGCATAAGGAATGGTTTTGGACGATTGCGAACTTATTTGATTCTTTGCAGGCGAAGCTACCTCCAGAAACGGGCGAACCCTTGAAAATCAAGTTCTCGACGACAAGCCCGGTGGACTATAACATTTCTCGCACTATGACGATGGCGGTTGCGTCGCAATACTATTCGTATAATGTGTACACGCTTTGCGGAATCCCCAAAATCAGGATAAACGGTACCAAGGATGATTGGATGTTGCTTAAGGATTCCTTTAACAGGCTTGCCGAACAACTGGATATGAAATGGTGGTCGAAAGGGCTGAATCCTATACTGGATGAGTTTGTCAATACTTTTGACGGAAAAATCAATTTAAAACATTGGAAGGACATATATAAGAGCTTTAAACCGGAAGGATGCGGCAATCCTCTTTTTAACGGTTGGATTTCAAGGTTCTTGCCTTATACAAAGGATGATCGCTCGAATGAAGAAAAATATGTAAAGCACACGAATTGGAACGAACAACTGGACTTTTATAATATTCCTAAGGGAATAACTTTTGTTGATGTTCAATGGAATTATTTGGGTGAAAAAATACCTTTGAAACTTTATACGGGATTTATCGGTATTCAAGTGGATACTACGGCAAATCGATTGAAGGCTTCTAGAGGGTATGCGTTGTTGTCTTTTGGTTTGCAAAACTTGAAGGATGTCGCCCAAAATGTCAAATTTATTCCTGGTAAACCATTGCGATTGCACGAAGCGCTTTCAATTGCAGATTCTATGAATATTTATGGCGAAAAGGGTTTGCTCTATGCAACGCATGACTTTAATGAAATCGAAGAATTTGCAAAGATGTCTTATCTTGATGAGGAATATCCTGAGGCGGAACCGTGGCAAAGAGAAATGGTTGGAATTGGTGAACCGAATTTGTCGATTAATTTATACGCAGATGGCGAATTGATTGATCATTTGCTTTATTACGCTCGCCCGAAAAATGAAAATTTTTGGATGCGCTTGTACGATTATTTTCAATCTGATTATGATGGGGCCTTGCTTTCGCTGCAAGGCGTTGGGCGATGGAAAAAGAACGCTAAAATCAAAGAATTTTTCAAGCAACGGAATATTCCGATAAGTGGAATTGTCAATGAGTTTCCGCATGAGGCCTCACTCCCGAAAATAAATGTCGAAATATTTGTCGATACAATTTTTTTGAAAAAAGGGGTGAAGGTTGATGAAAAAATAAACATGAGTGAACTTAAATCAGGGGTTGCACGAGCTTTGAAAAATTCGCTGGGTTGGCAACTTAAGAGATTGCTTTATCGATATTACAAGGATGATTTTGATTTTTATGTTACTGCTGGTATTTCTTTTCTGGATGATGGTAGTGTATTTTATCCTTCTGCTCGAACAAAACCCCATGAAAATAAAGAATTCAGAAAGGAAATAGAATCTATTTTGAAGTATGGATGGATGCCTCCAAAAGTTCACTCGAATATCGGTAATGACGTGACTGCCCAAGAAATAGTTTTTTTCGAAATGTTTTTGATCTCATTTTCAAGGGATTACCGGATGGTTTGTAAACAAAATGGTCGCATCGCGAAAGACTCTGTCGAAATTGTAAATGCTCCAGATGCAAGGAAAGATGTTTGCAACGAGATTACATTCTCGAAAGACATCGCGACGGGTGAGGTAATCCGCTATGAATGCTTGGAATACGAAAAGAAATTGCCTAGTGGCAATTCTCAAAAGAACTATATGAATCATTACTTTGATAAAAATAAAGCAATTTATGAAGAATGGGATCGCATGTACATGCCGATATTGCGACGCGCTTCCCTCAAAATTCCGCCTTGTTTTGTGGAAGAAAAAATTGCCGAAAAAGGGATGTATAATGAAGATTGGCGCTTCTAAATTCTTTTTACTTATTCTTGCCGCATTCCTTCTGCTTTCTTGCGATGAGGAACGCCTCGATGAAACTGTAAATTTCATTCCCGGAAAACCTCTCCGCTTGCAAGAATCTTTGGCGTTAGCAGATTCCATGGTCATTTTCAATGCGCAAGGCTTGGCTTATACGACGAATAAACTGAAAGAAATCAAACGGTTTGCCAAAGCGGCTGCTCTTGATGAAGAATATCCAGAATACGATAGAGAACTTAGAAATGCATGGGAAGAAGATGCTCAATTATCGATAAGTTTGTTTCGACAAGGAAAACTTGTAGATTATTTTTTTTACTATGACGATTTATATCCTAGCGACACCGTTTTTGATGGAGATATGTTCTCGTTACAGGGCGCAGGGCGTTGGAAAAAATTGGATTTGATTCAAGCTTATTTCAAGGAACGAAAAATTTCTACAGAGGGTAAAACGGCGGAATTCAAAACACGACCGAATCTACCAGCGCTGAAAGTGGATATATACGTTGATACATTTGAATTAAAAGAAGGGAAAATTCTTGGTGATACGATGCCGCCACGTGAATTTGAAACGGGTCTTATTCAAAGTGTAAAGAGACCTTGTGGCTGGCGGCTTGAACGAGCGCTCAAACGATATTATAAAGAGGGCTTTAATCTTTCTGTTGATGCTACGATTACGTTTGGGGATAGTGGCCGCGTTACGAATGTCTCGATGAACACGGAACATCCCGAGTATAAGGATTTTTTGGAAGAAGTTAAGTCCATTTTATATTATGCCTGGATGCCGCCAAAAGTGCAAACTCGTCTTATGGATCCCCTTCCGTGTATGTATATCTCCGATAATTTGCCACCGGAATTACAATCGCGGAAAATTTGGAGCTATGTCGCTGCACAAGAAATTGTCAAGTCAGAAAAGGTCCATCTCTCTTTTTCTAGAGAATATTTCCGAATGGAATGTAAGGGAGAGGGAAGTGAAAATGATTCTGTTGAGATTGTCGGCTATTCTGACATCATCAAAGAACATTGTGATGAAATCCGATTTACGAAGGACTTTGCTACGGGTGGAATTAATTATTTGCGATGCGTAAAAGGGGTGACAAAAAGAGATCCTCAGTTCCCTAAAAAGCCTGTTAAACCAGCGCAATCATTTGAGCTGTTTGATCGATATCATGCTATGTACGTCAAAGAAGACTTGTCTTTAAATCAAGTCGTGAAGCTTAAAATTCCGCCATGCTTTGTGGAAGAATAGTATGATAAAACGAATAATTGTATTTTCTTTGTTTGTGATTTTTATAGCATGTTTTTTGTTCTTCTTCAAGTTGGAGAATATTTCATTTTGCCTTAATTTTGATAATTGCAAAATTGAAGGATTGTCTGCGTCCTATGAATCGTTGCGTGATTCTTTAGAAGAGTATTCCATAAAATGTGGAAAGAATGATTTTGAAAATGAAATCTTATATGATGGAGCCCGTGCGTATTGTCTATCAGATTCGTTGTTTTTGAAATATAAGTATGATAAAGTTTGGAATGTAAAATATGATGGAAACGGAAAAATTTCTTTGAAACGTGCAGCCTTAAAAAATGGCTATTTGTTTAATGTAAATAAATTAATTGACTTGATATATGTTGTAGAAAAAAATGAATATTCTTTTGAAATAAAAGATAAAGAAGTTAAAGAATTAAAGAATCCTTTTGAACCTCTAGAAATGCAGGTGTATGTGGATTTCATGAATTCTGATGGCGACATGTTTGAAGTATTGATTCCGAAATCGTATTCTGTTCGTAAGAGTGGTATTATTATGGGTGAAATTGTTTGTTATACTTTTTTAGATTCCTTGCTAAAACCTTTTATGCATTTGACTCTAGGGGTTGGAAATCCTGAAGTTAATCATTTGAATCGAGTTGCTAATCAAGATATTCTTGATTCGTTTATTTTGCTAGAGCCTGATTATAGAAGCTATTTTGATAATGATACCCTAAAAATCAAAAAGATTTCTAATGTGTTTGACATTTATTTTTCATCCCGTTATATTAAAATTCCCAAACGAAAGAGCTTTTCTTATAAAAATCTTGAAACAAAACGATATGAACATAGGTATCAAAATACAGGTGATACAATAATATGGCATGATTTGGAACGCTTACATTTTAAATACGATTCCACGAATGTTGACACATCGATGTGCAAGAAGATAATCTCAACATTGCGGTACCGAAAGCCCCAAAAAGCAGAATAGAAACATTTCATTTGACAAATCGTCAATACTTATAACGGCGGAATTTAGGCTTTCGCCGTGTATTGATATATATTTAAATTCGGTGTATGATCTTTCGTTGTTTGGGGATAAAACGCGAATGGCATAGAACCAAAGGATTAACTATGTTGAAACAGCACATTCGCGTCGCCGCGCTTTGCGGTGCGCTTTCTTTGACATTGGGCTCAAATTCTTTTGCGGCGGATTTGCCGACGGCAAACGAAATGTTTGCCAAGATGGGCTTTGGCATAAACATCGGGAACACGATGGAAGTTCCCCAGAATCCGACGTGGTGGGGCAACAAGTTCCCGACCGAGGCGTACATTGATTCTGTCAAGGCGGCGGGTTTCAGCACGATTCGTATTCCGTGCGCGTGGTACAGCCATTCGAATGCCTTGTCGCGCGATTCTAGCAGGGCGGATATTGTTCCGGGCGGTGGCCCGAACGAGATTGCTTCAAGCTGGATGGATTCGGTGCAGACGGTCGTGGATTACTGCATGCGTGCAGGGCTTGTAACGATTCTGAACATCCATTGGGACAATGGCTGGCTCGAAGGCAACCTGAACGACCAGGAAAAGGACAAGGTGAACGCCCGCCAGAAGGATTTCTGGACGCAGATTGCAAATCGCTTCAAGAACTACAACGAAAACTTGCTTTTTGCAAGTGCCAACGAGCCCGCGACAACGGACGATAATTACAAGCACGAAACCGAAATCTTGATGACGTACCACCAGACGTTCGTGGATGCAGTGCGCGCGACAGGCGGTAATAACGCAAGCCGTACGCTCGTGATTCAGGGGCCATCGACAAGCATCGACCGCAGTTCCGAAGTGATGCCGGTAAGCAAGCTTCCGAAGGATGTGATTGCAAACCGCCTGATGGTCGAAGTGCATTTCTATGACCCTTATACCTACACGCTGTTGAATGACGTTGTTGATTGGGGCGCGCAGGTTTACCCGCAGTACTACTGGGGCGATGACCTCGCGACTGGTGCGGATATTGTGCATAACTGCGGCTACAATGCCTGGGCAGGTGCCATGGGCGACAAGTGTACCAGTGCCCAAATTCAGGACCAGTTCGGCAAGATGAAAACGAACTTTGTCGATAAGGGCGTGCCTGTGATTATCGGTGAGTTCGGTGCCAATGACCGCGTGGGGGTGTTGACCGGCGACAATTATGCGAAACACCGCAAGGGCCGCCTCGCTTATTACGATGCCGTGATGAAACTTGCAAAACAAAACAAGGTGGTGCCTATCGCTTGGGATACGGGTCACGAAGGCGAAAACAACATGACGATTATCCGCCGCCAGACAGACCCGGATGGCTCCGTGTTCGACAAGGACGTTTTGAACATCATGCGTCATGCGTACGGCCTTGACGATTATGTGAACAACGGCATAACGCATGTGGAAAACTTCAAGACCGACGATGGGACGATTTCCGTTTTCAAACGCAATCGCTCGGCGCAGTCCCGCAGCTTGCGCACCTCCCGCACTTACGATTTGCTTGGCAAGCAGAACCCACAGGCGCGCGTTGTGAAAGTGAAGAAGTAAAAAATGCCCCATGCGGGGCATTTCTTGTTATGGATTTCCTTTCACAATGCGGTAGAGTTCTTCGAGTTCCTTTGCATTTAAAATCTTAGGCACGGGGTAAAGCGGATTTGCTTCTTTGCTGGCTGATTTTGCAAGTGTTGGAATGTCTTCGGTTTGGATGACGTCCAAAAATTCTGGAATGCCCATAGATTGGTTGAGTTCGCGGATTTGCGCAATGAACAGAGTTGAAGCCTCGTGATTGTCTATTTCGGCAGGCACGGCTCCAATGGCTTTCGCGAAAAATCCAAGGCGTTTTTCGGCGGCTTCACCATAGTATTTTAGGACATGCGGTAAAATAACTGCGTTTGCAAGGCCATGCGGCGTGTGGTACATGCCGCCAAGGCTATGAGCAATGGCGTGTACGTAACCGACGTAAGCTCGTGTGAAAGCGAAACCCGCAAGGTACGAGGCCTTTTGCAAGTTTTCTCTTGCCTTGATATTGTGCCCATCGTTATAGGCGTTCTGGATATTTTCGATGATGAGACGGCCTGCAATAATGGCTGCTTCGGCGCTTCCGTTAAAATTGCTGTAACCGATGTACGCTTCGATGGCGTGTGTGAGGGCGTCCATGCCTGTTGTTGCTGTAAGATGCTGCGGTAAATCGAGCGTGATGTTTGCATCGAGAATCGCAAGGCGCGGAATCAGAACAAAGTCGTTAATCGGGTATTTTTCGTGTGTTTGCGGATTTGAAATGACTGCGGCGACAGTCGCTTCGCTCCCGGTGCCTGCGGTTGTGGGAATGGCTACAAGGTATGGGATTTTGTGCAATACCCGCAATGTCCCGCGCATCCATGAAATCGGAGTCCATGGCCTTGCAATGCGTATGCCGACTCCTTTAGCGCAATCAATCGCGGAACCGCCACCAAAAGCGACAAGTCCCTCGCATTTATTTTTCTTGTAAATATGCGTGGCTTCCTTGATGTTGTCTATAGTCGGGTTAGGGATGGTCCCGTTGTAAATGGCGTAGCCGATATTTGCTTCGTCCAAATACTTTTTAATGTTTTGAAAATGCTCTGTTTGCTCAAGAATGGTATCTGTAACAAGAAGAACGTTGTCTATATTATGCGCCTTGAGGTGGTTGGGAAGTTCCCGTAAACGCCCTGCGCCATGAACAATCTGTGGCTCGCGCCAAGGCATAAAATGAACGCCCACGAAAAATATTTTTTGGAATGCACGACAGGCAAATCTATAAAGTATGGATGCCATGATAAACCTTCACTACATTGACTTGATGAATCGCAACGCCTTTTCTGCGAGGCCTTGAATTTTGGAATGTAAAGAGCCAAAGTGTTTCCCGTAGGGCGGATGGAAGAACGTGACTGCGTCAAAGCCTTTCTGTTGCATGATGTTGCGTTCGTGGCTAAACGTCTTGAATCCGTAAAAACCGTGGTAATTGCCGGTTCCACTCATGCCTACGCCGCCAAAAGGTACGTCTAAATTTTCGATTTGGATAATCGTGTTGTTGACGCACGAAGAGCCCGATGTTGTGTTGCTTAAAACGTAATTGATTTCGCTCTTGTTTGTTCCGAAAATGTACAATGCAAGCGGTTTCGGACGACTTTGAACAAATTGTATGGCTTCTTCAAGATTCTTGTAGGCGACAATCGGAAGAATCGGTCCGAAAATTTCGTTTTTCATGATTTCCATGTCGGGCGTGACATTTGTGAGAACTGTAATAGGCGTATAGCAATTGTCGATATCGCTTACGCCTCCAATCACTTGTGTCGCACCTTTGGCAATGGCGTCTTTAATGAGGTTAGCGTGGCGTTCTGTAGCGCGTTTATCTACAATATGTACAAAGTCTTTGCACTCATGGCGCTTGGCGTCAGTATCTCCGAACATTTGCTTGATTTCATTTGCAAACGCTTCTGCAAGTTCTTGAACTTTGTCTTGCGGACAAAGTGCGTAGTCCGGTGCGATGCATGTTTGGCCCGCGTTCAGTGTTTTGCCCCAAGCGAGCTGCTTGATGTGGCGCTTGATATTTGCTTTCGGGAGTATAATTGCAGGCGATTTCCCACCGAGCTCAAGCGTAATGCTTGCGTGATTCTTGGCTGCCATTTCTGCAATGTGTGCACCGACGTTTGGGCTTCCGGTAAAGAATACATGATCGAATGGAAGTGCTAATAACTCGTCTCCGATTTCTGATCCATTGCCTTCGATGATGGCAATTTCGTTTTCGGGGGATGTGTCTGCAAAAAGCTTCGCTAAAAAGGCGCTCACATGCGGTGTCTTGTGCGATGGCTTTGCCATAATGACATTACCTGCGGCAATGGCCGAAATAATTGGATTTACAAGCAGCAAATACGGATAATTCCAAGGCGAAAAGACGAGTACGCGCCCTTTAGGTTCGTAATGGAGAACGCTTTTTGATGTTGGCAAAAAGAACACTCGACTAGCTTTCTTGTCGCGCATCCATTTTTTCAAATGGCTGATGGTGTAATCAATTTCTTCGATAATCGGGAAAACTTCGCTAAGCCATGCCTCAAATTTGGGCTTGTGAAAGTCCAGCCAAACGGCGTTGTAAAAGTCAACTTGCCTTTGGATTACGGCATCACGGAGTTTTTTCAGTTTTTCTATGCGCTCTTTGGCGGTTGTTTGTGCAATTTTCCAACGATTTTCACCTTGTGCGTCGAAAATCCTTTCAATGTCTTTTTTTTGTATTTCGTTCATACTCAATAAGATAGAACATATTAACTAAAATGTTGTTTTTATAACAGCAAAAAACAAACCTTTTTTAAAAGTAATTTGATTCCTTTTTTACATGTATTTTTATAAATTGGAATTATGGGTTCCTTAATTAAGTATAAAGGCAAAGTCCCTCAAGTGGGCGAACGGGTCTTTTTGGCCGAAGGCGCTTGCTTGGTTGGCGATGTGAGTGTCGGCGATGATTCGTCAGTATTTTATAATGCGGTTATTCGTGCAGACCTTGCTGAAATAAAAATCGGTAAGCGCACAAACATTCAAGACAATGTATGTATCCATGTGTCCACGGGTGTTGGTGTGAATATTGGCGACGAGGTGACTGTTGGTCATGGTGCGGTGCTTCACGGATGTACGATTGAGGATAACGTTCTCATTGGCATGGGAGCCATTCTCATGGATGGGTCGCATATCAAAAAGAATTGCATTATCGGTGCTGGTGCGCTTGTGACGCATGGTAAAGAATTCCCAGAAGGATCGCTTGTGATGGGCGCTCCGGCGCATGTCGTAAGAACATTGACGACAGACGAACTCAAAAACGTAAAGATAGGCGTAGAACACTACTTGGACGCAAAGGATGAACTTTTAAAAGATGTATAAGTTCTTTTTCCTCATTAATCCGGTGAGTGGAGGTGGTCAAGGTAAAGTTATCCATAAGTTCCTTCCTGAAATTATGGAATCGATGGATTTTAAATTCGACGAATGGAAGGCTGAATTTACACGTAAAGAAGGGATGGAAGAACAAATTCTGAATGCCCTTGCTTCGACGGAAACGCTTGTCGCTGTTGGTGGCGATGGAACGGTGTCATCGGTGTTTTCTATTATGCTTGCTTCTGAATATGCAAGCAAGGTGCAGATTGGACTTATCCCGCTTGGCACGGGAAACGATCTTGCTCGTGTGCTCGGTTTGTATAAACCTTTTGTTGACAAAGGACTTTTGTATCTGGTGCGTAGGCTTTTGCTTGCGAAGTCTAGACCGTTCGATATTTGGATGGTGAATGGCAAGTATGCCTTGGCGAATTATTTTTCGGCAGGCATTGACGCTCGTATTGCTCACGATTTCAATCAGGACCGTGCGACGGGTGTGATTTCTTCAAATTCCGTGATTGCAAATAAATTGCATTATGTCAAGCGGTTCTTTGCCGATAGAGCCTATTATTTAAAGAGCGGTCGCATTTCGATGGTGGACCGCGATTCGCAAAATGTTGAAAATATCGATTTGACTGGGCACAAGACTGTTATTGTTGGCAATATCCCGAGCTTTGCCAGTGGAGCAAATCCGTTCTTTAAATCGGACATGGCCGATGGATATTTGGAAGTTGTCTGTGTGCCGAACATGTTGAATTTTTTGCTTGCGATTGCAATGGGCGGCGTTCCTGTTTTGGGTTACTTGTTGAAAAAGTATTTGCTCAAGTCGCGTAAAGTGCGCTCTTTGAAACTCGAACTTGCCGATAACGAGTACATCCAATTGGATGGCGAAGATTTGAGCGGTAAAGCGGGCAATCACGTTTCGATTGAGTTTGCGACTCAGGTGCGCATGCTTTCGTTGGAGGAATAATGCTTTCGGTAAAGTTATCGGAAGTTCTTGAACAAATGAATTTAAAGAAGCCTTCGGATGAGGGCTCTTTAAATTTTGAACTGACTGGATTTTCTTCGCTCGATCAGGCGGGACCACACGATGTCTCTTTCTGGACGGGCGATGCTAAAACGGAAACAGGGCTTGCAGGGAATGCGGGTGGAGTGAGTGCTGGTGCTTTTGCCGGCGTTACTGCGGGTTTGCTATTTGTTCCAAGTTTGTATGAGAAATATTGCGTTGATGGGCGTTCTGATCTTTTGCCAAAAGTGCAATTTGTCTGCCCTGTCGAAAACCCGTACCATGCGATGGTGACGTTCATGCGTGAATTTGTCGAACGTCGCGAAACTTTTGAGCCGACAAAAATTGCGGAGTCCGCGCAAGTTCATGCTTCGGCTGTTGTGGAAGGCGTGGTGGGCGAGAACGCTGTAATAGGCCCGAATTGCGTTGTGATGAAAGGCGCTACGATTGGAGCAGGGACTGTTCTTGAAGCGAATGTGACTGTTTACCCTCGTGTGACGATTGGCGAAGATTGCGTGTTCCAGGCGGGGGCGGTAATTGGCCCGCGTGGCTTTGGATTTTACGAGTATAAAGGCAAACGCCGCATGGTTCCGCATTTGGCGGGCGTTCGCATCGGGAACCGTTGTAGCTTTAGTGCAAACGATGTTGTTGCTGCTGGATTTATCTCTCCGACGGTGATTGGCGATGATTGCCATTTTGATACGTTCGTGCAAGTGGCACACAATTGCCGCCTCGGTAACAATATCATGATGGCGTCGCAGTCTGGAGTGGCGGGTTCCGTCGTGATGGAAGACGATGTGGAATTTGCTGGCGGCGTACAGTCGGCGGGGCATTTGACGATAGGGAAGGGCGTGAAGGTGGCTGCGAAAGCTGGCGTTACCAAGAGCCTCAAGGCGGGCAAGGTTTATGCCGGTTACCCCGCCGAAGAAATTGATGTGTGGCGCCGCTCCGTCGTGAAACTCCGCATGATGGGCAAGAAATAGGCGGCTGCGTCGCTGCGATTAGTGGTTAGGATTTATGAATTAAGAATAAAAATTTCATTTTTAATTTTTCATTTTATTATCCTGTTTACTAACCACTGCTTGCTAACCACTGCCTACTAGCTACTATTTCGTTTTTGTATTACAATTGAGTGTGAAATATTTTTGTAAATTCACGTTACCTAAATGAAGAAATGTTCTTGTAAAATTCAGCAACCGTGGGAATTTAATTCTGCGTCTTTGTCTTATGGCAAGGCGAACGTAAAAATCGAAGTTCAGGAGCGAAATCCGCAACTGGAGCCTCGCGTCGAATGGCGCGTGGGCGGTCGTCATTTTTACAGCACGGACTGTGCAAAATGTTTTGCCGATTTGAAATTCAGCGTTGCTCGAACTTCGATTTATGAATCTGGCGAAGGCGCGCATGCTTTAAAGCTTGCTTCCTCTGAACATCTGGCTCCCGTTTTCTTGATGTGGCCATCACGCAGTTTTGTGGTTGATGTCACTTGCAATGAAAATGGAACTGCGGAGGTTCCGTTGATGGATGGTAGTGCGCTTCCGTTCTTTTTGGCGCTTCGCAAGAATGTGGGCGTTCCCGAAGAACTCGCGTTTTACGATGCGCCGGTGCATGCCGCATGGGATTTGTTCCGCACCGATGTCACGGAGCCTGCTCAGGCTCAAAAGCCTTATGGTTCCGTGAAAATTACGCCGAGCGAAGCGTTCGAAGTGGAATACATTTTAGATCGCGATGATGGCGAAAACCATTTTACGTCTGCGGCTAGCGTTTCGATTTATTCGGCAGAGCATTTGTACAATGTATTTGCTGCAAGAACTTTTATCTTTAAGAACGAATTTGACGAAGCCCGCAAAGCTGGATTGCTTGGTGGGGTGGATTCTTCCTGTGGTTTGTTGCTCAATGATGCGGAGGCGAAAGTCCCGTTCAGAGTTGCCGATGAACCTGCTCGTCATAAAATACTCGATCTCTTGGGAGACCTTTGCTTTATTAAGCCTAAGCTCCCGAAAGTTCGTCTGGAAATCATTAACGGTGGTCACTTAAGCCACAGAACAATCTTAGAAAAGGTATTGCCTTATGCTTTACAATGAAGAACAAGTTCATGCACTCCTCCCTCAGAAGGCTCCGTTTGCTTTTGTAGACGAAATTCTTGAAATTAACGAAGGCGACCAGCCGTCTATCGTTGCGGTGTGGCATGTAACCGGAAAGGAAAAATTCTTTGAAGGTCACTTTCCGAATAATCCGGTTCTTCCGGGCGTGCTCCAAATTGAATCCATGGCTCAAGCTGCGACTCTTGTGACTATGATTACAAGAAAAGCCAATGTCGAAGGTAAGCGTCCGGCATTTATGGGCGTTGAAAATTGCCGTTTTCGTGCTCCGGTCATCCCGCCACAAGATTTGACCCTCAAGGTGACTCTGGTAATGGCTCGTCATGGCATTTACAAGTATTCTGGAGAAATCTTCCAAGGCGAAACACTTATTTGCAAGGCTGATTTTAGCGCAGCGATGGTTTAATGCTTATGGCGCGGACTGACGATAAATTGAATGTGTTGATTTTGGCGGCTGGGCTTGGCACAAGGCTAAGACCGTTGACCAGTGAAATCCCGAAACCGTTAGTTCGCGTTTATGACAAAAGCATTCTTGAAATCCAGATGGAACGGGCGAAGTCTCTCGGGGATGTCCGCCTGCATGCGAATGCGCATTATTTGGCTGAACAGATTGTGCGCGAAGGCGAACGCCTTGGCTTTGAAAAAGTTTGGGTCGAGCAACCCGAAATTCTTGGAACGGCTGGACCATTGCGCCGGATTTATGCGGCGGGATATCGCGGCGGCCTCTTGATTATGAATGGTGATGCGTATTGCAATTTTGACTTGAAAAAGTTTGTTGCAAATGCGCGCTCCGCGTACGAAGCGGGGAAGGACGATGGCTCGAACCGAGGCGAGGTTGCTTTGCTTGCGGTGGACTTTCCGAAAGTGAATACATTCCGTGTAGGTGCCGATGGTTGCCTTGTGGGTGTTGCCGGACGTTTTGGAAGCGAAGAAGGTCGAGCTGCGACGTTCTCCGGAATCTCGTGGTACAGTGATGAAGCGTTGGCGAGAATCCGCGATGGCGAATTCGATATCCGTGAATTTTGGAAGCAAGAGATTGCGGCTGGCCGCGCGCCGTTTGTCGATATGAGCCAGATGCATGCGACTTGGATTGACATGGGATCGCCCGAAGGCTTGATGGCTGCAGTGGATGCGCGTTTGCAGGAACTTGGGCATGATCCGAACGAGACCGTTGTCGAACCCGGTGTTGCTTTGCCTGTCAACGTGAAAGTCAAACATTCCGTGTTTTTTGAGGGTGCCGAAATTCAACCCGGCGAGACCATCGAAAACGAAATCCGTGGCAAGGGTTTCAAGTGGAACGTCCCTCCAACCCCTGTTTACTAACCACTAATCACTAACCACTCACTCATGCGTAAATTTAGAGTTGTACTTGTTGAACCGGAACACCCGCACAATGTGGGATTTGTCGCACGTGCTATGCATTGCTATGCATTGCCTGAACTTTATATCGTTTACCCCAAGCGCGACAAGGTCTTGGATAAATCTTACCACACGGCAGCCAATAGCCATGACATCTTGGATAATGCCAAGGTTGTTCACAAGTTCGAAGACGCCATTGGCGATTGCTCTTGCGCCGTTGCTTATAGCCGCCGCATTTTTGCAAGTTCCATCAAACATACGATGGTACAAAATTTGTCTGATATGCTCCCTGAAGATGGAACGATTGCGCTTGTGTTTGGTCGAGAATCTTGTGGCCTTGCGCTCGAAGAAGTGAACGCTTGTACGTACCAATGCGAAATTCCGGTACCGGGACTTATGAGCTTGAATTTAGGTCAAGCGGTGTCAATTAGCTTGTACGAACTTTGCCGTTCCGGGGCACTCGCGAATGGCGAGGGCCGCGCGAAGCGCACAACGCGAGGCGTTGCCGAAACGGGCCCTGCAACAATCCAGCAAATTGATGGCTTTAAGAAATTCCTCGATCGCTATTTGACTGGCCAATACCATGACCAAGCCTGGCGCGACAGTTTCCTCAATACGCTTTTACAGCGCTTGCACCCGACGCGCAACGAACTCTCGGCGCTGTTTGGACTCTTGCGCAATTTGGCAGGCAAGCCCGCTCGCTTGGAACATGCCGCAGAAAAGGCGGCAAAGCAAGCCGCGCAAAATGCAGAAGGGAAGGATTCGCAAAAATCTAAGTAACGCCGGAGATTTGATATGTACGAAATATTGCCATACAGCCCGGAATTAGAAAAACGTTGGGATCGTTTTGTGATGGATGATTCCATGAACGGTACATTTCTCCAAACGCGTAAGTTTTTGAATTATCATCCCGAAGGCCGATTCATAGATGCTTCTTTTTTTGTACAAAAGAGTGGCATTATTGTTGCTGTTGTTCCGGGCTGCAATGTTGAAGGCAAGTTTGTTTCGCATCAAGGTTCAACTTTTGGTGGCCCAATCTTTTCAAAAGATTTTTATTCGGGCTATAAGATCCTTGAAATTGTGAGGACTATTGATAATTATATTGTTCAAAATTTCAAGGGCGTAAAGTTAAAACCGACTTCTTCGATTTTTGCAACGATGCCGATGGATATGCTGGATTACGCTTTGGAACATGCGGGTTACTGCCGCCATACGGAACTCAGCTGCTATACGCCGCTTGCTCAAGATGTTGATCCGCTTGAAGCCTGCAAGCGTAAGTGTCGCCACAATTTTAGACAGTCCGAAAAATTGAATTTGACTTATGGTGAAATTCCCGATAGCGAAATGGAAACATTTTATGATTTCCTGGTGCTTTCTAAGGCTCGCCACAACACGACGCCCGTCCATTCCTTAGCTGAACTGCGCGACCTTAAACGGAGATTTCCAAAAGAAATTTTATTCCGTGGTGTTTGGCAGAACGGCGAATACCTTTCGGGAATGATGATTTTCTATTTCAAACAGGTAAAGGTTTTCCATTTCCAGTACCTTGCTCCCGATGATTCCAAACGCGAAACGAATGCTACAACGGCGCTGCTTGTGAATGCCATGCGAGAAGCCGCTCAAGCGGGCTGCGAAAAATTCTCTTGGGGAATTTCGACTGAAGATGGCGGCGCGTATTTAAACGAAAATCTCTATCGCTTTAAGGAATCGTTCGGTGCACTTCCGTGCGTGAATGCTAGATACGAGAAATAGTTTCTTTCACAAAGTCTTCATACTCGTAGATGTAATCGCTCTCGTCGTAATGCTCCGAGGCGAGCACCATGCATACAGCTCCCGAAGAAAAATTCTCGATTTCGCGCCAGTGCATGGTCGGGATGTAAAGACCGTGATAGGATCGGTTCAGAGAATACTTGGAACGTGTTTTTCCGTCATCCAGAATCACGTCAAAGCTACCGCTTGCGGCAATAATCAGTTGGCGAAGCTTGCGGTGCGCATGCCCCCCGCGGGTTGTTCCGCCTGGAACGTCGTACAGGTAATACACGCGCTTGATGTCAAAAGGTATCAGCTCGCCGCCTTCGACTACGCTCAAGTTGCCGCGCTGGTCATGGGCGATGGGGATATCAATCAAACGGGGTTCTTTCAACTGTTGTTCGTTCCATTCCATACCGCTAATATAACAAAACCATCTCGAATGAGATGGCTTGCTTGAAAATTATTTCCAGTGTTTCAGCTGCGAAAGGTGCGAGTCAAAAAAGGCTCGTCGTTCGTTGTCGGGCTTGTTTTCGGGGTTCGGCATGTGCGAAAGCAAAAAATCAAGCAATGTATCTTTGCTGGTGTAAGCGAATTTGCCATCGGCATAGCACCATTTGCAGTAGTCTTCGTTGAACGATCCGTCAATTTCGCGGCTGATTATCGCGTCGTCACCGAGAGGCATGCCGCAGCACTGGCAAAAGAGCTGGCGCGGTGCGCCGAGCAATGTGTTAATCGAAACGTTAAATTCCTTCGACAAAACTTTGAGCATTTCGGTGTTTGGCTGCGTTTCGCCTGTTTCCCAACGGCTTACGGCTTGCCTTGTCACGTGTACGCGTTCTGCCATCTGTTCTTGTGTCAGGTTGTGCTTTTCACGAATGTTCTTAAGTACTTCTGGGATGGTCATAAATCTCCTCTTGTTGATGGCTCAAATATATCTATGTCCTTGCATTAAATCAAGAAACAGCCTGTTGCTTTCTGTAAAAAGGTAAGAACGCCGCTTATTCTCTTGAAAAAACGGGGGCCTAAGGTGTTTTTTGATTTGTTTTGTGAACATTTTTTTATAATAAAATTGTTACGAAATGTTTAATGAAAATAGCAATTTACGAAATAACGTACTTAGATTTTTTTTGAGCAAATGAAAAATTGGTGATGATTTCTAAAAAAAATTGTGGTGAAATCGTCCGAAAATCTTTTGACGAAATCGAAAAATTGCTTCTTTTGAAGTTCTTTCGCCAGAATATTTTTTACATATGTAAAAAATATCTTTTTGTCGTAAAACCGCGCCGTTGTTGGTTGTGACTATGATTTGTTGTTATTTTATTTAAATTATTGTAACTCTTATAATTCAATTTTTTATTTTTGTTTACTTTCTCTTTTTTTTTAGCTATATTCAGTTACAGGAATTGAGAACACCTGCAAAACGGACGAAGCGAGTGTTCTTGTCGTTTAACACTTTAACTATTCCAACTTGGAATACTAGAAATTGGAGTAAATAAATCCTTACTAAATACTGTCGTTGCGTCCTATTTGCAAATATTCTACTTATTTTAGGTGTAAATAAAAGATTGGGTTGACATGAGATTATTTGATGAACATGTGGTGTTGCGTTTTGCGCTATTGTTGGCGTGTTTATTGTTTGCAGAATCTATCCCGGATATTCTGAACCTCTCTGAGCACGCGTATAATTTTATACCATACATCTTGGCTATTGTATTTTTGGCGTATGTCGCCCTATTTTACAAGTTCCCTGTAGAAACCGGTAAAATTCGAAATGATGTCGAAATTCCAGAACCGAAGGTTGTGGAACCGATTCGCGATCTTAAAAAAGATCTTCTAGAAAAAGATGAAATGTTCCAGATGATGATCGATGTGTCATCGGATGGTTTCTGGACATTTGATGTGGCTTCGGGGAAGGTTTACTGGTCCAATCGCATTGCCAAGATGCTTGCTGCCGAAAATACAAGCCTTGAAGATACTTTTGAACCTTTGCAAAAGCGCGTGATTGAAAGCGACTGGAATGCATTCCGTGAACAGTTGAATGCCGCATTGCAAAAGGCGGGGACGTTCTCTTGCAATTTGACTTTACTGGATGCATCTAAGAAAAATGCTAAGTTTGTTATTAGTGGACGTGTACAAAGTAATGATTTGGGGCGTCCGATTCGCGTGATTGGTTCATTGACAGAAAAGATTGATCGTAAACCTGATGAACGCGAAGCCTATAATTTTGTTTATCAAGATGCTTTGACGGGTGTTTATAATCGCAAGTACTTCCTTGAAAAACTCAAGATGGATGTCGATATTGCAGCCAAGCGCCCTGACTATGTTTTTGCGGTTGCTCTTTTGGATATTGATAGCTTTGGCGCAATCAACGCATCGTATTCTATCAATATTGGTGATAATGTTCTCCGTACGATTGCAGACCGTTTAAAATCGATTGCTCGCCCAGATGATTGCGTGGCTCGTATTGGCCCAGACGTCTTTGCCGTTATTTTACACAATATCGAAAGTCGCGACCCTAATGATGATTTAATCCCTCTTGTTCGTAATATTCATAATAAAGTAAAATCTCCAATTCTTTTAGAAGGCAAGGATCTTTATATTAGTGTCTCGATGTCTATTGTGATTAATCAAGATGTCGATTGCGTTGAAGATATTCTTGCGAATGCAAATGCAAGCCTTCGCGATATGAAGAAGGGCATTAACCACGGCGGTATCCAGTTCTTTAGCGGTGGTATTCGCGAAAAGGCGATGAAGCTTTACAAGCTCGAATTTGAAATTCGTAGAGCTATTCAGGCGCAAGAATTTGTTCTCATGTACCAGCCGATTGTCGATATTCGTGCGGGAAACAAGATTGTCGGATTCGAAGCCCTTGTGCGCTGGAACCAGTCTGAACGTGGTATTATTTCTCCTGCTGAATTTATCCCAATTGCCGAAGAAACAGGGCTTATTGTGCCGATGGGTGCGTTGATTTTGCGCATGGCCTGCCGCCAGACAAAGCTTTGGGTGGATATGGGCTATAAGAATATTCAAGTTGCAGTGAACTTCTCGGCAAAGCAATTCTCGATGGACTCGATGGTAGATGATGTGCGCCGCGTGTTGACTGAAACGAACTTGAATCCGCGCAATTTGAAACTTGAGATTACTGAATATACGGCAATGTGCGAAGCCGATAAGACGATTGAAATTATGCGCGCTCTTTCGAACATGGGCATCCAGATTTCGATTGACGACTTTGGTACAGGTTACAGTTCGCTTTCGTACTTAAAGCGCTATCCGGTGCATACGCTCAAGATGGATAAGTACTTTGTGGACCATGTGGCCGATAACGAAGAAGATGCTGCATTTGCCCGCATGGTGATTGGCATTGCGAAGTCCTTGAATTTGGATTTGATTGCTGAAGGTGTGGAAACAAAGGAACAGCTGGACTTCCTTTACCGTGAAGGTTGCCGCTTGATTCAGGGGTTCTATTTTAGCAGACCGCTCAATACGGAAATGGCGCTAGAGTATATGAAGAATCATTACAATATTCCTTCTCAAGGTTCTACGTTTGAAACAGAGCAGGAAGCGGTGAAGGCGTAGTAAGTGTTAGGCATTAGGTATTAGGGGTTAGGAAAATAATCGCGGCGGAGCCGCATATGAAACGACGCACGAAGTGCTTGATACTTAATCCTAAAACCTGTAACCTACAACCTAAAATCTTGTTAAATCCTGTAACATTTATTTGTGTTTTCGCGACAGTGTCGGTAGAGTTCCTCTACGGGCACGTTTTTTATTTCGGCGAGTTTGTCTGCGATAAACGGGATGTAGCCGGAGTGGCAAGGTTTGCCGCGGAAGGGAATTGGCGCCATGTAAGGGGAGTCGGTTTCCAGGAGAATCTGGTCGAGTGGCACGATGGTGGCTGCGTCACGTACGCTTTGTGCGTTGTTGAACGTGACGATTCCCGTAAAGCCAACGAAAATTTTTGCATCGAGGGCGAGAAGTTGCTCGACAAATTCCGGTGTGCCGGTGAAGCAATGAATGTGGATGTTGTGGTTGTGCAAATTGGCGCTGCGGAGCACGGCGAGGGCGTCATCGTCGGCTTCACGGAGGTGAAGTACGAGAGGCTTGCCGCTTTCGAGGCCTAATTGCAAATGGCGTTCGAAAAGCTTGACTTGTGCGGCCTTAGTATCTGCGCCGTAATGGTAATCGAGCCCGAATTCTCCGCAGGCAACGCACTTGGGGTGCTTTAGAAATTCCATCATGCGCGATTCGTCTTCGGCGGTTTCTGTTTCGACGTACTCGGGATGGATGCCGTAAGCGGTGTAGACGAATGGGTATTTTTCGCTCAAGGCGCGTGCGGTTTCGAAATCCGCTGGGTCGCAAGCCACATGGATGAACGCCTCGGGACGTTCGATTTTTGCTGCGGCCGCTTTTTCTTTGGCGGAACTTAGACTGTCGGCAAAACTCGCGTTCTCGAAACGGGCGAGGAGCGCGTCGAAAGATTCGTTAGCATGACGTTCGTAGGAATCAATATGGCAATGAGTATCGATGAACATGGGGAAGTAGATGGTAGGAAGTAGACTGTTGGAAGTAGGAAGTGGTTGGTGGTTAGGGGCGTCATCCTTGGCCGTGAGGTCGAGGATCCAAACAGTTTTTATTACAATGTATGGATTCTTCTTCGGAGAATGACTGCTAAAAACTCATAGCTCAAAGCGACCGTAGGGAGCGAGCTCATAGCTAGTAGTTTACTTCCAGTATCTCGTACGTGATTTTTCCTCGTGGGGCTTGCACTTCGATGGTGTCACCGGCTTTTTTGCCTTGTAAAGCTTCACCGATGGGGGACTTCATGCTGATGCGGCCTTGCAGCGGGTCGATTTCCTTGTCGCCGACGATGCTATAGACCTTTTCGCGTTTGGTCTTTTTATCGAGCATCTTGACTGTGGCGCCGAAACGGATGGAGCCGTCTTTGGTGGCGGCGTTTTCGACGATTTTTGCACCGTCCAAAATGCGGTCGAGTTCACGTAAACGGCGGTCGATTTCGCGTACTCGCATGCGCCCATACGTGTAGGCGGCGTTCTCGCTGCGGTCGCCTTCTGCTGCGGCGGCTTGAACCTGATTGATCATGGCCGGGCGTTCAACGTATTTAAGGTGTTCCCATTCTGCCTTGAATTTTTCAAAGCCTTCTTTCGAAATCAAGTGTTGCATGAGTCAAAGTTAAAAAAGTGGTTTGCGGTTAGTGGTTGGTGGTTAGGAAAAATCTCTAAATAAATTATAAATAATGTCTTGGTTGCTGCGTTATTGCGGCGTACGGGTTGCTCTCTACCCGCCATTTCTATAGCAACTTGGAGATTGGTAATAGTGTAACGTGAGCACTGTCATATTGTAAAATAACGGGTCTACACATCTTTAGTTTAATTTTGTAATTTACTATCTTTGGCGCAAATAATTAAAGAGGTGATATGGTAAGGAAAAAACGGTCCGAATCAAAGTACAAGCGATTGAGCCGTATTTATTATAATCGGATGTTTCCGCGTAGGCAAGATGCAATGCGTGTGGCATGGTCGGTTGCTGCAGGGGTGTTTATTGGCATTTGGCCCACTATTGGTGTTGCCATTATTTTGACGGTTGCGTTTTGTGCGCTTTTCCGGTTGCCGAAAGTGCCGGGAATTGTATCTTCGTTTGTGGCAAACCCGCTGACCCAGTTTGGTTTTTTTTACCCGACGGGGTACATGCTCGGCTGCAAAATTATCCATCCCGAAGCGATTAAGTTTGATTTTCTTGAAGAATTCCAGGGGCTTTCATTCAAAAATTTTACAACGGTGATAGGTCATTTGTGGAATGATGCTGCAGATCACCTGTTAGCGTTCATGATTGGCATCACAATTGTCGCAGCCATCGGCGGGACCATCTTCTTTTTTCTAGCTTATTTCATCGTAAGTTACAGAAAGAAAAAATGGATTGCGGCAAAGACGGGTTATATCCATAACTTGATTGCCGAAGATGAAGTTTTAATCAAAGAAGCACACAAAGGAAAGAAACCTATGATGCACATCTAGAAGCTGAGACCATCTCTGCGCTCCCTTATGACGTGATGAACCGCGCCGAAGCCAAGGCTATGGCTGAAGGGCTCCCGCATTCTTATTTGCGCGTGACCCGTGCCGAACTTGAACTTCCGGATTCCGTTGACGCTTACGATCCGAAGGTTTACGCTCATGCTCGTGAAAATCTTGACAAGATGATTGAAGACGGTGTTATTGCCTTCGACAAGAAGCCTTGCCTTTATGTTTATCGTCAGACCATGAACGGTCGTGAACAGTACGGCCTTGTTTGCTGCGTTCCGGCTGCAGATTATTTCAATGGCACTATCAAGAAGCACGAACTCACTCGCGCTGACAAGGAAGAAGATCGCTTGCGCCATGTGCTTGCTACGAATGCCAACACGGGTCCGGTGTTCCTCACTTACCGCGATCAGGGCCAGTTCGACGTGTTCGGTGCCGTGACCAAGCGTAAGCCTGTTTATGACTTTGTTAGCAAAGGCGATGGCTTTGGCCACACGGTTTGGGTCATCGATGACGATGCTGAAATCGAAGCCATCCGCAAGTCCTTTGAATCTGTGCCGGTAAGCTATATTGCTGACGGTCACCACCGCAGTGCCGCTGGTGCTCGTGCCGCCAGCTACCGCGCCGAACAGAATCCGAAGAACACTGGCGATGAAGAATACAATCGTTTCCTCGCCATCCTCTTCCCGAGCACCCAGCTCAAGATTCTCGATTACAACCGCGTCTTGAAGGACTTGAACGGCCGCACGCCGGAACAGCTCATGGAAGAATTGAAGCAAGTGTTTGACATTGCTGAACTCGATTCTATGCAGAGCCCAGCTAAGCAGAACCAGGTGAACTTCTACATGGGCGGGCATTGGTATGCTTGCACGTTTAAGGATAAGTTCCTCAAGAACTTGGGCCCGGTCGATAGCCTCGACGTAGCTCTCCTCCAGAAGCTCGTCTTGAAGCCGCTTTTTGACATTGACGATCCGCGTACATCGAAGCGCATCGACTTTGTCGGTGGCATCCGTGGCCTCGGCGAACTTGTGAAGCGCGTCGATAGCGGTGAATGCGCTTGCGCCTTTGCTATGTACCCGACCACGCTCGATCAGCTCATGAGCATTGCTGATGCTGGCGAAATCATGCCGCCGAAGAGCACGTGGTTCGAACCGAAGCTCCGCGACGGTCTCTTGGTCCACACGCTCGACTAGTGATTGCGGCCGCGAGCTGTGATGCTTGCGACTTGCTTTTGCAAATTTAAGAACGCATTCGATTAAAATCGGGTGCGCTTTTTTTTACCTACTAATTTTACATGAATTTCTCTGCCTACTTCCTACTTCCTACTTCCTACTTTCCTATATTTTCCCCGCAAAAATTTTTAACAAGGATATTGTTATGGCAAAGATTGCTATTCTCGGTTATGGTAACCTGGGTCGCGGTGTGGAATGCGCTGTGAAGCAGGCTCCGGATATGGAACTCGTCGCTGTTTTCACCCGTCGTGATCCGTCAACGGTGAAAATCCAGACGGCAGGCGTTCCGGTGCTGAACGTTTCTGAAATGGAAGCCTGGAAGGATAAGGTGGACCTGCTCATCATCTGTGGCGGTTCCGCTACGGACTTGCCGGTGCTCACCCCGAAGTACGCCGCCATGTTCAACGTGATTGACTCCTTCGACACGCACGCCAAGATTCCGCAGCATTTCGCCGCCGTCGATGCTGCCGCCAAGGCCGCCGGCAAGATCGCGATGATTTCTGTGGGTTGGGACCCGGGCATGTTCAGCCTGAACCGCGTGTATGCCCAGTCCATCCTCCCGGAAGGCAAGGACTACACGTTCTGGGGCAAGGGTGTTTCTCAGGGCCATAGCGACGCTGTCCGCCGCATCAAGGGCGTGAAGAATGCGAAGCAGTACACCTGCCCGGTGGAAGCGGCTCTCGAAGCCGTGCGTAGCGGTTCCATGCCGGAACTCACCACGCGCCAGAAGCACACGCGTCTCGTTTACGTGGTTGCCGAAGAAGGTGCTGACAAGGCCTATATCGAAAACGCCATCAAGACGATGCCGAACTACTTCGACGAATACGACACCACGGTGAACTTCATCAGCGAAGAAGAATTCAACAAGAACCACAGCGGGCTCGCTCACGGCGGTTTCGTGATCCGTACCGGCAAAACGGGCATGAATCTGGAACACACGCACGTGATCGAATACAGCCTGAAGCTCGATTCCAACCCGGAATTCACGACGAGCGTTCTCGTGGCTTATGCCCGCGCAGCACTCCGCATGAAGGCTAACGGAGAGACCGGTTGCAAGACCGTACTCGACGTGCCGCCTGCATACCTCAGCACTCTGAGCGACGAAGATTTGCGCGCTCATTGTTTGTAAAAACGGTGATTCCGGCTCGGAGGCCGGAATGACATGCAAATGAAAATTGCCTCGGATGAAATAATCTGGGGCTTTTTTCGTTGTTTTAGTTTATATTTAGTGGTATGAAAGCGTTTAGAAAACTTTGTATGCTCGCCTATGTATGGCTGTGTTGTTGTTGTTATTTTTGTCACCCTGAGGATGATTTTGATTACAAACCGGGTTATGTCAAGTCGCTGAAGCCGGCCTCTGTAGATTCGCTTGAAATGCGCGTTTATAGCAATGATTCGCTGATAGTTTCTGAATACTGCCGTTCGTCCGAATATGGCGAGGAAGCTAGTTATTCTTATGAGGAATTTTGTGGAGGAGAGGACCGCGCTGATAAGAACTGCGATTTGACAATCGCTATCACGTTCTTCTGTAATGACAAGAAAATCGAGCTACCTACTTATACTGTCAAAACGAAGACGAATTCCCATGGCTTTGCTGATGATGTCAGAATTTATATGGCCGAATTCGACGAACGAAAGGTCAGCGGCGATTACACGCTTGAAACATTCCTTGCTCCCGAAGATACTTCTTGCGGTAAGCTTGTGAATTATGCCGTCCTCAAAGTCAAGGAGGAATGATGAAGCGTATCGTTGTATTGGTGTTCTGTTTAGTGGCTTACTCTATGGCGGGGATGTTTGAGCTTTCTCCTTTGGATCGAAAGTTTATCCAAAATACACGTCTATATTTTGAACTTTCTACGGGTGCAATGTATTCGGTTTCGGATTACAAATCGAAATCAAGGACCAACTATTATCATGATTTAGAACGTGATGAGATGGTTTACGACAAGGACCTTTATTACAATATCTATTCTTTTGAAGGTTTTGAGCCTCTGCTAGAATCAAAGGTTGGCTTCATCTTTTTTAGAAGAGTCGCCTTGTTTTTGAATTTAGGTTGTTTCTGGTCTATTGGGGAATATCGCTATAAAATTTCTTCACGCGACAAAGAGGAATATTCCGAAGAAGATGCTAGATTCAGATTCTTTGGGGGATTGGGACTCAAATGGTATCCTGTTGTAAATGAACAAAATCCTCTTAATGGATTTTTCCTCGGAACGTCTTTTAAACTTGTTTCCCTTTTCGGAAACGAAAAATCAAGGGAAAAGTACGGAATGTACTATGTCGAGGGTGAATCTTTTATCGAGTTTGAAATAGGAAAGGTCTGGAATATTTCGGATTCCTATTCGTTAGGCTTTTCTGTAAAGGTTGCAGGTGGTTTCGGAGGTGAAACAGAAAAGGTTGATGGCTTCCGAGTCGATAAAAACAGGGAACAAAAGGATGACGATATTACGCTAAATAGCAAGCATATCGGAGCAGTTATTACGTTTATCCGGAAATAATTACTTCAGCTTTTCTTTCAATGCGGAAATTTCTTCCGCAGTCATTCCGAGTTTTTGCAAGTATTTTTCTGTAGCGGAAGCCCAGTTGGCATTGCTTAAGTCGGGGATGTCAATGCCTTCGGCGTGGTAGACCGATTGCAAATTTTTTAGAACGACTGCTTTGTAAAAATCGATTTGATGTGCGTTTAAGGAGACTTGCATGTCATCAATGACCGTGAAGTAGTTGATGAATGTCTGGGCGTAGTCTGCTTGGATTTCTTCGGCAGTGGCGCCCATCAGTGCTTCTAGAACGGCGATTGTAAAGCCGGTACGGTCCATGCCGTAGGTGCAATGCACTAAATAGGGTGCTTCATGTTCAATCATGTAGCGGAAACCTGTTGCAAGCCCTACTTTGAATGGCATGGAATAGAATTGTACGGGCATCGACAAGAAGACGGCGTCTTGTGATGAGTAATAGGAACTATCAAAGTTCTGGTAAGATCTAGCGTAAATTTCGGTATCTGTTAAATTGATAAACGTGGCGATGCCGGCTTCTTTTGCAAGTGAATCCGCATAGTGGTTGCGACCGATAGAGTAGTCTATGGGACTTGATGAACGGTATAGTTTGTTTGCGCCCATGCCTGTAGTGTGGACTTTTCGGAAGTTGGCGAAATCTTGAATTGAAAGTTCGGGGTAACTTTCTTTGTATAAACTCATGTATTGAACATGCCGCATTATATCAATGCCGAAAAGATAGCCGCCCTTGTCTTTCATCTTCACGGTGACTTTTATGGGCGTCTTGACGTCGGATATTTTAAGGACTTCAGCGGCTTCGCCGTAATGGATGGCTAGCATTAGGCGCTCGGCACCGCTAACTGCTGAAAGCGAAAAACCAGCAATGGGCACGTCGTTGGTCGATTCTACGACAGGCATTTCGAGGGTGTCGTAGCCGACGATTGCAACCGTTACGATATCGCCAATTTCGAATTCGGTTAAAAATGAATCCGCCGGATAATTGAGGAATAGGTCGGTGGATAAAAGCTGACCTGTGCTATCTCCCCAAATGGTGGTGTGAATTCCTGAGTCTTCTTCTACGACAAAGGCCGGATTCGGTTCAGTACAGGCTTGACAAAACAGGGCGCAGAAAACAAATGCTATAAGGTGTCGCACTGTTCCCTCTCCATTAAATCCTGGATTCTAATCGTGGATTGCGTTCTTGAGGCTTTCGATCAAGCGGGCGAAGCTCGGGTCGGTTTCCATCTCTTTCTTGACGCTCTTGATGGCGTGAACAACGGTGGAGTGGTCCTTGCCGCCAAAGCGGGAACCGATGCTCTGCAAGCTAATGGGCGAGCATTCGCGCATCAAGTACATGGCGACCTGACGTGCCTTCGAAATTTCCTTGGTGCCACGGCCCGATTCGGTGAGCTTTGCTTCGGGCACTTCGTAGTGCTTCGAAACGGTGTGGAGCACAGCGTCGAGGCTTACGCGGCGACGGAGCGTCGGGGCAATTTCAGAGACCACCTTTTGGGCGATACTCATGTCAATATCGTGGTGCATCAGGCTCGACTGCAAGGTAAGCTTGATGATTGCGCTTTCGAGGCAGCGTACGTTGCTTGCGATATTTTCGGCAAGGTAGTGCAGAACGTCGTCGCTGATTTCGAGGTGGCGTTCTTCAGCCTTTTTATGCAAAATGGCTTCGCGGGTTTCTACATCAGGCGGCTGGATGTCGACTGTGAGACCCCAGGCAAAGCGGCTGACCAAACG
>CACYRP010000041.1 GCA_902776765.1 Fibrobacter succinogenes
CCCATCCAGAGCTAAAATTACAAGTCTGCGCTTTTAGTTTTCACTTATCAATTCTTGCCATTTCTTCCGTTTCAATCTTAGTCCAGACACCATCGCCCTTATACACTAATCACACTTCAAATTATTTTCAGGGCGTTCAATATCATGTATTTGCCATTCACCCGAAGAACAGATATAATGGTACACCTTATCATCGACTGTTCTTTCAGCACTTTCACCATCAGTACATTCCGTTTCAATCTTAGGCGCATTCAGGAGTTCTTCACAAGTACCAGCATATGCAGGATCATACCAGTCGTCATAGCCCTTATACGTCCACCCCTTTTCGGTATAGACATAGCAGCTCAAACGAATCGGGCCTCCCAATGGGAGATATCCGGCATAATGTATTGAGCATATATCGCCAACTTTCGCATCGGTTTGATTACACTCAATATCGTTTGCACTTTTTGCGTTCCAGGAACCCTGTTCACATATGAAGCTTCGTTCAGAGCCATACTTTGGATTTCCAACAAAGATTTTTTCGACAGATCCTTCGCGCTCCGCATTACAAACTGGGAAAGTATAAGCAAAACCTCCAATATTGATTTGCACGCTATCACCACCTGCAATCATTCTAATAGAGTCTGAAGATGCAGAATGCTTAATATAGTACAACAGCCATTCACCAGAAGAACAGGTATATGAATAAACCTTATTGTTTTTTTCAATTTCTTTTGGTTCTTCACCATCCATACATCCCGTTTCAATCTGAGGCGCATTTAAGACTTCTTCACAGAAACTTTTTTGATCTTCGCCATAAAAATCGACACCCCCCTTATTAGTCCAGCCATTTTCTGTATAGACATAGCAACTCAAACGAATCGGGCCACCCATACCGACATATCCGTAATATCTAATTGGGCAAACATCGCCAATCTTCACATCGGATTGAGCGCACTCAACATCGACTGCACTCGTTTCGTCCCAGGAACCTTTTTCACATTTATAGTAGCGGTCGAAACCATACTTTGAATCCCCAATAAACTTCTTTATGGAAGTTCCTTCGCGTTCTGCATTACAGGCCGGGAAAGTATAAGTAAAACCTCCAATATTAATTTGCACGGTATCACCAGATTCACCCGAAGGCGAAGTAACATTCTCGTCACTGCAAGCAATGAGCGACAACATTGAAAATGCAGCCACAGCTGCAATCGCACAAACATGATTCCTATTGAACATAAACACATCTCCAATGTAATGTCAAAAATTAATTTGCAACAAAATACTTAATCAAGTGCGTAAAAAACATTCGTTTTTATATGTAATAAAAAAACTCTTACACATTGCACTCATTTCTTTTCGTAATGATTAAAGATATATTCGACAGGTTCGGCATAACCAGAAACGCATTGGTAAACCGCACCGGGTTCATCATTACGCGGCAGCGAATACCTCTTTTCGCCTTCCGTTTCAGCATTACAGCCTAAGTGGTCAGAAGATAAATAGTCCTCAAATTCACTCCGCGTTTCCAAGGTCCAAGAACCATTTTCACGATAGCGGTAATAATTTCGAGACAAGCAATAATCATACACACCCCAACCACCTATCGTATAAAGTTCTTCATCATACCAGCAAGTTTCCAGCAATCCACCTACACGGTCCCCAACTTTTGCTTCTTTGGGCAAATCCAAAACATCGTATTCCATATCCGTCAAGCCTTCCTTTCGGGAATCCGTATATTGCCGAGGCACAACATTCGACTGTTTCCATTGCCCAGCTCTGCAATAGTAATTCACCCAACCTGATTCACGTAATTTGGGCTGATTATATTCGTCAACTTCACAATTAAATTCTGAACCTTCCCCACAAGAGACAAAATAAGTTTTATAAATCACCGGACAAAAACCTAATTCAGGATCATAGCCAGACTTCACCCAACCGCCATTCATCCACACGCCATTGACCAAGATTGCTCCATCATCGTATTTATAGTAAACCATTTTTCCATCTATTTCAATCGAGCAAGTTCCACTAACTGAGACAGAATCCGCGCAGTTGTAAAAAGTAGCCTCATCTATTTCAGTCCACCCGTCGCTAGAACACTGGTAATACATAGACAATGTATTATCATCACGACCATAAACAATTTTTTCTTTATCGCCTACGTTTTCGGCGGAGCATTCCTTGGTTATTTTAGTCAAGCCGTCACATTCTTCCCAAACGCCGTTGCCAACATAAGCGAATCTTCTTTCAGAAGGCGTAACGTTCATACCTGCTTGGAATATGTTTATCGTTCCAGTTTTTCGGCAAAGATCCCCCACCTGCACGCCAGTGGTATCGCAAGTAAGGCTAATGTCCCCACGAACCCACAAGCCGCTTTCACACCTATTATAAGTATCGTATCCATATTTGGGGTTTCCCTCCCACACAACTTTGACCTCGCCCTCATTTTCTGCAGTACACTCCTCCTCAACTGATTTAGAATAGACTTCATTATTTGAATAAGGAGCCCATCCGTTTTCAGTACATTTAAACGCAGAATCTTGAAAAGCCGAACTTCTACTGTCATCAATAAATAATCTTCTCATTCCAAGATTAGACGCATCGCATTTGCCAAGGCCATATTGATTTGCCCAGAAACGATTCACGTAGGTTTCAAACGCCGGAACATCAGCAATTTTCCACGATTCTATATTTTTACGAATCTCCGCAAGCCTTCCCGAACGATTCGATTTGTACGCAAAATCAGCAATCTTAATCTTAAGCAAAGAATCATTCCAAACGCCATCTGCAGCAAAATCTTGGCCCATCATGGCAAAACGTTCCATGAAACCAGCATCCGATTCATCACCAAGTAAAAGAACGTTAATTGCCAGAAGCGCCGCATCGCCTTCGCTATTTCCAAATATGTTCAGACATTCAACCTTGTCATAATCGACATCGGCATAAAAAGCTGCAAAAATTTCGTGATCCGCTTGCCGTTTCGCATCTTCGATGGACATATTATTCTGTTCCATCAAAGTATGAACTCGTTCGTACTCAAGATGCGTAAGCAAATTTATATTCACATTCGATTTTTCTCTTACATCCGCAAGAGCTTTCATGAATATTGAACCGTTTGATTTTTTCCCGGTAACCTCATTGCGATAATACCCGTTCACTTCAAGCAAAACATACGGATGATCTAGGGACACATTTTCGATAGAAAAATCGCCTCTGTCATTTATCACTTTTCCTTTGAAGCTTTTGCCGGTCTGTGCAAGCGAGCTGCCGTCAAGTTCCTGCATCGTAACCGACGAGCCTTCCAAGAAAGGCCCCTTCTGCGTTACACCGATGACATTTCCGTCAAAAGTCTCGTTACCGCCGGAAACATTTTCTGACGAGCACCCCCAAAGGAGTATTCCGAGCGTAAATAAAGTTGAAAACACTGTAAATTTCATAAACAAGCTCCTATTAGTTATTCAATTCTATTAAAAACGGATCTTCAGCCAAATACCACCGGCATCTGACACCATCATCAGTACATCCGAAATCATTATCGAAGAAACATACAAATTCTTTATTATAGTATTTGCTATTAGGATTAGCAATCTTCTTCCTATCCCCAGCATGCATCGCATCACATGCACCTAGATTAAATTCGCTTGTCCAAAACCTATAAAGAAGCCCATTTATATAAGGAGCGTTCTCGTAGTATATTTCATCACGTAAATTCCACGAATTCACGTTATGATAGATTTTGGACAATGTCGTATTCTCTACATCTTTCGTTATTTCTTCATTTTCAAGTTGATAAGCCCAATCCGCAACTTCACCCTTTTCTTGGCCGTGCCATTCACCGTTTTCTGCAAAAGAACGAGCTGCCAAAGCGAGGCGTTCAGAAAAGTCCGCAACAGAACCATCACCCAGCATCAACACGCTTAAAGCAAGCAAAGCACCACCATTTTCACTCGAAAAGATATCCATATCCTCTGGAGATTCTAAACTATTCATGAAACCGAACGACGAAAAAATTTCTGACTCAGCTTGTTTTTTAGCATCTGCAAAAGACAAGCCCTGTTTCTGAACAAGATTAAGAACACGATCCGTCTCTAGATGCGTAAGAACATTCACATTTACATTGTTACGATTCGTCAAATCCGTAAGGGCATTTAAAGAAATCATGCCTTCAGAATTTTTTCCGGTAACTTCATTACGAAAATAGCCATTTACTTCAAGCAAAGCATACTGCGAAGCAAGATTCACATTCTTGACAGCAAAATCTCCCAAATTAGTTTTTACACTAGTCTTGAAGCTTCTACCTGTTTGAACTAAAGTTTTTCCATCGAGTTCCTGAATTGTCACCGAGGAACCCACCAAGAAAGGCCCCTTCTGCGTTACACCTGCAATTTCACGATCCTTAATCGCGACAATGCCTTCGGCTTCTTCGCTCGTGCCGCCGGCAGTATTGTTTTCGGAGCAAGCCCAAAACAAAGTAGCAATCGCCAATAAATACAAAAAATTCATATTCTCACTCGCTCGTTTGTATTAAGTTTATTTTTGAGTTTCTCTTACAGAAGCGCCATTGCAAATATTTTCCGTCAGCGGGAAAAGTTGCATATTCAAACGGCAAACTTTTTCCACGCCCTTATCTGCTGCGACGATCGATACAATGCGTTTACGGCACCGGGTAAGTTCCTCAACAACTTTCGAGTAACTTTCCGCCGTCACGCCCATTGTAATACCGCTAAAATTTCGTTCCGAAATAGGCAACTTGTCCAAAGCTTCAAGCGCAAATTCACCCATCTGGCGCAACAACGAATGAACGGCCACAGCAACGACATTCAAACGTCCCGTTGAAAGCGATTGATTCGTCTGGTGATAACGCCCCTTAATATCACGCGTCAAAAGCCCTGCTTTCATCAAAAAGCTTAAGCTTTCACTGACATCCGCTGCAGAAATCGGGGGTTTGCACACTTTAGCAATCTCGTTCGGTTTCGCCCCCGGCATCGCTACAGCAAGTTCACGGACAACAGAATGTTTCCAAGTTTCATAAAAAGAGTACATTTCGCTACCGAGAATTTTTACACGGTTGGCTTCACAGAGCACTTTCATCTCTTCAAAACATTTCTTCTTTTCGAGATCCGTTTTCGCTCGCTCATAACGCACCATCAAGACAAAATAATCACGTTCAAACCCGGATAATTTCATAGCTTGTGCGGTTCGTTTCGCACCATCTTCGCGAAGCCGAGTTTTGCCATCGCAAACGAGCTTCAAATGCGAACCCGAAGCAAACCCCGCCAATTTCGCAAATTCACGCCACGTAAACGCCGAGCAGCGCTTCCGTTCGTGATAATAATCCAATAAATATTCACGATAATCTTTGTATTCGGTAACAGGCTTCATGATAGTAAAAATAAAAAATTGCACCGAACAACGCAACATCAATTTAAAAACAAAAATGGCGTTTTTGAACGAATTTTAGCAATTTTACAATTCAGATAAAAAATTTTAAAAAATTTAAAACAAAAATAAATTTTTATAAAACAAAAAGCCCCGGGATTGAGGTTTGCAATCCCGGGGCGAGTTAATCGAAAAAGAGCGAGTTATTCTGCGGCAGCTTTATCTGCAGGCGCATTTTCCTTGCAATAATCAATCCCTAATTCATAAGATTGTACAGAATCATATTTTCCCCAACCATTCTCTTATAGATATAGCAATTCACTTTTAATTTTCAACCCTTTCGTACCAGTTAAACACATATTTGGTAATCGATAGACTTCCTGCTTCGCAGTGGAAAATTCGAATGGGATTTGATCTAATATCTTCTATATCCTTCCCTTCTTGTTCCGGATTGCAATGCGATGACGTAGGACTTACCGTGATTCGAGTTCGAGCATCATTATTCAAATCTTCTTCAGTTTCTAAAGCCCAGGAACCATCCTCATGATATCGATAATAGTTTAGCGGAAAACAGTAATTGTATTTTTCGTAAAACAATTTAATCTCCATTCCACCAAAAAGCAATTCATCATCATACATGCAGAGTTCCAACAAGCCCCCCATTCGATCACCTACCGAAGCATCTTTGGGCAAGTCCAAAACATCAAATTCATCGTCTGTCAGACCCTCTTTTCGAGAATCTATATATTGACGAGGAATCATATTTCTTTCAGTCCATCTGCCATCTCCGCATGAATAAAGTTTTCCATCTTTCACCCCATATTTTTGCAAAGCAATCAAAGGACAATACCCCAAAACAGGATCATAATCTATTCTTTTCCATGTACATAAACCGCCCCTAAATGCTGGAATAGTGTCATATACGAAAAATGTTTTTTCACCATCAGATTCAATGACGCAGGTATCTTGAAAAGATAAATTTTTCAAAGAACAGGTATAATCATCAACATCAGTTTCTCCCCAAGTAGCGCCGTAGCCGTTCGAACCGCACCTGTAATACCTGATTTTCCTTTCCGCACCCGTTCCCACAAAGAATTTTTTCACTTCACCAATGTTGTCTTCAACTCGGTTCCATATTCCGTCACCCGCATAGGTATATAAATATCTATAAACTATGTTATAATCGCCACCCACCAACACAGATTCACGAGCATCACCCACTTGCACTCCCGTGGTATCCCAAGTAATCGATCCATCTCGCTCAGTCCAAACGCCCTGTTCACACCTAAAATGGCCGTAATAATCTCTTCCGAGCCTGGAAGTACGAGAACGATATATCAATCCGATTTTGCCTTCATTCGCAGCGTTACATTCTGGAAATTCCGAACGATCCTTGAAATTTTCCCAAGCCCCCCGTCTGCACTGAGCATAAAACATTTGATATTCATGCTTAGAATTACCTTTAGTACCTATAACTCGGCCCTCATTCTCAGCATTACAATTTTCTTGAAAACATAACTCACTACTTGGGATATATATACCCACACATTTCGTTCCTGCCGAAGATAATTCTGCAACGGACGAAGAGGATTCCAGTGCGCCAGATGTTCCCGGCGTGGGATCAGAATTCACAACCGGCGCATCGAAACTAGTTGGGTTCGACTCGGAACAAGCCAACAGCGAAAACGATAAAACCACGGCGAAAGCCGTAGCAGCAACAGCGGCAACACGATTAAAGTTTATCATAACCAACTCCTGTTGACACCAACATATAATATCGGCTTTCGGAAAACAACAATTTTCGAAAAATAGAACTGCCGATTTTTCGTCAAAATCGGCAGTTTCCACAACACTCTGTTTTTTTTCTAATCTATAAAACAAAAAAACAATTTTTTAAAACAAAATTTTTCTCTGCAGCAAAAGGACAAAAGTCGCCACCCCGAAGGGCAACGACTTTTTCGTTTAACTTTGTTATTTAATTTTCGCCGTTTTTCATCTCCATCTGTTCGCGGTCCATGGTGTATGCCAAGTATTCCCTGAAATCTCGATCGATTTCCACTTTTTCGAAATCATAAACATCATCATAGAAAACCGACGCGATCAAAGGATTATCCGCTGGCGCCCAAATACCGATATCGTCCAAAACCATGGATTTGTCTCCCGGACCTTTGGCCACGTATTCAAGCTTGGATTTGGCAACCCAACCTTGCCCGCATTTTCCTTTGACCAAAACTGCCGTATCCGAATTTTTCAAAATCGTAAGTTCGTCGTTAAAGCCTGCCGTGCAAATGACTCGACCACCTTCTTTTTCAGATGTGACCTCGACATCTCCACGTTTTGACTTGACAAACTCGGCTCCAAACGATGTTGAAACCATAAAAGCGATGGCGACAAGCGCCGTTATCTTTACGTTTTTCATGATGTCCTCCTTGATTTTATTAGAACGTTCAACCGTCCCATCCAGCAAATTACAAAGTAAAGTTTACATAGACCACGGGATAAATAGTCCCACTTAGAATAGAACCGCTATTTTTGGTGCTATAAATACAACGATTACTAGCTCTGTAAACTTTTTTTTCTCGTTATTTCACTCGTATTAAAATATTTTTAAGTTGTTGAACCTCCATGTTTTGTTATAATTTCACCATGCTTTTAAAAAAATCTTGCTTACTCGCGTCCATGGTTTTAGCCCTCTCCACGAGTGCTTTTGCTCAATCCGATTCCGACGATGAATGGGTGTCCGCCGATTCCGCCCCAGCAGCCACATCCAGCGGCGAAGCCTACGATGGCTCAAACGATAGCGAATTCGCAAACGACGAAGAATACGCCAGCGCTTACGCAAGATACAAGACACAGACAACATCACGTTCCGAAATCAGCAAGCAGCGCAGCGAAGGATTTTCGCAATCCGTCTTTCTTGGAGCTCGCATACAGGGCGGCTTCAACACATTCCTCGGCTCAAATTCCAAAGGCTGGGGTGCAGGCTGGAACGCAGGCGCAGGCCTAATTATCAAGATTTCCATGTTCACAAAGAACTTCAGCCTCGTTCCGGAACTCACATTCAACTACCGCCAGTACAATTACGAAAAGGACATGGGCGTTTACACCAACAAGGGCAAGCTGAACATCATGTTGTTCGAACTCCCGATCATGTTCCGCTACACGTTCGAGCAATACGACCTTTTTGCAGCTGCCGGCTTGCACCTCGGACTCAAACTGATGGGCGATACGGAATTCAGTTCCGAAGCTAATGGCGGTGTAGTCACCGGAAACGTAGACAAGAGCACCAACACTTTCGTTTCAACGAACATGGAAGTAGGCCTTGCCCTCGAAGGCGGCTACATGCTCACAAGAAACGTTCACCTGAATCTCCGCATTGTCCAGAGCTTTACGAACCTGCTGAACCAAGGCTTGACGGTGGAACAATCGTTTACGAACTCAACACTCCTTACATTCTACACTAATGTTGGCATTTCGTTCTTGTTCTAATCGAATAGTTATTAGTCAGTGGTCATTGTCAATAGTTAGAGCTATCAAAAGCAAAAAAGGAAGCGTCAAACGCTTCCTTTTTTTTTATAACTGCACAACGCTTGCCCAGGGCGCCACACAGGCACTTACTTTCGGCGGATTCTCGGGATTTCCTTCTGAATTAGGAGCTTTTCAATCGGGGCAAATTCTTCGTGCGGCTTGATCGCTTCCTTATAGAGCACGTCGGCAAGCGTCGGGTTGTGCGCAAGGAACGCGATCAGAATCGCATTGCGCAAGAAGAACTCGTCCATCGCACCAATCTCATACTTTTCGTAGAAGCTAGCGACATAGAATGCGGCCAACTTATAATCTTTTGTGCGAGCTGCTTCCATGATATTGAACTCATCTGCGAATGATTCCGGCAATGCACCTGCATTCACAAGTTCGCGAACCTTACCATAAACCTTGTTCGTATCGCGCGATTCCATCGGAATACCACGCATCCATTCCACATATTCTTCGCGGAACTTTTTCCAGTCCGGGGAGGTTTCGTCCACCTTGAATTTCGGGCGAACAAGGCTATCCACCGCCGTCGCAGAATCAGCTATAACCGTAGAGTCGGCACCATTCACCGTAACCATCGCGGAGATTCCTTCGAAAACTTTCTTGCGCTTTTTCACTTCTTTGATATACGCCAAGAGTGCACGTTCACGATACTTATCCGTACCCGCCTTGAGCATGGACCGCACCTTCATCGGGCGGCGAAGCGCATAATCTGCCGAGTCCAAATATTCCGGCCAGCAAATTTCGCAACTGTCGAACACCTGCACAATGCGAGCATTCGAGTGCACAAAGCGCGCCTCTTCCGCCTTGTTATCCACCATCGGAATGAACGTGCTGTTCGGTTCCACACCATCCAAAAGCGATTTCACCATCTTGGATGTAAACAAGAAATTCTGTTCGCCAAAGAAATCCGGATCACGATGGATGCGCTTGAATTCCTTCACAAGCGTTGAATCCGTGCTAAAGCGGCCAATGGCGCGCTGCATCACAGGCTCGTCACTAGCGACAATGATGATGTCCGGCTCCTCGGGAGCCTTGTACAAACTCACGTACGGGAACGTCACATCGAGCGCCTTCAAGATATTGAGGAACAGCAAGTCGTTGAATTCATACGTTTGGATCCATTGCACCCAAAGTCCGCCCGGTTTCATGTAACGGCGCATTTTCGTATAAAATTCATGGCTGAACAAGCTTGCCACACCGCTCACCCACGGGTTAGAGGGCACGCTAATCATCAAGTCGTACTTGCGGCGGTTCGTAAGGAAGAACGTCTGCGCATCGTCAATGAAAATATGGATGCGCGGGTCATCGTAACCGCGAGCGTTCCACGGATAGAAACCCTTCGCGAGATTCATCATTTCTTCTTCGATTTCCACGCAGTCAAAGTCGCGCACCAGCGAGTCTGCGAGCAAGTAATGTGCGCCCATGCCACTGCCAAAACCGACCATCGCGGCATCGTAAGGCTTATCCTTCATGGCCATCGGCATAAATGCGGTTGCCGCCTGCGTGAGTTCGTCGCCTTCAATCGGGCGCTCACGATTCTTGCTCATGCTCGCATCGGCCTTGCCGTTCGTCTTCACGTAATAATGCACATCGGATTCGTGGAAGCTGATTGTCGCCGTTTTGCCGTCACGTACCACAATCTTCTCGTCCGGATGCAAGTTCTTGTAAGCGCGGAACGCCCCCGACGTAATCATGTGCGGGTCGAAATTCACAAAGAACGATGGCAAAATCATCACCGCCGTCATCACATAAAAGAGCACGCTATAGCGGAACTTTTTGCGATAAATGACGAGCAATATAAAGCCAATCATAAAGTCGAGCACTGCAGCGAGCACCAGCGAGCCCTTGAGCTGCAAAAGCGGCAACAGCAAAAGCCCACCGCCTGCCGAACCAAGAATCGATCCCACCGTATTCCAGCCGTAAACTTTTCCAATCGGAGCTTCGCTCTTGAAGGCACGCGTCAAAATCAGCGTAATCAGCGGAAGCGTCATACCCGCAAAGAAGCTCGTCGGCACCATCCACAAAATCGAAAGCGCGTACTTGAAAATGCTCCAGCAAACATAGCCGTCATTCGTCGTATTGAAAATTTGGTTCGCCACATTCATGCCTTCCCAGAACGGCTTGTAGAAATAGAGCGTACAAAGCGCAAAGAATCCCATGAAAATTTGCGCCAGCGAAAGCACCACAAGCGAGTCCTTCTTCAACAGTTTTCCGCTCACGGCGCTGCCAATGGCAAGGCCCAAGATAAACGCCGAAAGCATCTGGTCAAAGCTGTGGCTCGACGAACCCATCAACAGCGAGAGCAAACGAATCCAGACAATTTCATAGACAAACGAAGTAAGACCCGTAATACCCGCAATCCAGAACCACATGTTCTTCGGAGGCATAGCGAGCTTGTGTTCTGCCACATAATCTTCGTTAAGCGGCTCCGCGCGATTTGTATTTTCGCAAGATTCCGCGGCCTGCCCGCCAGCTGTCACCAGCGCCCCAACCCCCTCGTCTTCAAGTTCTTCTTCGTACGTTGCAGGCGCTGTATAGCCAATATAGCAGAACACCGCCGCCAGCAAGAAGTTGATCGAAGCCGCCACGCAAAGCGTCGCATGATTGCCGAGCACAGGAATCAACGTGTAGCTTGTGAACAAAATACCAATTGCACTACCGAGACTGTTCGTAAAATAAAGCATCGGGAGCGAGACTTCGGCACCGCTCTTGCGCATGAGTCCCGCCGCAATGAACGGGAACGTCATACCCACAGCAATCGCAATCGGGAGCGTCGAACCCGTCGCCAAAACGACCTTCAAAATTTCCGCACCGCGCGAACTCAACCCCGCCACAAAATTCGAATCATAAAAGTAATCCGTAATCCAAATGTACATCGGGTGGTAAATCAACCCGCCAATGCCAATCGCAAGCTCCACCGCCGCATACCCAAGCAGCGGCCTCTTCACGCGCTCCACAAGCTTGCCCGCGACAAAACTGCCGATCGCAAGCCCGCCCATGTAAATACAAAGCGTGAGCACCTGACCATAGCTCGAATGTCCGAGGAAAAGTTTAAGGTACCTGGCCCACGAACCTTCGTAAATGAGTCCCGCAAAACCAGAAAGAGCAAATAGGGCGTAAATTACAATATTCATGGAGCAAATCTATACTAATTAAGGGGTATTTAATTAGCAATCGGTCGTTTTAACTGTAATTTTTAGTGAACAATATTTTGGTAAAGTACGAAACAATGTGCACTTTCAAGTTACAATCCCTTTAAATCAACAAATTTTCAATCACACACAAGGCGGAGCTCCAAAACCTGATTTAAAAATTTCATTTATAGGCATATATTCGCTTGGAATTTTATCGCCAAACACTCGCTTACGTTCTTCTTGAAGTTGGCTATATTCAATGTTCAAACCTATAGATTTATAACCATATTTCCGCTCTAAAGCAACCGACATAAGTGCTGCGGAAACCGTATTTGTAATATCAGCATTTTTATTGTGGACAAAACGTTCCATAACATTGTTTGCGGCATTATAATCTTTTTTCCCCACAAGGTAACCAGTAGTCGCAGCAACAAGTTTGTACACGCCTCTACTATGAGGATCAAAAAGGTCTCCCAAAGCAGTCCTAAAATCATTAGCATTAAGCAACAAAGCTAAATCTTTCATGTACATAGTCCTGTCTATAGAATTAAGTTCTCGAGCAACTCGTCTTACAAAAACATATTTCTGAATCTTTTTACTTTGTTGATCATTAAATTCCTTCGCTTTAGAAGCTTCTTCGTCCATAAAATCAATTTCATTTAGCAAATCTTGAATAGCACCCCTAATTTCTTCAGGAATCAAATCAATTTTACCCTTAACAAGGTCACTAATTTGTACCAATTTTTGTAATCCATGATTGTTTTTTTGAGAAAGTGGATCCTGAGCATTATAATTTCGCCCCTCAAAATCAGCTCTCAAAGACACCGCCTTATACGATATACCCTCTTTCTCAAGAAATTTCACAATTTCATCATTAAGAATCATATTTCCAAAAAAAACAACTTGCAATGGTCTCAGTATATTAACAACTTTCATAAACAACTCAGTCGCTATCTTTCTATCATTTTGATCTATTTTAGTAACACCCTTTTCCACAGGAAATGGCAAGAAATAATAAAAGGCGACTTCATCTACACCAACATCGGGCAGATGCACACGAATACGTTCTCGCAGTCTTACACCAGACGGAGAAGCTCCTAATATAACGTTTTGCGGAATTGAATTTAAGCCATTATTTTTTTCATCTCCAACGCGCTCTCTTTTTGAAGAAAAGCTCTTATTAACGTAAAAAGCGTTTTCATACTCACCATAAGCGGGGGCGGCGAATTCGACAGTCAAAACCCTCTTACCAGAAAAGGAAAAGCGTTCGCCAATGAAAGGGGTATACTGGGGGAAATACTTGAAAAGTCCTGGAAGTCCCGTTTCTTGCATCATCTGAAATAGTGACATTATAAATCCTCGATTTATCGTTTCTAAAAATATAAAAATTTCGCATTAATTTGAATAATTATTAATAATATTCTGTTCATTTTGTCTATATTTTGCTATTTTATAGTCAAAAAATAGTAAAAATCAAAAATAGAATAATATTTTTCACAAAAATCACTTGACAATCAAAGAATAATTTTATAAATTACAGCATGTCTTAAGAAAAAAAAGACACCTTAAGCATGTGCTTGAGGAAAAATAACGAGAAAAAAATATGGCAAAAGCTCAAAGTACCTTAGCCCTGTTGGGAACGGCCTTCAGTATAGCCGCCTCCGCTATCGGATTCATAAACCAGCTTCGAGGAACAAAATCATGGTTTCGCTAAATAAAGCAAAAGCTGTTCTGAATCTCTGCAAAAAATTTTGGGCAATACAATCTACAACAAACCAGTCATTCTGCTTCAAAGACTTACTCCTTGCAGTAAACCATATGGGTATCAAAACTGAAGCAGGAAACGCTTTTTCATCCACCAATCCAAGAGCCGCAGCGAACCTCTTGAAAGCAGCCTATAAAGTCCTAGAACAAGCCCACATTGCAGATCGCTGGATGCTTTTAGAGATCAAAGGGAAAGGCGGTTATCTCTGGCGAAAATAAACTATCAGTTTCCGCAAACATTCATCGACAACGAGCATTATCCCGATTTTTAACGCGCAAGGCTCCATATGGATTCTCCAGAACCACAGAGACAGCCAGTAAGACGCATATTTGGCTCAAGAGATCGCAAGATTTCACGAGTATAATGACAGCTCAATCAAGTCGCAAACAGCGACTTTAAGATATAGGCTCAGCCTATTCTTCCTCACGAGCGAAGCTATTAATAACTTTTTAAATGTGTCGGTATAATTAACATCGCTTAATATACCGAGCCAGATTTGAGAGGGCGGCTATTCCAACGGACATAACCACCCCTCAGTGATTCACCTCCGGCAATAATTCGCACCGATTTTCGGCGAAATTACGGTCGGGGTGATATCACCTCTTTTTTTCACGGCTCTGACATATCGAGCCGCCTCTTAACCAACGCATATTAACTTTATTCTAAAAGGAATTTTTGCACTATGAGACTTCATAAAGACATTTTCATCAAGAACGAACAAATTAAAATTAATCACTTAATTATGCAATCCAATGAACGCAATTCGGTCACCTTCAGAGATGCCTTAACACGCGTCAACACCTACTACGAAAGAGCCCTAAAAGGTTCGGGCATGTACAACTTCGGCGAAGGGAAATTCTGCTTCGACACAGGTTTTGTCACCGACAATGGTGAGAAAATCGTCTGTTTTTGTATTCCAAACCTCCATGTTGAAGGACAAAGCTTCTGCGTAGGCTTCGGAAGAGCCTCTAACTACGGGCTTGACCTTACCCAAGCTGCAGTCAAGAAAACAAACTTTTACGACAAAATTGTCGGCATGCTCTCACGCATTTTCTAGGAGATTGGGTATGACCACCAGGCAATTCGCAAAACTACTCCCACTTGACTACCAAAAGCTCAAGCAAGGTCGTGGCAAGTCCACTTGGTTCGTTCGCCAATCCAAGCAATCCTGCATAATGGCCGTTGCAGAAAGGACATCCGTAAAAAATTTCCTTCCAGAATTCCATTCGCGTGATAACATATTTCATTTTTTTGGCTACGACAAAGAAGAATCCTGCTTCGTTGACTTCCGCGATGTTGCGGTCGAAAGCACCCTCTGCCGCTATTATATCACTAAAAACCAGACCAAAGAGCAGGATAAATTCGCTCACTATTTTTTATTCATGGACATTTTCCACGAAGGCGAAGCATTCCGTTTATTCGCATCCGGAGATGAGTGTGGAGACGCATTCCTGCGCAGAACAGAAATCGAAAACACCTACAACAAGGTCGTTTTGGAAGCTTTGCAGACAGAAAAACCAACCACTAAATTCAGCTTCGTTTACAGAACTCCAAAAACGGGTTGCTCATTCACCATCGGAGAAGACCCTTTCTACGACGAATTCTTTCCTGAGTACCCTTTAACCCAGCTAAGGAATTTGGTACAAACAATACTGCGCCAATTGACCGCCAAAAGCGTTGCCGCAAAAAAGGAGGTTGCATGACCAGAAGCAACATAAATACAGAACTTTTGGAAGAAGGTTGGACCGCAGACTGTGTAAACGTCGGAACGCTCGAAGAGATTCTTCCTTCATTACGCAACTTTTTCAACAATATAGAACAGGCCGCAAAAGAAAACCCAAGTAAATTGATTGGGATCGATTGCCGAGCCGGGAGTCTCGGGCTTTTCAAAGTGCGTACACTGACCGCAAAGGAGGATTTGCCTACAGCATAGACAGAAACATGTAATTGTGTTGTGGTCAATCGGGGTGCCGTATGGTGCCCCGATTTTGCATAGTTCACTTGAAAAGGGCACTTTCATTTTCTATCTTTTATGCATAAAAACAAATATACGCATAAATTCGAATTTTAAACACGGAAATCAAAATGACTCTTCGCGAAGCGTTTGAATCAAAGATGATGCTGCTCCCAGACTTACGGGATCAAGGGCGCCAACAACGATATGCTCTCCATCGAAAAGCCCGAGATAATTCTCGACATCCAGCGTCGTTACGTGGATGCAGGCGTGGATTGCCTCACCACGAACACGTTCTCGAGCCAGCGCGTGAGCCAGCACGAATACCATCAGGAACACCGCATCGCGGAGATGAACCGTGCTTCCGTAAAGATTGCGAAGCAGGCCGCCGAAGAAGGCTTCAAGAAGTACGGTCGCAAGGTCTATATATTGGGCGACGTCGGCCCCACAAGCAAGATGCTCTCCATGAGCGAAGACGTAAACGACCCGGCAAGCCGCGCCATCACTTTTGACGAACTCGAAGATGCGTACTTGGAACAAATTTCCGTGCTCATGGAAGAAGGCGTTGACGCCATCCTGATTGAAACGATTTTTGATACGCTGAACGCGAAGGCCGCCCTCAGCGCTTACAGCAAGGCAAACGATGCACGCATTGAAGCCGCCAAGGCTGCAGGCACTCCCGAAGCCGAAATTAAGCCGATTGAAGTTATGCTCTCGATGACCGTAAGTGACGCCTCCGGCCGTACGCTTTCTGGACAAACTGTCGAAGCTTTTGCCGTGAGCGTGATGCACATGCATCCGCTTTCCATCGGCTTAAACTGCGGTCTCGGTGCAGACGGCATGGTGCCATACCTCCGCCGCATGGGCGCCATTGCGCCGTGCTACCTCAGTTGCCATCCGAACGCAGGTCTTCCGAACCAGTTCGGCGGTTATGACGACACGCCCGAAGACATGGTGCGATTGATGCGAGTTTATCTGGACGACAAGCTCGTGAACATGATTGGCGGTTGCTGCGGTACGACTCCGGAACACATCGCCGCAATGCGCAAGATGCTTGACGCACTCCCCGCCGACTACAAGCGCCGCGAACCCGCGCCCAAATATGTCACCTGCCCGCGTCTCCGCCTCGCAGGTCTTGAACCGTTGTTCAGAGAACAAGTTCGTCCGAGCAATGGCGCCGACAGCTGCAACGCCAGCGATTTCGTGAAGGTCGGCGAACGTTGCAACGTCGCGGGTTCCAAGAAGTTCCTGCGTCTCATCAACGAGAAGAATTACGAAGAAGCGCTCGACATAGCCCGCAAGCAAGTCGATGACGGCGCCGACGTCATCGACGTCAACATGGACGACGGTCTCCTCGACGCCACAGCCGAAATGCGCACGTTCCTGAACTTGATTGCCTCTGACCCGGCTGTAAGCCGCGTGCCTATCATGGTCGACAGCTCCCGCTTCGAAGTCATCGAAGAAGGCCTCAAGTGCATTCAAGGCAAGAGCATCGTGAACTCGATTTCGCTCAAGATGGGCGAAAAGGCGTTTATCGAGCACGCACTCACCGTGAAGCGCCTCGGCGCCGCCGTGATCGTGATGCTCTTCGATGAAGAAGGTCAGGCCACGAACTACGAGCGTCGTGTACAAATTGCGTCCCGTGCTTACGATATCATGGTGAAGCAACTTCACTTTGATCCATCCGATATCATTTACGACCCGAACGTTTTGACGGTCGCTACCGGCATGGCAGAGCACAACGCCTACGCCATTGACTTTATTCGTGCCGTCCGCTGGATTATGGACAACCTCCCCGGCGTCCGCATTTCGGGCGGTCTTTCGAACCTTTCGTTTGCATTCCGCGGCAACAACTACTTGCGCGAAGCAATGCACACCACGTTCCTGCATTACGCCATCCCAAACGGCATGGGCATGGCCATTATGAATCCGAGTGCGATTATCAAGTACAAGACGATTCCGCTTGAACTCCGCATGGCGATTACCGAAGTTATCTTCAACACGGAACCGGAAGCAAGCGAAGAACTCATCGAAATTGCAAGCCGCATGAACGCTGCCGCCGCAGCTGCAAAAGAAGCGGGCACCAAGTACGATCCAAAGGCAATTTTTGCCATGAGCACCGGCGCAGGTACAAGTTCCGCAGACGCAGGTGAAAGCGCCGCCGATGCCAAGCCCACCACGCCCGAAGAGCGCCTGCAAGAAGCGCTCCTCAAGGGAACTTCCACAACACTGCAGCCCGACTTGATGGAACTCATCAACCGTGGCGATAGCCCAGTCGGCATTATTTCTGGTCCGCTGATGGATGGCATGAACGAAGTCGGCCGCCGTTTCGGCGAAGGCAAGATGTTCCTCCCGCAAGTCGTCAAGACCGCACGTACCATGAAAAAGGCTGTAGAAATTTTGCAGCCCTACATCGAAGCGGGCAAAGACGCAAACGCATCGAGCCGCGGTAAAATCGTCATCGCAACCGTCAAGGGCGACGTGCACGATATCGGCAAAAACATCGTCTCCGTGATTATGGCCTGTAACGGCTACGAAATGGTGGACCTCGGTGTGATGGTCCCCGAAGATGTCATCGTCAAGGCTGCGATTGAGAACAAAGCAGATATCTTGAGCCTTTCCGGTCTCATTACGCCGTCTCTCGAAGAAATGTGCACCGTTGCAAAAGCCATGCAGGCCGCCGGTCAACGCATCCCCATTATCGTCGGTGGCGCAACCACCTCGCCCACGCATACCGCTGTGAAAATCGCCCCGTGCTATGACGGCCCAGTATTCCACGTGCGCGATGCCGCCAGCAATCCGGGCCTCGCCCAGAAATTACTCGATCCCGCCACTCGCGAACAAACGATTCAAGAAAACCGCGAAGAGCAACAACGCATCCGCGACAAGCAAAACGGCATCAAGACCGAAGCCGCTAACGCCATGGCCGCAGCAACCTCCACACCGGAAGAACGCCGCTACAAATGCGACTGGAGCAAGTACCAGCCCGTGGAACCGCCGTTCATGGGCGAAAGCAAGCTCCCACCGATTCCTATCGAAAAGATTATTCCGCTCATCAGCTGGGAATACTTCTTCTTCACTTGGAAAATCAAGCCCGAAGAAGAAGAAGCGAAAAAGCTCAAGGCCGACGCCGAAGCGCTCATCAAGTCGCTCACAAAGCCCGAATACGCACTCCGCGCCGTTCAAGCATTCTACCCTGCCGCCGGTACCGAAAAATCCGTCATCTTCAACACGGGCCGCACAGGCACCGATGAAGACCTCGTGGAAGTTTCAACTGCGCGCCAGCAGAATCCCGAAGGCACCTGCCTTGCCCTCTGCGACTACATTGCCCCAGCAAACGCAAACACCGCAAGCGTCTTTGCCGCCCCTGCCGGGAAAGATGTCTTCCGCGATATCGTGGGAGCATTCGCCGTGACCATGAGCGAAACATTCGTCAAACGCTTGGAAAAGCTCAAAGCCGAACAGGGCGGCAGCGATTACGACGTGCTCCTCATGCAGACTGTCGCCGACCGTCTCGCCGAAGCAGGCGCTGAATACTTGAGCAAGGAACTCGAACGAAACAACGGTTGGAAGGGCATCCGCCCAGCCGTCGGTTACCCTGTGCTCCCGAATATCAAGGAAATCTTCAACGTTGCAAAACTCATCGACTTCAAGAGCGTAGGCATCAGCCTCACCGAAAACGGCGCCATGTACCCGCAAGCCTCCGTGAGCGGCCTCTACATCAGCCACCCCGAAATCGAATACTTCAATGTAAAGGTGTAACGCAAAACGTCATCCTGAAAGGCGTAGCCTGAAGACAACTCAGAAGGCGAGCGTTGCAAAAATGAGTTTACTCATTTTTATAACCGAGCCAAAGAGTTGGGGCTTTAGCCCAACCCAGTGGCTGTACACTCTACTTCTTCTCTTCCGGCACCTTGTGCTCCACCTTCCACGGCGTAAGACCCACAACGTTATCGACCGGGAGCGCAAACGCAATTCCCTGCCCCATCGTATCGAGGCCAGCCTTTTCGTACAAAGCATGCAGCACTGCATCTTTTACATTCAGCGGCACAAGAATCATCACCACTTCCTTTTCTGGCTGGATTGCAATATGGAAGAACGATTCCGCTTCTTTGTTTGCCGTTCCGCGAGCGTTCAAGACCGTACCGCCGCGAGCGCCAGCGTCCTTTGCGGCTTCCATCACGGTATCGGAGAATCCGTTATTCACAATGCAAATAATTAATTCATGTGTATTCGCTTTCATGATTATCCTCTCCCCACCTGGGAACGGTTGTCGCTCAAAAAGTTAAATACGGACTTGCCAATCACACTCGACATCGGTATCGTGTAAGCAATTCCTTTTCCATTTACAATTGTCTTGAATTTTTCTTCAAGGCATTCCAAAACAGCAGGCACATGGTCTTCGCCAATAATGCTCACAATTACGGCACGTTCAGGGTCCGCAAGTCCTAGCGCAGTCATAATTTCTCGCGGAGCCGTGCCATGCCCATAAAGAACAAACTGCACATTCGCCCCAAAAGACTGGATGTAGTCCATATAAAAGTCGGCCTTCGAGCGCATCACCGTAGTCACAAGAATCTTGAGACGATTCATTGAGACCTTAGAATGGACCTTCTGAGGCGTACTTCTCTTCAAAACTTTTTTCACAGTTTCAACCATAATCGCCTCTACACAAAGTCAATAATTTGTTCGTCATCAGCATCTTGCAAGCGGCGCATCATCATTCTGTTACGCCAAAGTCTTGCCACAATTGCCTTGAAACCAAGCACCTGGATCGTAATGAGCGGAGTCATCGCGACCATCGCCACAATCCCGAACGCGTAATTCAAAATCGAATCGCCTCCATCGTGAATCACGGAGCAGGCTCCAATCGCCAAAGGCAAAATAAAACTCGAAGTCAAGGGACCGCTTGCCACGCCACCAGAGTCAAAAGCAATCGCGGTATAAAGTTTTGGCACAAAGAACGAAAGCCCAAGTGAAATAAAGTAACCGGGCAACAGGTAATAAATAATCGGGAACCCGATAATAATGCGGAGCATCGAAAGTCCAATCGAAATGCCGACGCCCACTGAAAGCGCAATAAGCATGGAGCGCTTTGTCACAAGGCCACCCGTTACTTCTTCGACCTGCTTGTTGAGCACGTGCACCGCCGGTTCTGCAAGCACGACCACCATGCCAATGATAAAGCCCGCCGTCACAAGCGCATGCGGCCGTTTCGCCAGCTCACACCCGATTTCAAAACCAATCGGCATAAATCCGACCGTTACAGCGGTCAAGAAAATGACAAGCCCAATAAACGTATAGCAAATCCCGACACCCACCTGTACAAGTTTTACCATCGGGAGTTTAAGCACTGTCCATTGCAAAGCTCCAAAGAAAGCAACAATCAGCGCAAGCGCAATAAAAACTTCTTTTGCAACCGTCAGCACCACCGGCAAAAAGTGTTCGCCAAGGCTAGCTTCAATAGAATACGCCGCAGTCGAAAGTTCATAAGTCAAATCGCCCTTCGAAAAAACGACCAAGCCCATCAACGCTAAAATTGGCCCTACCGAGCAAAGAGCAATCAAGCCGAAACTGTTTTCCGAAGCGTTCTTACCGCCAATCGCACCTGCAACACCCACACCAAGCGCCATGATAAACGGCACCGTAATCGGCCCCGTCGTCACGCCACCAGAATCAAACGCAAGCGGTACAAAGGCATTCCGCCCGACAGACACCATGAGCATCCCGAGCATGAACAGCACCATGTAAAAGAAAATGATAATCAGCGAAAGGTCTTTCTTAAATACAATCTTCAAAATCGCAAGCAGCAAAAAAATCCCGACACCCACACCAATTGTCGAAATCAGCAAAATCGGTTTCACGGCATTTTTCACCTGTTCAGCGAGCACGGACAAATCCGGTTCCGCAACAGTAATGAGAACACCCATCACAAAACACACCGAAACAAGCAACAAAAGCCTACGCGACTTGGTAAGACCCGACCCCACATATGCCCCCATCGGAGTCATGGCAAGGTCTGCCCCCAAGTTAAAAAGTCCAATGCCCACAATCAAAAAAACAGCGCTAATCGAAAAAACAACTTGCTCTTTCACCGAAAAAGTGACAAGCGGAGTATGCGAAACCAACAACACAATCAACGTGATGGGCAAAACAGAGGCAAAAGCCTCTTTCAATTTTTCAAAAAGGATTTTTTGCATCGATTATAATATAATTAAATGGTTATTAGTCATTGGTTATTGGTCATTAGTAGCTCGAAAAAAATTTTGGTATTTATGCAACCCACCATTCACCCCACGCATCAAAAATAACGAAATGGACGAAAAAGTCATCATAAAGAAAATTCAACAAGGCAACCGCGACGCGCTTGGCCTGCTGTGGAAATCCCACAGTACCAACGTTTTGAACCTAGCGTTCAGAATGCTCAAGAACCGCGACGAGGCTGAAGATATTCTGATGGACATTTTTGTATCCGTTCCCGGCAAGATCCAGAACTTCCGCGGTGAAAGCGCTCTTAACACCTGGTTGTACCGTCTTACCGTAAACGAATGCCTCATGAGGCTGCGTTCCAAAAAGCGCCATGCCGAACTCGAAGAGGAACATATCGAGCTCGTGACGGTTTCCGCCATCGGAAGCAAGCACGAGGAACAACTGGATTACGACCCGGAACTCTTGGAATTTGGACTGTCAAAGCTCTCCGCCGAAACACGAAGCATGCTTTGGCTCAAAGATGCCGAAGACCTCGGTATCAAGGACTTATCCGAGATTTACAACATGCCCGAAGGAACCATCAAGGCAAGGCTCAGTCGTGCACGTACCGTTGTCAAGAACTATTTACAGGAGAACACGAACTATGCGTGATCAAATCGATTTTTCAAGGCTAGAAAGAATCAAGCCCAGGGAAAATTCTTGGGAAACGGTCTGCGCAAGACTCGATTCTTCGAAACAAAAGAAGTTCCTCAAGTTTGTCCAAGCGAGAACCATGTACGCCCTCGCCGCAAGCCTTATAGTCGTATCGTTCCTCGCCGTCTTTACGGTATTCAACCGCATGGACTCCGAAACGCTCCTCATAACGAACGCCGCATCCGATGAACTTGTCTCGTGGTACAACGACCTTGGCGAAACAAGCGACGACGAACTGGAAAATTTGGATACCTATCAATCCATCAGCTATTTATTACAGGAGACAAAATAATGAACGCATCCACCAAAACCTTCTTTGCAAGCTTGATTATTTTCGCTTGCTCTCTTGGCTTCTTCATTGGAGCATTCGCATTCAACAACGCCGGTTTTTCGCCTTGTTCTAAAAATGGAATTTGCGAATTCCAGCCTAGCGATTGCTGCAAAAAGAATTTAGACTGCTGCAAGAAAAAGGCAGATTGTTGCAAAAAGAAAGCCCCCTGCGGCCCGGATTGCAAATGCCCACACTGCATGCGCCACGGTCAAGAATTCGGTGAAGGCCCGCACCACCACAAGGGTGAACACTTCCATGGTGAACCGCCGCGCGATCCGAATTTCAAGGGCAAAGATTTCGGCAAAAAGTTCGATTTCAAGAAAGGCGAAGCCTTCATGGACTCTGTATTGCAAGTGACCCATGAACAGAAGACCGCACTCGAACAGCAGCGTCACTTTATGGATTCTACGTTCAAAATTCTTCGCAAGCAAAAGAAAGAAGCCGAAAGGTCTCTCCGCGATGCACTCGATGCCAACGACGACAAGAAAATTGCAGCAGCCAAAGCTGAAATTCTCAAGGCTCAAGAAGCATTGCTCAACCACAGAATTAAGGGTGTCAAGGACTTCAACAAGATTCTTACCAAGGAACAGTTGGAAAAGTTCAAGTCCATGCAGTTCGAACACATGAAGCACGCCAAGCATGGCAAAGGCGAACACGGCCCGGAACACCACGAGCAGCCACAAGACTAAGATTATCTAAAACGCAACACATTTGATTTTCATGATTCCTTGATTAACAAGCCTTCGGCCGACCAGCCGAAGGCTTTCTGTTTTTTGCAAAAAGATATATTGTACTCATGCTGTACCTGAAATTTGCACTGAACCTCGAAAACCTTGCCGACGAAATGATTGAAGCTGTTTCCAAGGCTTGGACAAACCCGTTTGAAGCACCGGCAGTTCTATTCCCGGATCCAAAACTGGAGCAATGGTTCAGGTTAAAATGGGTGCAAAAAAAGAAATCTCTTGTCGGATTCAATTCCATGATGATCGACCGTTTTCTCATGGAAATCCTTATTGGCGACGACACACACAAGAAAAAATTAAACTCCGACATGTTGAGGAACGTCATCCTCGCGCACCTCGTCAAAGAAACAAACGGTACTCCGAACTATTTGCAAATGGACGAAGAAGTCAAGCGTTACCTGGTCATTGACGGCAAACTTGACGAAACGCATCTTTTTGATTTTGCAAGCAAGATGGCTTCGCTGTTTTTGGAATACGAAACCAGCAGACCCAGCAATTTCATCCGCCGCATTGATGGAACTTCTGCACCGGGCATTCTCGACAAATGGAAGCAAGGAAAACTTGAATCGTTCTTCGGACTCGCAAACCGCGAAATTTCGCAACGCGAAAAATGGCAACGCGATTTGTACTCCGCGGTTTTCCATGCTCACGATGGCAAACATTCGCTTTTATCTGAAGTTTTCGAAAACGAAGCCAAACGCAAAAACGGCGAAAGCACGGAATACCTGACAATCCCGTATTTGTACATTGCATGTCACGACAATGCGGGCAACGTCAACTTCCACACAGAACATATTGGCAACACACCGCTATTCATTTTCGGTTTGGGCGGCATGGGTCAATTCTACCGCGTTATCTTGCAGAAATACGCCGAGACACATGACGTTTACGCTTACATTCAAAACCCCTGCATGGAATTCTGGGAAGACACTTCAACGGTCCACAATCAAAGTGCCACCATCCACAGGAATTGGGTTTCACGAGACGGGCAATGGAGCGACAACACCGGGACTATAAACAAAGTTCGCGAAAGGATGTCCGTTGATATTTCTGAAGCAGGCGACAGCAACGATGTCGATGACATTCCCGAATACACCCACGATGAAGCGCAGTCCGAAAATACGTTGCTTTGCAATTGGGGCCGTTCAGGGCGCGACAACATCAAGCTCTGGTGCCAAGCCGCCAATTACGATTTTGATTTTCGTGCTGGCGACGAAATTAGCGATGCAAGCGAGCTACCGCACGACACGCTTTTGCACAAAGTGCAATACGCCATTGCAAACCGCATCAATACTTTGCCCGACTTTAGCGCTGATGGTTGCAAGCGCACAGATACTTCTTTAGACGTAACAGCTGCGCCAACCAAGATTCGCGAAGTCGAAGCATTGCACACTTCTATCTGCAAGCTCATGCAGCAAGGCGCGCGCGTAAACGACATTCTCGTGGTATCGCCCGATTTAGATGGTTACCGCACCGCCATCAAAACAATTTTTGACCAGACTCCAGAACGCAAGAAATACGCCAGTGAGAACGATAAAGACAGCTTTTTGCACATTCCGTTTGCCATCGTTGACTCGCCCGCCAGAAGTTCGCAAACCGAGAACGTTTTGGACAACTTGTTTACGATTTTAGAACAAGGGACAATCACACGCCCAACATTCTTTGCATTGTTGCGCAATCCGGTCGTACAGCAAACACGCCACATCAGTGAAGACGACGTAGGCAAATGGGAAAGCTGGATTGAAGGCACAAACGTCTATCGCGACCGTGAGCATAAAAAAGAAGATTGGCTCGGCGGCGTGCGTCGACTGCTCCTTGCAAAAATGACGAAGAATCCTGTCATGACTTCGAGCGATATCCTTATGCCGTATGCAGACATGGCTACAAGCGACAACCGCTCCCTTTGCAAGTTTGTCGATTGCATTGATTCACTCAAAAAGTGGATGGATTTTGGCAACGCCGGAAAAGTCGCAGACTTAGACAAACTTACCGATTTTCTCAACGAATGGATATCGATGCCCGGCGCTCCGGAAGGATTCGCAAGCGAAACAATTATCGTAAGCAACGTCATGCAAGCCATCGAAGGGCTCCGCAATCAAATAGACGCAGGTCTCGAAAGCATCTCGTGGAAAATCATCAAGCAAACGCTTCTCACGGCAGCACAATCATCCGCTTACAGTTGTGGCACATTGTTCGTGAACGGCGTTACGTTCATGAACTTTATCCCCAACAGAATCATCCCTGTAAAGCATTTATTCTTTATCGGCGGCGATTCCATGAACTTCCCGGGAGCAAAACAGCACAACACGCTCGACCTCCGCAAATCTTGCCGCCCGTGGCCTGGCGATGATTCACCCATTGCAAAACGCCGTTACGCGTTCCTCTGCCAGCTCATGAGCACAAGCGAAAGTTTCCATGTGAGCTACGTGAATCAAGACATCCGCAAGGATGCCGAGCTTTACCCCACCTCCGTTGTAAACGACATCCGCAAGTTTTTGGCAAATGCCGTGGGAAATGCCACCGAAAGTGTCGCCGATGGGCCTGATGCGTCTGAAACTGCCGCGAAAATCAGCCCGTCAGAAGCATGGCCCGAAAACAAAATTTCGCTTGACGAAACCCGCAATTTCGATGAACTTTTCACGCAAAAAAGCCTTCGCAACAAGCGCGCATTCCTCAACATGATGCAAGACGGATTTGCACACGTGAATCCAAAAACGGGCGCCATGCAAACCGCGACAGAGAACGTCAACTTCAAATGCCCCGAACGCGTTCCGCTATACATGCTCAGCGAATTCTTGAAAGATCCGTTCGAATTCCGCATCAGCCAAATGCTAGCCGCTTCCAATTCCGATGATCCCGAAAAGGAAATGTTCGAACCCATCCATTTCGATGCATTGCAAAAAAGCGAACTCCTCAAAATGATGGTCGCTGCAGAACTTTCGCACAAGTCCGATGAACTCGAAAAATTCAAAAAGGAATCGGCGCTCCAAGGCAACATGCCAGACGGCATTTTCGGAACAAAATTGCTTGCCGAAATAGAATCGAACAAGTCGCAAATTCTAAAGCAAATGGGCGACTCGCTCATCAACGAAATCAAAGATTCCTGGAGCTACAAAGCAAAAATTCAGGACATCCAGCTCAACCGCAAAAACGACACCAGCAAATGGACGCTTTCGGGAACGCTTGACTGGAGCGACAACGATGACCTTGATAAAATCACCAAGATGGTTTCGGTTTCTTCGTCCGACAAGAGTCCAAACTTGTCCAAGTTCTTGCCCTCTTACATCAAGGCGCTCGCCATTATTGCGCAAAGAGCAAGTAACGAAAGCACCGCAGAAAAAGAACAAACTATTAAAATTGCAATCTACAACGGCGACATTTCAAAAGAGGCGACAAGTGCCACCGTTGCCATGACACCGCACAAAGCAAACGAAATCTTGCAAGATATTTACACGGCTGCATTTGGCGATGAATCACAACTTCCGTATTCCAAGGCGGTTCCCGCAAGCATGCTCGATGCATCGGGAATCATCAACATTCGCGCATTTAAAGAAAAACTCCTCAGCGAATCCTGGAAATATTTCGACAAGAAAACGCTTTTCGACCCCATCACAGATGTAGGGTTTGACGCAAGCGACTTTACAAATCAGTGGAAAGAAGCCACACAAAAAATGCGCGGTCTTATGCAATTTACGATAGATGAAAGCGAATCGGGAAAAACCGCTAAGAAAAGGAAGGCTTAATCATGGAAAATTTCAGTCTCCAAAAATTCGACCCTTCCAAAAGCCTTTTTATCGAAGCTTCTGCAGGCACAGGCAAAACATACACCATCCAATTGATGGTGGCAAAACTCATTAGCCTCGGGACACCGCTCAAAAAAATTCTCATCGTCACCTATACCGAAAAAGCGGCAGGTGAATTAAAAGACCGCATCCGCAAAAAAATCGACGAAGTTCTCCTCAGCAAAAAGCTGGACAAAACAAACGAGAGCGAAAAAGAACTCGACAACGCGACACTTGCACTTTGTTCCAAGGCATATCAAGACGTCGATAACGCTGCCATTTTCACGATTCATTCTTTCTGCCAAAAAGCGCTAAAAGAATACGCCTACGATGCGGGCAGACCCTTTGACATGTCAATGATTGACGATGCCGAAGTCGAAAATCTCATTGAGCAATTTATTCGAGACCGCTGGAGCGACAATTCCGATTTTCAGTTCCTGATCAAGCACGATTCCGCGCAAGCGATTACAAGAAAAATTATTGACGGTCTCAAGAGCATTACGAACATTTACAAAGGGAGCGAAGGCGACCGCGAAATTATTCCGCTCGATAAGCCCGAAGATATTGCCATCGGCAACACTGTTTTAAGCACAGAAGATTTGCAAGGAATCGCAGCAGTCAGCACATTTGAAGATATTCTCGCCATTCCCACTTTCCATGACGCATACGCAACACTTGAAAAATATCCGTCTGAAAAATTCAGCAAGACTTCCAAAAACTGCATCGAAGACTTTTTGAACATACTCAAGCAATGGCAAAAAGGCAGTTCGCTATTTTCAGCCGTTTCGTTCAAGGATAACGAGTTTATTAGAACAAACTGGCCAGCAGATGCATACGACGCCTTTATTGCATTTAAGAACCTCAAGGATTTACTCGGTTCTATCAATAGCATTTTGCTGAACCAATTCTTGATATCGCAAGCCGCGAGCGTTTTTGATGAATGGCAAGCGTATAAAACCGAAATGAAATACCAGTCGTTCAACGATATGATTCTATCGGTTCATCGCGCCGCACTCGACACAAGCAAAGGCGAATCCCTTTTAAAAACAAGGCTCCGCGCGCAATACGCTTACGCCATCATCGACGAATTCCAAGACACCAACCAATTGCAATGGGATATTTTCAGCGCTGTTTTCGACAAGATTTTTGTCGTTGGCGACCCCAAGCAATCTATTTACAGTTTTCAAAGCGCCGACGTGAACGTCTATCAAAAAGCGATTCACGAAATCAACAACGGCATGTCGTTGCAAACAAACTTCAGATCCACTACAGGAATCATCAACGGCTGCAACGAACTTTTTAAAGGCGACTTTTTCACGCCCAACGAAGGCGCTACAAAACTTGTAGATTTTGAGCCCTCGCTACCACCGCAAAATAGCTCGCAAGTCAAGGCTCCGCCAAAAATCAAAGGCGAAGAAATCGCCCCGATTTGGATTAGCGAAGAAGACATCAACGAAGTCGATTTTGCACGCGCCGCCGTCCAAAAAATCGTAGACTGGTGTACATTTGTCGATGACAAAAAAACAGCCTTGCAAGTATTCGACAAAAAAGACTGCACAAAATACAGGAACGTTACCTTCAAAGATTTTGCAGTACTTGCACGCAGCCGCACCGAAATGGAAGCCATCGAAGATGCCATGCGCTCTGCAGGCGTACCCTTCAGCCGTTACAAAGACAGCAACCTTTTCAGTTGCCGCGAATGTGCCGAATGGATTGCCATTTTCAAAGCCATTGACGCCCCCGATTATTCCGCTTGGAACCGAAGACTTTTAAGCGAAGCGCTCATCACGGACTTTTTCAGAATCGCAAAGCAAGACATTCACTATGCCGAAAGCAGTGCGTTTGACGACCCGAACAATCCCGTGCGCCAGCAATTGAACGCCTGGCGAGAACTCGCACAAAGACGCCGCTACGCCGAAATGCTCGAACGCATTTACAGCGACACACAAGTCGAAGAACGCCTCACGGAAATTTCTCGATTGCAAAATTTGGCAAGGCTCCGCCAAATCGGAAATTATGCCATAGAATACCTTTACAATCACAATTGCTCTATCGAAGACCTTGTCCGCCATTTAGAAGCGCTCGCCAACTACAGCGACAACGCCGATGACGAAGATGGAAACCTCGTCGAAAAAAGCAGCGACTACGACGCCGTGCAAGTCATGACCATTCACGCGTCCAAAGGCCTCGAATTTCCAGTTGTCATTTCTGTTGCTGGTTTCAAAGGCAAAAGACCGGGAACAGGCCCGTTCCTTTATCACGATAATGACGAAATCCGCCTTGGATTTAGCGAACGCGCCAAGAAAACCCGCGAACGCGAAGAACTTGAAGAATGGAAACGGCTTTTCTACGTCGATTTCACACGTGCATCTTCGATCTTGATGTTGCCGCGCTACGAAAAATGGAAAAACACCAAAGGCGTCAAGGAAGAATACAGATTCCTCGAAAGCTCCATCAGAGGGCTACTCGAAACAGCGCCGCAATTGACAACACATTTACCTAAAATCGAAAATTGGAATCCGCAACAGCTAAGCGAGACTGTCAAGGAACGTATCCTCAAGCCGTTCAATGCACTTTCTGGAATCGGGAACGCATTGACCGCAGACGAAATCAAGAACAACATTATAAAACAAAAAAGCGAAATGGTCCGCTTGCAGCAAAAGCTCGCCGATGCAAGCATCATGCAGTATTCCTACAGTTCGCTTTCTGGCAAAGCCGATTCCGTAGTCGATACAGACGAAGGCGACCGTTTGAATCCAGAGGGTGCCGAAATAGCGACAGCGCGTACGCCAATTGTACAAATTCGGGATATTGACACCGAAGCGCACGATTGCACCATCGCATTTGACGAATCGCTCGATTACCAAATGCACCTCAACGAAACAGCGCAGAGATTCCCGCGCGGTTCGCACGCCGGTAATGCCCTCCATCGCATTTTCGAACGTACAAAGTTCCATCAATTCGGACAAAGTTTCAAAACGCTCGACGATGCACTCGCCGATTCTCAAACAAAGAACATCATTGAAGAAGAATTCAAGCGCGAATCGCTCCCCATCTGGAATCATCGCGTTGCATGGATCGACACTGCCACGCGATACGTTTGGAATACGCTGAACGCAAAACTCCCGAGTATCGCGGGAAGTTCCATTGAAGTCGCGAGCCCTCACGTCGAAACCGCGAACAATTCCGCACCGCAAGCAACTCCGCAAACATTTGCGCTCGTCGACATTCCCGAAAGCGACCACAAGCCCGAAGTGCAATTCAACCAAAACGCAAGCGACGAAAGCGATTTACTCAAGCGCTTCTGCAAAGGCTTTATCGACTTGCTGTTCGTCCGCAGTGTCAACGGCCAAAAGCGCTACTCCATTCTCGACTGGAAATCGGACCTGCTCGAAAACAACACCTACACGCCCGAAGCGCTCAAAGAAAAAGTCGATAACGACTACTCCATCCAACGAGTTCTTTACAGCTATTGCCTTATCCAATGGCTCAAGCAATTCTATGGCGAAGGCACGGCCGAAAACTTGAGCGATTCCGAAATTTTCGAACAACATTTCGGCGGCATCTATTACGCATTCATTCGCGGCACCGAAGGCAACACGCCCAAAGGCATTTACGCGCAAACATGGAACAGCTTTGCAGACCTCGAACGCGCCTACCAGAAAATTAAAGACCTTATGGTAAAGCCCTCCCACATCAAGGAGGAAAATTAAAATGGATAATAAATTACTTGCCACCGAATCGCTTGACGAATTCATCGACGCGCTCACAGAAATGCGCGGCCTCGTTGCGCTTGACAAACATCTACTCCATTTACTTTTCGAAATCAAAAAAGACGTTCCTCTGCAAACGCAAAAATTCTTAACGCTCTGCCTATCGCTCCTTGACGATGGCAACACGCGCGTACCACTGAACGCCCAGCAATTTTCCGACATGTGGGCACGCAAATGGAACGGCCTCGTTACGCTCCGCATCAGCACCGCCGAAGAAGAGATTGACGAAAGCAATTTTGCAAGTGTAGCTGATTTCGCCCACATTATCCGCGATGGCATTCAAGACATTCTGACAAACGACTTTTCTGCAATCATGGAAAACCGCGAAACTGATACAACTTCCATCGAAGATGCATTAAGTTGTCCGTTCGTCCTCGCTAAACGCGAAAGCGGAGCGCACCTCTACTTTACCAAGCACTTCGATGCCAAATGCATCATCGAGCAATCCGCAAAAATCTTATTTAAAAACGGCAACACACCCACCGACGACGAAATAGAAAACTGCAAACAAAAAATCGCAAGCATCTGTAAGCCATTCAGCAACGGCAAACCTTTCCTTATCAAAAAACGCCAAGCCGAAGCTATCATCCGCGGGCAAACAGAAAACCTCGTCATTACAGGTGGCCCCGGCACTGGCAAAACAACAGTAGTCCTTTACATCTTGTGGAATTTACTCGAAAGCCATAGCGACATGCTCGATTGGAACATCTACCTTGCAGCACCAAGCGGCAAAGCTGCCGACCGCATGCGTGAAAGCCTCATCGACGGTCTCGCTAGAATCCGCGACGAAAAGAAAACCGGTACAAACGAACGCATATTCCGCAAACTGAACGAACTCGAAAGCAGCACCATACACCGCCTGCTCCGATTCTCCAAAAGCAAAGGTGGCTTTTCGTTCAACCACGAAGAACAATTCCCAAAAAATTCAATTTTCGTCATTGACGAAGCAAGCATGATCGACATCGAAATGTTCGCCGCCCTCCTCGAAGCCATTCCCGAAGGCGCACGAATATTCATTCTCGGCGACCCGTTCCAGCTCCCCTCAGTTGACTCAGGAGCCGTCCTCGGCGAAATTCTCAAAGTGAACGAAAGTGGTAGCAACTTTTCTGTCAAGCTCAACGAATCCAACCGATTCGACGACCGTTCCAACATCGGAAAACTCGCCGCCGAAATCAAAACCGTTGCAGAAACCAAAGACAACACAAAGTTTGTTCCGCACAAGTTCACGAGCAGCGACGCATCTGCGAATGACATTTCGCACAGCTCAAACGAAACGGGAAGCGCTACAAACTTTAAAGATAAAGTTTTCTACAAGCAACTCGAAACCGACTCCACACCGCTTTCGAAAAAAGAAGAAGACAAACGCATTGAAAACTTCATCGCCGAATGGTCCCGCGACTTTGCACAACTCCCCGCCCTTGCAGAACACATCCACCCCAAACGCACAGGCACCGAAGCAAGCGACACCGACCACAGCGAAACCAAGCGCCGCAACGAAATCTGGCAACTCTCGCTGACAAAGCGCATCCTCTGCGCCGAACGCCGGGGACTCCGCGGCATCGAAAACATCAACAAAAAAGTTTGTAGTAAAATCAAGAGCCTTTGGCGCGCACAAAAGAAAAAGCAAGGCGAAACAGTCCAATGGGATGACTCCGGCTATTTTCCCGGACAACTTCTCATCATCACCAAGAACCAGGAAATGTTCAAGCTCTACAACGGCGACACAGGCATCGTCGTATTCGACGGCAATACCCCCTGCCTCATGCTCAAAAAGACGCCCCTGCAAAACAGCGAACTCACCGAAAAAATGCGCGATGACTTTGTCTTTTATCCGCTCTCGATTCTCCCCGAAGATTCGCTCACAACCGCATTCGCCATCACCATCCATAAATCGCAAGGCTCCGAATACAAACACGTTACCATGTTCCTCCCGACAAAAATCGGGCACCCCCTGCTCACGAACCAAATTCTGTATACAGGAATCACCCGCGCCAAGGAAAGCGTCACCATCATCGCAAACGACGACACATTCAAAGCCGCAGTTACCACCGTCAGCGAGCGCAATACGGGAATTTCGCTATAGTTTTGAATTCTTTTGTACCTACGCCCTCTTTTCTGTGTATATTTAAATAGTAAATAAATAAACAAAGGACGAAAAATGGCAACAATTAAAGAACTCAAAGCAAATGGCGCCCCCCGTTTTAAAGTCCCGGGCAAAGAAGCAATCTACGACGCATTCGACCAGTTCCTCGCAGAAAACTTCCTCGGTGAAACCGTCGAAGCAATCCCCGCCGCCCCGACTAACGGCTCCGAATTCGCACCGCAAGCCATTGCACTCTACGGAATCGCAAACACATCCAAAGGCAACGCAGGCCTCTGGAAAGCCGGCACCGGCACATCCTCCAAGAATTGGGACCTCAGCTTTTTGCAAGGAATCCTGAACCAGTTCTCGACACTCCCGGCAGCAACCCGCGGCAAAACAGTCTCCGAAATCAAGGAACAGCTCGAAGACTTCGCCTCCAAGAAGTTCGCCAAGAACCCGGCAAACGCACGCAACGGCCTTTTGCACCTCTGCAACCCGAACATCTACCCGGCAATCTATTCTTTTGCAGACAAACTCGCAATTTGCAAGGAACACGCACGCCTCCTCGAAGACTTCAAGCTTTCGAACCGCTGGGATAGCGGTCTCCTGAAACTCAAGGTCTTCCGCAAAGACGGCTATATCGCCATCCAGACCGACGAACAACTCTGCTGGATTTTCGACAAACTCTCCGTGATGCACAAAATCGAAGACGAAGAATTCGACGAATTCATGAAGAACTACTTCACCGCCCCGAAAAAGAGCACCGCGAAGAAGAAGTAAAACATTTCGACATCATTCGATTTTGCAATAAGCGCCACAGTCAAAAGCTGCGGCGTTTATTTTTTTAACGCCCGTGATACCATTGTTGCCAAGCAACAATTGATTTTCTGCGACAATGTAGTCCTTCATCTGCTTGAAAAGGCGAATTAGGGCCATGCTCTGACGAATCACCAGGTCGGCATCTAGCATCACCTTGACCTCGCGGATGGTGTATATCCGCGATTTCAACAACGTTTCATCGATGAGCGGGAAATCCGCAACAGCCAATTTATCAGTTTTTCTTGCCATAATAATCCTCTAGCCCGCACGGCATGTGCGAACGTTATAAACGGTTTAAATTGCGTTTGCACTGCAGGCGCAATTAGGGTTTCTTTATATTTTGGGATGCTCTTGCGTTGCTGTTATATAGGCGATTGCGAAAATGAGTTGACGGTCCTTGTAACGTTTGTCGATTCAAATTCATTTACCCATTCCTTGACCTTCGCCTGCAATAGTTTCTTGTCCGGCAGGTACAGCTCATAGGCGGAGGCGTAAATATTCGCATCTTCGGACAAAGTCAGCTTCACAAGGGTATCCTTCTTCTCCTTGCAAAGCAAAATACCGATGGTAGGCTTTTCAAAATCCTGCTTTACATAGCGGTCGTAATAGTTTACGTACATCTGCATCTGGCCGAAATCCTGGTGCGTCAACTTGTCAACCTTCAAGTCAACGAGCACATAGCACTGCAACAGACGATTGTACAGGCTTGAACCATACTGCCGCTGCAACTCGCGAACAGACCAGTTCCCGGAAGTGGCCTCAATTTCGTAAAAGTGCCGCTCGTCGGCATTCTTGATGCGCATGAGAACCTGACAATGGCTCCAACTTAGCGTGAAATTTTGGGTATTCGAGATTTGACAGACACTGTCTGTCAAATTGCCATATACCAAGAAAAACTGCCTCACCTGCCTCAAGTTCGAGTAGGACCACCCGTTCCCATAACGCGCCGTAAGACGTTTCGACAAACCCTCAAGAACCTGTTTCCCGTATTCCGCGCGTTTATTCCCGGACTGTTCTTCTTCCACAATATATCGCCCAATCTGGTACTTCGTGTAAACCTCGGCGACATTCATTGCCGTGGCCACTCGTACGCGGGCCTGTTCAATCAAGTTCGAGACCTTGTTGAACAACGATTCCACCGCTTTTGCAGGGACAATCTCTTTCTTTTTAGCCATGCAGCCTCCATGTAGCCGCGTTCGCGGCTGGTTGATGTTAGAGGCGTCCCCTTTATCCCGAAAATCGAAATAAAAAAAAGACGCATTTCTCCATTAGACGGAGAAACACGTCGGGCATTAATGTACCTAATATTCAGAATCTTGGCACAAATGCGTAAGGCGAGAGTCGCAGCCATGCTAGCATGGATATGACCGAGCCTAGCATTTGGCGCTTGCGCAACGGGGCAAGAAAATTTTACAAGGAGTTCCCCGGCCCAGGTCTCTGAGCTTGCCGAAGGGCCGGGTCGGGCTATACTCGCTTCGCTCACGGCGCCACAGCGCCGCCCTTCGGGTCACTATCCCTAACGCAAAATCGAGAAAATCAGCCTTCTTTGCAGGGCAAGAAGTAATATTCGTCCTTGTCAGAAAATTTAGGGTTACCGGCTGAAAATCCATTTTGCAAGAATACATTGCCTACAACAGGTTTATTCATGATGTATTTAGGAAGCCTATGGATTTCACCTATTTTGGCTTTTTCAAAACTTTCTCTCTTGACAAAGAAACCATTTAGCGACTCATCAAAAACAACTGATTTTTCCTCAAATTCAGCTTCTTCCAAATCACTCAAGTCGTTCTCCCAAATTTCTTTGGGAGTTACGCGGGCTATCATTTCGCAACCGCCCTCTATCCTCTTCCACATTTCTTTTACATCGCCGTCATCAATGGAAGTTTTTTCCAAAGCCAATATAAGGCATTTTAAATCTGCGGGCTTGAAAATTTTTCCGGCAAGCATGCGGAAATGAGCATTGACAAATTCGGTCTCCGAATTTTTGGGCCATACTGCGTAAAATACGTAATATTTATCCAGCAGCTCCAGAAAATCATCGCGGAATCTCTTTCGGGTCTTTTTCTTGAAATCGTCGCGCAGGGACGATTGCTTGGAGATGTATGTCTTTAGCACGTACAAGAAGTTTATGTTGTACACCTTCAGCAGGAGCGTATCGCGGTCAAAGAGGCGGTTTCGGAAATGACGGTTGCGCTTTCCCCACATGTTTTCTTCGCCGGGCTCAACGATATCCTTTGTTTCGCCTTTCTTCGAAAAATACGGATCGCCGTACTGATCGTCGTTTTCGTACTTTGGGACAAATCCGCGGATAAAGAAGTTCGGCGTGACGCTGTAGCCTTCTGTCATCGAGTCCCTGTAGCGCACCCCTTGATGGACGCCTGAACTATAGCATTCGTCATTGCCATCGACAAAATCGGGAGAGAAAAAGTCCTGGACAATGTTCTTGGCGTAGGTGTACTGCTTTGCAACCGACTGGCCGAGCACATCGTTTTCTTCTTTATAATACTTGCTATCGCCAATGTGCCAAATGCTTTCGCTCCCGTCGGCGAATATCAGCGACTTTTCCTTGTACAGGTGGTCGATTATCTTGCCGTCTTCGTTTTTCTTCAGCTTCACGACTTCTTCGTCCTGGTCGCTGATGAGGCTGTCGATCATCGCCTCGAAAACGTTGTTGAACGAATTTGCAATGAGGTATTCCTTCGCCTTTACGTTTTTGTTGGTGTACCTGGCACCCCAACGGAAAAACGCCTCCATTATATTGTAGAGTTTCAGCAGGCGGTCTTCGAAATACTTGTACTTGATACGGCGCAACTCACGCAGCCCGCGTTCGCATTCCAAAAGGCGTGCGAACTCCTGCCTTTTGAGCGGAACGTAGAACTCGCTCTGCGGCATTTCGAACCCGAACTCGTCCTGGATAAACTTCATCGCGGAGAAATACAGAACAAGCAGACGGTCATCCAAATCAAAAACCTTCTTCTTGTTCACCAGTTCCATGTAGATTGGCGATTCGCCTTGAATAAAAGGCGTCTTTTTCGCGATAGTCCGCTGCCAGTTAATCCTGTTGTTTCCGCTATGTTTGTTCTTGGCGACAAAGACGAATAGGTTCTGGTTTTTCTTGTAGAACAGTTCCATGCTGCTCATGACATCGAGCAGAGTCGCATAGCGGGCATCGCCCCTGAACTTGGAATGTTCCATGTGGTCCGGGGAACGGACGCCAGTCACATCGCTGTCGGCGCGGTACTTGTCGATAGCGGAATAGAGCCAAGTCGAAAGCGACGAGAGAAACCTGCGCTGAACGTTCTTTATGGGCGACTCGCCCTTACCGAAAATATCCTCGCCATTCGCAGCGATCGGCACGCCGAAAGCCCTTGTATTGTTGCTGTCGAGAAAGACCTTGGGCAGCACGAATACAGGATTCCCGTTGAAAAAGCAATAACCGACGCCATTTATTTTGGCACCCGTGTCGGCCGCTTTGGTATTAAAACCGCTCTCGCTCTGGAAATCGCTATTGCCCCTATAACCGATAACCTCCTTGAGGTAATCGGTACTGTAGGCAAATTCTTCGAACAGGAAAATCATTTATTTCTCAACAATTTCCCAATGGCCGTTCTTGCGCGCGCCGACTCTACGGATGAGGCCGAGTTCTTGGAGTTTTTTCAAGTTCTCGCGTATGGTTTCTCGAGTTTTCTGCATCTTATCGGCTAACTCGTCATAAGTGTAAGAATTATTCTCTTGCAACAAATTCAGCAACACCTTTTGCGTACTATTTATAGGCAGATTTATAGGCAGGTTTATAGTTCGGTTCGCCCCACCTATATTCCATTTACTAGCAAGTTCCTTATACAGGTCGCTTGCACGGCATTCAACCGTAAGCCCGCCAAATTCGGCCTTTGGCTTAGGGAGCTTGGAATCAGTTTCTTCGCAAGCCAATTCAATGTTGTAATAGCCGCGCCCCCAGCTTTCCGGGTCAGGATGGAAACACATCATGGCCGCCCGTGTCAAATGGCTACCTTCGGTGCAGCGGAGATTCTGGAGAAGATTCTGCACCGAGACACCGGCAGCCTTTTTATCGAGACGCTGCGATTCGACCGCCTTTTCCCTGAACAACTTTAGCGCTCCGTGATCCAACTCCTTCGTCGAAATTCCGGGAACAGGAACGGAATCCCAAGTGCGCCCCTGCATGAACAAAGTCAACCTGTTTATCTTGACACCGCTCAATTCTTGCACCGTGGAGCCTGAACGCTTGTAATAGCGGCCCCTGTAGCTAATCGGGACCGGATACTTGTCCACCTTGATTTCGAAGTAATCCAGGTCGCCATCGGCCAGCAGGTTCACATCGCAAACAAGGCCCATTGTACTGCGAATCTTGTTGGGGATATCTTCGCTAAGCCGGTGGGCGTTCTTGACACCACAAACGCGGCCGTCATCTTCGACGCCAATAAAGAGAGAACCCCCTTCTGTATTTGCGAAGGCGCACACCCATTTCAGATATTCATCGTTCCAGGAACGCTTGAAATCGAGGTTCTGATTTTCTTTTTTCGCAATGCGCATAAGTTTCTCCAGCTAAATGGCGTCTTTAATATAACATCTAGGAAGAAATTTCGCAAGCGCTTAAGGATTCGCACCGCTGGAGATTAATATCTGGGCTCCGTCTTTGTATTCATTGTCAAGATTCGCCAGCATTTTCTTTAGGATTTCAACAAAGTCACTGTTGAAAAGACGCTGGAATGTGACATCGGGGCCCTTTTCGGGATATGCAAAATGGAACACCAGCTTTGAATCAAGTTCATCCTTATAGACGGAATCCCACAGATAGAACAGGACTTTGGAACGGAATTCATCAAGCGCAATGTAATCTTTGTTCTTGGGCTTGATGAAAAATTCGCCCATCTGCTTGTCTTCGCTCTGCGTCACCTTGTAAATGTCTGCATTGACCTTCTTTAAGAAATCAAGCCATTTGAAGTTGAAACTGGCATCGCCGACGATAAAATCAGCTTCGGCTTTTTCATAATTGATGGGTACATACTCCCAGTCAAAGCGACGCTTGAACGCACTGTCCATGGGGAACAGCGACTGGTCGCTGGTGTTCATGGTGGCGAGAATGTTCAGGTTCGGCGGGAGCTTGAGCTTGCCATCGCCAACTTTAGTTTCGTACTCGCTCCAAATGGTTTTCAGAATGGAATCTTCTTTAAGCCATTCAGCAAAATCGCAATCCGCATCAATGGAATATTGCGAGAATCCTTCACCATCGCGGTCAAGCAACTGGAAAATATCGCCGAAAATCTGGGCGCAGTTCCCGCGATTGATTTCTTCGATAACGAGATAGACCTGATTGTCGGCAGTTGATGTATTGCCCGCATCTAAATACTGCTTCCAAGCCGCAGCGTAAGCCTTTGCGAAAACTTGCAGAACAAAAGAATAGGTGATTGCATTCCCTTCTTTCTTGGGCTTGTAAGCGCCTACGAATTGAGCGTAATCGTAATCCGGGTGGAATGTGGTGCGGAACACACGTTCAAACTTGTATTCTTTAAGGAATTTTATGTAAGCCTGAAGTGCGCTATGTTCGGGGTTGCTGACATTGTCTACTGAATTGACTTCAGAAAGTTTTTCTTCTAATACAGAAAGTTCACCTACATTCCAAATGTCGCCGAATTTTTCTTTGTTGTCAAGGACCTCTGCGTAATGAGCCTTTTTCGCCATGTCAGAATCGAGGAACAGCTGCTTTCTGATTTCACCAGGCACACTCCAAATATCTTCATTAGGGAGGATCGAGTTTACTTTAAAAGACTTGCCCGTACCAGGAGCGCCGAAGAAGATTTTTTGGACAGAATCACATTCTTTCATTGCATTCTCCCTTTGCGCAGGTTCACTTTCATTCTTTTTCGACAAATAGATGTTTAGCTTCTCTTGAATTTTTTTGACAATTTCGGATTGTCGGGGACTTGAATCAATTTCTGAAGCTTTTTGCAATATAATGCCAAGCATAGCTTCATTAGCAGGAAATAAGTATCCCTGATTGACACCACCATTTACGTTTAACGGAGCGTGATACTCAGGTTGACTTTCTAACAAAGCCTCTTTTACAGACTCCTTCTCCACTGGCGTGACAAAATGAAATTGTTCTACATCGACTTTATAGCCCTGCTTTTCCCACCTATTAAAACCATTTGCTTCAGGGCGATCGAAGTTGTAATTATCTTTCAAAGCGATTCCAACTCCTACAATTTTTCCTGTGTATTGTATAATTACATCGCCTTTCTTCACTTCCGACATGGTCTCATGGTGCCAAACACCATCGCGAGGGGCCCACAAATAACTTTGCGAATGTTCTTCTTTATGGGTCTGACGTTGTGATACAAAAAAATATTTCATTAGTTTTTACCCCTCGATTTCCATCAATACAATCGGAGCTTTCTCGCCCATGCTAGGCAATGCCCCTAAAGTGTTGAAGTCAATAAATTCTGCGGCTTCTTCATAATCCATGCCATCAGACTGCATCAGTGAACGAACCATTTTTTCGTATGCATAAATGACACGGCCATCTTCGCTAACGCCAACAACGGCATCTACAAAATCAGGCTTTTCAAGAACTACGCTATCTTCATAGCCGTGCTCGCAAAGATATTCCTTGAGAGAATCAAGCGTGAGCGGAGGAAAATCGGCATTCTCGATTTGCTTGACAAAATCACTCGGACTTAATTCGAAGAAATTGGCGAGTTTTTCAATAATTTCGAGAGAAACATTACGGCGGCCGTTTTCAATGTCGCTCATATAGCGACGGCCCACACCTGTTTCAAGAGCAAGTTTTTCCTGCGAAACGCCTTTCTGCGAACGCAGAGCGCGAATCGCTTTGCCAATATTATTTTGAAGAGACATAAAAAAATTCATTTAAACAGTTCTCTTCAAACATATAAATAGTGCAGTTTTTAACCACGCCATATAGTGCACGTTGTTGAGAAATTCATATCGGAACATTCTATTATCTGAAATTGCCGAAACTTGGTCCAATATAAATCGCATTCATTTGGCCGTTTAAACAGCAACTTTTTTCTCACACGCCAAAATTGCGCCCTATATGGCGTGGCGATTTTTCTTGCGGATTATACGTTTCAAAAAGAACGTTGTACGAAAACAACGTAAAAGCAAATTTAAACCGCAAGAGATTATTATGAAATTATCCTTCAAAGAAGGCGATTGGGTTGATTTCGATACTTGGACAACTGAATTTAGCGTAAGTGGCCAAAGAGGGATAAATTATTCAAAAAAGTACAACGTGGTTGTTTGTGTATCCAAAGAAAATGGTGAAGAAAATCCCTACGAAGATAAATGGTATACCCATGAAACATGGGACGGTGTTCGTTTTACTGGTGAAGGGAAAAACGGGGACCAAAAACTTACTTCAGTTGGAAACAATCGTTTAAACGACAAAAAAAGAGCGCATTTTTTTAGAAAGAAAAATGGCGAAAGTCGATATTTGTATTGTGGCTTATTTGAGCTTGTCGAAGAACCAAATACTTTAAATCCTCGATCTGAAGAACAGTATGGTGTAGACGGGAAGAAGCGTCACGTTTGGATGTTCAACATGAAGTACATCCATAACCGTTACCCGGAAAAATTAGCTCAAGCGATGAAGAATTTTTAATTTCCGCAATCACCATGAAGCATTCTTTTCTATCGACAATCCCTCATGGCGTTTGACAACTTTGTTATAATCCAGAAAGTTCACTCTTTCCTTTATGGGATTAAAAATAGAAGCGTTCAATTTGTCATCAAATTCATTTTTTCTCGTTGCAGCAGCAACAATAAAGAACTCCGCAGCAAAATCTTGCAATTCATAAAATTTAGAAAGAGAGTTCTTTATATCAGTCGTATGTTCTACTTCATAAAAAACTGATGGCATATTTCTTTCATTGAACCATATGACATCAACAGTTTTTGCCTTTCTCAAAATCGAATCATAAGTAAAATGCGGAATATCAGTAGTATCAGTAACTTCTGCTAGCTTTTTTCCGAGAAAATTACGATTTTTATCCTGCGCTGGGACATATGTAGTCAATTTCTTAAACTTTCCTATTTCAACCAGCAATCCCTGATAATACCCATGATCAAATGATTGTTCACTTTTTTCATCACCAATTTTTAAATCAAGACGTTGCAAAACTTCTTTTCGATACTTTTCAAGAGCCCACAATCCTGGTCTAATCTTGAAAATTTGGTTGCAATCTTGAACAATCCTTCGAACACTAGCTTCTGGGGTTTTCGTTTTCCATTTAGAGAAATCAACAATTTCGTTCAACCGTTTAAAAGTCGCAAATCCGCCTTCTTTTTCCATCGCTGCAATAACTTGCTCGGTCTGAGAAATTGTTCTCATATACGAACCTTTTTTATCTGTTTTTTAATTCATGTTGTTGCATGCCAGAACACCTCTCTGAAAAATGGGTTGCCAGCAAGCCTATCCCTAATTTTAACAACATTTCGATGAGCTAGTTCTATCAAGATACAATTTCGCTTCAAATTCAGCGCGGCTTCCCCCACGACGCCGCTGCCGGCGAAGGTATCGAGCACGGTTTCGCCCTGCCTGGTCACGAACTGTAGGATTCTTTCGCACAGGGTCAGCGGGAGTTCGCTCTGGTGAATCTTGTTCTTCCTTGCGACGGGAGGGATGTCGAACATTGCAGGGAGCATCTGCGTGGTGCCGCTCATGTACTGGGGCGTTCCGGTGTCTTTTGTCTTCTTGGCGTCAATGCGCAGGCTGCGCGCCTTGCCTTTCGAGAATATCATCACGTCTTGGGTGTTCTTGGACTTGCGCCCGGTATTGCTGACAAAGTTCCCCTTTTTCCAGGTGACTTTCGAGTAGTAGAGCAGCCCGCACTGTTCGGCGTGTTTCTTGATTTGGTAGAGGTAGTCGTAGTTATTCTCGTTTTCGGCGGGGAGAATTTCGACGAGGAAGCAGCCGTCCTTGAGCACGCGGGCTTTTTCTTTGAAGTCGTCGAGGGTGTACCTGAAGCAGTCGTATGTGGCGAAGTTGCGGTCGCCGCCCTTGTTCGACTTCTTGTCTAGCCACGGGTGGTCGGTCAGGATGCAGTCGATGGAGGCGTCTCCGAGCATGGAGAGGTCGCGGCCGTCGCCTTCTATCACGACGCAGCTTTCGTCGCCCTCGATTGTCTTGTACAGGCCCTTGGCGACCCGCTCGAATTTTACGCCGAGGTTGTCGTAGATGCGCGCGCGGACGGTTTCCTTCGGCTTGTCGGAGTTCTCGGAATAGGCGTCCTTGAGCGAGAATTCGCCCTTGTCCTTGAAACAGGAGTAGATGGTGTTTGCGAGTGATTTCATGCGCAGAAATATAGATTCTGCGGAGTGACAATTTGTGACATTTCATTGTTTAAAAATTTTCGAGAAATCTCTTGACAGGGGCCGCGCGAGGATGTATATTTGGTGAACAAATGTTCTAGTGCTCAAAATTTCAAAAAGAGTTGCGGTTTTACGCTTGTCCGCAGCGAAGGAGTGAAAAATGAAGATAAAGGTAATGGACGCCGAGATTTCGGTGCAGAGAATCGGGAACGAGGATTACATCTCGCTAACAGATATGGCTCGTAGCCAAATGCAGGAACACATTATTTTCAAATGGCTT
>CACYRP010000042.1 GCA_902776765.1 Fibrobacter succinogenes
TCTTGACAGTTTCGAACTGTCCCTTGGTCTTGGCATCCTTCTGACGCCAAATCTTCAAAGTCAAATTCAGTCCGCTCATTATTTGTAGCTCCTAGTAGCAAGGTGGACGTTATCAAAGGTAAGAGGTTCCTTGGAGAGTTCCGGTGCGATACCGTCGCCCTTGTATTCCCAAGCACCGACGTAGCAGAAGTTTTCATCATCGCGCTTTGCTTCGCCTTCCGGAGTCTGGCTTTCTTCACGGAAGTGGCCACCGCAAGATTCTTTACGATGGAGAGCGTCGAGAGTGAGGACTTCGGCGAATTCGAGGAAGTCAGCAACGCGGCCAGCACGTTCGAGGTTCTGGTTGAAGGAACCTTCGGAGCCGAGCACGTTGACGTTTTCCCAGAATTCCTGACGGAGTGCCGGAATCTTTTCGAGAGCCGTCTTGAGGCCGGCTTCGTTACGAGCCATGCCAACGTATTCCCACATGATGTTACCGAGTTCACGATGGATATCGTTAACAGTGCGGTGACCCTTGATGGAGAGGAGCTTGTGGATGCGTTCTTCGGTCTGCTAAGAGCAGATGCACCGAGGCGGTTTGCACCGTGGTCGGAGAAGTTTGCTTCACCGAGAACGAAGCAGCCCGGGATAGTGGACATCAAATCATAGTCGACCCAGAGACCACCCATGGTGTAGTGGATAGCCGGGAAGATGCGCATCGGGACCTTGTACGGGTCTTCGTCCGTGATCTTTTCGTACATCTGGAAGAGGTTGCCGTACTTGGCAGAGACGCCAGCAACGCCCATACGCTGGATAGCGTCGGCGAAGTCGAGATAGACAGCCTGCTTGGTGTTACCCACGCCGAGACCTGCATCGCAGACCTGCTTGGCGTTACGGGAAGCCACGTCACGCGGGACGAGGTTACCGAAGCTCGGGTACTTTTCTTCGAGGTAGTAGTAACGGTCTTCTTCCGGGATTTGGTCCGGAGAACGGGTGTCGCCAGCCTTGCGCGGAACCCAAATACGACCATCGTTACGGAGAGATTCACTCATCAAGGTGAGCTTGGACTGCAAATCGCCATGACGCGGAATGCAAGTCGGGTGGATCTGAGTATAGCACGGGTTTGCAAAAAGAGCACCGCGCTTGTAGGCACGGAATGCAGCTGTTACGTTAGAACCCTGAGCGTTTGTAGAAAGGTAGTAGACGTTACCGTAGCCACCAGTGCAAAGGCAGACTGCATCTGCAACGTGGCTTTCGAGTTCGCCAGTGATGAGGTTACGGACGATGATACCGCGAGCCTTGCCGTCGATCACGACGAGGTCCATCATTTCGCGACGCGGGAACATCTTGACCTTACCGGCTGCAACCTGGCGCATGAGAGCCTGGTATGCACCGAGCAAGAGCTGCTGACCCGTCTGGCCACGAGCGTAGAACGTACGGGAAACCTGCGTACCACCGAAAGAGCGGTTGTCCAAAAGTCCACCGTATTCACGACCGAACGGAACGCCCTGAGCGACGCACTGGTCGATAATCAAGTTGGAGTTTTCTGCCAAGCGGTGCACGTTGGCTTCGCGAGCGCGGAAGTCACCACCCTTAACGGTATCGTAGAACAAACGATAAACGGAGTCGCCATCGTTCTTGTAGTTCTTTGCAGCGTTGATACCGCCCTGGGCTGCAATGGAGTGTGCACGGCGCGGGCTATCCTGAATGCAGAAAGACTTTACGTTGTAACCAAGTTCACCGAGGGAAGCGGCAGCAGAAGCACCTGCAAGGCCTGTACCCACAACGATCACTGTGAACTTACGCTTGTTGGCCGGGTTCACGAGTTTGAGTTCAAACTTGTGCTTGGTCCACTTTTCTTCGATGGAACCACCTGGAATTTTAGAGTCAAGAATCATTAGTGGTCTCCTTACTTTTCAATATTGAAAGAAACTTGTACTTCGCCAACAGACGGGATGACGAAAGCAGCCTTGTCGGCCTTGGCCTTCTGCTGTTCGTACTGCTGCTGGAGGCTACGAGACTTTTCGATGAGGGCCTGGGTTTCAGGCTGGTTAGCGAGGTAGTAAGAGGCAACTGCGGTGATGCCGAAGCCGAGTGCCACGACGACGCTATAAACGATACCGGCGATGTCGATAATCGGAGTCCACTTCTGATGGGCAATGCCCATGGTCTGGAATGCAGACGAAATAGCGTGGAAGAGGTGGAGGCCAATCACGAACATGCTAACAACATAGAAAGCGGCCCAGCCCGGATTTGCAAACATCTGGATAGTGGTGAGCCACATGTCGCGGATGATTTCGCCCTTGTCGTTCATGTAGAGGTAGTGTTCACCGAACTTGAGCATCATGAGATGCTGGATGAGGAAGCCGAGAATGAAAAGACCAGACCAAATCATGGTGAAAGTGGCGAAAGTCTTCTTGCCCTTGCGTGCATTGACTTCGTATTCAATTCCGCCACGAGCCTTCTTGTTTTCAATCTTCAGCTTGATAGCAAGGAAGATGTGAATGGCGAAAGCAGCCACCAGCACCAGTTCGACGAGGTAAATCATCTTCACCGGGAAGTGGAGCGGGTTGAATCCGGTCAGGAATTCGGTATAAGCGTTGTAGGACGCCTGTGCCGCAGCCTGGTCGAAGTTCAAGAGCTGAAAGTTACCACACATGTGGCCAAAGATGAACAAGGCGAGGAAAGCGCCTGTGCATCCCATGATCTGCTTCTTACCAATGGAAGAAGTAAGATACGTGATGATCCATTTCATTTGAGTCTGTCTCCTTAGAAGGATTGTTTTATTGTTAAAAATTAGAGGACGCAGCAAGCCTTGAGGCAGGGCATTTCGTAAGCGTAGCGTTCTTCCTTCTTGAACCAGAAGTCGAGTTCGCGTTCTGCAGATGCCGGGCTATCGGAGCTGTGAACGACGTTTTCGGTCATGGAAGGAGCAAAATCGTAGCGGAGGGTACCCGGTTCCGCCTTGGCCGGATTGGTAGCACCGTTAATGGCGCGGACCTTTGCAATTGCATTTTCGCCACCGAGAGCAAGCATCACGGACGGGCCCTTGGTCATGTAGGCTTCGAGTTCCGGAAAGAACGGCTTTTCGACGTGTTCAGCGTAGAAACCGCGAGCATCTTCGGAGGTCATCTGGTGCATCTTGACGGCGCAGACAGAGAGACCGGCAGCGATGTAACGGTCAATAATACGACCAACCAAACCTGACTTGACAGCGTTCGGCTTGATCATTGCAAATGTCATTTCCATAGTAGTACCTTTTTTTGAAAGTTGTGAAAAATATAAGATTTTAGACGAAAGACGATAAATGCGTAAGGCGAATATCGCGTCAAAAAACTTGTTTTTTGACATGATTGAGCCTAGCATTTAGCACGAAGTGCAACGACGAAAGACGAAAGAATGTGTTGGTTTTAGACGAGAGACTAGAAAAATAATGTTTTCGACACATAGCTGCGTATTCATATTTTTTTTCATACGCGAAGCGTCATTATTACTCTTTCGTCTCTAGTCTATAGGGCAAAGCCCGTTCTTTCGTCTAATTTATTCCTCTGCCGCAATCTTCTTCATCAGGTCATCGGCGAGTTTTCCGTTGCTCTTGATGTTTTGGACCAGCCAATCGACCGACTCCATGAGATCACTCTTCGGGTAAGTCTTCTTGAATTCTTCAAAGACCTTAAGGGCCTCATCATTCTTGTGGAGGTTTTCGTTCAAGATAAAGCCACGGCTGAACATCGCCTTTTCGGCATCCGGAGATTCCGGCCATGTTCTATAGAAAACCCTATATTCGCGCTGAGCCTTGTCGAATTCTTCCATATCGCTGTAGATATGAGCAAGTTCAAACGTGGCTCTCTTTGCAACAGAATCGATATCCGAATAACGATCGCGGATACCAGACCATGCAAGGTAAGCCTTATCAAGGCTCTTCGCCTGGGTGTAGAAAGAATCAGCAGACCTTACAGCAAGATCAACGGACCATTCCTGCGGCAAGAGCGTAATGTTGTCTGCAAAGAGATCGACCTTAGCCGTACCCCAAGAGGTAACGACTTCCTTGTCCCAACGGGCATTACGGAACACCAAATAAGCCTGTTCAAACACACGTGTCTTAGCCTGTTCATATGTATCCGGCAAGAAATCTTCTTCGGCATAGTAGTACGTTCTCTTCATGATGTTTTCAGGGATTTCAAACCAGTCGTTCAATTCGGAACGAGACTGTTCGTACGTCAGCGTCGGGTGAGCCGGGTTGCCCATGCGCGCATAGAGAGCCTTAAGAGAATCTTCCGGAACGACAATACGTGTGTGCACCTTATTTCTATAAACCTTGATAATGTAATCCACATCGCCCTGACGCTTCATAGCGCGAAATTCCCAAGAATGATCAAGTCCAATTTCACGGGCTTCGGTAGCAAAAGCAAGCTGGAGAGCAAGAGATGTTACGATTTGGTCATGAGTCTTGCGGGAACGAACCATCATAACGTTATCTTTATACACTGCAAGCACATCCTTTTCACGGATTGCCGGTTCACCATTTTTCGTCACAAGAACATAGGAAGAATCCAGTTCATATTTTGCAGTTGTAGCAAGGTCACGTTCAATAGTAGCACGGACGCGGTCAAGCGATTTTACTTGGGCAGGAATAGCAGATACACGATAGAACACATGGAAATGCCCCGTTGATTCAGAGCGATGGATCGAAGAAACCGCGCCATCAGCCAAAGTATCAAGATCACGAAACATACTGCGGACAAAACCTATGCCATATGGAAACACATGTCCACTAAGAACTTTACCGACATAGCCCTTAGCCTTCTTCGTTTCAGGATTGATGCTGAACTTGGAAGCTATTTTCATGAATGTCTTGAGATCTATTTTTTTACCCTTAAAGCGCTTTGCAAGGGCTGCAGAATCCGCAGATTCCACATGATAGACGACAAAGCCCTTTGGATTCATGTACAATTTTTTGTGCTTTTCGTAGTATTCTTCAACAGGCGGCATCTTTATATCACACACCTGGATATTGTACTTTTTCAGAAGAGCCGGTCCCGTTTCGCGAACAATCCTTTGGCGATGGTCCGAAACAAAGCGTTCCTTGATATCATATGTAATCTGAACTTCGGACGAAGAATCGGCCAAATTCCTATGGTGGTAAGCATAAGACTTCAGAGAATCGTAGTTGGATTCGATATACTTGGCATCGGCAACCTTGTCACGCAGATTCATGTAAGAGAGCGAATCCGCGAACTGGTCACGGTGCTTGTCATAATAGAAAGCCAATTCATCGTCGCTGTACATCAGTCGGTCCATGGCATAGAGTCGCTGGTACACAAACGTAAGCTGGTAATTTTCTATGGCAGCATTATGAACTGCAAGTTGTTCTTTCAATTCCGGATACTTCTGAAGAGCGACCGTATAAAGAGCCTTACGGCTAAACAAGGAACTCGAAGCCTTTCTCATCTGCTCTGTATTGGGAACGATATTCCCCACACGCATCATGAAGGCATAGTCTTCTTTAAAAATGGGTTCGCCATTCACCCGAGCAACAAGAGTATCCTTGTCTCCAATGGAATTACAGCCCGTAAAAACGAGGGCACAGAAGGAAATAACACCAAGCAAAGCCTTTTTCATAAAGTCCTCATGAATATGTGCGTGTGAATATAACAATTTTTTTGTTACTAGTTGGGAGTTACTAATGGTTAGTAGACAGTAGGAAGTAGGCAGTGGTTAGGGAGAGACGACAAATGCGTAGACCGAGAGTCGCGACCAAGCTTGCTTGGGCATGACCGAGGTTAGCATTTGGTACTTGAGCGAAGCGAAAGTACAAAGACGAAAGATAGAGTTTAGTAGACAGTAGGAAGTAGGCAGTGGTTAGGGAGGTCATGCCACAGTTGGTCGTGTTTAGTGGGCTATTGGAAGTAATAAAAGCACAGCATCCGGGCCTACAAATACTTTACTCAAAACAAATAATAATTTACAGATTTCGGGAGCAATCCTATCCAAGCGTAAGTTCCGCAAAAACAAGCGCTTAGGGCCCTCGACATATTCTATATTTATAGGTACTTGAAAAGCATACTTTCAATCTTTTTTGTAAAAGCAGTCATCACGACCGCGATTGTAGGCGCAGTAGCACTTGGCGTCTGGTATGTTCATTTTGCCATCGAACAGATTCTTTCGACCCAGCACACCTTCGGCGACCTCACCATTACGCCTTTCGGGCACAAGCAAAACAGTCTCCTGGAACACTTCTACGATTCAGTCCACGTTCAACAAGGTGAGTCCTCGTACATGATTCGTGGACCACACCTGGACATCACGCCGTTCGGGGACAACAGAGGGATTCTTCTCGAAGCAAACGAGGTATCTGCAAACTTTGTCGCAGATACGACAAGCAAAAATAAAGATGCGAACCCGCCCCCACCGAAAAAACAGGAACCCATCGAATTTCCCGACAATATCAGAGTTCCGTTCCCTGTCAAAGTCCGCTTAGGAAAACTCGATTTCAACATGGGTGATATGGGATGGAAAGCCCAGAACATAGAAGTGCAAAACGTCGATGAAAAGGTGGTCACGTTAAACGCCGATAGCATCCAAGGCAGTTACATCAAGGATCCTGCGGCGCTGCAACTCGAAGCAGACTTCACGAACAAAAGCCTTATTGTCAACGGGAAAATCAAGACGCAAAACGACTATGTAAATTTAAGTGCGTCTGCCCCCAAGAACGACCTCACGCAATTAAAGGCATCGACAAGCATAAGCGTCAAGGAACCGCTCAAGTGGGTTCCGATGAAACTTTCGAAAGCGATTCCATCAATCAGCAACCTGAACTTCAACGGCAACGTTTCAACATCGCTCACCAAAAAATCTTTACAGTACAACTTTACACTCAAGACTCATATCGGAGAGTACTGGCCATTCTTGCCGCTCGATGCAACCATTAAAGTTCACGGGAATCCGAAGCAAACCAACATCGAAACCGTATTCAGGAACAACGAAGGCGGTTTCATTAACCTCGACGGCGTCATCGACGACAAGCTGGACTTTGACTTTTCAGGCGAAATTGCATACATGAGCGCCATGTACGGCCCGCAAATGATGCCCATGGACATGGATATCCAGTCCATTACAAAAACAGGCGACAACATCGACGCCTCCATCGAGACTCGTGAAGGTTCCGTCGTCAAAGCGCACGTAAAGACAAAGGATAGCCTCAAAGTATTCTTTGCAGCCAACTTAGCGGCCACAGAACCTTGGGCGCTGGACTGGGTTAAGGGCAACGTCGAAATCGGGCGCAATCCCAAAATCATCGGTTCCTTCCAAAATAACAAGCTGCGTGCCTACGTAAAAATCGATTCGATTATCAATGCCTACCACTTCAAGGCTGACTCGCTCCGTTTGCAACTCGTACTTGATCTCGGGCGCGGTTTCATCGATTTTCCCAAAGTAATGCTTTACACACCAAACGAAGAATTTTCCATCACGGGTGATGTGGATTATCACGAACCCACGCTTCGCACGAATTGGAATTTCAAGCAAAAGAACGGCGGTTCCGCATCAACAACAGTCCACGTAGGCGACTCGCTCATGATTTGGGCCGAAGCAAACCACGCCGAACTTTCTACCATTCCATTCTCAGACATTGAAATAAGCGACCAATTCAAAGGTTCTGTTACAGGCACCATTGCCTACAATCTCGATTCACGAGTTGGCGAAGCTGAACTCGACATCGACGGAAACGTGGAACCGTTTATTGTTCACGGGCACACCAAGATTCGGGAAAGCGGCGATACAGTCATCATCGATACCGCGGTCTTTATGCACAACAGCAACACAGTCGCCATGGAAGGGGCATTTGTCCTCCCGAACGATTCGAATCCGAACTTTAAGCCCACAGCCATGCTTCCCATCCAAGTTTTGCACGCCTGGGCCTCGGCTGAAGATTTCAACTTGCCAATCCTTTTGGAACCGCTCGGCGACACAACACTCGCTTCGGGTAGCTTTAATGGTGAGATTTCTTTCGAAGAACAAAGCGGCCTGCTCGGCAACATTGATTTCAAGAACCTGAAATTCAACAACATTCCGCCTGAATTGCTGAAAATCCAACAAATGAATCTTTCGGCAAAGAAGAACAAAATCGAGCTTCTCACCGACTTCGAAATTTTGAACGGCACTTGGACCGGCAACGCAAACATTAATGTCGACGATGTTTTCGAACCGACAAGAAAAGTGAACCTTACTTACATAAGCCCCAATAGCGGATACATCAAGAGCGAAGGCGTTCTGAACGACGATTTCGAATTCTTGGGAACAATCAATCTTGGGGGTATGTGGCTCATCCCAGAAACCCGAGCCGAAATCGAAAAGACAGACCTCAAGATAGATGTTCAAGCAGCACTCCGTGAAGGTTTGAAGGGAATCAACGCCAAGATTTGGTCGGACACCACCCTCCTCAAGTATTCAACGCTTCCGAATGACTTCCCGATCCGCATTAGAGGCGAACTCAAGGATGGCATGCTTGAAATGAACGAGATTTCAACGCAAAACGATTTTGGCGATTTGCTCATTGCCACTTTGCTTTATGATTTGCAACAAATGCGATTGGAAGCCATCGATATCAGCACTGAGAAGTACACGCTCGAGATGGACAGCCACATCATCACCTTGCGAAACGTAACAAGCCACTTGGAAGATACCGAAGACCAAATGTCCATTGTCACAAGCATTCCATCAATTCAGTATAAATTCAACGATGAGACCTTCGGTACGGCAAACTTGATTGGAAAGAGCGATATCACGCTCAACATTCCACACACACAAGAAAGGCAAATCAAGAACAAGAGTATCAGCGGAAACTTCACCATCGACAAGCTAGTCTATAGAAAGGACTTGGATATCGAAATCACGCCAAGTTCCCTCGACAAAATTTTATCGCTGTTCAACAACGCCATAGCAAACCTCCGCAATAAGGAAAAAACCGAAGCAAAAATTTCAGTTTCGAGTCCCATTGACTTGTCGTTCCATGTCAGCGATTCACAAAGCGACTCCGTCGAAATTATTACGCCATTCGCATCGTTCCCGCTCACACTCGACATTATGGTTTTGGGCACCACCAACAGGCCTCTCTTGCGCGGTGACGTCACTAATGCAGACAACGGATTTATCGGCGTAAAAGACATCTACGAATTTGACCTGAATGCATTCAACATTTCCTGGAACGATGTTCCATGGCAGCACGGCATTATCGATGTTTCGAGCACGCAGGAACTCCCCTACTGTACAGAATCAGAAGAAAAAGAAAAAGAGACTTGTCCCATCAACTTGGACATTCAAGGAACGATTACAAACCCGCAACCAATTCCAAGTTCAAACTGCGGCACAGAATCCACCGCGGCAGACACATACCGCAACATATTCCTGGGATGCGTCGCTACAGAATCCGGCATTTCAGCCGACTGGAACAAGCTTGCAGGTAAGGCCATCGGTAAGTTCATTTCATCAACAGCAAACAAGACTTTGGGCGGTGATTACATTGGCGATATTGACATGAAGGTGATGCTGTTCGACAACTCCGGAAACGACAAGGATTCATCATATGTTAAAGTTCCTATTTCGCTTGACCGCTGGGTGAAAAACTTGAGCCTTGTCTTCGGTTACACACAAGACCAAAGCCAGAGCCCAACTTACGACCAGGCGTTACAATTCGGTGCAAGCTATACGCTCCCTGTATTCCAAGATAAAGAATACTCGCACAAGAACCATTTCTCGCCATCGCTTTCCTTGAACGGACAAATCGTCAGAAAGCAGTACCAGTTCAACACCGGCGAAGATAACGACAGCCGTGTCGAAAAGAATATCGGCGTGAACTATACGTACAAATTCTGGAATCCCTGTATTCTCGGAATCGGCCATTGCGAAACGGTGCGCCCGCCAAGAGCGATGCTCCAGCCTAATGATCCAAACGCAATCGACTCAACAAACGTCAAGAGCTCAGGAACAAAGCCGAACGAAATAAAGCCCACGGAGAAAGCAAAATGATTTTACTGATTTGTGCATTATTGTTTTTTTCGTCGCTTGCTTTTGCGGATAACGATGACAAAAATCCTTGGTCCGTCTACATCAGCGGTAACAAGATTTTCTCGAAATATCAGCTAAACGAACAGCTAGACATTCCTGATGAATTTGGTCAGTTGGATACAATCAAGCAAGACTTCTTGATGCGCCTTTCCTCGGAAAACGTACGAGCCCTTTATTATTCACGAGGCTATTACAGTCTCGACTTAAAACTAGTCATTCAGCGAGAAACTTTATCAAACGGAAACATCCAACGCAACTACTACATTTCTGTCAGCGAAGGTGTTTGCTACCGGTTCAACGACGCCAAAATCATTTCTTCAAGCGATGAGCCCATCCCTATTGATTTAAGTTCTCTCAAAATAACAAAGCACCAATATTACAATCAAGAGGATCTTTCTGAAGACCTTCAGGAAATCCAGAGAGCATACCGCAAACAGGGTAACTTACACGTTTATATATCTTCTGAAGAACATGTCGACACAACGGCCAAATGCGTCAACGTGATTATCAACGTCAACCCAGGCCCAAAAGTTTTAATGGGAAATATCATCACCACAACACAACGCGTGATGAACAAGAGCGAAAAAAAAGCGGAACCGGAACAAGGTCTTTCGGATACCTCATGGCTTTCTTCACTTTGGCGTATCAAGAAAGGTGATGTCATAGACGGTAACCAGTATTTTAACTTCAAGAGCAAACTTTATTCAACCCAACTCTTTACACAAGTCAAATTAAACGATGAACTTCGCGAAGACGGACTTTCGGACGTGCACTTGGATGTTATCGAACGCGTCCCAGGAGAAGCCCGATACGGATTTTTCTTCGAAGAAGTTTACGGTTTTGGAGCCTTGGCTTACGCAGGCCACAAGAACTTCTTTGGAAAATTCAATGAATTTTCAACAAACATACAAATCGCACAGCACAAGCAAGAAATCACGATTGGTTACGCCAACCCACTCCTATTTGGAACGTCTTTCACATTCATCCCGACCGCCATCCGCTTCGTAAACCGTCTTTCGTTCAACCACGAAAAAATCACCCCACCCGCCTACCCCGATAGCGTCGAAGAACGTTACGAAATCATCAACCGCGGCGATTTAACATTCGGCATTACAGACAACATCAAGTTCCGTAGTTCAATCGATACGCGATACGTGAACAAAAACGACGATAAGCTTTTCAAGTTCAAAGGCGAAATCGGTTTGACATTCGACTATACCGACGATTATTTTAATCCGACAAAAGGGATTCGCGTAATGCCTACAATTGGCCTTGGCACAAACTTTAACGTCAAAACAGAAAATGACGGTTACTCCGACAATCAAGACAGGCATCTTTATACGTATAGCGAAGCAACTGTAAATATTTACGTTCCATTATTCTGGACGCTTTACGGAGCACTCAGCGGAAGCATTGGTAGCTTTTTCAACAAAGCTATCGAAGATGACGCCCGCATGTTTTATCAAGGCGGTTCCCGCTCTGTACGCGGTTATCGATTCCGTAGTATCTTTGCAAGCTACACCACCAAAGACACCGTCACCGTTAAAAACGAAAACGGTGAAGAATCCTCCGAAATCAAAGACAACATCCATACGGCTCTAACGCCGATGTATTTTCGCGTTAACGAAGAACTCCGTTGGACACTCCCCTGGAAATCGTTAAAAAGCTGGCAAATCGTGCAATTTTTTGACTGGACAAAAGTCGTCGACGTTCAAGATAAACTCTACGAAGACGGACAAGAAGCAAGCCTTGGTTTAGGCATTCGCTATCAATGGCAATTCCTCACCTTCCGCCTTGATTATGCTATTGTGAAAGGCCTCATGACCAACGAAAACTGTAACGATAGCGAAAGCACCAATTGCAGAAATCACCAGAAGAAGAAAGGATTCGACTGGAACAGAATCGCTTTCGACCTCTCGCAAGCGTTCTAGCGGCTCTGCCGCAGCAATGAGGAACGAGGTAAGTCGCACCTTCGATGCTTTGAGTGACGCTATACACCCAGTTATTACTGATAATTCACAGTAGCTCGGTATATTTCGCTAAGGGGTTTGCCTTTAGCTGTGATTTGCGATGGTGCAATTTCCGCATCCGACAAGGCTTTTTCAATTTGATCGCGGGCTACAGGCGTTGCAAAATTCACTTCAAAATGCGTTGCAGATGCTATCGTTGCAGCACCAGCTCCAGGATTCTTCCCCGCCTTGAGCACTTGTCCACAATCAATTATAGCATAATCTGTAGCCCATTCATCCATTTCGGCAAGTACATGCGAACAAACAATAGCCGTTCCTTGGGTTTCATGGCGCCATTCATCAAGCAGTCGCCAAACCGATTCTCTCGAAATCGGATCAAGATTTGCCACAGGCTCATCGAGAATCAAGAACTTGGGATTATGCAAAAGCGCACGGACAATCTGCACTTTTTGGCGATTCCCTAGTGAAAGCGTTTCTAAACGTTTGTCAAGCGGCGGCAAATTCAAGCGTTCCGCAAAGGACTTACAGCGCTTGTAAATTTCACCATTTTCACGCCAATCATCTACGCCATAGCCGTAAAAACCAGCAAAATACTGGAGGTATTCTTGTATCGAAAGTTTCGGATAAACGCCCGGATTTTCGAGCAAGACACCATATTTTTCGGCGTTCAAAAAGCCCGCAGAATTGCGCAAAGATTTTTCAATTTTGATGGAGCCTTTAAACGCACTCAAGCGACCGCAAAGGAGGCGCAACAACGTCGTTTTTCCGGCTCCATTCGGACCGATCAGTGCAAAAAAACTTCCCTGTGGAATCCATAGCGAAACATTCGACAGTGCATCCGCAGTTGATTTCGGATAACGGAATGTTACCGAAGAGAGCTCAATCACGCGCAAAAGTCCTTGACTGCTTGAGTTGGATTCTTGATAAGCTTAAGTGCATCCTTGGACTGGCGAACCGCTTCCATCTGCACATTTTCGCTTGCACGCTGCAAATACTGGATGCAACGCCAATCCGTACGCACGGCAGCAAGCTGCACCTGTTCTGTACGGCGACGAATGCTCACGTATTCAAACGCATGAAAGTCCTGCTTGACAGCCGCCACAACAACTGCAGCCGTCGGATTTTCAATTTCCTGAATGTACTTCCAATCGCGTTCAATCGCCGCAATAAGTACTTTTTCTCCAGGGTTTCGAATAAACTTCAACGCATCTTCGCACTGACGAACGGCCTCGGCCCAAAGTTCATCGGACGCGCCATCGATTTTACGGACAATTCTCCAATCCTGCGACACAGCAGCCTTAAGAAGCACCGGATTCGTAATAAACTTGAGCAAATTCGGTTCGGCCTTGAACGAAGCAAGGAACTTAGCCTCGTCCATTGCGTTGAGCGCTTGCTTCAACGCTTCGCACGGACCACACTTCACATAAAGAATAGCCTGCTCATTTTTTTCAAACGCAGCCTTTTGAACCGTTTCAGTCGGATTCTGAATTAAGCTGATTGCGTACCAGTTCAGCTTGATCGCTTCAAGTTGTTGTTCTTCTGTGGGGTTTTCAATATTCTTGATTTCGGTCCAGGACTGCATAAAACCTCGTGTTATCGAAACAAAGATAGGTTTTATTTTTGAGTAAGAAGTACGAAGTCGGAAGTACGAAGTCTATTTCTCAAGTAAAAAGCCCATCAGCAATTAACCAAAGGCGATTCTTCAATAAAAAGTTTCCCGCTCAAGGCGGGAATGACATAATGCAAGTCAGGCTCCTTCGACGCGGTGCCTACGGCACCTTGCTCAGGATGACAGTCGTGAGCAAAGTCCCTGAATGTCTCAGATGCAAAAAGCGACCCGCTTTTTAACAGGTCGCTTTTTCGCACCGAAGGTGCCTTTACTTTACTCAGGATAACATAGTAGGCGGCGCAGCGATTATTACCTAATCCCTACAACCTAAAACCTACAACTTATTTATACAGCGGATGCTTCTTGCAGAGAGCCACGATGTCTTCGCGGATCTTGGCGAGAGCAGCTTCGTCGTCCTTAGCCTGGATGGCGCGGTCGATGATGCGGGCCACTTCGCGGGTGTCTTCTTCATCGAAGCCACGAGTCGTGATTGCAGCAGTACCGAGACGGACGCCAGACGGGTCCATCGGCTTGCGCGGATCAAACGGAATCGTAGAACGGCTGCAGGAGATGCCGACCTTTTCCATAGCGACTTCGGCTTCCTTACCGGAAACACCCTGAGAAGTCATATCGACAACGATGAGGTGGTTGTCGGTACCGCCACTAATAACCCTGTAACCGAGCTTCTGCATTTCATCGGACATAGCCTGAGCGTTCTTGATGACGTTCTTGGCGTAGGTCTGGAATTCCGGCTGCAGAGCTTCGAGGAATGCAACGGCCTTACCGGCGTTGATGTGGTCGAGTCTTGTGGGTCGTGGTCGTCACGATGTCGAAGTACGGCACCGGAGAATCAATAGCCTTACCGGCGATGAGACCAGCAATGTGAGAGATGTCAGCCATGGTGAGGGCGCCAACTTCATCAGCGATTTCCTTGAAGCGCTTCCAGTCGAGGTTACGGCTGTAGGCAGAGAAACCAGCGAGAATCATCTTCGGCTTTTCGCGAAGAGCAATTTCGCGAACCTTGTCCATGTCGATGCGGCCCGTTTCCTTATCGACTTCGTACTGCACGAAGTTGTAAAGCATACCGGAGAAGTTCACCGGATGGCCGTGAGAAAGGTGTCCACCGTGGTCGAGCTTGAGGCCGAGGACCTTGTCACCCGGTTTGAGAACGGCGAAATAAACAGCAGCGTTAGCCGGAGAACCGGAAAGCGGCTGGATGTTCACGTGGTCGCAACCAAAGAGCTTCTTGCAACGATCGATAGCGAGAGCTTCCATTTCGTCGATAACTTCGTTACCACCGTAGTAACGCTTGCCAACGTAACCTTCGCTGTACTTGTTGGTGAGGACGGAACCCATGGCTTCCATCACAGCCTTGGAAGTGTAGTTTTCAGAAGCGATAAGTTCGATGCCGTATTCCTGGCGTTCGGCTTCCTTCTGAATAATGTTATAGATTTCCGGATCGGTCTGTTGCAATGTAGATTTAAGCATTATAGCTCCTTTAAAGTTCGCGCTGCAAATATAGCAATTTTAGTTACTAGTTAAGAGTTACGAGTTACTAGATATTTGATTTTTTAGTTACTAGTTACTAGTTAAGAGTTACTAGATTTTTGATTTTTTTTATATTAGGCGCAAAAGGAAAAAACATGTACCCAAATAAAGTTCGCCGTGATATTGCCATTCTCGTCCCGCCCGATGTTAAAAGTGTTCTAGAAATCGGAGCAGGCTCCGGCAGAAACTGCGTTCTTTACCCCAAAGACGCTTACAAAGTCGCCATCGAGCCCGAAAACAGAGAAGACATGCAAACGGCCGACAAAGTTGTAGGCGGTTTTAATGAATACCACCATGTTTTTTACGAGCAGTACACCGAAGACCGCAAATTCGATTTAATCGTCATTTGCGATGTTTTGGAACATGTAAACGATCCCGTTGACATGATCAACTTCTGCAAAAAGCATTTAAATTCCGAAGGGCATATTCTCATTTCGCTCCCGAACTTTTTGAGCCTCGAAACGATTTTCCAGATTCTCGTGTTCCGCGATTTCCGTTACGTGCGCGTGGACCAAGGTGAACGCTGCTATGGCGTTCTAGATATCAACCACAAGACATTCTGGACGAAAAAGAGCTTCCGCCGTTTTGCCAAAGAGAACGGTCTCGAAATCGAACAGACCATCGGCATTAGAAAGCAGCTCAAATTCATGCCAAGGCTCCTCGCCCATAGCAACTTTTTGCCGCTTCAATACGGCTTTTTAATCAAGGTCAAAGATTTTACCCCAAACGTACGCCACTGGGGAATGTAACTACCGCGGGCCGGCTTCGTTTTTTACGCGAACGGCAAGTTCGGCATCAGCCTTTTCCACAACCACCCTGTAATCCGGCTTAAATCCGCGCGCATCACCTGCAAGATTTTCACCGCCGAGTCCAAACAAGTTGTCTCGCATATAGACAAAGCCCTGCGTCGCGACATCCGGCGTTCCATCCTGATTTTCAAGACGATAATCAGCAACAGGCTTTTCAACATTGAAAACGTTGTTCTCTATATAGCACAATGCAGAATCCGAGCATTCAATGCCAACCATTTCCACATCGCTAAAGAAGTTGTTGTACACATGTATTTTTCCATAACGTGCAGGCACCCCTCGCAATTCTAGGTTTGCAAAATAATTGTGGTGAAGTGTAAGCGTCTGGAGCGAGTCCACATAGATATCCGGTTCAAGCCCAAACAGAATTCCACTCTGCGCATTTTCAAAGCGGCTCCAAGAAACCGTCACCGCATACGAACGACGCTTGACATCTAATTCAATTAGCGGATATTCTTCGAACAAGCAATGATCAACCCAAACATGATGTGTCATGTTATGAATCGAAAGCGCACGGCGACTCGTCGTATCTTGAGCCGTAATGGAAGGCGCCGTAAAGGTCAAGTTTTCAAAAATAAGGTTCGAGGATTCATTCGTCAAGATCCCCATACCCGTAATGCGAATATCACGGCCACGACCATCAATCGTCTTGTTCGATTTTATACGCAACGGAGCCTGTAATTTATACGTACCATCATTTTCAAACAAAACCCAAACGGAACCATCCTTTTCAGCGCATTCACGGAGCGATCCCGAAGCAACCATCGCCGAATCCTTGACCAAGACATAATCTTCAGTCGTCGTCACCACACATATTTCGCCTTTGGCTTCGCTAATTTTTCCAGAACGGTCCGCAGTACCAGCAGCACCTAAAGTGCCCTCGGCATAACCCACAAGTTGCTTGAGCAAAGCCTCGTGAGCACTCCAGTCGCTTTCGGGGTACTTGCTAACAGTCGATGGTTTCGACTTAACCACCTTAATGGACGAAGATGTATCAGAGCCATCAACAAACAATGTGTCGCCAGCATCAGTTTGAATCGTAGTCGAATAAACTTCTTGCGGTTCACCAATTTGAACATCAAAACGTCCCTGTGGCAAGGAATCAATCACAAAATGTCCAGCACTATCAGGAACAACATAGCGATCAAGGCCGGCAACGCGAACAACAGGCGCCGATTCACCAAGCACCACAAAGCCTTCAATAGACGAAAGTTCGCCAAGCTTTATGGTATCCACTTTAGAATCAGAGTTTTCATCAAGAGCAACGGAATGCACTGCACCCGAAGCCTTGGAATTATTCACATTACGCGCTTCAATGGTGTAGCGACCTTTGCGGACTTCGAACGAAACGTGCCCATCCTCATTGGTTTCGTTCCAAGCTTTTTCCGCAGGGCCGCTAGAAAGGTAATCATTCGGCAAAATTCGAACACGGGCAGCCGATGCTGGCGTTCCATCTGCCGTCTGGATAAACAAAGCAATTGTCGATTCCGCTTCCGTGCCGCCAGCAACTTTATCATCTCCGCAAGCCACAAAAAGAAACGCACATACACTCGTCAAAAGTAAAATTCGGGGATGTGCAACAGATAACCTATTATTAATCATGTTCACACTCCTTTTCTTCGACAACAGCATCCGCATTTTCACAAGAAGCGTTCCCGCTCTCGCTCTGCGATGCATTCTGCATTTCGGCACCGCGAATGCGACGCTTGCGCCCACGCCTCTGCGGTGGTGGATACGGGTCCGAAAGCGGGAAAAGCTGCATTCCCAGTTGGAAAACGCGATTTGGCTTTTGGCATGCCCCCACTTTCGCAAGCACTTCTCGACGGAAACGGCGCACCATTTCGACAAGTTCCTTATACGTAGCCTCATCGCAACCAAATGCGAGCGTCGAAAGATTGCGCTCACTACGATCAAAACGGTCCATCGCCGTCTGCGCCACATCCAAGTTCTGCTGGATATAAGCGTTTACCGCAATATTGTACGATTCAAAACCGCTCGAAACAAGCCCTTGCGTTTGTTCATAAAAACCAGTCGTCTCATTTTTCTTAATCATCGAGAGGCGTTCCAAGAGCGCAATCGAAGATTTCACCTGGCTTGCAGAAATCGGCGGACGCACCATCAAACCCAACGCGGCATCATCGCCCACATACGGGTAAAAAGTCACCAACTCACGAACAACGGCATGGTACCAGTGGTCAAAATACTCAAACTGGTCCTTCGCCAGGTTTTCGACCTTGCATTCCTTGGACGCCACTAGCTTTTCCAGGAATTGACGACTCTCCGAATGCGTTTTCGCCTGGTTGAACGAAACCATATTGGCAAAATATGACTTTTCACGTTCATCACCGCAAAAGATGTTCGCAAAGACCTCAATCATTCTCTCGGTCAAATTGCGCTTGCCCTGCAATATCTTATTGAACATCGACGAATCAAATCCCGCTTTTTCGGCAATATAACGATGGCTAAAACGCCAATCGCTTGCATGGCGCTCTTCGTAAGCGTCTTTCAAAAATTCACGGTAATTCAGATATTCAAAGATATTTATCATGATGAGGCATCAGGTATGAGGTCGTTCGTAAACTCGCTTTGAGGTGTGAGGTTAGTAGGAAGTGGTTAGTGGTTAGTAATTGGTGGTTAGTGGTTAGGATTTATGAATTAAGAATTAAAAGTTAAGAATAAAAAAATCACCTTTAATTTTTCATTTTATTATCCCGTTTACTAACCACTGTTTATTTAACCACTTTTTCGTCCTTCTATAATATACATTATCGTCCACAGTTTAGATTATTTTTAGTCCACATTATTTTGCAAAAAACAAGAGTTTCGCCCCTCCATCGAAACATGTTTAATGAAAAATTTGTTTTTCCAGTTTTTAATAGCGGAAATAATAACCCTTGGGCAACTTTTTCAGGTCTTCGCGGTCGTTCGCATTTAGCACTTTTCGGCCAAGAGCATTGACCGTAAAGCCATTCTTGCGCGGCGTCATCGCATGCTTTTTCGAAGCTATTGAAACAGGGCCTGTTTTTTGACGAACCGCTTTGCAACCAGTACGATACACATCCTTCATGTCAAAGGCAATCATGTCCACATTCGGGCCACCATCAGATGTTGCCGATTGCAAAATCACCTTGAAGTCAAGCGCATCAACCCACACTTCATCAATATAGACCGTATCCCATTTATCCCAACTCCCAGTCGGCGGGAATGCGACATCGTAAACGCCGTTGTCAATCGTGATTTTCATATCGCGGTTCGCATTCCCTGCAAACGAATAGCGGATCATCACACGGGCATGTTCCGCAGACTGGTCCGACGTCACCATGTACGTTGCCTTGCTGTACGGAGAATTGTCGAGATTGAAGAAACCCTTTCCGGTATAGCCTTCATGATTTGTTTCAGAGAAACCGTCAGCATTTTCAGGCTCGTACGTTTCAATCACAGACGGCCAAGCATCGGTTCCCGCATCAAGGGAGCAAAGGGTTTCATCAAGCTCCTTGACTTCAACTTCACCGCTGGAACTGCTCGAATCGCCACCAGGACCGTCTTCGTAGGAATCTTCCGAAGCATGGGAAATCGGCGTGCAGGCAGCACCGCCCTTGAACATCGCCGTGTAAGTGATGTCACGCGCTTTCGTCTTGAACCCGTAATAAATCATCTTGTTCGAAAGTTCCTTACAATCGTCATCGACCCACTTTTCAAACGTCTGGCCATTGGGCGTTACGCGAAGCGTCATCGGCGAACCCGCCGGGAAATACTGCGTCTGCGTAATGAGACCGTTGTAATTCGAGAGGTTCGTCTTGACCTTGATGGTATAACGTTTTTTGATTGCAGACACAAGCGTTGTAAGCGCAGCCTTCGCATCGACAGAAAGGTTCGTGTTGGACCTGAGATTATCTGCAAGTTCTTCGCAAATCATCTGGGCATGTCCCATGGAGCCCATTTCCTGGAAGTGCGTCGTTCCGTCGTTCACACCATCGGGGAAATTCGGATATTCGCCCTTTTCCAACTTCTTATAAAGGTAACGGGTTACATAATCGCCCATACCTTTGTACGTATTGTTATACGTGTTGTACGATTTCATGTTCAAATCGACAAACGGAATTTTATTGTTCTTCGCCACAGTCTGCATCATGCCGCGAGCATCGTAGTTGTTGCTACCTGTCGAGAACACGTTGCGGCTTCCGTTCAAGTTCATTGGCGAAACAAGAACTACATTCGCGCCCTTCGCCTTGCCTGCATCTACATACTGCTGGATGAATCCAGAAAACTTAGAAGGTTCCACATAGCGGGCGGCCTTTGAATAGTCGCGGTCATTGTGACCAAATTGCACAAAGAGGTAGTCACCCTTTTGGAGTTTACCCTTGACTTCGTCAAGGCGACCTTCTTCGATAAACGTTCTGGAACTACGACCACCAATTGCATAATTCAAGACCTTCACACGGGAGGCATCGAAGAAATATCCAAGCACCTGGCCCCAGCCCGTTTGCGGATAAACGTTATCCTTGTAAGTCTGCACGGTCGAATCACCCACCACGTAAATCGAAAAACTGGTGGAATCACTCACGGCAACCCCCGTGAACACCGCAGCAGCAAGGAGATACTTTAGTATAGATTTCATAGATTACTCCTAAAGTTAATAGTTACTAGCCCTGAGTTACTAGTAATTCGAATATCAAGAAACATCTTGATGCAAACATCACTAGTAACTAGTAACTAAAAACTCAGAACTTTTTTACCGCACCTTTGCCCATGTCGTGGCGTAATTCGTTTTACCTTGGCGGACCATCACTCGATAAAGCCCGTTTGCACGCACGATAGAGGATAAATCAACATCGCCGGCCTGCACCGCTTTACGCACCACAAGACTTCCACGCATATCATAAACGCTCACATCGGCAGGATCCTTCAGCGAAAGCAAATCACCGCGAAGTTTCAAACCGGCATCGGCCTTGACACCCTGCAATTTCGTCGTGTGGCAATCATCCCCCACACGGCAAACGCCCTCCAAGCTAAAGCCAAACGCATCAAGGTTCGGAGCACCATCAGACGTAATCGACATGAACTTGAGTTTTGCTTCGCCCTGCGGGACATCCAAAACAACATAAGCCGTATCCCACTTGTCCCAGCCACCTGTCGGTGGAGCGTTCAAATAATAGTCATGGTCGAGATAAGCGTTGAACATGCGATCTGTGGAGCCACCATTGGCGTAGCGAACCGCAAGAGTCACGTAACCTGCACCAGGGAACTTCATATTGTAAGTAGCAAATGAAGAGTTTGTGTTATCCAGATTGTAGTAGCCCTCGCCAGTAAAACCGGGCCATTCTTCTTGAGTCCAACCGATTCCTGCGTCATCCGGTTTAGCGGCATCAAAAAAATTCTTGATGTCCTTATCCACCTTGAGAGTCGTATCCTTCGGGCCATCAATCGGAGTAAACGGTTCGAAAGTTACATCATCGAGACTCTTCGGAGTCGTGGTCGGGAATGCGGTCAGCGCCTTGCCATCGCCTTCGTACTTCTGAGCGGTACCGCCTTCGTAAACAGCAGTGTACTGCGTTGCGGCATCACCCATGACAAATGTATGGATGTACGGAGACTTCACGTTGGAACGGCTCGGAGCTCCAACCTTGTTGCCTTTACCATCATACCAACCGAGGAACTTCTTGCCGCTCTTCGGGATAGTCTTGAGCATCACGGTCATGCCCTTCGGGTAATAGGCGTTGATCGAAGTCGCTTCTGCGGCACCTTCGGGGCTCACCTTGACGTCAACCTGATACATGGGGGCCATGTAGTCGCCCAGTTTTTTCACAATCGGGTCCTTGTGGGCGCGCATCTGTTCGGTGATAATACGGCCAAAAGCATTCGCGCCGTTCATCTGCAGATGCACAGCGTCCGTCTGGTCGCCGCTAAGATTGCTGTATTCAGACTTGCTCGCATAATTGAAGACATACTGTTCAGCATAGCGTTCACCCACAGAAATCATGTAGTTCGCGACCATTTCGCTCATGTCGATAAACGGCACGTTGAGCTCTTCGGAGAGCTTTTGGTTCAGCGCCGGGTAGCCACGATAGCTGTTATGAATCTGCGTCGGAGAATCGTAATACTTACGACGAATCGGGCTCATGATAATCGGGTAAGCGCCTTTCGCCCTCACATCGCTCACGAGCTTTTTCATATTGGAGGCGAAGAAATCTTCAGTACTGTAGTTCACATCGTTGATGCCAAACTGGACAACCACATAGTCGCCCGCCTGCAACTTTTCGACGATGCAATTACCAGCACTGCAACCCTTTTTGAAGAACATGTCGTAATAGCCGACTGCGGTATTGCCTTTCTTGTCTTTACCACCGCCACCGAGCGACATGCCTCCCTGGCCACGATTCACCACCACAGCCTTGTTCACATCGAACCAGTAATGAAAATCCTGGCCCTGTCCCTGCTTGGGGTAATAACCTTCGGCCCAGTCCTGCATGGTGGAGTCACCACACATATAAATAGTGACCTTAGCCATTGCAATCGGTGCGGCCAACATAGAAGCCGTAACAACTCCTTGCCAAACTTTGCTAAACATTCCCATTTTCAAGTCCCTTACTTCAAAGCGTTGTGCTTGGATTTCGAGATTACATGGCCATTCAGCTTCACGACCATCATGTAGGCACCACGCGGGAGCATTTCACGATCAAACATGACCTTAGACGTTCCGGCAGTTACGTTGCGGGAAATTCCGCTAACAAGCTTACCCGTCATATCATAAGCGTAAATTTCTGCAAGCCCGGCTTCACGAGTCTTGAGAATTCCCGTCACCGGATTATAGACATTCGGCATAAATGTCTGCGGGGCAATCGATACAGGCTTATCGATAACCTGAGTTCCGTCATAAAGTTCTACACCATCGATACCAAATGTGAACATATCGACATTCGGGCCACCATCGCTCGTCATCGATGTAAGCTTGAGCGTATTCACGCCAGCCTTCAACTTCACATCAATTTTCGCTTCTTTATACGTTGTCCAACCTGTAGCCGGGAAACTCACCGTACCTGCCGACTTACCATTCACGCTAACAGCCATGCCACGATCAGCATTTCCGCCATTAGCATAACGGATTGTAAGCGTTGTCTTCGCTTCGGTCTTCGAGAAGATTTCCCAAACGCCATAGCTAGAAAGATTGTTATCAAAATTGAAGTAACCGTTCTTGAGGAATCCCTCGTTCTCGGTTTGCGTCCAGCCAACACCTTCTTTCGGGGTAGAGGCATCCAGTTCAGACTTTCCGTTGTTCACCACTGGGGTCGTGTCGGCAGGAGTTGGGTCCTCGCCCACCACATAAATATCCGGCTGCTTGAGAGATTTCGCCATATCGGGCAAGAAGTATCCCGGATGCGGTGGCTGGTTGTAAGCTGTATTTTCGGAAGCGACTGCCGTGCGGTAGATGGCATCGTGCATCAGCGTATAAAGGCGATACGGAGATGTCACCGGAGTAGAGACAATGTATATCGTGGTCGGATCCTTTTCGCTACGCACCACCAGTTCTTCGCGCCAGTCGCCGAAGAGATCGGCCACGAGGCTCGGCGTATTCTTGGTGCCGTTGCAGCCCGCCACGCCAAGCGCGGCAGGGCCATCAAAGTAAACTTCAGCCTTGATATCCTTAGAATTGAACTTGGTCACGTAGGCACCATCCAAGAGTTCATCCTGCAGGTCACCGTCAAAATAAATGCGGAAGTTCTGCGAAACAGCCGGAGAACCGATTCTTTCGTGCTTTACGGTAAACATTCCACCGCCCTTCGCAGACCACATTTCATAGCCGCGATGGGTAGAATCTACGTCAGCAGCCATGCCGCGTCCGTTATCTACGCCAGGATTCGGCTGTGGCGTTCCCCAGATAATCGTGCCATCGTTTGCACGAAGTTCATCGGTATATTTGGCATCCTTGTGTTCGTGCACGTCCCAGGATTCAAGACCCGGACGGTCCGGATCCATATCGGCAATATGGTGGGCATCGCCATGACCAAGGCCCGTGCGGTAACGCAGGGTACCATCGTGATTCAAGGCTGCAGCACCGAAAAACACTTCATCATAACCGTCGCCATCGAGGTCAGCCGCCTGAAGACTGTGGTTACCCTGTTCGTAAAGACCCTTGCCAGGATCTTCGGACTTATGCAACCAGCGGAGTTTCAAGTCTTTTCCATCAAAATCGTAAGCAGCCACATACGCAGAGCTATAGTAACCACGGGCAAAAATGGCACTCGGATGCACCCCATCCAGGTAACCCGTCGCCGCCAGGTAGCGTTCGCAACGGTTGCCGTAGTTGTCACCCCACTTGCCCTTAGCCTGAGGCGAAGAATGGCTCAAGATGTTTCGGCTGGGTGTATATTCGATTGTCGTAATAGCAGCACCGTCAACGCCGCGGAACACCGTCAGATATTCAGGCCCCTTGAGGATAATTCCGTTACCATCGCGATGATCCGCAGACTTGTCACCAATCACCTTGCCTGTTCCGTCGATTGTTCCATCGGCAGTCTTCACAATCATTTCGGCCTTGCCGTCGCCATCGTAGTCAAATACCTGGAACTGCGTGTAGTGTGCACCGGCACGAATATTCTTGCCGAGGTCGATACGCCACAAGCGCTTGCCGTCGAGCTTGTAAGCATCGATAAACACCGTACCCGTGTAACCCGTTTGCGAGTTATCGTGAGCGTTGCTCGGATCCCACTTCAAAATCAATTCGTATTCGCCGTCACCATCGAGGTCGGCTGCACTCATGTCGTTCGGAGTGTACGTGCAAGTTTCGCCATTCGGCATTTTCTGGCTTGCAGGAACTTCTAGTTTAATCGCCTTATACGGGAAAGATTTACCGCTGTTCGAAACCGTCTTATCGAGCACCACGGATACACCCTGCTTGGCACTTTCCTTGCCGTCCACCACTGCTGCGACTTCGTACTTGGACGTTGACTTTCCACTTTTGTCCAAGAAATTTGTTCCACCAGTCTTACCGATAGAGGCAATTTTCGTACCATCACGGTAAAGATTAAATTCCGTAGCCGGGCCATCTGTACCGAGCAAACGCCAGCTTACGAGCATTCCGTTGCCCACATTTGACGCTACAAGGCCACGAGTCAAGTTTTCCATTTGACGAGGAGCAGCAAATGCAGGAACAGCCAGTCCTGCGGCGAGCAATGAACTGGCAAAAACTGTCCTAAAATTACGATTACATCCCATAGCAACTTTCCTAGTATATAGGTTCATATTACCCTTAATATAATCTAAATTTTATAAAAAAGTCCACATTATTTGTTACATTTATGTTTTTGTATTAACTGTTTTAATCATTTCTGTCCACAAACGCTACTTAAAAAATGTCAACAGTTCAAAAATCCGTTTTCATGCGAATTTCTGACCAAAAATGACGATTATTGTACAGAAACTAGCATACAAATACGTTTTTTAGACGATTTCAATCGCGTAAGTCATTCCTTTAACTATATTTAACGCTGAGTATGCCGCATTGGTGGAAAAATTTTTCGTGGGAATGGTTGTTCGATAACATCGCAGCACGTTCTCCGACTTTTGTAAAAATCATGGTTGTCACGGGCAAGTCATTCCTGTATTATCACGGAATGACGCGTGCGGCGTCTTTGACCTACACGACGCTTGTAGCCGTTGTCCCGCTCCTCATCATGCTCACCTCTATTACACTTGCAGTCGGGTTCGGTAATTTTATTTCGGACTATCTCCCCATCGTCATCGAAATGCTCAATTTGGACTGGCCGACTGAGCAAATCATGGATCTTGTGGAAAACGCCGAGCACATCCCCATCAGAAAGCTCGGATTTATCGGCGCCGGCGGTCTATTCGTCACGTACATCCTCGCATTCGGGAGCCTCGAAACAAACTTCAACGTAGTCTGGGAAAACAAGACTTCAAGAACTTTGGTGCGCCAAATTAAGGTTTATACTCCGTTTTTGCTCATCGGGGCAATAGTCGTAGGCATGTTCGCCGGATTCGTGAACCACGTTCAAAACGTTCTCTCGGTTATTATCGTGGACGGTTTCCACTTTTCGCCGGAAGTCATCAAAGCGCTTATTACCGCATTTTGGTATTCAGCATTCCACATTGCAGTTCTCCTCGTGATTTTCATTATGCTTTACCTGCTACCCGCTCGCCCGGCAGGCCACAAGCCCTACACCCGCAAAAAACTGTTTCTGGCATCGATGCTTTCGACCTTGATTTCTTGGCTAGCCATCAACATTTACGTGAAAATTTTGATGCTCATCCAAACCGCGATGGTCACGCGCATGTCCATTTTCTACGGGTCTCTAGCTTTTATTCCACTATTCCTCTTCTTGCTCTTTGGCGTTTGGTCTATCATTTTGTGCGGCAACAGTCTCGTGTGGACAATTTGCCACTGGCCGGCAGTCAGCACAAAGAGCTGGAGATGGGAAGGTCAATCGGAGGATCTATAATGAAGGCAAAACTCTTGACATCTCTCCTTATGGCACTCACTTTTGCCGTAAGTTCCCATGCAGAACTCCAAGGTTCCAAGGATTACGAACCAAGTAAAGTGGCAACCTCTGATTGGAGCGCGCTCCTTGGCGTCAGCGGCGGCAATTCCCTGATTGCTCGCGACGGCACCATTTTCATGAACCTCCGCGTCGGTGTCGTGTTGAACCCGCACATTAGCCTGGGCGCATACTTTTCCACCATCCTCAGCGACGTGAAAAACCCGAAGGTCCGCCACCCGCAAATGCTCGACTACCATTCTTACGGCATTTTCGCTGAACCGATCGTTTTCCGCAGCGGACTTTTCTCGATTTCGCTCCCAGTGAGCATCGGTGGCGGCAGCGTGAACTTTTTGAACAAGGGCGACGAAGACGGTTTCAAGTCTGATGACGCATTCTTTATCTCGGACTTTTCGGCACAGTTCAACTTCCGCGTCACAAAACTCCTTGAAGTTTCTGTTGGCGGCGGCTACAGGCTGTTTGCAGGCATCGAAGAAAACAACCTCAAGAACAAGGATTTCCGCACGCCGTTCGGCGAACTGAGATTCACGTTTAAGGAGTTTTAGGAGTTAGGTTTTAGGGGTTAGGGAGAAAGCAAAGGGGACCGTATCTACAATTGGTACCGCACACGAGATTAAAGAATCTAATGAAATTAGAACGGCCCAGCAGTGAATGAACTGCACGGGCCGTTTTTTTTGTTTTCTTCATTGTCAAGCTAGGCTATTTACTAGCTTTTTCAAAAAGAGAATGTATAGCAAACAGTTGATTGCAAAATCGTTTATTTTGCCAACAGCTGTTTGCAAAATTTTGAGCATTTCCGTTTTTCGAGATTTCCGTTTGTAGATTTATCTCAAATTCAAAAAGGAGGTCTAAAAGAACATGCCTAGTAGCACAAATACACCCTCTCTCGAAAAAAAATGTATTTTAATGAAGTCGATATTTCCGGAGGCTTTTATGACATATTCTGAAATTGAAGAAAAAATCAGAAAAGTGCCAGAGGAATATCTTGCCATCATCGACGCATTTATCGACGGACTGATGATTCAGCATCAAATGAAAAAAAGTCCCTCCGATGAATTAACCGCCGCCATCAAAGAAAGCGAAGCCATGCTCAACGATCCGAACACCCAAAAGTTCGATTCTGTCGATGCTCTATTTGCAGATCTTGATGCGGAGGAATAGATGGCATATCAAATTGAATATACCTCCCGATTCAAGAAAGAATACAAACTAGCAAAAAAGAGGGGACGAGACATAAACTTGTTGCGAGCAGTCATTGAGATTCTCGCAAAAGGAGAACCCCTCCCTGAAAAACACAAAGATCATCCACTAGTATCAAACTGGAGCGGATACCGCGAATGTCATATTCAAAGCGATTGGTTACTGATTTACAAATATAAAGACGATGAACTCATTTTGAGTTTAACAGCAACAGGCACACATAGCGATTTATTCTAAAACGATTTAGGACAGCCCAAAGCTGTCCGTTTTCCTAGTGGACTCCTGCGGAGTCCCTCGCTGTTAATCCTTCAAGCAACGAACACTAAACCCGAGGAACTTGTAGTTGCCGTTCAGGAATGCATTGTCATCGTTGCCGTTCAAGGACATGCTGATTGCGCGGTTGTTATCTTTCTCAGTAGAACTCCAGAAGTACGTTTTGGAACCCTCGAGGTCGTAATCTCCACGGACGAACCTGTAGCCAGCTGACAACGCCGAGAAGCCGAAATCATCCGTGCCATTACCATTCCAACTAGATGTGGACTTGAGCACCTTGCCCGCGGTCGATACTCCACCGACTGCAATAAGCATTGTTTCCCACTCGGTATTACTCGGCAGGTGCCAGCCCTTGGGGCATACACCGCGAACAGGGTCCGTTGGCGAACAACTTGTAAGATCACCACAGTCTTTGCCGTTTGTACTCCATGCGCCCACGCTATCCATGGCTGCGCTCCACAGGTAAAGCCGTCCATATTTTTCGCAATTCTCAGCAGAACTCTCATAGCAGAAACTGTTTGCCGCTTTGTAGTTCAGGTTCTGAGCCATCCATGTTTGCGAGCCGATTGTCACCGTCTTGTACGTCTGACCATCGCGAGAGTCGGTGAGATTCTCGGTCGAGCCAAGAATGACGACACTGCTAGAGGATGTCATCTTGACACTGCTGCTAGATTTAGACGATTTTTCATCATCATTCGAATTGTTCGCTGAAGTTGACGAATCGTTGTCGCAAGCAATAAGAAATAACGCTAGCAAAATAGGAATAAGCAATTTCATAACATACGCCTTTCAATAAACATTTTAGAATAATTTTCTTTATTCTAAATATAGCATTTTCACACTCACGAACCTCTAAAATTTGCTTTGGGCGACCATATTAGTTATCTTTTAAACGATGCTTGATTACATTTCGATTCGCGGTTGCAGACTCCATAATTTAAAAAATGTCAACGCCCAGTTTCCGCTGGGTAAGATTACGGTTGTATGCGGTCCGTCCGGTTGCGGCAAGTCAACGCTCGTGATGGACACGCTCCACGGAGAATCTAAGCGTCGCTATCTTGAAACGCTTTCGCCGTTTGCAGCAGATATGCTCGGAGGCAAGCGCAGCATTCCGCTCGACAGCGCCGAAGGATTGCCCGCCAGTTTGGCGATTTCTGCTACACGAGGGGAAGCTCCCGCCAAGGCTTACGCACTTTCAATTGCCGAATGCGATAACGCATTGCGTACATTGTTTGCAGCGTTCGCAAAGCCCGCCTGCCCGATTTGCGGAGCTCCGATGGTGAGCCAAAGCCGCGAAGAAATCATCCGCATTATCGCAGGGAAACCCGTTGGGACAAAGCTACAGTTTTTAGCAAAAATTGATCCGTGCGGTCACACGCTCGATAAACTGTCGGCGGTGTTTTTGGCACAAGGTTTTACGCGAGCGTTGGCCGATGGCACGATGTATTCGCTAGCAGACTTGCTTCCCGGCGAAAAAGTCCTGACGCCCAAAGAATTCTACATCATCGTTGATAGAATTATTGTCCGTGAAAACACGCGCACAAGAATCGCCGAAGCCGTTGACGGAACGCTAAAGCTTACACATTCTGCGATTACGCTCGACATTGTGGGCGAACGCAAGTTCTACAGCACAAAACCGTGCTGCCCGAATGTTAGTGACGAACAGCACAAGGTCAGCGAAGTTTGCGAGATGGTCGCCAGCCTAGACGCGCGAGCCTTTTCACCTTACAACCGCACAAGCGTCTGCGAATACTGCGACGGAACAGGAATCGTTCAGGAAAGTTCCGATAAAGATGTTTCCGCAATAAAGGATAAAGTCAACGCAAAAGGGAACGAGAAAAGCAGCCGCAAAGGTCGCACCGAATCCGATGTTGAAAGCGACGAGGACGAAAACGCTGAATGCCCGCATTGCCACGGTCTCCGCCTCCAGAAAACATATTTAAATGCCACCATTGACGACGTGAGTTACAAGCAAATTCTCACAACTGAATTTACGGAATTGCCGAAACTTTTGCACCAAATTTTCGACGGTAAAATCGGGCAAAATTTAAAGGCGACATTCAATTCGCTTCTCGACCGCATCGAGGCGATTAACGATTTGGGCATTGGCTACCTCACGCCAGGGCGCGCGGGGCAAACGCTTTCGGGCGGCGAATTGCAAAGGCTCAAGCTCGCAAGCCTCAGCACCGGGCACTTGAACGGGCTTTTGATTGCGCTTGACGAACCTGCCAGCGGGTTGCATTCTTCGGATGTTGCAGCACTTTGGAAAGTCCTGGAGAAAATCCGCAAACGCGGTAACACGCTTGTGCTCATTGAACACAATCCGCAAATCATCAAGCGAGCCGACTACATCATTGAAATGGGGCCAGGCGCAGGCGAAAAAGGCGGCAAGATTCTGTTCCAAGGTGCACGAGATGAAGTGTTGGAGAATCCGGAATCACCGACGGGAAAGTGGATTAGGGAAGTAGGAAGTCGGAAGTCGGAAGTAGGAAGTAATTTAAAAAGTCTTTCTCGCGAAATTGTTGATGACAATTCCAAAGTAATCGTCATCGACAACTTCGCGAAATTCGACATGGCCCCCGTGAGCGCCACGATTCCGCTCAACAAATTCAGCGTGATCACAGGCCCAAGCGGCAGCGGCAAATCGACACTCCTTTTTGAAAACATCGCGAAGCGCGCCAAAGCTGAGGAATTCAAATCACTCGGCATCGACGCACTTTCCATTCTCACGACCGGAGATTTTCACGGAAGCAGACGCAGCACAGTTTCAAGTGCCATCGGTCTCACTACACTGCTCCGCGACCTTTTCGCAAAACTCCCCGAAAGCAAAGTGCGCGGCTACACGGCATCCAAATTCACGACGCACGCCCCCGGCGGCCGCTGCGAAAACTGCAAAGGCGAAGGCGTCATTTACGACCCGCTCGGCTACGAAGAATCCGAATGCCCGGTTTGCCTCGGCAAGCGATTCCGTGACGAAATCCTCGAAGTCCGCTTCAAGTCGCTCTCCATTGCAGACATCTTGGACATGGAAATCGGCAGTGCATACAAGCTATTTACCAACATGAAGCCGTTCGCCGAAAAGCTCAAACCCCTCGTGGACACAGGCCTCGACTACCTCAAACTCGGACAAACAACAGCGCACCTCTCCGGTGGCGAACGCGCAAGACTCCGCTTATCCATTACGCTAGCCCGTGCAAAAGCCCCGAATACATTGTTCCTCTTTGACGAACCCGCCCGCGGTCTACATCAAAAAGACATCCAACAATTGCTCGGACTCATCCACGGACTTTGCAATGCAGGCCACACCGTCATCGCCATTGAACATGCCCAAGACTTTGTGAACGCCGCGGATTACGTGGTGGAACTGAAGCGGAAATAATATTACGAACATTCGCAGGTACTGGGAAAACACTATCATGAAAAAGTTTGCACTCTCAATTCTAGCATTCGCAGCATTCTGCTCTGCATACGCAGCACCGCTATTTATCGGCTATTACCCTGATTGGGGGAAATGGCACAAGCCCGCCTACACTGTAGATAAAGTTCCGTACAACAAATTAACGCATGTGCTGTGGAGTTTCATCACGCCTAACACGGATGGTTCATTGCGCGGAGATGCCGCAGAAGACCCCAGCGCACTCGATGAAATGGTAACACTCGCCCACGCCGCAGGCACAAAGGTCATCGTCTCGCTTGGCGGTGGCGGACAAAGCGAAAATTTTGTACCCGTTGCCTCAAACGATGCGCTCCGCCAAAAATTCATTGCCAATCTCGTAAAATACGTCGCCGACCACAACCTCGACGGTCTCGACATGGACTGGGAATGGGAATACAGCCCCGTACCCGCAACGGACACAATCGCTTACAACAAATTACTCACAGAGCTCCGCAAAGCGCTCCCCAAAGACAAAAGCCTTTCTGCCGCACTCCCCTGCTCACCCTATTACGGCAAATATTTCACCGCCGAAGTCCTCGTGAAAAATTTGGACTGGCTCGGCTTTATGACTTACGATATCACCGGCGACTGGGACGATAAAGCCATGTTCGATTCGCCGCTCTACCCACACGATGGTTACACCACTTGGTCGTGGCAAGAGACATTTGAATACTGGAGCAAGCGCGGCGTTCCTGCCGATAAGATGGTCTTTGGAATTCCGTCATTCGGCTTTGAATTTGAAGGTGCGATCGGCCCGGGCAGCAATTTTAACAAGGGAAAGACGAAATCCCTCAGTTACGCACAAATTATCAAAAATACCCATTGGGAAATCTACTTTGATAGCGTTTCCGTAGAGCCGTACGCCGTATCAGAAAACAGCTACACCACATACGAAGACCCGCACTCCGCCGCCATCAAAACACGCTGGGTTAAAAAGAACGGCTACGCCGGCGTCATGGTCTGGGAAGTTTCGCACGACTACATCGAAGGCGTCGGAAATCCGATTCTCGACAGTATCGCCATTGTGCTACAGGACGGTTCTACAAGTATTGCACCGCACAGAGCTCACATCCATTCCTCGCCACGAATGCAAAAAGCGCAAATCAGGCATGTGGACGCCCTCGGCAAAGCCGCCGAAGATTCACGAACCATGAAAACGCGTTTTCGCATGGAAAAGCCGTAAAAAGAGAAATTCATCCCCTTGCCAAGGATTTTCTCTTTTATTATAATTTGATAATGGTTATCAATTTTAGAGATTAGCATGGGAAAAACGAACTATAAAACCAAGCAGCAGGAATTACTCCTTTCTTGCTTCAAAGCTCTGCAGAACCGCCATTTTACTGCAGAAGATGTGTCGGCTTATTTCCAGAAACAGAACATTTCTATCGGAATCGCAACGATTTATCGCCAGATTGAAAAATTTGTGGCGCAAGGCGTTGTCCAGAAATATTTCCTTGGCGAACAGAATGCCGCCTGTTTTGAATACCTCGGCGACCATTGCCACAAAGAAGTTTCCCATTTTCACTTGAAGTGCGAGAAATGCGGCACACTGATTCATCTTGAATGCCACGACCTTGAAAAGCTGAGTTCGCACCTGATGGCGGAACACGGTTTTTCGCTTGATCCCTTCCGCACTGTTTTTTACGGACTTTGCCAAAATTGCAGCCAAGCCACCAATAGCATTTAACAAATAGTCTTTCACATCTAAAAATTTACTAAGACATAATCCTCGTATTCACGAGGATTTGTAAAGTTTTTACACAAACAAAGGATTCTTATGAAAAAGAATAAGAAACCGGTGATTCTCATCACTGGGTATTTGGGCTCGGGCAAAACGACCCTTTTGAACAACCTTCTCAAGCAAGAGAAGAGAAAAGTAGCCCTCATCGTTAACGATATGGGAAGCATCAACGTCGATGCCGAAATTCTCAAGAAGAACGGTTCGAATGTGACGGAATGCCCGATGTTCGAACTTCAAAATGGTTGCATTTGTTGCACGTTACGCGACGAATTCATTCAACAAATTGAAAAAATTTCCAACCTCAGTTCTGTCGAAGTCGTTTTTGTCGAAGCCTCCGGCATTAGCGATCCCGGCGCCGTCAGCGCCAGCTTCCTCGCTAACGAAGAAGACAACCCGAATACGAATGTTTACTTGACATCCATCGTCACGGTTGTTGACGCCGACAGAATCTACCGTGAATTTTTGAGCGACTTGAAGCAGAGAAAAGAAGCCAAGGACAGTCTAGCAGAGAAATACGACCTCTCGCAAGAAGAAATTTCGACGCTCATTGTGGACCAGATTGAGTTCTGCAACTTTATCATTTTGAACAAGTGTGATTTACTCAGTGCAGACCAGCTCAAGGAAGTGGAATCCATCGTTCGCGATTTCCAGCCTCGCGCCCCGATTATCCATTCGGTCAACGGCGACATCGACATTGAAAAAATCATGACGACAAAGCCGTTCAACTATGACCAAATTGATTCCTCTTCGGCAATTCAAAAAGCTACGGCTAGCCTTACGCAGCCAGGTCGCAAAAAAGAAGGTTGCGTTGACGAATACGGAATTTCGTCATTCATTTTCGAAGCGAGAAAACCGTTCAACAGAGACCGTTTTATGGAATTTGTCAACAATCGTTACCCATCGCAGCTCATCCGTTCCAAAGGCTACATTTGGTTCTCGGATGCAAGCAAAGATGTGCAACTCTTTGAACAAGCCGGCAGGAATTCATCAGTACTGCCCGTTTCGTACTGGATTGATGCACTGCGCGAAGACGTTAAGCAATCGTACATCGCCGAAAATCCAGAAATCAAAGAAAACTGGGACACTCAATTTGGCGACCGCGAAAACCAAGTCGTATTCATTGGCAAAGGCTACAACAAGGACGACATCATCGTCGAGCTTGAAAAATGCCTTGACGAAAGAGCGTTCGCATAACGCGTCAAAAGTTCAGATTTGTGATATAAAAAGCGCGGCCTCTCCAATTCGGAGAGGCTTGTCTTGTAAAGGTCATCGCTTAATAAAATTCTTCAAAGGCCTTTGCATTAGCATAAAGATCTTTACCGCGCCAGTCAAAAAGTCCCGAGCCCCACGCACCGCCGATTGTCGGTTCCCAGAAAAATGTTCCAATCCAGTGGTTCATGCCGCTAATCATTTCGCGAGTCTTTTTGCGAGAGCCATCGAATTTGTAATGATTGTCGGAATCGCCGCCATTGTATTCGGCTACAATAAATTCAAGTTTGGAATACTTGGATGTCAAGGAATTGAACAAACTTTTCCAATTGTCCGGAGAGCCATCGCCGTATGCGGTATAAGCCGAAAAGCCCATCACGTCGGCGGGGATTTTATATTCGTCAAAGATAACTCCCATCCACCAATTGACCGTTGACGCTTGACGAATGCGTTCGATGTGGAGCACCGTTTTCGTTGTCGGAGAGACTTCCTTGACGGCCTTGATGCCTGCATTGAAATACTTGGCGGCATTTGCCTTGCCTGCGGCAGTTCCCATATCGCCATTAACGGAAGTCGCCGCCTTATCGACGCCATTTCCCCAGCAGTCCGTTTTGCTGTTCGGCTTATGGATCAAAATGCCAGGCGTTGTTTCATTGCCAACCTGCACCATGTCCGGCGTTGCCCCCGCATTCTTGAGAGCAAGCATCAAATCCTTGGTGTATGCGTAAACGGAATCCGCCATTGCATTGGCATTATTCACGCCGCGCCAGCGTTCGGGAATAATTTGTTTACCAGGATCCGCCCACACATCGCTGTAATGGATATCCACGAGGAGCCCCATGCCAGCGGCTTTGACTTTTTTCGCATAGGCTACAACATGATCTTTGTCGCCATACGCTTCGGCATCGTGACCGCAGCCACTCGCCGCATAGCCGTACTTTGCCTTTGGCGATACAAACGTGCGCAAACGAATGGAATTGAATCCATGATTTTTTAAGATGGTAAAGATATCGCTTTCCTTGCCATCGACATCGTAAAACTTTGTGTTATTTCGTTCGTATTCCTGGACTTCGGAAATATCCGCGCCGTTGAAAAAGTCGATTTTTACAGGTTTGGCTGATGATGAAGATTCCGGATCAGGTCCGGAATGACGAGAAGAAGACGATGAGGACGATTCCGGATCGGGTCCAAAATGTTGAGAAGAGGATGATTCCGGATCAAGTCCAGAATGACGTGAAGAAGACGAAAGTTCCGGATCAAGTTCGGAATGATGCGATGAGGAAGAAGACGTTTCAACAGGCTCAACGTCTTTACTGCTACTGGACTCGGCAAATGAGCTGGTTGGAGAGTTTGTCGAACTAGAAGAATCATAGACTTCATTCAAGGCAGCGCTACTCGATGAAGAGCTTTGAACTGCAGACGAAGTCAAGGTATTACTGTTACTGGATTCTTCGTGGCTATCGCTACTCAGAATGACAGCAGACGACAAAGCCGAATCGTCGCCACAGCCCTGCGAAAGAATCGCAAACGACACACACGCTAAACCAATAAAAGAACTTTTTAGAATACTCATACCAATCCCATTGTCAATACGTCTTTTCGAGACTTTTAAAGTCCAACCACTCTAAAAATACATCTTAATCGCCAATCCTCAAAATTTAAAATTGTAAAATTCCCGCATAAAAATTAAATTTCACGTATGCTCAACGCGGAACTTCTTACATCGGCAAAAATCCAGGATTTCATCGAACTCGCGACCAAGAAAAAATTGGATGCGTTGCAAGTTTCGACGCATTTGGCCAAGGAATTCAGCAACGAAGAACGCGCCGCCATCATGGATTACATGGCACTCGTCCCCAAATTTAGAGACAAGTTCTTTGTCGAAAATTCTGGGAAATCCGCGAAAAACACGCAAGCAGCATTCCTCCTTTGCGACAAACTCGCTTTGGAACAGAGCACCGCCCAAGATATCGGGCGATGGAAATCAACACTTTGGGAACGTGCGCGCCAAGCGAACAGAAACGGCAACAGCGAAAACAGCAAAAATGCCGCCCCCATCGTTCATGACTTGTGCTGCGGCATGGGCGGCGATTCCTTCTACCTGCCCAAGGACTTTTTGACCATCGGTGTGGACCTCGACGAAAACCGCCTTGAAATGTACCGCTACAACAACAAGGTCATGAGAGATTCAGACGACCACACCATTCTCGCCGACGTTCGCGAAATTGCCAAGCAAAACGATTCCGAGAGCGTAACACTCGCTCTGCCCAAAGCGGATTACTTCACAATTGACCCCGCACGCCGAGCCATCGAAGGCGAGAACCAACGCGACCACCGCAATCTCACGCCCACTTTCGAAGAAGTCATCGAGATTTCAAAGCATTACAAGGGCGGCATGGCGAAAATCCCGCCCGGATACCCCATTTGCGAAATCCCGCAAGGCACGGAAATCTTGTACATCGGCTCCCGCACGGACTGCCGCGAATGCTTAGTGCTGTTCGGCGAACTCGCCCAAAATCCAGACCATGTGCGCGCCGTGATGGTCGATAAAACAGGGAACGAAATCGCTTGTTGGACGTTCGCCCGCGACGAGAAACGCGAAGCCCGCAATGAAAGCGAACAATCGCAATACGACCACAATTACGAACTCGAAGGACGCGACCGCGTTTATCGCACATCGAGCAGCGAATCCGATTTGCCTCTCGGGGGCATTTCAAAGTTCATTGCGGAACCCGCACCTGTGCTGCTCCGCAGCCACCTCTTTGGAGTGGTCGCTCTCGCCCACGACGAAACAACGCACCTGATTTCGCCGGGCATCGCTTACGTGACGAGCGAAAAGCCGCTCCCCTCGCCCGCCTTCGCCAACTACGAAATTTTAGAATCGTCCGAGATTTCCACAGGCGCCGTCCGCGCGATGCTCAAATCGCACGACATCGGAAAGCTCACGCTCAAACTGCGTGGCGTCAAAGTCGATCCCGATCAAGAAATCAAGCGTCTCAAGCCCAAAGGCACGAACGCAGCAACGTTATTCTACACGCGCCTCGACGGCGAGAAAGTAGCGATTTTGACTTTAAAGACGAAAGAACGCTCGCCCAGCTCGCTATAGACGAATGACGAAAGGAAAAACTCTAACATCAATCTTTTATTATCTTTCGTCTATCGTCTTTCTTCTATCGTCTAAAAAATTATGTCCGTAAAACTTGAACAATCTTGGCTGAACTTGCTCGCCGACCAGTTCGAACAGCCGTATTTTAAGCAAATTAAGGCAAAACTTTTGCAGGAACACGCGGAACATCACGTGGTGTATCCACCCGGACCGCAGATTTTTGCAGCCCTCGACTTTTGCCCCGTCGATAAAGTCAAGGCCGTCATCATCGGACAAGACCCGTACCACAATCCGGGTCAGGCTCACGGGCTTTGCTTCTCGGTGCCGTTTGGCATTGAACCGCCGCCATCCCTCGTGAACATTTTTCAGGAACTCCACGATGACTTGGGCATCACGCCTCCACCCCATGGCAATTTGGAAGGCTGGGCACACCAGGGAATTTTACTTTTAAACGCCTCGCTCACGGTGCGCGCCCACATGGCCGCAAGCCACGCCGGCATTGGTTGGCAACAGTTCACGGACACGATCATCCAAAGACTTTCGCAAGTCCGCGAAAACCTCGTCTTTTTGCTTTGGGGCAGTTTCGCCATCAAAAAGCAGGTGCTCATCGCCCCGAACCGCGGACACCTCATTCTTACCGCCCCGCACCCGAGCCCGCTCTCGGCATACCGCGGATTTTTCGGATGCAAGCACTTCAGCAAGGCAAATAACTATCTTATCAGCAAGGGGCTCGAACCCATCGACTGGAGCATTAAATAAAGTAGGAAGTAGACAGTAGGCTGTAGGAAGTGATTAGTGGTTAGTAAACAGTGGTTGGTGGTTTGGTTCGGTAGTCTCGCCGACCTTGTGTCATCCTGAGCGAAGTGTAACGGAGTCGAAGGATCCAGTGAATTTAGACGAGTAAATAAAAAATATAGAAGGGAGAATATATATGTCCAAAACGCAAACGCACAACGACAACATCGACAAAGAAGTCAACAGAAATAAGGTCATCGTAAGAACAAGCTTTGTCGGGATAGTCACTAACGTCATTCTCGCGAGCGTCAAGGCAATCATCGGCCTTATGGCAAACTCCATCGCCGTTGTTCTCGATGCCGTGAACAACCTCTCGGATGCACTCTCGTCCATCATTACAATTGTCGGCAACAAGCTCTCGCGAAAATTGCCCAACGAAAAGCACCCGCTCGGTTATGGCCGCATCGAATACCTGACCGCCATGGTCATCGCCTCTATCGTGATTTACGCGGGCATCACCTCTTGCGTGGAATCCGTCAAGAAAATCATCCACCCCGAAGCAGCCGACTACTCCACCGTTTCACTTGTCATCATCGCCATCGCTGTGGTCGTAAAAGTCATTCTCGGGCGTTATGTGAAATCGCAAGGCGAACGCGTGAATTCCGGTTCGCTTATCGCCTCCGGCTCCGATGCTCTCTTTGACGCCATCCTCTCCCTTTCCGTTCTCGCCTCGGCACTCATCTTCATTTTCACGGGTCTCTCGCTCGAAGCTTACGTTGGCGTTCTTATTTCCATCTTCATTATCAAAGCCGGCTTTGAAATGTTGAAGGACACCGTCAGCGACTTGCTCGGCAAGAAAAACGACAACGAACTCACCAAGCAAATCAAGAGCCTCATCCGCAGCGAAGAAGGCATCCACGGCGCATACGATCTCGTCATTAACGATTACGGCCCCGAAAAGAAGCTCGCCTCTGTGCACGTGGAACTCCCCGACACAATGACCGTCGCCGACCTGGATTCCCTCACCCGCAAACTCGAAAAGAAAGTCTATCGCGAAACAGGCGTCATCCTCACCGCCATCGGCGTCTACTCTTACAACACCAAGAACGATGAAGCCGCAAAAATCCGCGACACAATTTCAAACAAAGTCAAGTCTCACAATTGGGCTCTCCAGATGCACGGTTTTTATGTGGATATCGAAGCCAAAGAAATGCGCTTTGACGTGGTCATTAAATTCGGCGTGAACGCCCAGGAAGCCCTCGATACAATCAAGAGCGAAGCAGCCCAACTCTACCCCGATTACAAAATACAGGTTTCACCCGATATCGATTTGGGATAAAGCAAACAAACGCACTTTTCGTCAATTTTCCGGTCTTTTTCGCACGCAACGGATATAAAATTTTTTGTTTTCGACAGCGTAATCGTGGCTGAACTTTTCGCCATCGAATAAGATGGCATAAAGCCGGTTTTCGTCATCGTAACTCCACCAGCCCGTCACCATACCAAATCCCTTATACCCTTTGTCCAAATAACCTGCCGGATATATCGTAAAGCCGACATCCTTATTCTCTTTAAAATCAAGGAACCAATCATCCTTCGAGCGAAGGTAAGCTCCATCCAAGCCGAAGCGACCAAACAAAGTCACCCAATCGCTCCTTCGCGGCAACCGCCAGTCCGCAGGGCAAGCCTCACGGGCATTTTCACCATAAAGCCGCCCATGATTTTCGCAATGCATCTTTTTATTTTCGTAACACTCCTCACCCGGCATACTCCTATAAATATTTTGAGAAGACCACTCCATCGAATCGATAATTATCGTTTTAAAATGCACCCCGGTAAGAGAATCCTTGTAGTACCCCAACTGCACAGGATTCAATTTTGCATAACCCAATCCATGCCAATTCTTATCGTAGCACTGGTACATGTATCGGTTGACCCCTGTCATGATCTTTTTTCCATTCATGCCAAAAGTACACGGGAGCATGCGTCTCAAATTCAGAACAACAGTGTCCGCCGAAAACTCCACGGAATCCTGCAAAAAGTCGAGCGAATCTGCTACTTTTTTCAGCGTTCTATTTTCGCATAAATAAAGACCATTGTCTTCGAAGCCTATATACTTGTGGCCCGCAAGGCAATTCGTTTTATTCTTTGAAATAAAGGCTGTGCCCGTAAAAGCAATTTTATCCAAAAAAGACTTTGCTTCTTTTTTTTCATCTTTTTTGCAAGCCACAGATTTTCTTCCATCATATGCAAATTCACTATAAATCTTGCGGTCTTGTACATACGCAACTGAATATTCCTTCATATACCCCACATGGTAAGAAGATGTCCAATATTTATAATTCGGAATATCTGCGGTATGAACAATGTAATTTTCCCATTCAAATTTATCCGGTAAATGATAGCCCTCCGGGCATGCATTCAACGCTTCGCCCCAACTATACGAACCATTAGGGAATATCCAATCCGCCGGAGCATTTGCTTTCGGATGTTCATCCTTGGCGTTTTCCCGATTTTCTTGACTACAAGCCAACAGCAAAAAAACAAATACGATTATCAGTTTTTTCATATTCACTCCAGTTCGACTTGATATTGTCCATCAACTTTTTTCACATTCAAAACATTATAAACGGGTTCTTTCCGTTCGTCAATCTGAATCCGGCAGCGGCCTGTTCCGCTCAATACAAATGTACCTGAAACATTTTTAGAATCACTAGATTCAACTTTCACAAAATTACATTTCGGTTTAAAACGTTGTTCGTTCGTGAGCAGAACCGCTTTGCGACCTTTATACGGAAACGGCAATCTTTCCGCATACATAAAATCGCATCGATCCGCTTCACATTGTTTTACAAATAACGGGAATGGCAATTCAAAAAATGTGAATTCAGATTCATACGATTCATCAGTTTCATGATTATGTTCAAGCGTAATGTTCCAGCGGCCCATCGCTTTGTTCACAACAGCCAAATACATCCGTTCGCGAGAATTAGACTCCCTGATAGATATTGGGCAAACACCCGTTTTCTTGGGTTTCAACGCAACTGTTACAGAGTCAATTCCATAGACAGGTTCAACTTTCAAAAAATCACAGCCGGAACGTATCAAGCCTGGTTCGTACTGCCGAGCCATATTCCCGTAACGGAACGGAGCGTTGTACCGCCCCTTCGGAACATCACGCCCAAACCGCTTCTTGACATCTTCGATGAACTCGTCTTCGAAATCGCAGCCATAATCATGCGGAAATATCTCGACACCGCGAATGCTCACCATGCATTTTTTAGAATCGCAGCTAAAAACCTGCAACAAATGATCCGGAGAACGCCCGAACGAGGCGTAAGAGCCGCACGCCGCAAACGACGAGCCAAAAGAAATCAACAGCAAAGCAAAAGCGACAATCATAACCTAATAACCTCAATAAACCACATTGCTAGTTATTCTACAAAATTTTCGCTCATCCTGAAAGGCAAACTAAAGAAAAATGACCATTGATAACAACCAACAACTAACGACTATTGACCAATGACTAATAACTAAAATACTATATTTGCGGCATGATTCACAAGAACTCAATGGCACGTGTCGTCCTTTTCATCTTTGTCGGCCTTATTTTAGGCGGCATCATGGGCGAAGCTCTCGGAGCTTTATTCGGCGAACTCGGAGTCCTCTTGAACGCAGGTGGCTACGATAACAGCGTCCACCATATTTTTACAGCGACATGGGATCCTTGTATCGGTTTTTCTGGCGACACACCGCAACCTGTCATCATCGACTTGTACTTGGTCAAATTTGCACTTGGCATTGGTTTTAAATTCAATCTCTTGAGTGCAGCAGGCATGATTTTAGCAATTTACATTATGAAATGGTCCGGAGAAAGATAATGCAGACTATTCAGGAACTTCAGGCTCAACTGGCTAACGGCAGCACCACTGCCGAAAAGCTCGCTCAGGCTTCCC
>CACYRP010000043.1 GCA_902776765.1 Fibrobacter succinogenes
TGGACTCCCACAAGCCGGGCGAAAACGGCACCACGATTGGCGAAGCTGTTGCTCCGAAGAAGAAGGCTTCCAAGAAGAAGGCTGAAAAGTCTGAAGAAGCTGAAGCTTAATTTAGTTTCAAACTAAAGCTTAAAGGAACCTCGCGAGAAATCGCGGGGTTTCTTTTTTTTTGCATCGTCATCACGGATGCTGCGTCACCCCGGTTGCATCGTCATCCTGAGCGTAGCGAAGGATCCAGTTAAGTCTTGCTGTATAACTTTTCTATTTTTACTTTATGCAAAAAAGAATCCAGGAACTTGATGTCTTGCGCGTACTCGCCATGTTGTTCGTGATTACGTACCATTTCGCGTTACAGTATGCTGCAGAAGGCTTGCCTTGTTTTAACTTGTTCTGTACAGCGAAAAACTACGATTTTGGAAACATCGCAGTTACCATTTTTATTGCTATTTCTGGTGGGTTACTTTATAAAAAATACGGTTCTATAATTGACATAGAAGATTCTGCGGAAAACAAACTGAACCTGCGAAATAGGCTGAAGACTTTTTATATAAAGCGCCTCAAGACTATCTACCCTCCGTTTTGGATTCTAAGTCTTTATATTCCTGTGACAATGATTCGCCATTTTATGGCTGATGGTAACGCTTTTTTTATGGGGCATCCGCTCAAATTGTTGCTTACGCTTGTGGGTTTTGACGGTTACATTAAAACATTTGGCGTTGATACTTACGTTTTTTGCGGGGACTGGTTTGTGGGCGCAATTGTACTCTTGTACTTACTTTTCCCATTGCTTTCGTGGTGTTACCGTCACCGCCCTTTGGCGATATTGTCTGTGCTTATAGTTCTTTATGCCTTCCAATACTTGATTCCTGCAGAATATGATGAAGTGTTTAGTGCGTTGCCTGTGACGCTTGCCCTCAAGTTTTGCATTGGCTTTGCGTTGGTCGAAAATCTGGAACGGCTTAAAAATTGGCGTGTAGCTTTGGTCTCTGCCTTGGTGTTTGCGATACTCACGTTTGTCGATATTCCCGGTCGAATCAATACGGATTGCCTTGGCTCCATTGCTGCCTTTGCTCTGTTCGTGGTGGTGCTCTACATCGCTCCACATTTGCTTCGTCTAAAGGCTGTTGCCATGTTGTTCCTCAATATGGCAACCCTCTCTTATTGCGTATTCCTTGTGCAGCATGTGGGTATAGTTTGGGTACAGACCGCCTTTATCAAAATTTTTGAGAAATTGCACTGGAACTTTACGGAATGGAATGTTTTAGCGCTGTTTGCCTGCACATTTGTGGCTGTCGTCGTTGCGGCGTGGATATTAAAACGGATTAGCGATTGGGCCGTTGAGCATGTCTCGAAATTTCTATCTTGCATTTCATGAATCTCGCTGGAAAGAAAGTTCTTCTTGGAGTCTCGGGCGGAATTGCCGCCTATAAGTCTTGTGAACTCCTGCGCCTCTTGCAAAAGAAAGGTGCCGAAGTTCGCGTGTGCATGACCGAAGCCGCAACACAATTTGTCGCGCCTCTCACGTTTGCAAGCCTCTCCAAATGCCCTGTCTACCTGAAAAACGGCACGATGGAAGCCCGCCCTTTCCAGCACATTGACTTTCCGCGTTGGGCGGACCTTTACCTCGTCGTGCCCGCGACTGCAAACGTCATTGGAAAATTCGCCTGTGGCATTGCCGACGATCCGGTGAGCCTTTGCTTCATGAGCTGCACCTGCCCGCGCGTGATTGCGCCCGCGATGAATGTGGCGATGTACAACAGCCCCGCTGTCAAACGTAATCTTGCAGTCTTGCGCGAATTCGAAAACACGACCGTCCTCGAATCACCTGCCGGCGTACTTGCATGTGGTGAAGTTGGACAAGGCCGCTTGATGGAGCCCGCCGAAATTGTGGCTTATTTGGAAGGGGCAAGTCTGCCCCTCGCTCCTGTTTCGCCAGGCTGTACAAAGGTTGGTGAGCCTGTCGAACCATCCGCTACCCCTTCGCCTAGGGGTTCCACCCCTAAAACCCCGGACGCTTCCGTCTTGAAGACTGCGGAACTCCCGCCTGCACAAGATCCGACGCTCCCCGGTTACGGCAAGAAGGTCCTTATCACCGCAGGCCGCACCGAAGAAGCGATTGACCCCGTGCGTTACATTTCAAACCGCAGCAGCGGAAAAACTGCTGTTGCCATTGCCGCGACGTTCCTTGCGAACGGCTTTGACGTAAGCGTTGTCGCAGGCCCCATGGAAGCGGAATTCCCCGGCGGCGTCCACGTCACGAAAATCAAGAGCGCTCGTGACATGCACAAGGCGGTTCTCGAACAGATGAAGAACGCCGATGTGCTCGTGCACTGTGCCGCCGTGGCCGATTACCGCCCGAAGGTGGCTGCCACCGAGAAAATCAAGGATAGCCGTAGCCAGCTCATCCTGGAACTGGAACCAAATCCGAACATCTTGCGCGATAGCGTTGCCCAAAAACGTGCGGACCAGGTTATCATCGGTTTTGCCCTTGAAACAGACCATTTCAAGGAACATGCCGCAGAAAAGCTCAAGAAGAGCGGTGCTGATGCGCTCCTTCTCAATGCGCCTGTGGCTGCAAACAGCGGTTTCGGTTTTGACGAAGTCCGTTACACCTTGATTCGCGCGGCAGTTCCCGCCAACGCAAATGCCGTGCAAGTTGAAATTCCCGAAATGAAGATGGGTTCGAAAATCGATCTCGCGCAAGAAATTGTAGATTTTAGCCTAGACAAGTTAAAGAACGCTTAGAGGAACGGTATGCCTGAAGAATTTGATTTTAGCGAACTTCGCAAGTATCTGCAAGGCCAAATGGACATGGGCGAGGAGGACTTGCTCCTCGATGAACCGTGGACATTGACACGCAAAAAGGCCGTTCCTGCTGGGGCTCGCCCTGCAAATCCGATGCCGCCAATGCCGCGTCCTTCGAACCCGGCGCTATTCCCGCAGCATTCGGCACCGAAGAACCCGGCACCATTCCCGAATCCCGCGCAATCACAGGCCCACGCACAATCTGCATTCGGCGCTCCCGCACAAAATGCGCCGGCTCCGCGTCCGGCCCCGGCGCCAAAGCTCGACGCTGGCCTCACCATTGCCCCGCGTACCGTCAAGAAGACAACTGCCGCGTACGAACTTGCCGATTCCATTGGCGCCTTCTACGATGCGCTCAAGACGGATGCGCTTTACGCCCGTGCTACAACGGTTGTTCGTTACGAAGGCCCGGAACACCCGCGCCTTCTGATTTTGCTTGCCGCTCCTAAGCCCGGCGAACCGACCGGAAACTTTTTCCAGTCGCCCACCGGCGAAATGCTTGTGCGTTTGTTCGGAAGCCTGGGTTACGCCCCCGAATCCCTTGGTGTCACGTATTTTTATAAAGATGCTCCGCGAGCACTATCTCCGATCCTGCTCGCCTCGCTCCGCCGAATGCTAACAAAGGAACTTTCCTTTGTTGCACCTGAAATCATGATCACCTTTAGCGAGCCGCTTTTCTATGATGTGTTCAGCAAGGGCAAGAACTTCAACGAGCTCGCCGGTACTGCACTTGACTTTAACGGAACAAAGACTGTTTCGTTAGTTGATGCATATGCGATGACTACGGACAAACAACTCAAATGGCTCACGTGGAAAGTTCATATTCCGCGTAGCGGCCTTTTCGCCGCCGCCAAGTAGCTCGCGGGCTTTTTCTACAGCGATAAGCTTTCCCTGCGCACTCTCGCAAAACACTGTCTCCCCGGCTAAGGTTGGTGAGCTGGTTGATGTGAGCGTGTCGAAGTGAGCGACAGTCGAAGGAACCGGGAATCTCCCTTTAAAATAGGGTTGTTTTATCCCGTTTAGCGGACTACTTCAAAGTTCCATGTAAATTTTTATTGTATATTTATGGGTGGAAGATTTATGTCAGAAGAAAATACATCTAAATCATTTGATGGTCGCCAAATGCCTGCCGATGTCGAAGCAGAACGCTGCTTGTTGGGCGGTATTTTGCGAGACCCCGAAGTGATGGGCTCTGCTGTGATGTCCATCAGTGATGATGATTTTTTCTATCTGGAACGCCATCAGCTGATTTGGAATGCGCTTTGCAGTTTGAACAAGTCAGTGACGCCAATTGATCCTGTAACACTTTCGGCTGAACTCTCTAAAATGGGCAAGCTCGATATTGTCGGTGGCAGGGAATACATTTTTGAGTTGATGGAATCCGTTGCTTCGTCGGCAAATGTTCCGTGGCAATTGGAACATCTCCGCAACAAGGCGGTGCTCCGTAAGCTCATCCGCACGTCTTCCGACATTATTCGCAAGTCGATGGATCCTGCCTCAACACCGGACAATGTCTTGCAAGATGCCGAACGCGATATTTTTGCCATTGCCGATAACCAGATTCGTGATACGCTAAAGCCGATTGATAACTTTGTGACGCCGCTTTTGGAACGCCTCAACAATCGCAAGGATGGTATTACGGGGGTTCCGACTGGAATTACGGAACTGGACACTTTGACAAACGGTCTCCAAAATTCGGACTTGATTATTTTGGCGGCGCGTCCGGGTGTGGGAAAAACTTCTTTTGCGATGACCGTTGCAGCAAATGCCGCTATTACCTATCACAAGAACGTGGCGTTTTTCAGCCTAGAAATGGATGGTGTTCAGCTCGCTCAACGTTTGCTCTGCTCGCAGGCGCAGATTGACCAAAGCCGTGTGCGTAGCGGTAGGCTCAATGATGACGAAAAGAGAAAGATTTTCGCCGCTGTGCCCATGATTAATCAGGCTCCTTTGTTCGTCGATGATAACGCCGACCTTGGCATTATGGAACTCATGAGCAAGGCGCGCCAGCTCAAGCACAAAGGGCATCTTGATTTGCTGATTATCGACTACTTGCAGTTGATGAAGACGGGTAAAGAAGAAAACCGCGCAGTCGCTATCGGTGCGATTTCCCGTGGCCTTAAAATTCTGGCGAAGGAACTCCAGATCCCGGTCATTGCACTGGCCCAGCTCAGCCGTAAAGTCGAAGAAAAGGGCCGTGAACGTCCGCAGCTTTCAGACTTGCGCGAATCCGGTTCTATCGAACAGGACGCCGACATGGTGTGGTTTGTGGAACGCCCGTTTGTGCAGACGCATAAAGACGAAGACCGTTACAAGGCTACTCTTATTGTGGCAAAGCACCGTAACGGTTCTGTGAAAGACATCGATATGAGCTTTGTGCCGGAATACACAACGTTCTATGACGCTACGGACCAGCAGGGCGATGATGGCGGCGAAGAATATCAGTATGGTTCAGATGACGATGGCGGTGGACCGCAGGTTGCCGACTTCGGTAGTTTTTAGAGGTGATGATGCCGTTGATTCTGAGACCGATATATTGGATAGGACAAAAGATTGTCGATGCAATCGCCGCTGTGGGCGAGTGTATTTGCATTTTGTTCGCTACGCTCAAGCGGTTCCGGTTTGTCCACAAGAATCCTTCGTTAGTTGTGAAAGAGATGATTTCTGTGGGGGTATCCTCGCTCCCGCTCTTGTTCGTGACATCCATCTTTACAGGCATGGTGGCTACCATCATGGCCGAATTCGAATTCCACAATCTCGTTTCAGATAAGTTTGTGGGGACAGCCGCCTGCAAAATGGTGCTGATTGAACTTGGACCTTTGCTCACGGCGATTGTGCTTTCTGGGCGTGTAGGGAGCGCCGTTGCCGCAGAAATCGGTTCCATGAAAGAAAAGGAAGAACTTTCGGCTTACGAGGTGCTTGGACTCGACCCGTACCGCTACCTAGCTATGCCGAGGTACTTTGCGTTTTTGACGATGATCCCGTGCCTTACCGCCATCTCGAATGCACTTGCATTGGTTGGCGGTTGGATTGTTTGTGTGCTTGCGCTTGATATCACTACCTACACCTATTCTACCGGTATGCAGTACCTGTTCGAAAGCCTGGACCTGTGGGCGGGGATTATCAAGTCGATTGTGTTTGGTACGATCATCTTTGTTTTGGCTTACTACCATGGAACGCACTCCAAGCCGGGGGCTCATGGCGTTGGCCTTGCAACGATGAGTGTTGTGGTTTCTAGTTGCCTTATGATTTTGATTTCCGACTTTATTCTTGATGCTTTCATGTTCTTCTAGAGGTTGAGTATGCCGAATGTAAAAATCGATCCGAACGACATTGCGATTCGACTCAAGGGACTAAAAAAGTCCTTTGGACCTCAGACTGTTCTCGAAGATGTGAACTTGGATATTCGCCGTGGCGAAACGATGGTGATTATTGGCAAGTCCGGCGGTGGCAAGTCCGTGATTTTAAAGCACATGATTGGACTTTTGCAGCCGGATGGTGGCGAAGTGACTGTCGATGGCGTGACGATCAGTACGCCGCAGTTTTTCGATACGCGAACTATCCGCAGCAAGATGGGAATGTTGTTCCAAATGGGCGCCTTGTTCGATTCCATGGATACTGGAGAAAACATTGCTTTTGCTCTTCGCGAACATCACCCAGAAATGTCCGAAGCAGAAATCCAGAACGTGGTAACAGAAAAACTCCAGATGATTAATCTGGTGCCGTCTTTCCGCACAAAGATGCCGTCTGAACTTTCGGGCGGTATGCGTAAGCGTGTGGCGCTTGCTCGGGCCATTGCGCTTAATCCAGAAATTCTTTTGTACGATGAACCGACAACAGGCCTTGACCCGATTACGAGCGATGTCATCAACGATTTGATTCTGGATATGCAGAGCAAACTTGGCGTGACATCGGTCGTGGTGACGCATGACATGGTGAGTGCGTTCAAGGTGGCCGACCGCATTGCCATGCTTTACAATGGCAGAATCATCGAGGTGGGGACCGTCGATGAAATCAAGAACACGAGCAACCCGTATGTGCATCAGTTCATTACGGGGCAACGTAAAATATCGGTGGATGGGGATTCACAGGAGTAGAATTAAGAAAGGGGATTATTATGGATAGGAAAAAGTTTATACCGTTATTGCTTACGTCTGCAATGGCTTTCTTGTGGGCTTGTGGTGAAGGCGATATCGTCGGTGTCGACGATAAGGATGAAAGAGTTAAAGCTACTTTATCAGAAAAGCTGGATTCGACGAAGAAGGATTATCAGAAGAATGTAGATGAATTTTTGAAGTCCTTTAAAGATTACTGCAATAGCAAAGAAGGTCACAAGGCAGGCTGCGAGATTGAGTCTAAAAAAAGCAGTAGTTCCAAGAGTAATGGAGGTGAGTCTTCAAAATCTTCGAGTAGTGGAGGTTCGTCGAAATCTTCTAGCTCGGGTAAAGGAAGTTCTAGCAGCTCTAAGGATGGAAATTCCGGTTCTAATGAGTCGAGCAGCAGTTCGAAGCCAACGAACAGTTCTTCTAGTGCAGCTAGCAGTTCAAGCACAAAGCTTGAGGCCAAGGGCAAGTGCGTTTTGACCAAGCCGAATGTCGTTTATGTTGGTGACGAAATTAGTTGGCGTTACCTTCCGGATGAAGGATCTTTGGAATCCGCCGAGTTCACATGGAGCTTTAACGACGAGGATGCAAAGAACTGGGTTGTCGATGGGAAAATTACAGGTACCGGAACGCCGGAACTTTTGGTGAAGTTCTCGACAAAGGGTAGAAAATTTGGCCCGACTCTAACTTTTAATAGTAAGGGCTTTGAATGCGATAACGTTGATGTTGTTTCCAAGAGCGATCCTGTAAGCTCTTCTTCGGAACCGGAATCTTCTTCTTCAGAGCCGGAATCCTCGTCTGCTGAGTCTTCAAGTTCTGTCAAGGGCTATTGCGCTGTAAGCAAGCGTAAGGTTTATGTTGATGAACCTGTTGAATGGTATATCGTTGATGCCGAACGCAATATCCTTTCTGGAGTGCATCAGTGGCTTAATTATGGCGATAACACGGCTGAATATATTAGCGGTGAAAAAAGTGGATCAGGTAACACAAAGGTTACTGTAAAGTACACTAAGCCTAATTCCAAGGTTGAACCTGTGGTAACTTGGAATGGTAAAACGCTTAACTGTGACCGTGATGAGCTGAATGATGACGATTTTGGTCCTTTACTTGAAGTAGAGGCAAAACCTGTAAGCTCTTCTTCTGAAGGACCTATTGAGGAAAGCTCTTCGTCGGAAGAGTATATTCCTGAGTCTAGCTCATCTAAGGAACTTGACATTTGTGACCCCAGCAATCCTGAATATGATCCTGGGCAATGTATTTTTTAATTAATAAACATACTTTACGTATATTTAAATTTACAAAACGTCTTGGTGCTCAATCCGGGGCGTTTTTTCGTTAAAACCACAATAAAAATCACTTACAGAATTTGCATATTGTCTTGAATTAATTTATTTTTCGCCTAAGAGGTTTTTTTATGAATAAAAAGATTTATGTAGGAATGATTGCTTTTGGTGTTGCGGCAAGCTTTTGGGCTTGTGGAAGTGGTGAAATTATCACGCCCACTGATTCCGATAAGATTATGAGGGGCTTGGCAAATGGACAGGATACGACTGACATCGTCTATGTTGATCCCTATAAAAAGGTTTGCGTCGATTGTAATGCAACAGTCTCCTCAAGTTCTTCTAGAAGAGTGACTCCAAAGTCCTCAAGTTCTAAAAGACCGGGTTCATCTTCTAGCACCATCGTAATCAATACGTCTTCTTCTGCCGGTACGGGAGATGATAATTCTTCTTCTTCGGCGCCTATAGGTCCGGTTCCTGTTTATTCTTCCTCCTCTTCGGCTCCGGTTGGACCGGGTAATGATGCTGGAACTTGCGGCCCTAAAGAGGCTGTTGTGAATCGTGGCGAAGAAGTGGTTTGGGCCTTTGACAATGATGCTACAAAATTTTCTGGTGGCTTGATGTTGAAGTCTACGTTTATCTGGAAAACTCCTGGTGGTTCTAAAGAAGAGGCTACGATTAGCAATTATAATGGTAAAGAAAATACAGTTACCTATGCTACCTCGGGGCAACATGGTGCAACTCTCCATATCGATGTAACTGGAGGTTCTTCTTACGACCTTACTTGTTCGCCAGTCCAGGTGAACGGTGCTCCGATTACGGGTTGTAAGTGCACCGCTGCTGACAAGAAACCGGATATTTCCGTTGGTGGTGCATGGTCTGTGACTGGCTGTACTTCTACTGGCGCTCAAATCGTTGGTTATGAATGGGTTGGCGCAACAGCAACTGCGGACGGTAAGGGTGCTACACAGGCATTTACGGCAAAGAACCAGATGGCTGCTCCGGTTGTGAACGTTAGCAATGATGATCATTCTGTTGTTGCCGTTCAGTGCGATACTGTCGTTTCTGTTGATGCAACATCGCCGGATTATGAAATTCTCGAACACTCCAATTCCGGTGCTATCCCAATACCGGCTGGTATAACCCCTGTTCATATCAAGGTCGCTGTTGGCGGCCAGAGCTGCGTAGTCTTCTGCCAGACCACTTGGGATGCTGAAACTCAGGGTAAATTGAATATGGAAGTTGGTGGCGTGAAGAAGTCTGGTTCATTTAATGTGACTGTCGACCTGCCTATTGATAGCTGTGATGACGACATGGTTGAATTCTCGCTTTCTGCTCCGGCAACTTGCGGCGTTCAGTAATCGAATCTGTACAGGCGAATTTAAAAGACCTCCCGTATGGGAGGTCTTTTTGCTGTAAGGCTTTTGTTTTTTGCTCGTCATCTCCCGCGTAGGCGGGATTCTATGCGCCGTAAGCGGCTGCACCTGCAACAAGAGATTGTCATCCCCGTCCGGCTAGGAGGCCGGGCGGGGATCTATGATTTTTAGTCCCCGATGTGTCCGTTGTGGAGTCTGTCGAGGAAGTCTCTTGTTTCCTTCGCGACGATGCCGCTCAGGAGGATCAAGGCGATCAAGTTCGGGAATGCCATGAGTCCGTTGAAGATGTCGGCGCTTGTCCACACAGCGCTAACCGTGAGGTAAGGACCGATAAAGATGGCTGCAATATAGACCCAACGGTAGATGAGAATTGCTTTGGGTTTCTTACCTCCCATTAGGTACTGCAAGCATTTTTCGGAGTAGTAGGCCCAACCGAGAATCGTCGTGAAAGCAAAGAATACAAGTGCAATGGCGAGGAAGAACGGAGCGATGGTTGCGCCTGCCGGAACGATGGAAAGGCCTCTAGAGAATGCTTCCATGGTGATGTTCACGCCTTCGAGTCCGAGCTTCGGGTCCCAGGCGCCGGAGACTACAATAGCAAGACCGGTCATGGTACAAATGATAATCGTGTCAAAGAATGTGCCCGTCATGCAAACGAGGCCTTGACGGACAGGTTCCTTTGTCTTTGCAGCAGCGGCGGCAATTGGCGCAGAGCCAAGACCTGCTTCGTTACTGAAAATACCGCGGGCGATACCTTTTTGCATGGCGATAAAGATGGTACCCACGGCACCGCCTGTGATGGCGCTAGGGTTGAAGGCTGCCTGCACGATGGTTTGGATGGCAAGCGGAATCTGGGCGAAGTTCAAGAGCAGGAGGAGCATGCAGGTAAGGATGTAGACGATTGCCATGATGGGGACAATGTAAGTCGATACCTTCGCGATGCGCTTGAGCCCTCCAATAATGACTGTTGCTGCGAATGCGGTGACGAGAAATCCGGTGATGGCGGTCGTGATGCTCACGGAGTTTCCGCCAATGTTGACAAATTCACCAGCGTTTGGAGTGAGGTGAGCCATAGCACTTGTGATTCCGTTGACCTGAGTGATGGTGCCGATGCCGAGGAGACCTGCTAGAACGCCGAACATGGCAAACATGACGGCGAGCCATTTCATATTCCAGCCGAAGCGTTCCTTGATGCCTGTTTCAATGTAATAGAACGGTCCGCCAAGAACCTTGCCGTCTTTACCGACGGTGCGGTACTTGACCGCGAGCACGCCTTCGGCGTATTTTGTGGCCATGCCAAGGAATGCGGCGACTTCCATCCAGAAGAGGGCTCCTGGACCACCGGTACCGATAGCGGTTGCAACGCCGACGATGTTTCCGGTGCCAATGGTTGCGGCTAGTGCTGTGCAAAGGGCGCCAAAGCTCGAAACTTCGCCTTCGCCGCCCTTTTCGTTATGCAGCATGTAACGAAGTGCATTGGGCAGATTGATGACCTGCAAGCAACCGAGGCGAATTGTTAGGAGGAAGCCTACGAAGAGGATTATGACAATAAGGGGGACTCCCCAAACGTATCCGTCGATAGAATCGAGGATTGAATTGAGCGTTTCCATAATAAATCCTTGCTCTGGTGGTGAACTACCACTAAAGTTAGAAACTATATGGACGTTAGCGAGGCTACGTTTGCTTTGTAATCGACGCCTTTGATGTCGAAGCCGTTTGTGGCGAGAAAATCGTGGCGGTAACCTTCGAAATCGCCAATCTCGGCAAGGTTCTCTTGCGTGACGGTTGCCATGCGCTTGTCAACTTCTTCTTGAACTTTTGGATCCAATTCGTAGTCGTCAATACGGATCAGGTGATTTTCGTCTGTCGGGACGCTAGAGCCTGTGTATAGGCGCTCGGTCATGAGACGTTCCATTTGCTCGATGCAGCCTTCGTGATTCCCCATTTCTTTCATGACCTTGAACAGCACGGAAATGTACATCGGGATGATGGGAATGACAGCACTAGAACGCGTCACGAGTCCTTTGTTCACAGAAACGTAGGCTTCGCCGTGCAAGTCTTTTTGCAATTCTTTGTGGAGTTCGCGGGCGGTTGCTTCGAGGTGCTTTTTCGCAGAGCCGATGGTGCCTTCGCGGTAAATCGCATGCGAAAGCTTTGGACCAATGTACGAATAAGCGACTGTCTTTACGCCTTCGGCAAGTACGCCTGCTTTTTGGAGTTGACGTACCCAAAGCGCCCAGTCTTCGCCGCCCATTACTTTTACTGTATTTGTGACTTCTTCGTCGGTGGCAGGTTGTGCGCTGATGGTGCTGATGCGGCCTGTCTTGAAGTCGATGGTTGCGCCGGAGAATATGTTGCCGACGGGTTTTAAAACGCTACGATAAATTGTTCCGTTGTCTGGATCGATGCGCACAGAACTTGCGACACTATAAACTAACAGGTCTATTTTCTTGCCCATTTTTTTGAGCGTGTCGATAACGTTTAGGCGCATTTCGTGCGAGAAAGCATCACCGTTGAATGTTACGGATTCAAGGCCTCTTTCTTTGGCGAATTTATCAAAAGCCATGTTGTTGTACCAGCCCGGCGTACCTGTTTTTTTGCGGGATTTGCCAGCGCCACCGTTAGAACCTTCCTTTTCAAAAGAAATGCCGATGGTCGTTGCCTTGTAGCCGAATGCGACTGCGATGCGGCTTGCGAGGCCGTAACCGGTTGAGCAACCGAGAACGAGGACTGTCTTTGGAGCATCTTTGGGAACGTTGTTTAGAATGCCGCGTTCGGCAAATTTTTTTTCGACGTATTCGATTTGATGCTTGACGTCGGCAGCGCAGCCTTTGGGATGGGCGTTAATGCACATATTGCTGCGGATCATGGGTTCGATAATCATGTGGACTCCTCGTCTCTAATTAGCTCGCAAATTAGAAATTAAATGTGGGCGCCTTTGGATGTCTTTGAAAAATACATATGCTCAAAAAATAGTTCTGTAATATTTGTGTGATGTTTTTAAAAGTTTGTGGAGGAAAATATGCTGTAGATAAGCCCGAAAAAGCAGTAATGGTTAAATTTTATACAATAGAATTTGCTAATTTTTGTCACAAAAAAAATATGAATTTATAGAGGAATTTATGACTGAAAAAAGTCCTGTTCGTGTACGCTTTGCACCGAGCCCCACGGGTTACCTGCATGTGGGCGGTGCCCGCACCGCTATCTACAACTACTTCTTTGCAAAGCACATGGGTGGCACGTTCTACCTGCGTATCGAGGATACCGACCGTAAGCGTTACAACGAGACGGCGCTCCACGACCTGATGCGCGACCTCAAGTGGTTGGGACTCCAGTGGGACGAGGGTCCGGGTTGCGAAGGCGACTGCGGTCCGTACTTCCAGAGCGAACGCCTGGACATCTACCACCGCGAAATCAAGAAGCTTCTGGATGCAGGCTACGCTTACTACTGCTTCTGCTCCGAAGAACGCTTGCAGGAAGTTCGCGCTGAACAAGAAAAGTCTCATGTGCCGGTCACCGGTTACGACCGCCACTGCCGCAACATTAGCCGCGAAGAAGCCGAAGCCCGCATTGCCGCTGGCGAAAAGGCTGTGATCCGCTTCAAGGTTCCGGAATCTGGCGTTACAGAATTCGACGACATGATTCGTGGCCACATCAGCTACCAGAACGAACTCTTGGACGACCTCGTGCTCATCAAGCGCGATGGCTACCCGACTTACCATTTTGCAAGCGTTGTGGATGACCACTACATGGGCACGACGCATGTGTTGCGCGGTGACGAATGGATCAGTTCCACGCCGAAGCACGAACTTTTGTACAAGGCCTTTGGCTGGCAGCCGCCTGTATGGTGCCACCTGCCGGTGATTCTCGACAAGAACGGCGGTAAGCTTTCTAAGCGCAAGGGTGCAGCCTCCGTGGGCGACTTCCGCGACCTTGGCTACCTGCCGGAGACTCTCGTGAACTACCTCGCGCTCCTTGGCTGGAACCCTGGCGACGACCGCGAAGTCATGACCATCAAGGAAATGGTGGATAGCTTTACGCTCGAACGCATCAACCCGAAGTCCGCAAGCTTCGACGAAAAGAAGTTGCAGTGGATGAACGGCCAGCACATTCACATGTGCGATGATGAATTCCTCAAGGGAATCATGGTCGATGGCCTCAAGGCTATTGGCGTTGATACGAGTGCTGAACCGAACGAACGCCTTTTGGAAATCGTGAAGCAGCTCAAGCCGCGTGCCCACTTTGTGCAGGACCTCGCCACGATGGCAAAGTACTTCTTTGTCGCTCCCACGGAATACGACGAGAAGGGTGCCAAGAAGCATTTTGGCGAAGGCTCCAAGGAAATCGCAACGCTCGTGCGCGACATGCTTGCCGCCATCGACGACTTCAAGACTCCGGTCATCGAGAAGGGGTTCTATGAACTCGCCGAACGTTGCGGTCACAAGGTCGGTGAACTGGTGGGTGCTCCGCGCCTTGCCGTGTCCGGCGTGACTGCAGGCCCCGGCCTTTGGGAAATGTTCGAACTCATTGGCAAGGACGAAGTCCTCCGCCGCATCGATGTGGCACTCCCGCTGATGAAGTAGGTAACAGGTGATAGGTGTTAGGTTATAGGAGAATAATGGCGGCAAAGTCGCTTTATATAGACGCACGAAGTGCGTGATTCTTTTAACCTAATTCCCTAATCCCTAATCCCTAAAACCTAACTATGCGTCAATATTTTCCTTATCGTTTATACTCGCAGCAGCTGTACTGCCGGCAATGTCGGCAGGCGGTTCGCCATGACGTTTGCGCCATGGAAGAGTATTCGACGTATGGGGGAATTGAACGCGGAATTCCGCTACTTTGTGTCTGTACGCATTGTGGAACTTTCCATGTGGCATTCTCGCAGGAGTTTGCATTTTGCCACAAAGATGAACCTTCTGATTATGCGAAGGTCTACGGCTACAACCGAATTTTCCCGGGCGACTGGCTCTATTTTGAAGGGGCCGCTCGACCTTGTATCGTAAAGAGCTTTTTCCAGTCCAGCGATAAGGATGTTGTCGTTTTCAAAAACGGATCTGCAGACGCAAAATACGAAGGGCCAAAAATTTCGATAGAGCGTGAGGCCTCGCCTGAAGGCTACAGGCTTTTGCCAGCTCAGTGTGTACATACCTTGCTTGGTGATCATATCTATCATGTTCTCCGCAAGCAGTTTGGTGTTGCTGTTGGAGTCGTCAAGGACGAATCCAAGGACAAGCTTGTCGTGAAAATGGATGATGGTTTGGTTGTCTTTATGAGTTATCCGCGCTATGCAGAAAACCCGCCCAATGGCGATGTTGTTTTTGTTGTGCGAAAAAAACTGGAACTATTGTCGGATGGACTCAGCGAAGATATCATGGTAGAAGCGGGGCAGGGAATTGTTTATTTACGGGGCTTTGTGGATTGCCTTGCGACGAAACGTGCGATACAGACTTGTGTCAGCGAAATTGCTGGCTTGCGTGGCTGTGTCAACATGGTGCGCGTTCGCAAAAATTCCAAGATTTCCGATGCCGATTTAGAACAATGTATTTGGAATATCATGGACGATGCCGCCCATCCTATTTTCAAGTATAGCGTTAAAGTCAAGTCGGGGGCAGCCAAGGTAACTTTCTATTACGAGGATGACGTTTATCCGAATGAACTGAAGTCGCGAATCGAAAGTATTCCTGGAATTGTTTCGTTGAATATGCACGGAACTGCAATTTTAAAGGAAAACCTTGGAAAACAGGATCTTTGCCGCCGGATTATGAGTAAGCTGGCGTCATATCGATTCTTGAAAAATTCATTTGTACATGTGACATATGTTGGGAAACGATTCTTGGTGGAGGGAAGAGTGACCAATATTGTTCAAAGAGAATTTGCGCTACTGGCTGTTGCAGGATTTGCACGGTCTGTAGCTGTTGGGAACCGCCTTAGAATATCTAAGGCATGAAAAACAAGGAGGAATGATGGCTACTGGATATGAGAAAATAAATAACATCAAATGCAAACTTCGTGTGCCGATGACGGTTGCGATGCTTGCTGATGCTATGGGTTGTGGCCCAAGAACGATTTTTCGCCACTTGAATGCTTTGGAGCAGGAAAACTGCGGTCTCCATAAGTTCAAGAAAGAAGGCGAAACGTTCTATGTTATTCAAACCGAACAAAAAGTTGATTTCAATCAGAAAATCGTCAAGCAGCTCGAAAAGCTGAAAAAGACGATGAATGATACGACTCCGTTGGATTTGAAAAATAGAAAGCTCATCGATAGTGTTATCTCGTCGATGCAAACAACAGACCCAGATGGGTTCAAGGCTGAAGCCATTACGCTTGACCCGAACTACATTATGGATTATGGCCCGTTCTGCGACCACAAAGCTCAAGATTCTACAGTTTCGAGACTTTTGTCTGCAATTCGTGAAGGCTTTAAAATACGTATTACATACAAAAGCACTAACGAAGATGGCGAAAAGAAAACGATTGAAGTTAGCCCTGTCAAGCTTGTAATGCGAATCGATACGCTTTACTTGATTGCCGCCGACGATGACTATTCCGAAACGCATATCTTCAAGAATTACCTTGTTGAAAATATCTTGAACATTGCCCAGACCAATAAGTGCGTCGCTCGCTTGGATGAACCTTTCTGTGTTGAAGAACATTACAAGTACGCGTTTGGAAAGTATGTTTCTACAGAAGATCCGCAAACCATTACGCTCCTTGTCAAGTCTGGCTGGCTCAAGACTCAGTTTAATAAGTCCCGTTTTTCGCCGCTTGCCGAAATCAACAAAGACAAGGATGGAAATACAATCGTGACGTTGAAACTCCGCGTGACTCCGGACTTTAAAACATGGCTGTTTGGCGTATTGCCAGATGTGAAAATCCTGAAGCCGGAATCGTTGAAGACGGAAATGTTGGAACGTTTGAAAAGTACCTTGAAAGAGATGAAGGCTTAAAGATGGACTGTCGTCTTTCTGATTATAACTTTGAATTTCCAAAAGAACTGATTGCTTCCCGTACGGCGGGTAAGGGCAAAACACATATTCTGTATTGCCCCAAAGATGGCGGTGAACGCCGCATCATGAAGGCTCCAGAAATTGTGGACTTGTTCCGACCGGGCGATTGCCTCGTGGTGAACAATACAAAGGTGATTCCGGCGCGTCTCTATGGCGAAACGCAATTTGGTGGCCAAGTCGAAGTGCTCTTGGTGCAGGCGCTGAACCCCTCCGAAGCGGGCGAGGCTCGCTTTGAAGCTAAGGTGCATCCTGGCAAGGCATTCCAGGTCGGGCGCGAACTCAAGCTTGCGGGAGTGCGCACGTTTGTGGAAGAAGTTCATGAAGAAGACGGCAACCGCGTTCTCCGATTCGAAAAAACGCCTGCTGAAATGGAAGAAGTCATGAACAAGGAGGGGCACGTTCCGCTGCCGCCTTACATTGACCGTCCCGATGACGAAGACGATAAAAAAGCGTACCAGACGATTTTTGCAAAGTATGCTGGTGCTGTGGCCGCTCCAACGGCGAGCCTCCATTTTAGCGAACAAATGCTCGAAGACTTAAAGGCTAAGGGCGTTTACGTTGCTGAGGTTACGCTTCATGTTGGGCCGGGAACATTCCAGAATATTTCTGTCGAAGATTTTTCGCAGCACAAAATGCACGGCGAGCATTACGAACTCACCAAGGAAAATGCCGACATCATCAACAAGGCCAAACGCGAAGGTGGCCGTATCGTAACTGTCGGTACAACGAGTACGCGCGTGGTCGAAACGATTGCCGATGCAAACGGATTCTTGAAACCGCAAAAGGGCGTGACCTATGCGTTCTTTTATCCGGGATACAAGTATAAGTTGGTGGACGGACTTTTAACCAATTTCCATTGGCCAAAGAGTTCTCTCATTTTGCTTGTTTCTGCATTCTATGGCCGTGAAAACACGCTCGCCGCATACAAAATGGCCGTAGAGAACAAACTCAAATTGTTCAGCTACGGCGATGGAATGCTTATTTTGTAGTCGATGTGGAATCCATTTCCAGTGCAGGGGGAATCTTTTCATCCTTGCACAAAATTTCTTCTCGAATCTTGAATGTGAAGTCCTCCAGATTGTTTTCGAACATTTTTTGGAAGGGCTTCTTTTTTTGTACACGTTCCAAGGCGCAAGAGCAGTAATTGATGCGCTGGATGAGCTTGGTCACGTCCGTTGGCGTGTCGTGAGAGAATACGCATTCGTGCATGATGGCGTATTCCATGGAACGGTCATAGCGGTATTTGCACTTGTTCGGAAGGTCCGGCTGTGTTGCGATTTTCTCGATGATTTTTTCTGTCGGAATTTTGCTGCTGAATATTGTATTGGCTTTGTATCCTGCAATGAAGAATAATAGGCAGACGATGATGCGGATGACGTTTCTCTTGCGGTAAGCCATGCGTGTAAAGCTTCGCTCGATGGCGGCAAACGTCATGGTCGCATGTTTCTTGACTTCGTTCAAATCATCGTTTTCATTTGTGCTATTGTTGTTGTCGTTGTTTTCTATCATACTTCTTCAAGAGTCCATATTTCGGGTAAGGTACGGTAATCGTTCGCATAGTCGAGACCGTAACCGACCACAAATTTATTTTCTATTTCAAAACCGACGAAATCAGCGTGATAATCCACGGTTCGTCTTGATTCCTTATTCAACAGTACACAAGTCTTGATGGATGCGGGGCCTAGCTCCGTGAGGGTTTTGACGATGGAGAGCATCGTGTTTCCCGTGTCAAGAATATCGTCAACGATAAGAATATTTTTGCCTTTAATGTCAAGATTTTCAATTCCGTTAATCTTGACTTTTCCTTGCGATTCGGTAGAATCGCCATAGCTCGAAGCCTTGATAAATGCGATTTGTAGATTGGGCTTTGCTATGCGGCGGGATATGTCGGCTGTAAAAATGTAACTGCCTGTGAGTGCGGATAAAATAACGTCGAAATCACTCGCCTTTAATTCTTTGGCGAGTGATTCCAAGCGCTTGTCAATTTGCTGCGCGTTTAGAAGCGGGGCATTTGACAATTTGTACATTAATCGACCTCAAAATTGAGCCATTGGAACATCTGTCGGAGTGCCGCAAATTTTCCTTTGGGCTCGGCCTTGTATTCCTTGTAGAATCCAAAGACGTAGTTTTCGAGAGAAGTTTTGTTGATGTATAGCTTCATCCAATCGGCAACCGTGATAAGGTCCGTGATATAGTTGAGCGTCTTTTCGTCGTACTTCTTGGAAACTTCGTCGATGAGCAATGTCAGCTTGTGGAAGAACATGTGGCCAAGGCCGCCGAAGCTGAAGTGCGTATTGAGCGCTGTTGCTTCGGTGATGAGTTCCTTGATTTCATCGATGATGGCCTGGTGATGCTCGTTCAGCAATTGCAATGCGGCGTGATGGATTCGTGCGTTGATTTCCACGGTGAGGATCTTGCGCATGGTGTCCGGCAAAGTATGGTCGGGGTCGGCAAGGCTGTCGATGGAAATACCGTGATTCAAAGCGAAACCAGAGAACGACTTCGTGATGTTTTCGAGGTGCATCTGCGTCGAAAGCTGGTTGATGCGCTTCAGAGAATCGCTCGCGAGATTGCTCATGCGGACAACGTATGCCGTCGGGTAAAGTTCGTGGAGCTGTTCGGTCGTCATGTTCGGATCAGTGACGAAGGTAAGTCCACTTTCTTGTTCTTCACCCATGGCGACAATGATGTTCACGCGGCTGAGCTGGTCTGTAACGACCAAGTTCGTAGTCACGCAGGATTCACCGAGGTCTTTGTCTTCGTAAGATGTACGCACCAACGTCTGGCGACGGCGGGACGCAATCTTCGTTGCCGTAATGCGAGAATCCTTGTTGAGGTAATCGTCTTCGAGTTCGAGGTGGTAAATGGTAGCGCGTTCTGCCATCTGCTTGATGACGGACGGAACGTTTTCTTCGGCGTACTTTGTGAATACTTCGGCGCCGTTCCACTTGTGTTCGTTACTCGTGGCGCGGGCGAGGATGTACAGGATTTCGCTCTTGAGGTTGTCGCCCATGGGGAGGAACGGCTTCAAAAGCTGCATGGCACGGAGTGCATAACGCATATTCTGCACCGGTTCAAGCCCTTCGATATCGTTGAAGAACCAGCCGCAGCTTGTAAAGCTGAACAGGCAGAACTTCTGGATTTCGAGAAGTCGGATAGCCTTCGCGCGGATTTCCTGATTGTCGGGTTCCTTGAGCGTTTCCTGAAGGAATTTTTCCTTGCGGGATTCGTCTTCGGGTGCAACGAGAACTTGGATGTAATTGTTGCGTGCATCCCACGGATCGATTTTCGAAATCTTTTCGAATTCGCGGACGAAAATATTGTCTGCTACTTCCTTGAGGTGATTGAATGCATCGCGGAGCGGGCCTCTCCATTTCTGGTTCCAATCGGGGCCACCGCCGGTAGAACAACCGCAGTCTCTGTACCAGCGGCCAACACCGTGAGCGCAACTCCAGGCGCATCCTTCGCCATAGAAATTCTTGAGTTCGACTTCGTGCTTGGGCGGGAACTTTTCGAGGTACCAACCATAGTTCACCGGAACCATGTTGTTTTCTTGTGCGAATTTGTTGTAGAGCCATGCGGCGCACATATCGCCGAACGGTTCATGGTGCCCATAAGATTCGCCATCGGTGCCGATGCTCACGAGTTGCGGTTCGCTGCGGTTGGAATCCCAAGCGCTTTGGATGCGGTGACCGAATGTCCCTGCATCGCGGAGCAAATGCTCGAAACCGACTGCACTTGAAAGCCACGGGTTGTAGAAGAACACATCGAGGTAGCCTTCGCAGACGAGGTTCCCTTCTTTGTCGCGTGGGAAAATGCGGTACGGGCGAGTAGTATCAATATCTGTGTTGCTGCAATCGGTCCACTTCTTGTCGCCAAACTTGCGGAACTTGTTTGCTTGCGTGGGCGAGAGAATGGTGTACTTGACACCAGCCTTGATGAGTTCGACGACTGTTTCAAAGTTGATTGCGGTTTCGGCAAGCCACATGGCTTCGGGCATACGGCCGAAATGAAACTTGAAATCTTCGATGCCCCAGCGGATTTGCGTACGCTTGTCTTGCTCGCTTGCAAGAGGCATGATGATGTGGTTGTAAACTTGGGCAATAGCGTTGCCGTGACCGTTCAGACGGTCTTGGCTACGCTTGTCGGCTTCTTTAATGCGCTTGTAAGTGTCAGGCGTATTTGTGCGGATCCAACCCATCAGCGTAGGGCCGATGTTGAAGCTCATGAAATCGTAGTTGTTGACGATATCGACAATCTTGCCTTTAGAATTTAAAATACGGCTTGCGGAGTTCGGGCTATAGCACTCGCTTGCAATGCGTTCGTTCCAGTCGTGGAACGGACGTGCACTGGGCTGGTTCTCAATAACGCCAGTCCAAGGATTTTCGCGAGGCGGTTGATAAAAATGTCCGTGAATGGTAAAATAAAGAGGATTCTTTTCGGTCATACTGGTAAAAATAGAAAAAAGGTTCAAAAGTGAACCTTTTTTTTAGAATATATGTTGCATCACTCCCTATTTTAAACGCAATATTTGCATAGTATTGTGATGGTTGACACTGGCTTTGATGATGTAATTGCCCGCTGTGATGGATTGCAGGCTTAAATTGCGGGTTCCGGCTGAAATTGGCCCTTGCAAAAGCGTTGCGACTTGGAGACCGGTCATGTCGAAAATTGTGACTGTTGCAAATCCGTTATTGCGGGTCGTGAACGAAAGTGACTTTCCATGAACAGATATCTTTATGTTGTTTGTGGTATTGCTGGCGTGTTTTTTTACGGGGTTGTGTACAGTAATTTTATCCCAACCAGGCATATCGTCGAGGGCGATTATGCGCTTGTCATCCAGGTTCTTTTTCCACATGTCCGTGGGCGTTTTTTCCAAAAAGTTTCCGCTCCAGGTCTGGCTCCATGTCATCCAATAACTCCAATAGGCTTTGTCTTCGGCAATGCTGTCAACGTCTGGAATGGCGCCGTTTTCGCTGAGTGCAATCATCTTGCTTGTGCCGACATCGCTTACGATTTTGTTGAAATAGTTTGCTCCAGAATTGTGGTTGATGAGCGGGTCGTAAATATCGACTGCCACAATATCGACATAATCATCGCCGGGGTACCATGCCGCATTCAGGGCGGAATAGTCATAGCCAAGAGATGGGTCGGTATTGATGTTCCAAACCCAAATTAAGTTAGTGAGTTTGTTTGTGCCAACCATGCGGTTGAATACCAAACGATAAAGTTGTACGTAACATTCCGGGCTGCCTGCACCCCACCAGAACCAACCACCACTAGCTTCGTGGAGTGGGCGCCAAACGACTGCAATTCCCTTGTCTTGCAGTTCTTTAAAGTAACCTGAAACAATATCAATGTCGGCGACAATGTCCTTATATTCTTGCGAGGCTTCGTTTATTTCTTTGCACTTGTCGCCTTTGAAAGCCTTGGTGTAGTTGAAACAGGTGTTGTTCTCGCTGGTGCCCTTGACGCCTTCGGTGCATCCGCTGGCGTTGAAACCGTTATTTGGATAGGTGTCCTTGGTGTAGAATACGGTATCTTCACCGACTTTCCAGTGCCAAGTGTAGGTCGGGATGCCTCCCATTTTCCACAGCTGTTCGGTCATCACGAGATTGTTTTCGGTGTAGCCTTTAAACCAACCTTCTTCGTGATGCCCGCCTGTTGCAAATAGCATGTCGAAGCCGCCAATAGCGGGGTAGTGGCCGCTACGCTTGTAGAATTCGGCAATGTCCGTTTGACCTTTCCATGAAACTTCAGCATCGCTGTACTTGCAGGAGTCCGCAGGCGTGCATTCGCCGGGCTTCAAAAGTTTCATGTTGCCGTAATCGTAATTGAAATTCTGGTCGCTGATCATCATGCCGCTGATGGTCTTTTTCATAAAGTTCTCGCGGAGGAACGAGAATACTTTGCGCGCCGATTCTGATGCGTTGGGCGTTACAGGCGCTGTTCCGATTTTGAACTCTGGATCAGGATGTTTTTCGACGGTGATGTAATCGACGCCAAGGGCACCGCCATTACCGACAGTAATGGTATTCTCGCCTGCGCGCATTTTGGCCGATGCGGTGATGACGAACGCGGAATCGCAGGTGCGCGGCTTGGTGAGTAATGAGCCCGCTTCGTTGCCGTTCACGGCAATCTTCGAATCAAACCAGTCGTATTGCTTGATGAGGACTTTCGTGGTGAAGTCATAGACGGCGGTTTCTTCGACCTTGACTTTGAACGTAAAGCCGTCTGAGCCCGGTTTCACGTACTTGCCGCCAGAGAATCCTTCGGCAGCAACGATTGAAGCGGCGTCAATGCCGGGTTGACTTTCGGCTTCGTAAAGCGTCGGTGCTGCATGAACTGATGATGTTGCGACGGCTGTGGCAATAACCATTGCGGAACAAACGCCCGCGCTTAATTTATATCCCATAATCACACTCCATTTTAGTTACTAGTCAATAGTCATTAGTTAGGGCTTAGATGTCATCCTTGCGTAGCGAGGATCCATACGTTTCTTGCAAGAGCTTGTTCGAGATGTATGGATTCCGTCCTTTCACTCCAGAATGACTCTGCCAACGAACTACTGCCTACTGCCAACTAGACGAATTTTCTTGCTTTGCGTAAATCCATTTCCTTGCACTTTCACGATGTACTGCCCGTCTGCGATTCCGTTCAAGCTGATGTTTGCGTTTGCACCGTTGATGGCGCGGTTCATCACTTGGTTCCCTTGCATGTCGAAAATTGCGACTCTTGCGCTGGAACCAGCCGCGGTTACACTTGGGAGGCTGAGGTGCAGAATCTTTCCGGTTACAATCAAATTAGCGGTAGCCTTTGCCGTCGCCACGTTGCTCTGGATTCCTGTTGTTGGCGGCGGGACGATTTCGTACTTGTCCCAGCCCGGCATGTCTTCGAGGGTCAAGGTGTATTCGTTGTTCATCACGATTTTCCAGCTTTCGGCATTGTTGTCGTTTGCCCAGCCTTCCATTGCGTAGTCGCCGTACCACGGCATAAACCAGCTCCAGTTTGCGCCATCGGCCTTCATCTCGTCGGGGTAGGGCACGGAACCGTTTTCGCTGAGCGTTACGATCTTTCTGCCACCGAACATTTCCTTGACTGTTTCAAAGCTCCCCACAAGGCTGGAATGGTTGGATTCGCGCGGGTAGTAATAGTAGTCGCGACCAACAACATCTACGTAATCATCGCCCGGATACCAGTCGAGAGCGTCAGTCGCTTCGTCGGTGGTCCATACCCAGATCAAATTGCGGAGGCCTTTCTTGTTCACAAAGAGATCGAACATGAGCTTGTACAAAGCAACGCAGGGCTTCGCGCCATCGGTACCCCACCAGAACCATTTTCCGCTTGCTTCGTGGAGCGGGCGCCACAAGACCGCGACTCCTTCTTTTTGCAAAGTCAAGAGCGAGTCGGCAATCATTTCCATGTCGCGCATAATAGCTTTGTATTCATCGCTATCGGTTTTCCATTTGCCGGTGGCTTCGTCATAAGCCTTGTTGATGCTGAATTCCGTGAAAGGTGTGTTACCGCTAGATTCGGTATAGAACGCTTCGACTTTGTGCATCGGGTCTTTCCAATGCCAGTTGATTTGCGGGATGCCGCCTGCTTTCCAGACGGTTTTTGCCATTTCCAGCGAAGCGTGGGTGTAGCCCTGATACCATTGCTGGTCGGAGTTCTTGCCCGAACTGTGCAAAAAGTCAAAACCGACGAGAACCACGTTCTTGCCGCTTGCCTTGTTGATGTAGCTGAGTTCGGTTTGCGTATCGTAATTTTGCGGAGTGTACTGTCCGTTGTTTTCGAAAGGGCGTTCCGTCATGACGCCGCTAATCACGTGCTTGCCGAAATTATTGAGCAAGAAGTTGTAGAGTTTCTGGGCGCTTTCGGTAGGTTCAGGTGTAACAGGTTTCGGCGAAATGCTCCACGGGCTAGCTTCGTATTCCGTGAGTTCGATGTAGTCAATGTTCACCCAGCCCCAGCTGTGCACAATGCCAATCTTGTTTTCGCCTGCGGTGAGCTTGATTTTGCCCGCACCCTTGATTGTCTTGAAATCATCGGACGTGCCGAAAGAAATCTGCCCGGCAGAAACGTCATTGACAGTCAAGTTCTGGATTTTGCTGCCGGATTTCGTAGGCAACTGGTAATTGGTCCAAAGTGTGTAATAGCCTGTGGCGGGTACAGTCACCTTGAATTCCAGGTTGCCTTCTTTCATTTGGACGAACTTTCCGCCTGAGGCTTTCGCATCTTCGGAAACGACGACCTTGTGGTCGTCGGCGAGAACGGCGCTCTCGGCTTCTAGACGGATGGGGGTGTTGGCGGCAAAAGCTGAGCCTGCGAGTGCTGCGACAGTTGCAGAAACTGCAAAATTTGTGTAGTTAAAGTGCTTCATAAACATTCCATATCTCCATCTCTAAATCTATATTCTTGGACTTCAAATTCAAAGATTTTTGTTGTTGCTATGTCTCCACGGATTTATTCCGGGGTCAGTTTTCGCATTAAAATGGCTGCATTGTTATGCTCCACGTCATCCTGACGCCAAAGGCGGAAGGATCCAGTTACATTTAAAGAAACAGTCCCGCTTTTCGCGGGACTGTTTGCTTTGTCATCCAGACCCCTTGGGGAAGGATCCAGTCATTTTTTATTTGTGATAATCACCGGTTGCGTTGTCGTGAGGTCTGCGCCCTTCATGCGGACGATGTACTGGCCCTTCGGCATATCAGCGAGGCTGAATACGTAACTGCCTGCGGCGAGTTTTCCGCTGAAGAGTGTGGCAACGCGCTTACCGTTCATGCTGAATACGTCAACACTTACATTTCCTTGAGCCTTGGTGTTGAGCATAATCTTGTCGCCGTTGATGGTGAACTTGGATGATGCTGCACCCGTTGCTTTTGCCAAGCCAGTCTTTCCAAAGACGTAGTTTTCATCGAACACGATCTTGATTTCTGGAATCATTTCTTCGGTGTTCTCGTAACCGCGCTTGAAGGCATCGTACTTGTCTTTGTTGAAGTCAAAGAGCGTCGTGGCGCCAGCCTTGATGTCATCGTAAATCACCGTGCCGGTGTAGCCTGCGGCATAGTTCGCAAACGTGATGCTAAGCGTTTTGTTGCGGTCGGCAAAGCTAGAGATGTCGATAGAGCAAGTGACTTTTTCGCCAGCTGGAACCTTGCAGCTTCCGTCGGTTTCTGTCCATGTCCAAGAATCGGTGAGCTTGAAAATCAAGTAGAGATCTGCGTCAGAAGTTCCGTTGTTCTTGGCGGTCCAAGTGAACGTCGTTGCTCCGGAGAGGTCCCAACCGCCCTTGTTCTGGTATTCGACCTGGCCGTTGTCTGCGCCGTAAGTCACAGCCATCATGCCGTTTCCGCCGTTGCCACCTTCGATAGTCACATCCTTGATCTTGATGCTGGCTTCTTCTTTTGCGGCGAGTTTCTTCATGGCATCGAGCGCCGGGTCAATCGTGTAGCTGTAATTGCCAAAATCTTTATCGGTCTTGTCGCCGATATACTGCCAGGCGAGAGCGCCTGCGTAACCGCCGTCAAAAGCCTTGCGGTAGCATTCTTCCGTTGTAATTTCTGTCTTTGCGGCGAAATTGGAGCGGTAGGTATCGCCTGCCCAACCGCTTGCCGGGAATTCACCAATGATCATCGGCTTGCTGTCGTAGCTGTACTTGGTAGCCATCTGGGCGGCCGTGTTCACGAACGGGCTAACAGAATTGTCTTGCCAGTACGGATAATAGTGCGTCTGGAAAAAGTCGAGCGTACCCTTAGCTTCGCCACCCGCTTCGATGAGCGCTGCGTCATTCCAATGCTTCTGATACTTGATGTTCACACTACCGGTCGAAACGAGAAGATCCGGGTTTGTCGTGTGGATGGCTGCTGCAACCTTGTTCGTAAACTTCTGGATTTTGGCAAGCGCCATCTTCTTTGTAGTCCAGCCGCTGCATTCGCTAGTCATGCCCTCGGGTTCGTTAAAGACTTCCCAAGTCATGAGCGCTTTGTGGTTGCCAATGGCTTTCACGACCGGAATAAGAACGTTGTCTATAAATGCTTTGGTGCCCGCGTCTTCGAAAAGCAATTCGTTAGCGGTAATGTCCAGCTTTTTGTTGTAAAGTCCCCACTGGTCCGGTTCCATCAAGTTGTGGCTGAAAAGGCACATCGAAACCATCACGCCGTATTCTTCGGCAATGTCCAAAGCCTTTTTCATGTTGGCGATGGTATTGTCCTTGGGGCCTGTGACCAAATGCGTTGTTTCGTCAATCGTCGGGCTTTGGCTCATGTTGTTAAAAAGCCACCAGCGAATGGCGTTGCCACCTGCGGCACGAGTGCCCTCGACAGCCTTGCGCCATGCATTTTCGTCAAGCGGTGATGCGCCCACGTCGGAATTGTAGTCGCTCCAAGCGAGGTTTGTGCCCGAAAAGAAAATCTTTTTGCCGTTATATTGAAGGTCGGTGCCGTTCACCGTGAGACCAGGAGCTGCGAATGCAGCCGTTCCAAGCAAAGATGCTGCAATTAAAGTCTTGAAGCTGTTCATAAATTGACCCTTGTATATCTATGTAGAAATTAGATAATTAGTGGTGAAATAGGGTCGTTTAGCCTTTTGCCTGTTGACAAAAGTCACTAAAATGTCCACACCTAATAAGTTGTGAAAAAGTGTATTTTTTTTAGAGAATTGTAAGAGTTTTGAAGGAAACAATGGGATGAAATGTGACGGAATTCACAAGGACGGGGGATGGTTTTGTTTCCCATTTGACTGTAATAAAATTTTACAAAGTTTTTCCCGGACAAATCCCTAAAAAAAGCGTGTTAATGTAAAGGAGGGCGAACTCTGCAAACTTGCCTTCCTGTATTTAACCGCCGTATTGGCAAGGATAATCATGTCTGAAAATAAAAACGCTATCGAATTTACCATTACCACTTCTCGTAATCAGCTGGTTGACAAAACTATCGAAGAAATCAAGAAACACACCTATCTCGATCCACTCTTTGATGCCGCATTCAAAGCTTTTTTAAGCGATGAAGAAG
>CACYRP010000044.1 GCA_902776765.1 Fibrobacter succinogenes
GCTAACGGTCTTGTTCATCTTCCAGTTACCAGCAATGATATACTGACGCATAATTAACTCCTTGAGAGGTTTAAAATTTAACGCGCGTAAATGTAGAAATTTTTTTGCGAATAGTCACTAGTCATTAGTTATTAGCGCATGGAACTTAGACCACATAGTCATTCTCGATCGACTGAAAGTCGTGAGGGAATCCATAATTTATTCTGCTACAGCCAACTGCATCATACGGCAATGTAAATCGCTCCCCTAAACCCTAATACCTAAAACCTAAACCCTAAAACAAAAAATCCCCTCGGCGTTTAAACCAAGGGGCGCAGTGCTTGTTAGGTTACAGGTTGTAGGCTGTAGGTTATAGGTTTGTTTGACATTTGCGGCGCAATTATATAGACCTAATACCTTTTACCTAATCCCTAACACCTAATAAACTAGTGGTCGTACGTGCTGGAGCGTGCGGAGCTCGGAGCCGGAGATCCACCATAGCGGTCGCCTTCAATCTTGTCGAGAACCTTTTCGCCTTCGTAGCCTTTCAAGCGAGCTTGTTCTGGGTACTTCCAGAAGAGACGCGTAATGAGCTTGCCTTCGCGGGTGAAGTATTCCCAAATCATGCCATCGGCAGTTTCGTGATCGGGAGGTCCCCACAGGAGGTTTACCATGTCGGTTGTCATGCCTTCTTCGATGTAGCCTTGCTTGAAGGTGTTCTGCAAGTGCTTGTCGATGCCCATACTTTCCTTGGAAATGAAGTACTCGCGTTCGTATTCTTGCTGGCCCACGCCGCGTTCAATCAGCACGGGGGAAGAATACTTGTTGTTTGTACATCCAAAGAGCATGAGTGCACCGAAGGAAATAGCGCACAGATGTGAAAATTTCATTGGATCTCCTTGTAATTGATGACCACAAAATAAGAATTTATTACGCAAGTAGCTAAATAATTTTTAGATTTTACACTGAAATGAATAAGATTAACGCTTTGTTTAAAATTATTTTACTTAATGTCGCAATTTGGGGCTCTGCATGCATGGCGGCGATGGGGGTTGACCAGTCCAACTTGGTCGGGCTCCGTTACGGACCGAACCTTTCTTGGGGCGGGGGTGTAAACACGCCTATCGTATGGGGGCAGTGGGTCCCGCAGGCAACTGTTGGGATGCGTTACACATGGCTTGAGCCGCTTACGCCTTTGAACTATGGCGAACCGATTGGCTTTGCATCGGCTTACCTTAAGATGGATGCTTCGATAGAGCTTTCTCCCTTTTATGGAGGGTTCCGTGCCGGGTTGGGCCTTAGGCCTTTCAGGGTGAACCCGCAGATTGAATTCAATTTTATTTATGAAAGTTTCTTTTATTTCAAGTCCAATTTGGAAATGGTTAATGCCGACGTGAAGGGCAAGGGCTCCATTGCAGAAACTTGGAATTCCGATTATATCTTTGATAACCTTGGACGTTCCTGGGATGATGCCGAATTTGATTATGCGCAGCTTTTTGACATGGGCATGGATTTTAGCTATTCGTTGCCGCATGGTGGCGTTATCGGTATTGGGGCACATTATGTTCTCACCGATATCAGCACGGATTTTGAAGGCAAAAGCTATGACTACGAACGCAATATTCCGGTATTCAGCCGCGACTATATTATTGAACTTCAGAGCTTTGGCCGGTTCCCGGTAAACGATGGGATGGCTATTGTTTACGAAGGCATGTTCTTGAAAACAGGTCTTTTGCGCAGCGGTGGTAATGTCAGGAAAGAATCCCTAAGCTACCGAATGATGCTTTTGGGAACCCATTTTACATGGAAAGAAGGACTCCGCAACTTTATCGTTAAGGCCGGCTTGTGGAGCCGCAATAAAAAACGTTTCTATAACGGCTCATTCGCTCAACAGCTGCTGGTTCAGCTTGAGTATAAGGGGTACTTTTCTTTCCCCTTCCACAGCAATTTTTCCAAATAGTTTTGGAACAGGTAATAGAATTTTGGGCTTAACCGTTTTTTCCGACGGTTCGGTCTCAATAACTTCTTTGGGGGAAGCCGAACGGATCCAGAGGCTTCCGCTGTAATCATCGCTAGACATGCTTGCGATTGTCGGCAGCGTTTCGCCATCGTAGGCTTTCCAGTTAGCTAGGGAAACGTAACGGGGCTTTTTTGTGACCCCACGCATGACAAGTTTTTCTGGATTGGGGAGTGAATCGACAACGACACTCCACCAAGTATTCGAAGCGGCCGTGGCAAGAACATTGTTGTTTATATCTTGCTTTGTGGAATCCGGGCACTTGAAGTAGCCGTTTGCCAAAAGTTCCAGGTCGTCTAATTTGAGCGGAGTTTTGCCGATGTTTTCCCTGAGGTGGTGGAGGCCTAGCTGCCTTTTTACCTTTCCTCCGTCGAATTCCATGTAACGGTATTTGCCTGCCGTGATGAAGTTGAACGACGGGCTGTCGTTCAAGTTGACAAAAAACGTATCGAGTTCGTCGTTATGGTGGCGCCATTCGATAGATACGCTGGTTCTGTTTCGCTCTTCGTTAACGAACTTTCCGTCGATGTTGACAATCATCGAGGAGCTTGTCAAAAGCCTCGGACAGACCGTCTTTTTTTCGCTTTGAGCTAAAGTTGGGATAATCGATAAGCAAATCGCGAGTGTTGTCAGTTTTGCGCTTTTTATCATACAATAAATATAAATAAATGTTATTACATCCCGTTAGCCAAGTTTCGTTAATTCTACGTAAATTTAGTATAAAAGAAAACCTCGGTGCATCCCAAATGGCTAAAAAGGAAGAACCGAGGTTTGTTTTTTTTTCAGGAAGAAAAATCGTCATTCTCCGAAGGAGAATCCATTAAGTCCGGCTTTTCGTCATCCTCGCGACCTGTGCTGCTAGCACTGCCTGCGCTGCGCCATGTCGAAGTGAGCGTAGCCGAAGTCAGGCGAGGATCTATGCATCTTCTTGGATGCTTGCTTCGCCGTCTCCATCGTCACCAAGATCAACGGCATCGTTTTCACCGAGCTTGAAGAGTTCCACGTCCTTCATGCTTTCGCGGATCTTCTGTTCGATTTCATTGCAGAGGTCGGCGTTGTCCTTCAAGAAGAGGCGGGTGTTTTCGCGACCCTGGCCGATGCGTTCGTTGTTATAGCTGAACCAGGAACCGCTCTTCTGGATGATATCCAGTTCGCAGGCGAGGTCGAGGATGGAGGCTTCGCGAGAAATGCCAACACCGTACAGAATGTCGAATTCGCACTGGGTAAACGGAGCTGCAACCTTGTTCTTGACAATCTTTACGCGGGTGCGGTTTCCGATGACTTCTTCGCCGTTCTTGATGGCGGCGATGCGACGGATGTCGATACGTTGTGTGGCGTAGAACTTTAAGGCGTTACCGCCGGTGGTCGTTTCCGGGTTGCCGAACATCACGCCAATCTTCATACGGAGCTGGTTGATGAACAACATGCAGGTGTTCGACTTCGAGAGGATGCCGGTGAGCTTGCGGAGTGCCTGGGACATAAGGCGAGCTTGGAGACCCACGTGGTTGTCGCCCATTTCACCGTTGATTTCTGCCTGCGGCACAAGGGCAGCCACAGAGTCCACGACGATGATGTCGATAGCGCCAGAGCGCACGAGCGTTTCTGCGATGTCCAAAGCTTGCTCGCCGGTGTCCGGCTGAGAAACGAGGAGCGATTCGATATCCACGCCGAGTTTGCGTGCATAGACCGCGTCAAAGGCGTGTTCAGCGTCGATGAAGGCTGCAACGCCGCCGAGCTTTTGCGCTTCGGCAATAGCGTGCAAAGCAAGCGTTGTCTTACCGGAAGATTCCGGTCCATAAATTTCAATGATACGACCACGGGGGAAACCGCCCACGCCAAGAGCCATGTCCAACTGGATGCAGCCCGTCGGGATGACCGGGATATCTTCGACCGGTTGCTGCCCGAGAGCCATGATTGAACCTTTACCGTAATTCTTTTCAATCTGGGCAATTGCTGCTTCGACTGCTTTTGCTTTTTCGCTGGAAAGGTTGCTGGTGGGTGTAGTAGTTTTCTTAGCCATTGTAGACTCCGTTTTTATCTTTTTTTTGTTAATATACTAATTAGTGAACTTTTGTGCAAGTGCTTTTTTGGCTATTCAGTAAAAAAAGAAGCTTGCTCATTATCTTATACACGCTTTTTTCACGGATTTGTCCACGATTTCCTGCAAAAACTTCGCAGAATGCTTCATTTTGCAAACTATTGGCGACACACATCCATACTGTACCGACGGGTTTTCCCGGTTCTGCACCGGTTGGCCCCGCAATTCCCGAAGTGGCTACCGCCCATTCGCAATGGAATGCCTTGCGGGCGCCTTCGGCCATGGCTTTCACGGTCTGTTCGCTGACAGCGCCGTATTTCTCGAGAATTTCATCGCTTACTCCCAGCATGTCGTGCTTGACTTCGTTCTGGTAAGCAACGATTCCACCCTTGAGAATCGCAGAAGAGCCAGGCTCGTTGACAATGCTCGATGCGATAAGCCCGCCCGTGCAGGATTCCGCAGTCGCCATCATCTCGCCGCGCTTGATCAGTTCTTCCTTGATCTTCATGGCCAATTCGTGAATTTCGTGTTCGATATTGATTGTTTCGTTCATCATTACACCCATAAGTTAAAAACATTAAATGTCAAAAACAGACATTTTAACAAAAACTTGAAAAAATTCTTAAAATTGTCATTCCTCTTCGATACCTGACTGCTGCGGGTATCAAATGCGAGTCCACAAGTGGCCTCTCGCTTGATACCCTTGCATGTCATTCCCGCCGATTCCCGTCATTCTGAGCGAAGCGAAGAATCCAGTTAAGTCTTGTGACGCAAAAATTAAATAAATTCCAGCCTTTGCATTTCTTTGCTCTTGTGTCGCACGTATAAACTTTTTTCTATATTCGCGCTCAATGACAGCAAAAACCTTCATAATGGCGCTTTTGGTGCTGTGCACGTCTCTTTTTGCAGAGACGGCGGCGCCGGTTGCAGCCTCTGACTTGGCTCAGGGGAGTGTGCCGGATTCTACCCGCAGCGCTGTGGAGGTTGTTACTGAATCCGAAGACGACGATGATGACGCCCCTGAAGCGCCCAGCGAAGAAAGTTTTCAAGTTTCCACGACACCGCTTTTAAGGGGCAAGACGGGCATTGTCGCAATCGATACGCTTCCCGTGAACGAATGGGATATTCCTACCAAGCGCAACTCTCTTAAATACGCCATGCTTTTTAGCTTGCTCCCCGGTGGCGGCCAGTATTATACGGAACATTATGTGCGTGGTGGATTTTTGACGGGTATCGAAGGTTTGCTGATTTACGACATCTTTTTTAACAGGTCGTTCCAGAGAGATAGACTCTTGGATCGCGCTCGCCTTTTCCAGGATTCCGTCGGTTATTTTACATCGAGGATTATGAATGGCCCTCGTGATAGCATTGCCAAATTCCATTCAAAACGACTTGAATTCCTCGAACGCGTCCGCGCGCAGAGCGATAAGAAAATGGAACAAGAAGACGTGCGCAAGGCCGAAGTCGCCTGGCTTATTGGCATTCACCTCTACGGCATGTTCGACACGTTTGGCATTTGGTACAATAACAACTACCGAAGCACGGAATACCGTGATATGAAGAAGGCGCTTCTTTGGGCGATTTTGCCGGGTGGCGGTCAAATTTTTAATCGTGATTTTGGCAAGGCCGGTCTTGTTTACATGGGCATCTTGGGGGCCATTGTGAGCGTTTCGACGTCTCAGAACATGGTCAATTATTACCTTGACCGTAAACACTTGGTCGAACAGGAAAGCTCGAAGTCTGAGGAATATGACCGCATCAAGGAACGTGTAACATACTACCGCAAAAACCGCAATACTTACATTTGGGGTGGAGTGTTAATTTATTTATACTCTATCGCCGATGCTGCTGTAGATGCTCTTCTGAGCGATTTCGATAGCCCCTTGCACATGGCGCTCCTCCCGAATTTCGAAGGCGGCGCCCAAGCCGTCTTCTCGCTCGACTTTTAAAGCAGGCTCCGACCGGGAATCGCCCTCTCGTCATCCTGAGTTCCGGAATGGAGTCCGGGATAAACTCCGCGAAGACAACTCAGAAGGCGAGCGTTGCAAAAATGAGTTTGCTCATTTTTATAACCGAGCCAAAGAGTTGGGGCTTTAGCCCCATCCAGTTAAATCTCGTTTTGTGCAATCTAAGTTCTAAGCTCTAAGTTCTGCCAACTAGGCTTTGCCAACTAAACTTTAGATTCCATCTTTAGCGTTGGCATCGGAATGCCGTCATGAATCTTTGTGAACGTCCCACGGTAGTGGCCGTCTTCGTTACGAGTAAATTCAAAACGCGACACCATGGCGTAAGAGAACATCCCTTCGACAAAGACCTCGTCCGGTAGTCCGCAACGGGAATGTTGCAGTGCGGCAATCACGCCTGCATGTGTAATGCAAAGAAACTCGCCGTCGTCCGGGAGCGTGTCCAAGAACTTTCCGGCGCGTTCGTCAATGTCGTAAAAATTTTCGCCATTGGGGAATCTGTACCCGCGGAGGTCGCTTGTCCAGGCGTGCATTTCCGAACGGGGCACTGCGGTCAGCTTTTGCCCTTCCCACGTGCCAAAATTCAATTCGATAATTGCCGGTTCTTTTTCGACGGGCAGACCAAGCAACTTGGATGCTTTATCCGCAAACTTGGTGCAGCGGACAAGCGGACTCGAAAACAAACGCGTCGGTTTTGCGTTTGCTTCGGTAAGAGCCTTGAGAGCCTTGTCGGATTCGTCTTCGAATGTGGGGGAAACGTCGAAGTCCAATCTTCCGTAGCAAACATCGTTAGGGTTGTATGGCTTGGTGTGTCGAATTGTCCAAAGAATCATGCCTGCTCGTCATTCCCGCCTCCGAGCGGGAATCTCCTTTAATAAAAAAAGCAACCCTTAGGTTGCAATATAAAAAATCCTAGGCTACCTGAGCACATAAAGATCCGCAAGTCCGTTGCTGCTTTCGCCCTGGCGAGTTGCCCGCAAATAATCATTGCGCAGGGCCTAGGACCCACAAATATAGAATCAAAGCTTTTTTTTTGCAAGGGCTGCTTTTTTTATGTGTAGTAAATTTCTTCATATAATACACGTTCTTCGCCACCTCGTTCAAAAAGTGGTCTAAAATACCCCATTTTTCATATTTTCTTCGTAACGAATGTTTTACTGTTAAAAAAATGTTACTATATTCAATAATGAGTGTTTAGGGTGTGGATCTTTTTTTGTTGGGGTCTATTATGGAAAAAGGAAATTTGTTTTTGAGAACTGTATTGAGTACTGTCGCAGCGGCGCTTGGACTCGCCACTCCGGCCTTAGCTCAAAATGCATCCGATGAGCCAGCCATCGAACGCGATACCGTTTTGCTTAGTCCGCTTTATTTCGTAAAGAACGGTACAGTCATTACGGATGAAAATGAAAGCCAGAGCCTTTGGAATGATCTTATGAAGTACAAGCTCTGGGGAACCGAGTCTGTTATTTTTAACAAGGGCAATTTCAGAATTGCTGAGCCTAGTGGCTATACAGGCACAGCTTCGGGCGACATTGTTTTCAATACCAATAACCATACTCTTGGAGGCCCGATTGTTTCGGGTCGAGATCTTATTTTTGCGATGGGCGATGCGACAAGGGATTCCTTGATTGGTGGCTCGATTTATGCAAGAAACCTTAATCTACCAGGATGGTATAAAGCTTCTGATGCTCGATATGATGGCAATATCTGCTTTGAAGGCCCGATTATTTTTAACTCGCCAGATAAAGACACCCAAACGGGTGACTATGTCTGGACGCTAAATCGCTTTATCGAAAATGCTCATAATGAAATTAAAGATGACGTAAATAGAAAAGAAGGAAAAGTTTATGCGGATTGGGCTTTAGATCTTCCTAGTAATTATCAAGCTGCTGTAAATCTCGATGGGACTTTTTCAACAACAGATCCAAATAAAAAAAATAATTGTCCTACAGATGTTCCTCGACCAGAAAAGGAGCTTTCCGTTCCTCTAATGCAAACCCCCTCGAATTGGGGACCCGCTATAGATGTTTCTGCTAATGTTGGTAACATTGTCTTTGTTCATGTCCCGCCCATAACAGAAACTGATTTGAAACAAAGTCCCAAAAAAGTTTGGTATGACCAGTATGTAGAAGATCTTAGAGCTAGTGGATCGACGGGGCTAATTATTTATATCGTGATGCCGTCGAATAAGTGGAACGCCAATAAAAAAACAGGGCGCTTGACCCGTATTTTCTCTAGAGATGGCTTTAATGTCATGGGCTCTGCGAATGATTTGAGAATACAGGTTGCTATTGCGAATGAAAATGCTGTTTGGAATTCATCGACTCAAATGTGGGAAAATCTTAATGAGCCTGAATGGGATCCTTCAACTAGTCGTTGGATAGTATCTGAAGATAAACCCTATTGGGAAAAAGAAACAGGATGGCATAATCTAGATAAACTTAATATAAATCCAGTAGCAGATTCGAATTATGCTGGTAATCTTTTGTTCTATACACCGGTTGATGTTAATTGGGATGCCATGGTTGATATTCATTATCAGGGTACGTTTATGACGGCCGGTAATTTTACCATTGAGGATCATATTAACATTGCAGGGCAGTTGATTGCGGGCAAAACCCTTAAGTTTGAATCTGATGTTAACGGTGAATTCCACTACGTTCCGTTTAACTCTGCTGAAATCAAGGCCGATATATTCTCTTCGGACAAGTTTAAGGAAAGCGAAACCGTTTGGTACGATATGAACTTCTACCTGACGGATACCGCTCGAACCAATGTGACCTTTGATTACTGCTTGGCGTTCTTCGGTATTGATCTTGATGTTCCTGCTAGCTTGAAAGGACGCAGCTTCGCGGAACCTGAAGACCTCGATTTAGACGATAAAACTTATCCGATGCCGCTTTGCAAGGATAACCAAGTGGGGCATGTTGTTATTGCCAAGAATTCTCGTAATCCGACCCAAGCAACTATGGCGCGTATTAAGGTCAAGTTGGATGGTGAGTTTGAAAATGATGAATACATGTTGTTCAAGATAACGAACTTGAACGGCGCTACAATTACAGGAGGCCGTTTTGATGGTGGTTTACTTGTGAAGTTGATTGATGACGATAACAAGCCACCTCACTTTGTCGATGTGGATAAAATTAAGCTAGCAGTCCCTGAAAATTCTACAAAGGCTATAGCCGGAAAAGTCTTGGCCGAAGACGGTGAAGGTGATACCTTCACGTATGAAATCATTGGTGGAAGCGCAAAGGATTCGTTCGATATTGGTCTTACGACGGGTGTCGTGACTATGAAAGCTGGTGAAGGACCGTTCGATTATGAAGATTGGAAAAATTCGGGAAGAACGCTCTCCCTTAAAGTTGAAATTTGCGATATAAGGGCCACGTCTTTCAATGTTTTGCTTTGTGCGCAACAGGATTACACGGTGAGCATTATAGACGTTAATGAAAAACCGTACTTTACAAATGCGACCAATGAAATCCACATTGCCGAAGGTGCTCTATTCTCGTCGGATGAAGTTGTATCCGATGATTATGACAAGATGGAAATTACGCAAAATCAGACATTCCTCAATAATGAATACGAAATCATTGGTGGCGATAGCGAATTATTTGACATCACCTCCGGTGGTCTTATTAGACCGAAGAAAGACGTTGTACTCGATTATGAAGTGAAGAAAGAATATGAAATTGAAGTGAGAGTTCGTGATGCCAATAAGGATGGCGACGACAACTATCTTTATCCAGATCTTTATGATGACATGACTTTCAGGGTTATTGTAACGGATGTCGATGACGGTCCTAAGTTTGATTTTGCTGTTTACAATGGAACCGTTGATGAAAATTCCGTTAAGGACACTAAGGTTAAATTGGACCATGTTATCAAGGCTACGACCACGCAAATCGGTGCTGTTATTACGTACAGCTTGATTGATGAAGCTAATTCGTTCGTGATCGACCCGACTACAGGTGTTATTACTGTTGCAGACGGTGCTCTTCTCGACTATGAAACAAAAGGTACTTACAATTTGAAGGTTGTAGCATCTGATAAATCCGGTGTTACGGACCAGGTCGTGCAAACGGATACCGCTTCTGTCGTCATAAAGTTGAATGATGTGAACGAAAAACCGATTTTTGTTGAACCGACCACGGCACTCACGTTCCCAGAAGACAAGAAAGGCTACAACATTGGAACGCTTACCTTTGGTGATCTCGATACGGCCAAGGCGTTCCGCAATGACAAGTTTGAATGTACAAATTGCGACGAAAAGGGCTTTTATCTTGACGAAGATACGGGTAATCTTATGACGACTCGCAAGTTTGACTACGAAACGGAAGAAAAATTGTATGAACTGAATATCATTATTCGTGATGCCGCTAAGACAGAACTTAGCGCAACGGGTACGATTACTGTTGAACTGACTAACGTGAATGAACCTCCGTTCTTGAAGGAAACCGTTTTCACGGTTCTGGAAAGTGATTCTGTTGGAAGCGTTCTCAAAAAGAATCTTGAAGGGATTGACATTGATGGTCCTGATATCGTTTTCAACTATTTTATCATGAATGGTGAAAAAGAAGGCCATGAGACAAAGGAATTCTATCTGGAACCTAAAACGGGTAAATTCACTGTGCTGTCAAAGCTGGATTACGAAAAGACGGATTCCTATTCCTTCAAAGTTCGCGTCAGGGATGAACATGACGGATACTCCGATACTACGGTAACTATCAAGGTTGTTGACGTGAATGAAGCTCCGTCTATCCAGGTGGATACGATTTATGTCAAGGAAAATCAGGAAATTAAGAAGCCGTTTAGCACTGTCAAGACCGACAAGGATGATCCTGATACCAAGAATCCTGATTTCCGTAATAACGTTTACGAAAATGCAGACAATAATGAAATCTTCTCCGTGCAATCTAACGGTGATGTTATTCTCATCAAGTCTGTAGATTATGAATCGGATTCTGTCTACGTGCTTAACGTTCGTGTCACCGACAAGAATGACAAGACGCTCACTTCGACCAAGAAGGTTATTGTGAAGGTGAAGGATGTCTATGAAAAGTCTGTTGTCGAAATCACGCGTGTCGAAACCAAGGATTCTGTGTATCTCAAGCCGGATTCTATTTTCGTGAACGATAAAATTGTAGATGTTGAATGGACTGCCGATAACAAGTTGAAAAACAGTACTGATACGTTGAAGCCAGGGTGCAATACCATTATCAAAACGTTCAAGGATCCGACAAAGAATGCTTCGGGCTCCGATACGGTGGTTATCTGCTATAGCGATGCTGCTCCTATTGTGACGGTATCTGCGGATGGTGACGATGTAACTGCAGACAACATTTACACGGTCGTTGAAAAGGCTACAAAGAACGATACCGCCATTTACGTGAACGAAAAGAAGAACAATATTAAGGTGACGGTCAAGGATACCGCCTCTCACTATACAAAATCGTTTGTTGTAAATTTGGATTTGGATACGGTTTCTGTTTCGTCTAATGAATTCAAGAATATCAAGAACATCGCCGATTCCAAGGTCTCTCGTAAAAAGGATCCTGCTTCGGGAATTACTACAGTTCCTGAAAACGGTTCTTACAACAAGAATACCTATACAGAAGTTGTTAATAACAAACGCATTACAGTTACCTATTACACCGATAAGAAGGGTAACGATGTCAAGCGTTCTGTGGTTACTTCTGATGGTAAGACTAAGGAAATTGCGGTTATCGAAGTTTCTTACACGGTCAAAATTGGCGGCAAGGATGTGACAGTTTCGTATTATGCTGATGCTTCTACGGGTGAACGTGTGACGCTCAAGACCGGGCTCAGCGATAGTGAATCTGTGCTTTCTGCAGATGGCGATGATGTGATGGGTACATATAAAATATCTTACACGTACACCGATAAGAATGGCAATGCTGTCGATGTCTCGTACTTCCTGGACGAAAAGGGCAAGATTGCTAAGAATAGTAATGGCAACATTGGTTACAACGTAGCATATACCTATGTGAACAAATTTGGTAACTCTTCTCGAAAAGAAGTGTTTATCGTGCTTGATCAGAAGGGACCTGTCGTAAAGATTGAATCTCCGTATGATGGCGAAGTGCTTACGTCTAACTTTACAGTTGTCAAGTGGACGGTCGATGGTGTTGATCAAGATACTCTTAGCGTACAGGGACTTGAAAATGGTTCACAAACGATTGTTCGCGTGTTCCGTGACAAGGCTGGTAATGAATCGAGCGATTCTGTGACTGTCATGGTGAAGAATGTCAAGGACATTAATATTGATGTTGAAAAACCGGTAACGCTCGTGGATCGCGACTCTATCGAGAAGTATTACGATAAGAAACATAAGCCCAAGAAAGACCAGAACTACAGCGTGACGTTCTTCAACCACAAGAAAAACTCCGAAACAGAAGCGATTATTGGTATCAAGGGTAAGGCTAAGGATGGCTCGGGCGAAGAACCGTATCCGGGATTGGAAGGTCACCTCGGACCGACACTCGCGGTTGACGCTCGTGTACCTGTCGTGAACGCTATGGGCGGACTGGCAACGCTGGACGACATTGTGAGCGCTGGTGGCATGGTCGCACTGGAAGGCGTGGATGCAGCTAATGGTAAGAAGGTTTCTGTGAACGATTACGTTAACAAGTACTGCACGGACGAGTTCAAGGAATCCTTGAAGTCGGATTACAGCAAGATGAACCTCTATTGGACGACGATTAAGGTGAATATCTGGGTCTATACGAATACGGGCGCCTTCTCGGATTTCTATAGCTTTGATTACGACCTTGACAACCCGGATTACGTGAACGATGCTGGCCTTTTGAAGCTCTTCTTCGAAATGAAGCCGGATGAAAATGGTGACGTGAGAACGAAGAAAGGACGCCTCTATGGTACTGGAGCTTACCTCTTCAAGACCGAAGTCAAGATGACGTCTAAGCTTCGCTGCACGCTCCCGCCGGTTAGCCTCGACAAGGCCGAGAAGAAAAAGAATGCCGTTATCAAGTCTAGTGACCAGCTTTTGAAGTCGTTTGGCTACAGAAGACCCGTTAACAAATAGGTGTATCGATTGTTGATAACTTGATTTTTTCTTGTAGTCGTAGTTTTAACTCATTTGATGCCCCGGCCTCCGTGCCGGGGTCTTTTTATGTGTAAAACTCTTTTTTTATTGTCTAAAATTCGCCTAAAAAATCGTCTTGAGCATGCGATTGACATCGAAGAAACTATAAATTTTTCTATACAATACAAATGATACAGAAAACAGCCAAAATAATACTCTTTTCTTACAATATTTCAAAAAAATAATGTTACGAAAATCACATCCATTACTATATTTCTAAAGAAAGTATTGGAATGTTTGGGGAAAACTGTGGCAAATTGGATGCATACGATTTGCCGTAGCAAAAGGAGCGTAGATAAAATATGTGGTTTAGCAAGTTAAGTCTTAAGGCGGCAGTCCTGGTGTTGGCTGGAGTGGCTTCGTCGGCGTTTGGCCAGGCCCCGTTGGATATCAGTTCTGATGACTGGAATTACCTCGCCAACTTTAAGCTTTGGGGAACTGATGGTATAGATACCAAAAATAGACCTGAATTTTACGATTCCAGATTTTACGATCGTAAAAACGAAAGTGATTTTAGCGGTTACAACGGTGTGTGGCCTGATACACTAGGTTGGGTCGGTACTGCTAAGGGTGATTTGACTACAGATGAAGTCGGATGGTTTGATGGTCCGATTATTGTTGGTGGTGCTGTTACTGTTCCTTCTGGCTACGCTGAATCACGTAGAGCTTATCTCTTAACTGGCCCTATTCGTACTACGGGGGGGATTGGCAGTGCTAGGAGTAGAGGAACCGTGTGCCAGGGAACCAATAAATCGGGTGCTTGTGCCGACGTCCCTGAAATTCGTCCAAACTTGAGTGTTCCGGGATTGAAGGGTGCGACTTTGTCAGGAACGTATAACGTCAGTGGCAAAACCGTTCTTAACGTGAGCTCCTATTGCGAAGAAAATCAAATTTGCGATATCTTCTTTGATGCTCTTGTTTTTGGTAATGACAGCCGATTGGTTGTTCAAATGCCTGAAAAAGGGCAACCTACACGTATTTTCGTAAACCGTATCACTTTTGGAACCCATCCTGAAATTGTCGTTGCCTATCAGGGAAAGGGCGAATTACAGCTGAAAGAATACGATGGTAATTTGTTAATTTATTCTAATGGTGATATCAACTTTGATAATACAGATAACGTTCCTATAATGGGTACGATTGTCAGTAAGGGTACGATAACTCTGGGACGCAATATGATTTTTGCGGGCCAGTTTATTGGCAATAAAATTAAAGTTGGTAACGAAATTAAAGCTGAAACATTTGTCTTTAAAAAGTTTGACCCGAAGATTGAAATTTCTGTAGGAAACAATTCTAAGAAAATAAAGGAAAGTAATACTTGGGAATCTATTGACATCGTTTTGAGTGAAGAATCAAAAAAAGAAGTGTCTTTTAATTATTGCTTTGAATTCTACTCTGAAGAAGGCGTTCATGGAAAATATGCTGGACATGCTGATGTTGGTGCAAAGGATGCTTCCCATGCATTCCCGATTTGCGGCGTTAGCAAAACGAAGGTGACTATTCCTGCAGGTAAGAAAAAAGCCGAAGGCATTGTTATCAAGCCTTTGATTGATGGTTTGGTAGAAACAGACGAAGCTCTTTGGTTCCAAATTTCTGATTTGGAAGGTGCTGAAACTACATCTGAATATGAAGCTGGTTTGGGCTATAAGATTTTCATTGTAAGTAACGATGAATTGCCAACGGTTAGGACTGCACTTACTATTGAAGTAAACGAAGATGAATTGCATAAATTCAATAAGGAAGAATTCAAATTCCAGCATGCTACGCAATCTTTTGCTTCTGTTATCATAACCACCCTTCCGAATAAGGGTTCCTTGGTTTTGAATGGTACAAAACTTACTTCTGCTGGCTCGGGTATAACTGTTGCTGTTGCTGACCTTGGCAAACTTACGTACCAGGCTGCAGCCAATGAATTTGGTAATAATTACGCTACCTTCAAGTATAAAGTTGTCGGTGATGGCCCTGCTGGTGGTAACACATCTACGGAATACACGGCTACCGTGAATGTTATTCCGGTTAATGATAAGCCTTCTGCTGCTGATGTCGTGTTTACTGTGAATGAACTTGATCATGCGGTATCTGGTGGCCCGATTGTAGTTACAGATGTTGCCAACGAAAGAAATAAGGATACGTACACTTATTCTGTGGTGACTGGAACTGCTTGCGATGCCAATATGACTAGTTCTGATGCTGCTGCTTTTAACAGTTTGTTTAGTAACAGTTTGTTTAGTATCAGTAAGTTGAATAATCAGAATGCAACCATCACGGTAAACGCTAATGCGCAATTCAATTATAAGCAAAAGAAACAATACGAAGTCTGTGCTACTGTTAGGGATAATGCTGCAACAGAAACTCAAACGGTTACTGGAGGTGGTGTTAAGACCTCTGATCAGTTCAAGATTACAGTCAAGATTAAGAACGAAAATGATCCTCCCTCTATTGGACCTCAGACATTTACGATTGCAGAAAAACAGGCTGACGGAAAAATTTGGCCGGCTGGTACGCTCGTGGGAACTGTCACTACTGCAAGTGACCCTGATGATGATCCGTTGACCTACAGCATCATAACACCGAATGTTCCGTTTAAGTTTGACAATGGTTCTGACAAACTTGTTATTAAGGATGGTAGCCTACTTGATTATGAAACTACGCCGACTTATTCATTGAAGGTCGAGGTCTCGGATGGTGATCTTTCTGCTACGGCTACGATTACTGTAAAGATTACGAATGTGAATGAAGGTCCGGAAGATTTGTTCTTGTTGGGTGAATATTCTGTCGATGAAAATACTGCAACAGGAACAACAATTGGCTCCTTTACAGTCTTTGACCCTGATGCTGGTGACGTCTTGTCTTATTCCTTGACGGGAGTCTTGACAGGAGCCGTTGATGCTACAATCTCCAAAAAGAATTTGTCAGATATCTTTGTACTTAAGGAAACTAAAAATGCCAATGGTACAAGAACGGTGGCTATTAATGTAAAGGATGGCGCTTTGCTTGATTACGAAAAGCTCTTCAATAAGAATAAGGGCAATGCAACGTATCAGGCTAAGGTTACGGTCACGGATGCTGATGGTCTTTTTGTTTCCAAGACGACGAATATCGCTGTTAAAGATGTCAACGAAGCTGTTTCCGCAAAGGGTGGAACGTTTGTTTTAAATGAACATTCTCCGATTGGAAGCCCTGTTTGCGCTGTCCAATATAAGGATGATGAAAATAATCCGTTGGATTGTGAAAAAGTTGCTCGTGTAGAAGGTTCTGATCTTGATATCTATGCTGATGACGATGTCTATTCTGAAAATGATGTTTTTAACAATTTGACATACCAGATTATTCCGAGCAAAAATACTGGAACCGATTATAAAAAGTTTGCCGTTAACAAAAATACGGGTGCTTTGTCCACAAACGATGAATTTGACTATGAATCTGGCTCGCATCAGTATACGTTTGTGGTGACGGTTTCTGATGGTAAAGGACTTACCGCAGATGCTGAAGTTATTGTGAATATCGATAATATTGAAGAACCTAAGCTCTCGACAGAATACGAAGGTGATGTTACTGTTGAAGAAAATACAGGAGAAGGTGAAACTGTTGTAGACTTTATGGAAATTCTTGAAAAGATAAAGGCTGAAAACGATGAAATCAGAGAAAAGCTTGAAAAAATTGAAGGAAAGGTAAGCTTCAAGATTGATCAGGAAGCTTCTGCTAATGCAAAAGATATTTTTGCTATTACCGCAACTGCGGGCAAAGCTATTGTCAAGGTAAAAGATCCGGCAAAACTGGATTTCGAAGCCCTTTATTCTAAGGATAAAACAAAGGATAAAACTACATATAAAGTCGTTGTTATTGCTTCTGGTGAAGATGCTAACGGCTTTGACGTAGAAGCTTTTATTACCATGGGAATTACCGTCACTGACGTTAATGAAAAACCGGAAATTACGACTGCCGCCCCGCTTACTGTACCTGAATCGTTCACAATTGATGATGGCGAATTTGGTCAAGTGACTGCAACGGACCAGGATAATGCTTATGGTTCTGTGCATCCTGCAGGCTTCAACAAGTTGACTTATAAGGTTGACGAAGTTCTTGAAGTCAATGGTAGTACGGACTTCCCGTTTGAACTCAATCCCAATACGGGCGTATTTACGGTTGCTGACGGTCAAAAGCTTGACTATACCAAGCAGAAGCAATATAAGTGCATTGTGAAGGTTGTTGACAATCCGAAGCTCTTTGATGATGAAGGAAAACTGATTTATCCGGCTCTGTCTGCAACAAAGACTATTGTTATTAATGTTACGGATGTCAATAGACCTTCCGAATTCAAGGTGCTGACGAACCCGTACGAAGTTGAAGAAAATGTAGATAAGGGTACTGCATTGCAAGGCAAGCAGATTGTCGTCTATGACGAAGATGATATTGACCTTGATGAATTGCAGATTACCATAACGGATAACAATGCTACTGCAGCTCGTGATGCAGCGAAGCTTTTCGAAGTTGTTCAGGTGGGTAAAACTGACCAAACAACTCATTTGAGCACGTTTGTTATCAAGACAAAGGCTGGCATCAATTACGAAGACCTTTATGATAAAACAGCATCTGAAGCTGCGTTCGATATCACTTTGACTATTGTTGATACTGAAGTAAGAACGAAGTATCCGCAGCAAGATACTAGAATTCAGGTTATTGACGTGAACGAAGAACCTGCATTTACAGAATCGTCTTATGCATTTGAGGTTGCAGAAAACGTTGCCAAGGAATCTATCTTGGGCACTGCAAGAGCTACAGATCCGGATATTTATAACGCAAGGTTTGGAACGCTTTACTTCTCGCTTGAAGGTGACGAAGCCGCTCCGTTCGATATCAATGGTAGTACTGGTGAAATCTCTGTATCCAAGTCTGCTAAGCTTGATTACGAACTCAAGAATATTTATGAATTCTATGCCGTCGTGACGGATAAGAAGTTCACAAAGAAGGTGCCTGTAAAGGTTCAAGTTACGAATGTTAAAGAAACTCCTGTATTCCCGAGTGTTCCGGAATTGGCTGTTGATGAAAACTCTGCTACAGGAACGAAGGTTGGTGTTGTTGCCGCCGATGATGATGACTGCAAGAACAGCAATACTTGCAAGAAGCCGACGTATACACTTGCTGCAACAGACGTCGCTGCTAATGACTACAAGTCGTTTAGCATCGACCCAACTACGGGTACTATCAAGGTAAATGGCGACTTGAACTTTGAAAAGAAAGATGAATATTCTGTTCGCGTTGTTGCAACAGATGGTGATGATCCGACTCTTACTTCTTATGTCGATGTCACAATCAAGATCAATGACGTGAACGATAAGCCTACTTATGCTGAGCCGGATTATACATTCGAAGTACATGAGAATGCTCCGATTGGTGAATTCATCGGCTCTGTTGTTGCTGATGATGAAGATTCTTGGAGCAGGCTCACGTATGCTCTTTCGGATTATGTTGAAAATTCTAAGGATGCTCTCGCCTTTAAGATTGAAGATGGTAAGATTTATTTGAATACAAGTTCTTTGAACTACGAAAAGAAGAAACAGTACCAGATTGTGGTCAAGGCTACGGATAATGGTAAATCTTATGGAGCTTCAATCGGAAGAACGGACTTTGTAAATTACACGGCAACGACTCTTGTGACCATCAACCTGATTGATGATCCGGATGGTCCGGAAATTGTCGATGATGACAAGAAGAGCTACGATGTTGAAGAAAATACTGCCGATAATAATTCTCCGAACGGTAAGGAAATTGCTTGCTACCAGGTCAAGGATGAAGACAAGGGACAGCTTTCTACTCTCGTCGCTTACGTGACTGATATTGGCAATACGGATGCAGACCGCATATTTGATGCCAAAATGAAGAAGGATAGCCTTTGCCTTATTGTGAAGGACGCTTCTAAGCTCAATTACGAAGCGAATAAGCATGTCCACAAAATCACGGTCGAAGTGATGGATGCTGACAATCTTACCGCTAAGGTGGAAAAGACAATCAATATTGTTGACGTGAACGAAATGCCGATTATTTCGGGAAACAAGGTCTTCTCGCTTTATGAAAATAAGGGTGAAGGTTATGTGATTGGTAAGCTTTATCCGGATGACATTGATACATCTAAGGCCTTTATTGATAACGTCTTTACCCCTGTGGGTGGCGATACTGACTTGTTCACGATTACCGAAGATGGTAAGATCAAGGCCAAACGCGACTTTGACTACGAAAAGGAAACGATTCGTACGTTTGAATTGGATGTCGCTTTGTCGGATAGGAATAAGACGAAGTATCCGAAGCTTACCACCAAGATGACAATTACAATCAATTTGAAGGATGTTCCGGAAGTTCCGAAGATTACGACCAAGGAATTTAGTGTTCTTGAAAACTCTCCGGCAGATTCTTTGATTGGTGTCATTAAGGCTGTTGACCCGGATGGTGGTACGGAGTTCCTCTTCTCGCTTGCAGAAGAAAGCCCGTATGTAGTTGTAAAACAGAATGGCGAAATCCGAGTCAAGGATGGCGCTAAGATCGACTACGAAAAGATGCAGAAGTTTACCATCAAGGTGACTGTCAAGGATGCTGATGGTCTTGAATTTACGGATAATATCGTTATTAACGTCATTGATGTGAATGAGAAGCCGACGATTACTCCGCAGGAATTCACGTTCCCTGAAGATTCTAAGCCGGGTACCAAGAAGGGACCGATTGAAGCTAAGGATCCGGATACGAAGAATCCGAAGTTTAGCGACTTGAAGTACTATCCGGTTGATGAAAATGAAAAATTCGAAATCAAGCCGAATGGCGACATTGTCTTGAAGGGTGAACTCGATTACGAATCGCAGAAGACCTATGTCATCAAGGTTTACGTGACGGACGGTGAGTTCAAGGACACGACCAATGTAACGATCAAGGTCGGTAACGTCGTCGAAAAGTCCGTTGTCGAAATCACTCGCGTCGAAGCTGGTGACTCTGTCTATATCAAACCGCCGAAGACCAAGCCGATTTACACGAATCAGGAAGTTATCACGGTGGAATGGACTCAGGATGGCAAGACTCAGACTAGCCTTGATTCCTTGAAAGAAGGTTGCCAGTATATTATCAAGAAGTATAAGGCAGCCAATAAGGATGTTGAAGGTGCCGATACAATCGAAGTGTGCTATAGCACTGCCGCTCCGATTGTCGATATCGATGCTGATAAGATCAAGGTCATTGCCGATAACATCTATACGATTGTTGAAGACGTAGACAAGAAGGACTCTTCCATTTACGTGAACGACAAGACTAAGGTTGTTGACGTTTCTGTTGAAGATACGGTTTCTAAGTACAAGGAAAAGTTCAAGGTGACTGTGGTCCTGGATACTGTTGCTGTATCGGATAAGACTGTGAAGGAAATGGTGGAAATTTCCAAGTCTGAAATTGCACTTGAAAAGAATCCGAAGTCTGACGTGAAGACGAAGCCGATTGGCGACAAGACCAAGGTTTCTTACGACAAGGTTGTAAATGGCGATACTGTTACGGTTTCTTACTACACCGATAACAAGGGTGAAATAATCAAGGCTACTGTTATTGACGAAAACGGCGAAAAGAAGAAAATCGACGTGATTGAAGTTTCTAAGGTCGTGGATGTGAAGGGTAAGTCTGTGACGGTTTCTTACAAGGCCGATGCCGAAACGGGCAAGATCTTGTACGGCGACTCCGAAGGTAACTTGCTGGTCAACGCTCCGAAGAGCTCCACTGGTAAGGATAAGCAGTCCGAAGATGTCGATTTGAAGACCGGTGTGGGCGCCTTTACGGTGACTTACGATGCTAAGGGTGTCGAAGGCAGCAAGGCTACTGTCTCTTACGCAATTGACGAGAAGGGCAAGATTCCATCGAACGTAGAAGGCGACAGAGGCTACCTCGTGACTTACACATACACCAACAAGTATGGCAACTCTGCCGACAAGTCGGTGTTCATGGTGCTCGATAAGCGTGCTCCGATCGTGAAAATCTTGACTCCGGCTGATGGTGATGTGGTCTATGCTAACTATGTTGACGTGGACTGGTGCATTGCTGTCGATGGTGACGAAAAGAACTGCGTAAAGCAGGATACCTTGAAGTTCCAGAGCCTTAACAAGGGTGTGAACAGCATCAAGCGTATCTATCGTGACAAGGCTGGTAATGAAACTATCGCTGAAATTCAGGTGATGATGAAGAAGGCGAAGGATGTCAATATCAACCTCGAAGACCCGATGGTTATCGTTTCGATTGACTCTGTGAGAAAGTATTACGATGACAATCCGCCTGAAGAGGATCAGAAATACGCCGTTACTATCTTGAACCCGACGTCTCAAGCTGAAAAGGAAGTCATTAAGGGCTTTAAGAAAGACTCGAAGAAGGGTTCTGGTTCTGAACCGTATCCGGGTTACGAAGGCCACATCGGTCCGACAGTTACGATTGACATGAAGGTTCCTCTTGTAAGTGCTGTTGGTGGCCTTGCAACGTTGGACGATATCATTATCAATGGCAACATGGTTCCGTTGGAAGGTGTTGACGCCGATAATAGTAAAAAGGCTACTGTTGATGAATACGTCGAAAAGTACTGCTCTACCGAATTCAAGGAAGAACTGGGCAAGGATTATAGCAAGGCTTTGCTCTATTCTACAAAGGCTCGCGTAACGCTTTGGTTCTTTACGACTAGTGGCCAGTTCGTCGATAAGTACAACTTCGAATATGATATTGATGATCCGGAATTTGTAGACAAGGCTGGTCTTGTGAAGTTCTTCTTCGAAATGAAGCCGGATATCAACGGTGAATTGAGAGATAAGAATGGCCGTCTCTATGGTACGGGTCCGTATATCGTAAAGACCAAGGTCGATATCCGTTCTACGCAGCGTTGCGCGGTGCCGCCGGTAGACAAGTCTAAGGTTGGCGATGTACTGAAGTCTAGTGACGAAATGCTCAAGCGCTTTGGTTACAGACGCCCGGTGTTGCGCGGAAACGAAAAGTCTTCTGAACCTTCTAAGAAGAGCGAAAAGAAAGAAGACAAGAAGGACGACAAAAAGAAGAAGTAATTCTTAGTTTAAAGCGAGAAAATCCCGAGCACCGCTCGGGATTTTTTCTATACGTTTCTATTTTTTTTGATAAAAAAAGAGGTTTATCATGGGTATCGAAGAGCGTTCTACGTTGGTGTTTGCAAGTGGTGTTGGCCGAATCAAAGAGGAAAAGCCGAAGGCGAGTCGCCCGCAGGGCGACGGTGTGGTTCGTATTATGCTCAAACGGCTTGGCGGTGGCAAAATGGCTAGCGTTGTTTCGGGAGTCCCGTTGGATGAAGACGACCTTAAGGAATTAGCTCGTGCTTTAAAGCAAAAATGCGGTGTTGGCGGTTCGGTCAAGGATTTTAATATCGAAATTCAGGGTGACAAACGCAACGTGCTCAAAGCCGAACTTGAAAAAAAAGGGTACATCGTTAAACTAGCTGGGGGGTAAAGTCCCAGGTCCCTCTCGCTCTTGGCGTCAGAATGATGATGTGTTTATATTCACGTTCTAAACATTTCTTTCGCATAATTCTGCAAAAAAAAGTAAATTTATCGTAAGATAATAAATAGAGAGGTCTTATGTCTAGGCATCAGTCTTTATCAAGTCTTTTACTTACGACGATCGTTACAAGTGCATTTGCTGCACCCAAGGCTGGGATTGTCAGCTACGTTGCTCCTGATGCGTTTAAGAGTGCAAAAACATGTGCTGATGATGCTAGCTGGAAACCTGCTAAGTATCCTCAAAAATTTGATATACTGGATTGCTTTAAGACCAAAGATGGCGGTTCTGTCACGTTGATGTTGAAGGGCGATAACAGTACGCTCACGATTGGAGAAAATTCACTTATCCGCATCGATAGCCTTGTCGAAGATGATGGAACTGGCAATTTTATCATAAAGCCCAAAATTCAAAAAGGTTATATGGGCTTTAACGTTGAAAAAAATAAAGGCAACAAGGTTGATTTTTCTACAGGAACGGCTGCGGCGTCAATTCGCGGTACGGAAGGTGTTATCGGTGGTGATGAAAAGACCTTCTTTGCAGGCTTGAAAAAAGGCAAGTTGACTGTTTTTGATAGTGTTCGAATTGCGGATTCAATTCCTGTTACGGATGGTTTAACTGTTTTTGGCAGAGAAAAGTTCGTGGTCCTCAAGTTGAAGTCTTCGGGCGATATGAACTTTGCAAAAACGTTAGTGGCCCTTTTGGCCGATTCTACGTTGTCTTTGGAAGAATTGGAAGCGGCTGTTGTAAAGGCTGATTCTTCTTATCAGGAAAAACTTGCAGCTGGTGCTGCTGTTCAGGCTCCAGTGAATGCGGTTGCAAAGGATAGTGCAGAAGATGCAGCGACTTTAAATGTTCCGCAAATAAAGTATTCTTCTTATGATTCCTTGCGCTGTGTTGCCAATGTTTCGGTCTCTGGTGTGCAGGGCGAATCCCGCTTGTCGGCGGTGATGGATGGAACTCCGATTTCAGAAGTCGCCGTAAAACGCAATATGCCAAAGCGCCTTGCTTTGCGTAGTGGTGTTCACGAATATGAATTTGTTATTGAAAATGCTGCCGGACGCAATAGCGTGAAAAAGACTTTGGGATGCTACCCGCTGAAACCGTTCTCGGTAAAAATTTTGGGCAAAAAGCATGTGCATCTCCCGATTCCGCCAAAGCCTCCTATTTCTGGAATCGAAGATGTCATTACGGAAACATTGCAATTCCAGATTCGCGTTCCAGAAAACGATGTTAGTTTCTTGAATAAGGTAACCATTCGTCAAAATGGCAAGGTTATTTTGCAGGAACGCCTTTCGCAAATTCAGAATTTGGATTACCAGATTCCTGTTGAATTGAAGCGTAATTTCAAGAACCGCTTTGATATTGAAGTCATTCACAAGAGCGGTTATACGGTCAAGACGACTAAGGTTTATGAGGTGAAATAAATGATCTTTAGAAAGCTAGCTTTAGCTTCTGTTTTTGCATTACCTGTTTTTGCTCAGCCGGTTCTGGATTCGGCAAGTGTTTCGGAATCTTCGTGGACGTTGAACGGCTCTGTGGGGGCCGAATTTGGTTACCATTCTGTTGTAACTGAAAAGAATGAGACCGGTGAATTATATGAGAACGGCAAAGATTCAATTGCTCCGGGAAAAAAGTACAGAAACTATTTTCAGGTACCCGGATTTTATGGCGCCTGGAATGCATTTGTTCAAATGCAGTCTGCAGCGGGGCAAAAGATTGAATTTGCGATGGATGTTTCTCATGACCGCTGGAATCACTTTGATTTGAAGTTTTTGCAGGCTTCGTACGAAGATCGCCTCCAAAAATTGATTTTGGGTGATTTCAATGTCTCGGGCGGTGAATTGTCTTTGTCTAGTGTAGACGTATTTGGTGCTAGCTACGATTTTTTTATTAACCCGAAAAAATCAGAAAAACCTTTGCTTGTACTGAGTGCTTTTGGTGGTGAATCAATTGCTCCCAAGTTGCCAGGCGAAAGAGACCCGGACCAGTATAATATGTATATCGGTCTTGATGAAGTCGAAGCGCAAAAGATGGTTTTAGGCGGCAAGATTCTTTTGAATGCCACGAAAAATCTTGATGCAATGGTTGGCTTTATCGGAAGCAAGGATTACTTGGACGATCCGTTCTTTCGCAATGGTACTTCTGATAACGTAAATCTTTCAAACCCGATGTTCTCTTCGAAAACGTTCTTTGGTGAAGTCAATGGCAAGGTGCTTGGCGGACGCGGTACGTATAATTTGCAAATCGGTTTCGGTGGAGCTGATACGGTCAATGTTGTGGCACATCGTGCTGTTAATGCCGTCTTTGAAGAAGCGGGGCTTGATGTGTCGCGCTTTGCGCAATTGCGCCGCATGATGAATAACCCATCGCTTGTGAACGGCATGAATCGAGAAGAATTGGAACTTATTTTTGGTGACAATACGGGCTTGAGTGATTCGGAAATGCGCGAACAACTGACGAGCATTTTGAAACTCGCTCAAGAGGCCTTGAAAAAGCATCACGATGAAAAGAAGGAAGATCCAACGGAATGGACTGCACAGAACCTCGCTTTGTCGGGATCTTACAATTGGAAAAATAAATCAACGATGATTGATGCGTACTTCCGCTTTGTGGGCCGTAATTATTACAGTGCCGGTTCTGCGGACATGTTGCAGAATTCTCGCTTGTTGGGGGCCAAGCTAGATCAAAAGATTAAAGACTTTTGGCGTTTGAATTTTGGGTATGAGCTGAATATAGAAAATGCATCTGGTAGTGGTGATGCGTATAACGTATTTGGCTTTGCTGAAGGTTCTAAGCTTGGGCTTTTGCCGGGTGCCGATGACGATTGGCTTGAAAACCATGAACAAGATGCTTCGAGAACACTTTACGATCACAATTTTGATTTGAAAAATACGTTCAAGGTGCGCGATTCTATTGAAATCATGGCTCGCTATGCCTTGAATTATCGTACGCGTAGCACGCCCCAGAGGCTTCATGGCAATTACTTTGCTTCTTCGGGAATCTATTCTGATTCATGGTTTGAAAGTCAGAAGGGTAAGCCTACGATTGATGTGGATACGGATGATGGCACGATTCAAATTGACTCCGTTCGTTGGGCAAAGTATGCGGCATTGCAGAGCGAACCTTATTTGGCAACTCAGTTTGAAGAACGCTTGCTCAAGCAGACGGTTGAACTCACTGCAACAATTAGGTTCCCGAAGAATGTGTTTAAAGTGGGTGGTGTGTGGACTTATCGTACTGATATGTCAAGGTTCAATCAAGATGACCTGCTCGATGGTTTTGATTTCTCCAATGAAACTTATGGTATCTTGGGCTATTATTTCCATGGCGGTGATTACTTGGACGCCCGCTATCCGATTTCTCTTACGACAACGCTTGACCGTGTGCGCAATACGGTTGCAATAACGCCGAGATTTAGGGTGTATGATCGCGATGACATGAGCGAATTTGAATGGAACCTCTTGGACAATGCAACGATCCAGTTGAAGCCGAATTTCCTCGATTTGATGCTGCATGGAAACATTCGCCAGAACTTTATGAGCCGCAAAGAAGACGGTAAAAAAATTGACGAAATGGAAATGGACCTGGATTTCTCTACAGGCTTGAAATTCCAGTTTACGGAAAAGCTTGGTACTGAATTCAATGTTGGTGCTTTCTTCAATTACCGTCCGGACAATGCCTCTGAAGATTACAGAGATATTTACGGCATGGTTTCGATGAGTTACGATTTCTAATGCATATCGGATGTCATTTGTCCTCAACGGGTGGCTTTTTAGCGATGGGGGAGACTGCTCTTTCCATCGGGGCCGATACGTTCCAGTTCTTTACGCGCAATCCGCGTGGCGGTGCTGCCAAGCCGTTTGATAAAGCGGATGCTGAAGCTTTGAACGCGTTTATGGATGCGCATGCTTTTGCGCCGATTTTAGCCCATGCGCCTTATACGTTGAACGCCTGTGCTGCGGACCCGTCGCTTCGGCAGTATGCACAAGATGTGATGAAAGATGACTTGTTCCGCATGGACCATTTCCCGCATGCGATGTATAATTTTCATCCCGGCAGTCATGTGAAGCAAGGGGTCGAGGTGGGGGTAGAACTTATCTCGCTGCACTTGAACAATATTCTGCACAAGGATTTGAAAACGAAGGTGCTCCTGGAAACGATGGCCGGAAAAGGCTCTGAAGTGGGGCGTACGTTTGAGGAGCTGCGCGCGATTATAGACCGTGTGGAACTGGACGAAAAAATCGGTGTTTGTCTGGATACTTGCCACGTTTTCGATGGTGGTTATGATATTGTAAACCGTTTGGACGATGTGCTTGATGAATTTGACAAGGTGATTGGACTTAGGCGCTTGTGTGCCATTCACTTGAATGATAGCAAGAACCCGATGGGTAGCCATAAGGACCGTCATGAGGTTATTGGAGGCGGTTTTATTGGCTTGGATGCGCTTGTGGATGTGGTTAATCATCCTTCACTCAAGGGCTTGCCGTTCTATTTGGAGACGCCGAACGAGTTGCCGGGCTACGCTGCGGAAATCGCGTTAATGCGTAGCAAGGAACGGTAAGAATGCGTTGACCATGGTGAACGCGCAGAGGATGTGGCCGATGTGCGTGGAGAATGCGCCGTGCGTGGAAAAAAATCAAATTTTTTATGCTTATGCCTTGACAACGGGATAGAAAACATCTATATTTGAGCGCGTCGATTGGAATCCCTCAAAGATTTTTGAATCGATGAATGATGCTTCATAGCTCAGTTGGTAGAGCCCGCGACTGTTAATCGCGTTGTCCTTGGTTCGAGTCCAAGTGAAGCAGCTGAAAAAGCCTCGGTCTTTTTTTCGTTTATGACATGAAATGTTCGCGAGATGAGTTTTGATTCGTACCATCGCCTCCTAGAGGACTGACTCCGGTGATGATTTTTCCGGCTTGTCTTTCTGGAGGGGCGATGCCGCAGTAGAATCCATTATTTTTAAACTTTATTCGGGGTAATGCCTTGACAGATGGGATTGTTTATCTATATTTGTGCTCGTCGATTGGAATCCCTCAAAAAGATTCTTGAATTGATAAATGATGCTTCATAGCTCAGTTGGTAGAGCCCGCGACTGTTAATCGCGTTGTCCTTGGTTCGAGTCCAAGTGAAGCAGCTGAAAAAGCCTCGGTCTTTTTATTCTTGCATGAACTGTTCGCGAGATGAGCTTTGATTCGTCACTCTAACCCTCACCATCGTGAAGACTGGTGAGGGCTACACGCTTTACCTGCTAACTGGTGACCAGCGTTTCTTGAAGCGGGGTTCGTCAATGACTTTGCCCCAGATGAATCCGCGACGGACTGTTTCCCGGCTTATCGAGCGCACGGTGGTGCGCTGGGTAAGCGGGTTTGCAATCTCGACGGCTTCGCCTGTATAACCGTTTTCGAGGTCACTTTGGCGGGCCGCCGCTGCGGCTTCTTCGCGCGCCTTGCGGGCGCGTTCTTCGAGAATCTTCAGCTGGCTTTGCTTGTCGTTTGTAGCCGGACTATGTGCAGACTCGTACGCAGGGGCGGCGGATAAATCCGCAGCTTTCTCTGTTGCTATTTGCGTTGCCATAGGCTCATGCGATAGCAAGTTGTAGAGTTCATCGATGTCTTGTACGAGAACGTCGTATTCGCCGTCTCCCATGTCGTGCCCGATCACGCGGAGTTGCTGGAGTTCCGCAAGCATTGCGTATGCAGTTCCTTTGGATATCTCGAATTCGTCCATCAGGTATTCTGCATCGACAACATCTAGTTGGACTATGTTTTCTGCAACTTCTTGCACGGTTACGTCGTTGCCATAACTGTGACTGCTTTCGGGAATCGGGGGTGGCATAGCAGGTTCGAGAGTCCCTTGCGAAGCCTCGCGCTGCGCTTCTTCAAACTGCTTGATGTATTCTTGCAATTTACGAGAGGGTGTAGGCGTCGGTTCCGAAGGCGATTCTTCGTCGTAATCTTCGTCATAGCTTTCTTCGGATTCAAACGTCGAATCGGTCTCCGGAGCGTTTTCCTTTTCGTGCTCCTGAGACTTTTTCTTCGCTTTCGCCCTTTTGATGACTTGATCCACGATGATGGCGATAATGACAATGATTAGTTTGTCAAATGAATCCATGGGCTAAACCCTTTTGGTCAAATTACTTGTTTGCTTCCGGGGCGGAACCGATTTCCTTACGCATTTGCGTGTCGGCTTCGATGTTTTTCAGGTTGTAGTAGTCCATGACGCCGAGCTTTCCTTCGCGGAGGGCGGTTGCCATAGCCATCGGAATCTGGGCTTCGGCTTCCACGAGTTTGGCCTTCATTTCCATCACCTTTGCCTTCATTTCTTGTTCGGCGGCGAAAGCCATGGCGCGGCGTTCTTCTGCCTTAGCCTGTGCAATCTTTTTGTCGGCTTCAGCACGGTCGGTTTCAAGGATTGCACCGATGTTCTGGCCCACATCAACGTCTGCGATGTCGATGGAGAGAATTTCGAATGCCGTACCAGCGTCAAGGCCGGAGGCGAGCACCTTCTTGGAAATCATGTTCGGGTTTTCAAGAACTTCCTTGTGGCTCTGAGCAGAACCGATGGAAGACACAATGCCTTCGCCAACACGGGCAACAACCGTTTCTTCGCCGGCACCACCGACGAGCTTCTGGATGCTGGCGCGCACTGTGATACGGGTGATGGCGTGGAGCTGGATACCGTCGAGAGCCACGGCAGAAACTTTCGGGGTTTCGATGACCTTCGGGTTCACAGACATCTGCACGGCTTCGAGCACGTTACGGCCTGCAAGGTCAATGGCGGCGGCTTCCTTAAAGTCAAGCTTGATGTTGGCCTTGTTGGCGGCAATGAGTGCTTGGATCACGCGGAGTACGTTACCGCGAGAGAGGTAGTGGGCTTCGAGGAGGTTCGTGTCTACGGGCAAGCCTGCCTTGCAGCTCAAAATTCTTGCTTCGACAATCACCTGAGGCGGAACCTTACGCAGGCGCATACCGATGAGCTGGAAAATGCTTACGTTAGCTTTAGAGAACAAAGCCTGAAGCCAAAGGCTAAAGAATCTGCCGATAAAGGCAAGCATGACGATGACGACGATGGCGGCAATGATAATGCCTATGATGATAAGATTGTCCATTTGTTTATCTCCAAGTTATGTTTTTGTTTTTAAAATTTAAATTCCTATTTGTACTTTCGCTTCGCTCAAGTACAAAATGCTAGGCTCGGAAATGCCAAAGCAAGCTTTGTCGCTTATCGCGCTTTACGCATTTGTCCTAACTCCTACTTCCTAATTCCGAATTTTCCAAAGCCACCCATATGTGTCCTTCTTGCACGGATTCGACTTTTACGCGCTGGCCTGCTTCGATGATTTCACCGTGAGTTTGTACGTCAAAGAGCTTTGTTGAGCCATCCGGCATGGTAAAGCTTGCCTGGCCTACCGGGCGGAGGAACGTTTTTGCAACACCGATTGCTCCGATGGAAACGGTTTTCACGTCTTCGGTGGGGGAGACTGCGGATTCCATGTCGGTCTTGAGCATTGGAGTCCAGCCTTCGGGGAGTAGCGGGATTAAGTACTTGCTGGCGGCAACTGGGAATATAAGCGCAATGGCCGCGCTGCTTAGAACAAAGAATAATCCAAATAGCCATGGCGTTGCGTCAAAGGTGGTTTCGACGGCTTCGGGGACGTATTCGGGAATGTTGGTTGTATCGACGCTCATGATTAGCGCTATGATCATGCATGCGATGCCGCCAATGCCGAACAGGAATGTGCCCGGCATAACGAATATCTCGACTAAGAACAAAATCACGCCCGCAATGAGCAGGATGACCGGGAAGTAGCCGTCGAGCTGCGGTGCAAATTGCCCGAAGAACACGATGCCGATAAGGATGATGCCAATGATGCCGAACATTCCAAAGCCGGGAGTCTTGAATTCAATGTAAAGTGCACCGAATCCGAGAATCAGCAGAAGTCCCGAGATGGCGGCGATGGCGCCTGCGATTTTTTCGCCGGTGTTCGTTTCGACTTCGCTCTTGCGTTCGATGGCGAGCTTGGTTTCAAAGTCTTCGCGGCTCTTGAATGTGCCCTTGGAAAATCCGAGTTCTTCGGCTTCCTTATCGGTCATGGTCAAGAGTTCACCTTCTTTCACGAGAATCTTGGGCGAACCCCAGAATTTCTTTTCGGCGCTGTCGAGAACGGCGAACTTTTTGCCTTCGATGATGAGCGTGGTGTCGCGTTCTGTAGCCGTGCCCTTGTCGAGCTTGGTAGTAAGTTCGAGCACTTCGAGTTCCGGAGTCACGAACGAGGAGGCCAACAGTTCGGGGTAGCCGTTGCGCTGGGCGAGGTTCCTGAATTTAGCGCGGAGCGGGGATTGGATTTTTTCACCCACGATTTGCGGAGTGCCGTCGCCGCCTTGCACTATCGGAGCGCAGTCGCCGATGGTCGTCGCTTCGAGCATGTAGAGGCGCTTGCAGGCGAGCGCTATGAGTGAACCCGCGCTGATAGCCTTTTTCTTCACGAGCGCGATTGTCTCGGCGCCCTTTACAGCCATGATGGTATCGACGAGGTCGAATGCGGCATCGAGGCGACCACCGAAGGTGTTGATTTCAAAGACGATGTAATCAGGCTTTTTATCAAGTGCTTCACCGATGGCTCGGGCGCAGAATTCGTACATGGCCGGATCTACGTCGCCTTCTAGTTTAATCCAAACGGCCTGCTTTTTGGGGACTCCGATTTCGGCTGTTTTGGGGGTTGCAGTGTCTTTTGTAACGGAATCGATTGTCGCGATTTCAGCTGCAAATGTAAATGAAAATAGAAATGTTAAAAGGAAAAGCAATTTTGATAAGATTTTCATATCGTCAATGTATAAAGATTTGTTTTGTATTGAACAGTTTTTGTGAAAAAAAACACGATTTTCTCAAAAAGGGGTTTAAAACTTGTTTTTTTTGGGGAAAATATCTGCTGTTTTTCTTTGCAAAATGTATAATATACCTTGGAATCTTACGAAATACTTATGAACAATAATTTCTTCAAAAGAAACTTAATAGTATCGTTACTCTTAGTTGCTTTCTTGTTTATTGCGACAAACGTTTCCTTTTTGTATATCAACAGAAACGCTATTGATGATAGTTGGGACTCTCTTGAAGAGGTGGCCTATGCTTCCGAAGCGAAGATGGGTTTTTTAGGCCGGTCGCTTTTAAGTGCTTTGTCCAATATCTCGACGGTGGTTGGGATGGAAGAGAATCTGCTTTCTGAAAGCATGGTGCGAATGATTCGTGGTTCGCGAATAGGCCCTTTGGTGTCTGCGGCTCGCTTGTATTTGCCAGATGGACATATCATAGCCGACCAAGGCGTTGTTTTTGACTCTTCTTATATACAGCACTACAATTCGATTGTTTCTTCGAAACCTTATATTTCGAAGGTTAGTCGAGATGTCGTTCGTTCCGAAAACATAGTGTTTGAACAATTTGTTCCTGTCCGTCGTAGGGGTGAAGTTGTTGCTATGCTTTCGGCAGTCTCCGAACTAAAGCCGTTGTATAGTTATGTGGCGACAAATGCTTTCAAGGGAAGGGCTTCGTTAATCGTTGTGGATCGCCGAGACGGATCGTTTGTTGTTGAAAAAACAGGAAAATGGAGAAATTTCAATGGCTTTGTAAGGACGATCCAGCCGAAAAACGGGTATTCCTTGGATGAATGGGCGGCCAATGTAATGAAAGGCGAACCGTCTCATTTGGCTTATGGGGAAAAATCTTCGGATGAATCAAAGCTGTTGGTGTCGCTTCCGTTATTCGGTGGTTCCTGGTCTTTGATTTTGTATGTCAATGAAAATATTGCCTTTGCACGAGTGGATAAAATCCGTAAGTTCTATATAGCTATTTCTGCTATAGAACTTTTTGTAATTCTTTTGTATCTCCTTAGAATCATGTGGAATGCCCGCCGCATGGTCGAAGCGGAGAGCGGTGAATATTCCGAAATTGCAGACGCTTTGAGCGAAACGTACGAGTGCATTTTCTATGTGAATATTTTGGATGATTCGTTTGATTCGTTCCATGCCGAAAAACTGATGCACAAGTTGCATGAATCGGTGAATGGGCGAGACTTCTTCTTTGAATCTATCGCGAGCTTGCGGAGCAATCTTCATGAGGATGATCTTGAAATTGTAATGCACTTTATGGAAAAGGGGGCATTCCTCCAGCGTTTGGAAGAAAGTCCGAGTGCCGCGGTTGAATATAGGCTTATCATTGATGGTGTACCGCAATACTACAGAATGAAGGCGATTAAATCCCGCAAGGATGAAAACCATGTTATTGTGGCTGTTGAAAATATCGATTCCGAAGTCAATAAAGCGGTTGCCCAGCGCCAGGAAATGGATCGCAACAATAGGGTGATAGAATCGCTTGCTTCGGACTTTGACTTTGTGAACTACGTAACGCTTGGCGATGATGCCTTGTCGGATGTCGTGGTGACTTACCGCGCTAGTTCTGTACTGTTAAAGGCTATTCCAGGATGGTCTTCAGAAAAGATTTTTGCAAAGCGAATGGATTTGCTGTTAAAGTATTTGGTTTGTGATTCTGATAAGCTCCAGTTCCGTGAACAGACAAATCGTGATTATTTGGTCAGGACTTTGAAAACCGAGCCTGTTATCCATGTTAATTTCAAGATAAAACTTGATGACAAGGAAATTTTCTACCAGATGAAGGTTATTGCCGATAAGGATGATGTCGGCAACCTCAAGGGCATTGTTTTTGGTTTGCATTGTGTCGATGACGAAATCAAGAAGCAGATGGAAATCCAGTCGAATCTAAAGCAGAATCTTGAAATTATCGATATCCTTTCGGAAGATTATTCATCGCTCTTCTATTTTAATCTTGTTGACGGAACGAGCGGAGTGCTCGCGGTTCGTGAAGACATCAGGAACGCTTTAAGCAAGCAGTTTGCTTCGTGTGAAAAGCTTGAGGATGTGTTCACGGCTTTTGTTCTGAATTTAGCTCATCCGGATGATCGCGAAAGGCTTTTCGGGCTAGCCTCAAGAGATTTGGTTGCCGCAAAACTAATGCATCAGAAACGCCTCACGATTGTGTTTAGGCGACTCTATGGAACTGAATACAAGTACACGCGCCTTGTGTTTGCGAAGGCCGAAGCTGTCGATGAACCTCCGAAGCTTATCGCTGTTGGTTTTGTTGAGGTGGATGCTCAGTATCGTGCAGAAACGGAGCATCAGGAAAATATTGACCGTATCATGAGTCTTTCGGACCAGTACGAAGTTGTATTTGATGTCAATATCGATACGGGATTGTTCAGTGTCTCGTTGAATGGTGGAAAGTTTAACGACGTTGTTGATGAAAATACCGGTGAAGGGGTTGACTTCTTTAAGAATCGTATAGAAAGTATTAAGAATGCTGTTTATCAGGATGATCAAGAACCGATTTTGCAGATGCTAAATCGTGAAGTTGTTATAGCTCGCTTGCAACACGAAAATTCGTTCTTCCTGGATTACCGACGCATATCGACTGAAGGACTCAAGTGGTACCGCATGAAGGTGACCAAGATGGGCGACTGGTCCAAGTCTCATCGTGTGCTTGTGGGGCTGTTCAACAATGATGCCGTTTATCGCAGGGAAATGGCTCAGCAGGAAGCTTTGGAACAGGCGCTTGAAATGGCGAAGTCGGCATCCCGTGCAAAGACGATGTTCCTCAACAATATGAGCCATGACATCCGCACTCCGATGAATGCTATTATCGGTTATACGGAACTGGCGACAATGCATATTGGCAACAAGGATTTGGTCAAGAATTTCCTTGGGAAAATCGAACTATCGTCGAACCACTTGCTCTCGCTGATTAATGATGTGCTTGACATGAGCCGTATTGAATCGGGCAAGCTGAATTTAAACGAAAAGTCGGAGCATATTCCCGAAATTATCCATACGCTCAAGGATATTGTGCAAGCGGATATCAACGCCAAGAATTTGCAGTTCTATGCCAATAGCGTTGGTATTCATAATGAATATGTTGTCTGTGATAGACTCCGCTTGAACCAGGTTCTTTTGAATGTTATTTCGAATGCCATCAAGTACACTCCGACCGGCGGCTCTATTTGGTTTACCGTTGAACAGAAGGTGTGCGAGGAATCAGGTGTTGGCGCCTATGAGTTTAGAATTAGGGACTCAGGCATCGGCATGAGCGAAGATTTCTTGCCCAAGATTTTTGATGCGTTTACGAGAGTGAATTCGTCTACCGTTTCTGGAATTCAGGGAACGGGACTTGGCATGGCAATTACGAAGAATATTGTCGATATGATGGGGGGCTCCATTGATATTAAAAGCAAGGTGGACGAAGGTACAGATGTTGTCTTGAACTTTAAGTTCAAGTTGGCTGATACAACGCTGGAACTGACTCACGTGAAGGAACTGGAAGGCAAGAGACTTTTGGTTGTTGATGATGACGCCGACAGTATAAAGAGCGTTCCGCAAATCTTTAGCGCTTTGGGCGTTGAAGTGGATTGCTGCTATTCCGGTGCCGAGGCTTTGGAAAAAGTCAAAGAGGCCAAGTCCAAGGGCTTTAAGTATGATGCGTTCCTTGTGGATTGGCGCATGCCGGATATGGATGGCTTGAAGACGACGACCCGCCTTCGCGAAGAGTTGGGAGAGAACATCCTTGTTATTGTGATGTCTGCTTATGAATGGTCGGATATTGAGGATATGGCTCTTAGAGTGGGTATCCGTAATTTTATGAGCAAGCCTGTGTTCCCGTCGGATGCAAAGGAAACTTTGTTGCAGAGCTTTGGACTCTCGCATGCCGATAAGCCTTTGCTAGACCGGAAGGTTGATTTTAACGGCAAGAAGGTTTTGCTCGTGGATGATAACGAGCTGAATCGTGAAATTGCTGAAGAAATCCTGGAAGATTGCGGTATTCTGGTGGCTACGGCTTGCGATGGCGCGAAAGCTGTGGAATACATGAAGAATGTAAAGCCTGGCGAATGCGACTTGATCTTGATGGATGTGCAGATGCCGATTATGGATGGTTACGAGGCAACTCGCAAAATCCGCAAACTTGAAAACAAGGTGGCGGCTGAAATTCCGATTATCGCTATGACGGCAAACGCCTTTGCGGATGACCAGCAGGCCGCTTTGGAAGCCGGCATGAACGAGCATGTGGCAAAACCCGTGAACGTCAATAAGTTGAAGGAAGTGCTGTCGAGATTTTTGTAGATAGGTGTTAGGTCACAGGTGGTAGGGGTTAGGATTAATTTCATGCGCTATGCGCATTTGTAAAGGGCGGCGAAGCCGCGATTATTCACCTAATCCCTAAGACCTAATACCTAAAACCCATTAAAAATGGCTTTATTCTAACCACTAACCACTAACCACTAACCACTATTTTTCTATATATGCTCTCAAATTGCATTTTTGCCTGGGTCCTGTGACCAGATTCGCCAATTCCACTGGTGCTAGAGCAGTAAACTCGGACAAAAACATGTAATGAAACAAACAACTCACCGAACACATCAAGACCAACAAGAAGGATTTCCACTCCCTCCGTGGTCTTTCCATGATGGTTGCAAAGCGCAAGAACCTCCTCAAGTACTACGGCGAAAAGGACATTATCGCTCAGCGTGCTTTGGTTAAGGAACTCGGTCTCCGCGGCTAATTCTCGTATTGGAGATTTTTTATGTCAACAGAAGCTTATCAAGCTAAGTACGGCAAGATGCTCGACCCGAAGGAAGTGTCGGTAAACCTTCCGGATGGTCGTGTCATTACGTTTGAAACTGGCCGTATCGCAAAGCAGGCACGTGGTTCTGCTGTCGCTAAGATGGGGGACGCGTTTGTCCTTTCTACCGTTTGCTACGGTGAAGAAAAGGATGGTGACTTCTTCCCTCTGACAGTTGAATATCGCGAAAAGTCTTATGCTGCCGGACGCCTGCCTGGTGGCTATAGCAAGCGCGAACCGGGTCGTCCGAGCGATGAAGAAATTCTTTCGGCTCGTATTATTGACCGCCCGATTCGTCCGATGTTCCCGGAAAACTTCACACGTGAAGTTCAGGTCGTCGTTCAGGTTCTTTCTTCCGACAAGAAGTTCGCTCCGGACGTTCTTGGCGTGAGTGCTGCATCTCTTTCCATCGGTCTTTCTGAACTCCCGTTTGAACAGCAGGTTGCTGCTGTCCGCGTGGCTGTTGTCGATGGTCAGAACATTGTGATGCCGACTTACGACCAGGTTGCCGTGGCCGATCTGGACCTCGTGGTCGCCGGTACGGAAGACTCTGTTTGCATGGTCGAAGGTGGTGCTTATGAAGTGTCCGAAGACACGATGATTGGCGCAATCCTCGCTGGCCATGAAGTTATCAAGGAAATGTGCAAGGCCCAACAGCAACTGGTGGACCGCTGCTCCAAGCCGAAGATGGAACTCAAGCCGAAGTTTGTTGGTGAAGATCATGACAAACTCGTTGCTACAGTTAAGGAAGTTGTCTGGGACGAACTGAACAAGGACGTCCACTCCAACATGGTGAAGACGGACTTCTATCCGGCTATGGCAGACCTCTGCGCACGCATGCTCGAAGACGCTCGCATCCTCGCTCTCATCGGCGAAGGTGAAGCTCAGGATCCGAAGCTCGCTGCTGATGCTAAGGCAATCTTCAGCGACCTCGAACGCACTGCAATGCGCGAAATGATTTTGAACGAAGGCGTTCGTCTTGACGGCCGTACCACGACCGAAGTCCGTCCGATCGAAATCGAAATGGGCGTGCTCCCGCGCGCTCACGGTTCTGCTATCTTCCAGCGCGGTGAAACCCAGGGTCTTGTCATTTGCACTCTTGGTACAAAGGCTGACGAACAACGTTTCGAAAGCATGCAGGGCGAAGGCTCCAAGAGCTACATGCTCCATTACAACTTCCCGCCGTTCTCCGTCGGTGAATGCAAAAAGCTCGGTCTCTCTCGCCGTGAAATCGGTCACGGTCACTTGGCCGAACGTTCCCTCGCTGCAGTTCTTCCGCTCCCGGAAGACTTCCCGTACACGATCCGCGTTGTTTCCGAAATCATGGAATCCAACGGTTCTTCTTCCATGGCCTCTGTTTGCGGTGGCTGCCTCAGCTTGATGGACGCTGGCGTTCCTATCAAGGCTCCGGTTGCAGGTATCGCCATGGGCCTCATCTCTGAAAAGGGCTCCGTCAAGGAAGGCGGCAAGATCAAGATCTTGACCGACATTACCGGCACGGAAGACCACCTCGGCGATATGGACTTCAAGGTCACGGGTACTGCTGAAGGTATCACTGCATTCCAGATGGACATCAAGATCCGCGGTATCACCCCGGAACTTATGCGCGAAGCTTTGGAACAGGCTCGTCAGGGTCGTATCCACATCCTCGGCAAGATGGCTGAACTCGGTCTCGCTGCACCGCGTCCGAAGGTTTCTGACAAGGCTCCGACGATGCTCAAGATGCACATCCCGACTACGAAGATTCGTGACGTCATCGGTTCTGGTGGTTCCGTCATCAAGGGCATGCAGGCTCAAACGGGTTGCACCATCAACATCGATGATAACGGCAATATCGACATCGCCGCCCCGACGGGTAAGGCCGGTGAAGTTTGCCGCCGCATGATCGAAGAACTCACTGCCGAACCCGAACCGGGCCGCAAGTACAAGGGCAAGGTCAAGACGATTCAGCCGTTTGGCGCATTCGTCGAAATCCTCCCGGGTCGCGACGGTCTCGTGCACATTTCCGAACTTGCCGACCACCGTGTCGAAAAGGTCGAAGATGTCGTTCACGTCGGTGACGAAGTCGAAGTGCTCTGCCTCGGTGTTGACCCGAAGGGCAAGGTGAAGCTTTCTATCAAGGCTTTGCTCCCTCCGAAACCGGCTGCTCCGGCTGCCGATGCTGCTCCAGAAGCTCCGACCGAAGCTTAGTCTTGGAATAGTCCGAATAAGACTCTTTAAAGGAAACGTGTGGTTATGGCCACGCGTTTTCTTTTTTATTTTTTACCTGGTTTTGTGTTAGGAAAATTTTAGGGGGGTAAATGTACTTTTTTGAAAAAAAAAGTTAACTTTATAATAGTTGCTTTTTAGTTGCGGATATGGGCTATATCTATTTAACATTGATGTTTGTGTTATCTGCCGTCAATCTGGCGGTGCTTTCTCTGCGTTTTCAAAACCAGAGAAATAATTATGTTTATTACTCCTTTTATGCGATTCTCGTTGCGAACTTTGGTCATTGGCTGCTAGGTTTTTCGGAAACGGTTGAGGGGGCTATTATCGCCAACAAGGTGAATTACCTTGGCGGGTCGTTCCTTCCTATGTTCATGTTCTTTGCGCTTTTGAAAGTTTGCAAGATGTCTATCCCGAAGTGGCTGCACATCACGCTTATCCTCATGAGCTTTACGATTTGTGCACTGGCTATGACGGTCGGGTATTTTCCGGCGTACTACAAGACTGTGGAGTACGTGGTTCAGGCCGGTGTCGGTAACTACGTGGCGACGTATGGTTGGGCTCATGGCTTGTTCAATGCGTTCCTGGTGAGCTATGTCTTTTTAGATATTTGGATTATTGTTCGCGCAATTATGCACCAGAAGATGGTGTCGCTCAAGAACATCGTTGCGATGATTATTGGCGAAATTGCAACAATCATGTCGTTCTTCTTGGCTCGCTATTTGGGCAGCGACATGCTCATCATGCCGTTCATTTATGTGCTGGACCAGATTCTCTTGCTCTATATTTGTAACAACGTCAAGTGGTACGATATTACAGAATGCGTGATTGAATCCATTGAGACCGAAAGCTCTTGTGCGTATATGTCTTTCTCGGTCGATGGGGCCTACTTGGGAGCAAACCGGATTGCTTTGAACTTTTTCCCGGAACTGATCAGGATGAGGGTGGACGCTCATCTGAAAGGGACTACGGAATTGCAACAGCAAATCATGTCCTGGATTGAAAAATACCGTAAGTCCAAGATTTTGACCGATTACAGCCAAATGACTGAGTTCAATTACATGGGCCGTCATTACAAGTGCGAAGTTAAAGTCTTGAGACAAGTTCATGGAAAGAACGTGTTCTTGTTCAGGATCGAAGATAACACGCAGGAACAGCAATACATTGATGCTCTTGGCCGTAGCAATTCCATGTTGCAGAAGAACATGGTGAAAACCGAGAACGAGAAACTCTCGGTTCAGGAAAAGTGGATTGTGGGTATGGCGCAGATGGCCGAAAGCCGTGCTGGCAACATGGAAGGGCATATCAAGCGTACGAGCGAGGTCGTGAAGATTCTTGTGTCGATGATGCGCAAGAAGGGTATCGATAATTTGTCTGATAAGTTCCTCGATGTGTTGATTGCTGCCGCTCCGATGTACGATTTGGGCAAGGTGGCGATTGATGACGCTGTGTTGCGCAAGCCTGGCCGCTTTAATTTAGATGATTACGAAATTATGAAGACCCATGCGGAGAAGGGCGCTAACATTATCGAAAAGTTGCTCTCCGATGTCAAGGACAGTTATTTTGTCAGTGTTGCCAAGAACATGGCGCTTTACCATCACGAACGTTGGGATGGAACGGGTTATCCTGAACAGCGCTCGGGTGAAAATATCCCGATGGAAGCGCGTATCATGGCCCTTGCTGACGTTTACGACGCCTTGGTGAGCAAGCGTTGCTACAAGGAACGTATGTCTTTCCGTGAAGCGCGTGATGTGATTATTGCGTCGATGGGTAAACAGTTTGACCCGCATTTGAAGGACTGCTTCTTGGAATGTCAAGAACAGTTGATGGATTATTACTGTTCTGTGGATCATTGATGAATTTGTTTTGAGAGATTGGTATGTTTGTTATTTATTATTTGATTGCGATGTGTGTCTTTTCGGGAGTTAATGCCTGCCTTCTTTCGTATTTTTACCGCAGGCCGTTGAACTCTTATTTTACGGCATTCTTCTTTTCGATTGTCCTTGCTGATTTTGGCTACCTCTTTTTAGCGCTTTCCACAACGATTGAAGGGGCGATTGTTGCCAATAAGGTGTGCTATTTGGGCGCCTGCTTTTTGCCGCTTTTCTTGTTCCTCTTGATTTGCCGTTTGTGCTCGTTTAATCTTCCGCGTTGGCTGAAGTTGTTTTTGTTCCTGTATAGCGCACTTGTGTTTGCGCTTTCGTGTACGGTTGGATTTAGCGATGTGTTCTATGAATCAGTGCGCTATGTTGTTCTGAATGGCTTTGGCAGTTATATGCCGACATATGGACCTGGTCATATTTTATGGGATTTGTTGCTTTACTTTTATGCTATTGCCAATGTCGTTCTCGTTATCATTGCCGCCAAAAAGAAGCGCAATGTCAGTTACAAGACTTTGATTGCCATTGCATCGCTTGTGTTTGTTTCGATTGGTTCGTTTATTTTGACGCGCTATTTGGAAAACGATACTTTGCTGATGCCGCTTGTTTACTTGATTGACGAACTCGTGTTGCTCTATGTTTGCGCCTTGGTGAAAATGCACGACGTGATGAACAGTGTGCTTGAATCGCTGGAAGCCGAAAATACGGCGGCCTATTTGGCGTTTTCGCCAAAAGGCTATTACCTTGGATGTAACGATATCGCAAGCCGGTTCTTCCCGGAACTTTTGGATTGCCGTGTTGATCATGCTTTGCCTTCGGATGTTGAAATAGCCGGTATTTTTGAAGAGGGCATGGAACAACTGAAGGCTGCTAGCGGTGACAAGGTATACCGCTTTACGTACAAGGATCGCTATTTCAAGGCGGTGATGAGGAATGTCCATCAGAATAAGAAGTTGCAGATATTTTTGTTCCGCATTGAAGATGAAACAAATATCCAGCGCTATATTGAACGCTTGGATGCCAATAATACCGAACTTGCCGCTCTCATCAAGAATAACAAAGAACAGATTCGTCTTTTCCAGAACCAGATGCTTGTGAGCATGGCTGAAATGGTCAATAACAAAGATGGTTTTACTGGGGAACATCTCAAACGTACAAAGGAAGTGGTGAGTATCCTTGTTGAAAAAATGCAGCTGGATCCGAATTTGAATTACTCCAAGGAATTCTATGACGATATGATTGCTGCGGCTCCGATGCATGATATTGGTAAAATTGCCATTGATGACAAGGTGCTTTGCAAGCCGGGCAAGTTTACGGATGAAGAGTTTACCGAGATGAAGACCCACGCCGAAAAAGGTGCTATCATTATCAAGAACTTGCTCTCGAATTTCCAGAGTGAACTCTTTGTGGAAATCGCAAAGAACATGGCTGGCAGTCACCATGAACGTTGGGACGGCAGTGGATACCCCTATGGCTTGAAGGGAGAAAGCATTCCGTTGGAAGCCCGTGTGATGGCTATTGCGGATGTGTACGATGCCTTGGTGAGTAAGAGATGCTATAAGGATGCGTTCTCTTATGAAGAGGCTTATAACATTATCGATAGCTCTATGGGAAAACATTTTGATCCGAGCCTTAAAAAGTATTTTGACCAGAGCCGCGAAGAACTGGAAGCCTACTACAAGAAGGAATGCGCGGCAGAATCCTCGACTGAAAGAGTTTAGCATTTAGAACTTAGAGCTTAGAACTTTTTTTTCGCACTAAAAGAAAAAACTAAGTTCTAAGAGCGGAGCGGGCTAAGTTCTACCAACTAACTTCTGACAACTGCGGCAATGCTATTCTAGTAACTCAATAAACATGTTTGTGCGCGGGAAACTCAATGTTTTGACGTAAAAGTTTCTACATTTTAAGCATGCTAGATTTTACTACACTTCCGTATGTTGATGACCGCTTTAAAGCGGTTCGCAGGGAAACTGTTCAGGTTCGCGTCGGTGACGCATTGATAGGGGGCGGCGCCCCCATTTTAGTTCAATCCATGACGACCACCAAGCCGAAGGACGTCGAAAAGACGGTGGCTGAAACTTTGGCTCTTGCTAAGGTGGGTTGCGGTTTGGTTCGCATTACGGCGCCGACATTTGCTGACGCGCAGGGCCTCGAAGAGGTGATGAAGCGCGTGCGTGCTGCCGGTTGCACGGTTCCAGTTTCTGCCGACATTCATTTTCAGCCGAAGGCTGCTTTCGAAGCGCTCAAGTGGGTGGAAAAGGTTCGTATCAACCCGGGTAACTTTGTAGATACGGGCATTTTGACGCTTGAAAATCAGACGGATAAGATGTTTGACGAAGGCAAGGAAAAAGTTGCCGAAGCATTCACTCCGTTTGTGCAAGAAGCCAAGCGCCTTGGCCGCGCCATCCGCATTGGCGTGAACCACGGTTCCTTGAGCGCCCGCATGATTTATCGTTATGGTGACACCGTGGAAGGCATGGTGGAAAGTGCCATTGAATATTTGGCGGTTTGCGAAGCCGAACATTTTGACCAAGTTGTATTGAGCCTCAAGTCGAGCAATCCGCGTGTGGCAATTGCCGCTTATCGCATGCTGGCGGCCCGCTTGAAGCAGGAACACTTTAAGCCGTATCCGTTCCATGTAGGCGTGACGGAAGCCGGTGCTGGCGCGGACGGACGTTTGAAGTCTGCGGCGGGCATTGGTGCGCTTTTGCTCGATGGCCTTGCCGATACGATTCGCGTGTCGCTGACTGAAGATCCGGTGGCTGAAGTCCCGGTGGCGCAGGAATTGATTAAGGCTTGCGAACTCAAGGCGGATGCTCCGAAGTTTGCGGTGCCTGTTTTGGAAAAGGACCCGTACCATTACGAACGCAGGGAAACGGTCCCGGTGACGCTTGCTGGCGTAAAGATTGGCGGTGCAGAACCGGTGCGCGTCGGTATGAAGGCCGATGCGGTGAGCCTCACAGGCGAACGCCGCAACGCAGAATTTGCTTTGGCTGGCTTGGATGCTAAGCCGGTTGTGGAATTCAAGGATGCGATGGATATCGCTGGCTTTGCCGCAAATCCGAACGCCGTTCCTGAAGGTTCGCTCTTCTGCTATACGGGCCCAGAAATGGTGATGGGCGTGCGCGCTCTCGCTTCGGCTTTGTATGCAGCAAACCGCAAGGATCCGATTCTCCTTTATGCGAAGGTAAATGATTGCGAACGCGACATGCTCCGCGTGTCAGCCGACATCGGAAGCCTCGTGACGGATGGCCTTGGCGATGCCGTCGTGATTGACGGTTACAAGAGCCCGAAGGATTCCGTGATTCTCGCGTTCGATATTTTGCAGGCTGCTTATTGCCGCCGCAGCAAGACGAACTTTATCAGCTGCCCGAGCTGTGGCCGTACGCTTTACGACATCCAGCAGGTCATGGGCAAAATCAAGGCCCGCTTCGGACACCTCTCCGACATTTCCATCGGCATCATGGGCTGCATCGTGAACGGCCCGGGCGAGATGGCTGATGCTGATTTTGGTTACGTGGGCGGTGGCCCCGGCCGCATTACGCTGTTCGAAGGCAAGACGGCGGTGAAGAAGAACATTCCCGAAGAAGACGCTATCGAAGAGCTCGTGAATTTGATCAAGGAAAGAGGCCGCTGGCAAGAACCTTGATAGGTGTTAGGTTACAGGTTATAGGTTATAGGAAAAAGAATCACGCGCAAGGCGCGTTAGCAAAGGGCGGCGGAGCCGCGAATATCCTAGCCTAAAACCTAACCCCTAATACCTAAAACCTATTTAACATTAACAAAGGACAATACAATGGCAACTATTAAGACGATGAACAACATTTCCAAGAAAGGCTTGAGCCTGTTTGGCTCGTTCTATCAGGTTTCCGATTCTATCGAAAATCCGGATGCTATCTTGGTGCGTTCTGCTCAGGTTGATACCGATAACTTTGATGGCCTTTTGGCTGTCGCTCGCGCTGGTGCAGGCGTGAACAACATTACGATTGACAAGGCTTCTGCAAAGGGCATCTGCGTGTTCAACACTCCGGGTGCAAACGCAAACGCTGTTGCTGAACTCGTGATGACCGTGCTCGGCATGGCTGTCCGTAACGCTGACAAGGCTGCTGCTTGGGTCAAGGGTCTCGACGTGAACGATCCGGATCTCGCAAAGACGGTCGAAAGCGGCAAGAAGAAGTTCGCTGGTATGGAACTTGCCGGCAAGACTCTCGGTGTTGTTGGCCTTGGCAAGATCGGTGTGCTCGTTGCTAACTATGCTCGTTGGAAGAACATGCGCGTAATCGCTTACGAACCGTATCCGAATGCAAACAACATGCATGAACTTTCTAACAAGGTCGAAATTGCAGACCTCGACACCGTGATTGCAAATTCTGACTTCCTCACGGTTCACGTTCCGTTCATCAAGGGCGTTACCGAAAACCTCCTCAACAAGAAGAATCTTGCTCAGTTCAAGGGTTCCTACATCATGAACTTTGCTCGTGGTGGCATTGTTGAAATGGATCCGGTCAACGAAATGCTCGCTTCTGGTTCCCTCCAGGGCTACCTCTGCGACTTCCCGACTGCTGAACTCATCAAGAACGACAAGGTCACTTGCTTCCCGCACCTCGGCGCTTCTACTGAAGAAGCCGAAGAAAACTGCGCTGTGATGGCAGTCGAAGAATTGAAGGACTACATCGAATACGGTTGCGTCCGCAATTCCGTGAACTTCCCGGCTCTCGTCGATCATCCGCATGCTGGCATCAAGAGCCGCGTTGTCGTGATCAACCAGGACGTTCCGAATATGATTTCTGAAATCACGAAGGTGTTCGGTGCCGAAGGCGTGAACATTGCTTCTTTCTCTAACAAGAGCAATGGCAAGATCGGTTACAACCTCGTTGACGTCGAAAGCAAGGTCGATGATTCCATCATTGAAAAACTCGGCAAGCTTGATAAGGTCATCAAGGTCCGCGTGATTCACTTCTAGACGAAAGAACGGACCTGCGGTCCTACAGACTAGAGACGAAAGAATAATAGTGGTGCTCCGCACGGACTCAAAGAAAAAATCTTTCGTCTTTCGTCTACCAGCGAAGCGGTCTCTCGTCTAATTGTACATCGCTTCAATTTGTTCGGCGTATCGTTTTTCTGCAACGGTGCGCCGAATTTTTAATGTGGGGGTCAAGAGCCCGGATTCAATGGTGAGTTCGTCTCCGATTAAAGTCCATTTGCGAATTTGTTCCCAATGGTTCAACTTTTCGTTGATATGTTCGATGTGGCGATTGATGGCATCGCGGACAAGTGGAGACTTTAGTGCGTTTTCAACATCGTAGTCTTCGTTTTGCGGCTTGAGCATTCGGCGGGCGCCTACTGGGTTCAGCCAAATAATTGCAGAAACAAATTTACGATCGTTAGCAATGACGAGAGCTTGTTCGACAAGCGGGTGGCGGATTATTTCGAGTTCGATGGGGTTTGGGCTGACGTATTTGCCGGTGCTTGTTTTTAGGAGTTCTTTGATGCGTCCGGTAAAGTAGAGGTATCCGTCATCGTCAAAATAGCCTTGGTCGCCAGAGCGATAAAAGCCATCTTCGGTAAAGGCATTGGCGTTTAGATCTGGGCGGTTGTGGTAGCCCTTAAAGACACTTTCTCCGCGAACTTGGATTTCGCTACATTTCCCGATTCGAACTTCGAGGTGGGGGAGCGGCTTGCCGATTGAACCGGGTCTGATAGCTTGTTTGCAATTTGCAGAAACGACGGGCGAACATTCTGTCATGCCGTAGCCTTCGAAAACGGGAAGCCCGATGTTCAATAGAAAACGCAAAATGGATTTGTTCAATGCACTACTGCCCGAAATAATCATGCGAAAATTGCCACCGACCGCATCGCGCATTTTTTTATAAACGAACAGATTGAAAATGCGGTGTAAAAGGCTCGGGCATTTATTGGGGTCTTTAATTTTGGCAATCTTGATGGCGTGCTTGATGAGGTGTTGCTTGAGACCTTTAGCGCGGTCTGCGGCGGTTGTCATGCTTTCGTAAAGGCGTTCAAGAATACGCGGGACGACAATCATGATGGTGGGGCGCACTTCGCGCAACATGTGCGAAAGATTGTTGGGATTGTCTCCAAAGTAAATGGCGACACCGCTCAATGTGTAAAAGTAAACGGCCATGCGTTCGAGAACATGCGCCACCGGGAGAATTGTAAGGCACGAATCTTTTTGCGAATCGAACTGGAACATCGGGGCTATGTTCTGAATTTGTACTAACATGTTTCGATGCGTGAGTTCGACGCCCTTGGGACGCCCCGTGGATCCGCTTGTGTAGATGATGCTGAAAATGTCGTCTGAATTGATTGTTGCAAGTTGGTTGTCAATCCATTGGGCGCGCATTTGGTCGGCCAAAGCATCGTATCCTCTTTTGATGAATTCGTCCCAGTAAATCCCGTTGGCAGGGAGCGAAGAATTTTTTTCGATGCAGATAATGGTTTTAAAGGACGGCAGGTTGTCGAGAAGTGGTGCGTCCAGTTCTTCGATGGAATTGACAATGAGAATTTTGATGTTTGCGTCGTTGCTTTGGAACGCAAAATTCTCGGAAGAAATGTTGGGAAAGAGCGGTACGACTTTGGAGTGGTTCAGTTGAATGGCGATGTCTGCAATGAGCCAATTCGGCGAGCTCGGAGCAATAATCCCGACGCTTTCACTTTTGTTTAATCCAAGGGCGTTTAAAGCCAATGCAAACGCCTTGGTATTTTTTTTCAATGATTCTTTGGAATAGTGAATCCACTCGCCGTCTTTACGGTGATACCATCCCCTAAAATCGGATCTGTCACAGTTCGCGAAGAACATTGCCGGCAGTGAATTAAACTGAAGCTCTTCCATAATTTTAAAATAACATTCTATTTATGAATATTGCAATTTTTTTTGAAAAAAATAGACTTTGTGTTATTTGCATCATTTGCAAAAACGGGGGCGAGTTTCTCTTCGAAAAATATTTCTTTATATTTAGGGTATGCTAAAAAAGTTGAATGATTACGAAAAAGAGCTCTTGGAAACGGCCGCGCGGGGAGTTCCGTTGACTGCGGAGGAATTGTTGTCTGTGCGGACGCATATCGGATTTTTCCAGCATGAACGCCTGGTGCACGAACTCGTGATGATTCTGTTTGCGCTATTGACTGTGGGCGGGATTCTATTCCTGATAGTGGTTCCCGATGTTGCCGTTATTGTATTGGACGTGTTGTTTTTTGTACTCTTGGTGCCGTATGTGAGACATTACTACGGGCTTGAGAACGGGGTGCAAAGGTTGTACGACGTATATGAGAGGTTGGAAAGGCTTAAATAAGGGCTATTGTCCTTAAAACTTACTTCTTGCGGGCGGGGCCCCAGCTCGGAGTTGACGCTTACGGCGTCCTACGTAGTATGTGAAAAAAGCAAGTCCATGGGGACTTGCTGAAAGTTTTTATGGTAGATGCCCGCCTTCGCGGGCAAGGTTTCTAGTGAAACCTCGCACTCGGATTTTTCTTGCGAAAAATCCTCACTACATGGTTAGGCTTTCGGTTTGATAAACTCAAGCCCACCCATGTACGGACGCAGCACTTCAGGAATCTTGAGCGAGCCGTCTTTCTGCTGGTAGTTGTCGCAGATGCCGACCATCACGCGCGGAGTGGCGAGGCCAGAACCGTTAAGCGTGTGGAGGTAGACGTTCTTGCCGCCTACTTTCGTCTTGATGTTGGCGCGGCGTGCCTGATAGTCTTCGAAGTTGCTGCAGGAACTGACTTCGAGCCACTTCTTTTCGACCGGAGCGTAAACTTCGAGGTCGTAGCACTTGGCAGCACCGAAACCGAGGTCGCCCTTGCAGAGTGCGAGGCGGTGGTACGGGAGGCCGAGCTTTTCGAGGAGCTTTTCACCGAAGCGGGTGAGTTCTTCGTGGTCTTCGTAGCTGTGTTCCGGATGGGCGAAGTAAACCATTTCCACCTTGTTGAACTGGTGCAAGCGGAGAAGGCCGCGGGTGTCCTTGCCGTAGCTGCCGGCTTCACGGCGGAAGCAGGCGGAGTAAGCGCAGATGCGTTTTGGAAGCTCAGATTCCGGAATCACTTCGCCAGAGTAGAGGTTCGTGAGCGGAACTTCTGCCGTCGGGATGAGGAACAGGTCGTCATCCTTGTCGCAGCGGTACATGTCTTCTTCGAACTTCGGGAGCTGACCCGTGCCGCGCATGGTGTTGCGGGTAACGAGGTACGGCGGAGTGAATTCTTCGAAGCCGGCTTTCTGGTGTTCATCGAGGAAGAACTGGATGAGGGCGCGTTCGAGGCGAGAGCCGAGACCGCGATAGACCGGGAAGCCGGAACCGGAAATCTTGGCACCGCGTTCGAAGTCAAAAATGCCAAGGCGTTCGCCGAGAGTCTTGTGGTCCACGCGGGCGAAGTCATCGTTCTTCACGTAGTAGTCAAACGGAATCGGGCCGTCTTTTTCGACAACGTTGTCCGAACTGTCCTTGCCTTCCGGAGAACGCGGAGCGATGTTCGGAACGTGCATGAGCATTTCGGTCTGCTTGTAGTCGAGTTCCTTGAGCTTCTTGTCGAGTTCGTCAATCTTGTTGCCGAGTTCGCGTGTGGCGGCCTGGGCTTCGTCAGCGTTTTCGCCCTTCTTCTTGAGTTCGCCAATCTTCTTGGACTGGGCGTTGCGTTCACTCTTGAGGCGTTCGACTTCGGTGAGGAGCGGGCGGCGTTCGTTATCGACGGCGAGCACGTCACGAAGGCTTACGGTCGTATATTTCTTTTCGGTTTCAGCAATATAATATTCCGGATTTTCACGGATCTTTTTAATATCAAGCATTGGATTGCCTCGGTTGAGAAAATTTTACAGCGACAAATATAGAAATAGTTATAAGCGGCTAGTGGTTTGAGTTTGGCGAAAACTGTCGAAAAATGCAATTGTTTGATGGGGGACATAACCTTGATTTTCTTCTGGATAAATTTTTGTTGTTGTCCCTTACATCGTTTTTTTTACTCGCCGTTGAAGTTCTTCGATGTGTTTGGTATAAGTTATTTATGGGTTAGGTTCGGTGGGATTAAAAGAGTAAACCAAAAAAGGAATACAGAGGAGTACAAAAATGAAATTTCCTTTACTAGTTTGCTTCGCCGCCACTCTATCATTTGCTCAATGGGGTGGCGGAGGGGGTGGAAAATCCCTGAACGACTACAAAAACATGACAGTTTCTGGCAGACAAATCCACGTCTATGCCCCGTCCAATCTTAAGGACAACAGCCCGTTGCTCATTTCATGCCATGGTATGGATCAGGATCCCAACTACCAGCAGTCCAATACTCACTGGGAAGCGGTTGCCGATACGGCGGGCTTTGTCGTCGTTTATCCGAGGGGTGGAACGGGTATGAGTACTTGGGATATCCAGGGCGATAAGGATACCAAGTGGATGACCGAAATTATAGCCCAGATGCAAAAGGACTACAAAATCGATACCAAGCGCGTGTATCTATCGGGCTTCTCGATGGGCGGTATGTTCACTTACCATTCCATGAGTAAGATTGCAGATAAAATTGCAGCGTTTGCGCCTACGTCTGGTACGAATGTATTCGGTGCCTCGAAGGCTCAGCGCCCGGTTCCTATCATTCATCCGCATGGAACTAACGACGATGTATTGAATTACAGTCAGGTTGAAGGTTTTATCAAGAATTACCGCGATCAGTTCCATTGCCCGTCTCAGGCTGAAGAGCAAAAGAATTATCCCAATGCAGAAAACTCTGGTGCTACTATGTACACCTGGGGCCCTTGCGATGAAGGTGTTTATATCAAGCACTTGAAGCTCCCTGGCCGTGGCCATAGCCCTTCCAAGGCGGATGTTTCGGACATCTGGAATTTTGTAAAGGAATGGACTGTGGATGGTAAAATTGGTGCGGCTCCGAAAATTGAAGTGCCGACGGATAGAGACTCTGTGTTTAACGGTTCCTTCTCGGATTCGCTTGAGCTTGCTGGCTGGACGCTGAACAAGAACAGCGGTGATGCCTCTTTGAAGTTTACTGACGGAAAGGCCGAAATCGCAGTGACTAAGAAGGGTTCCAAGGCTAGCGATATTCAGGTGGTTCAGAACGGTTTCCATTTCGAAAAGGGGCAGGGTTACAAGCTCACGTTTGATGCATCGGCTTCTGCAACAAGGACTCTCGAAGTGAATATTGGAAAGAATTCCGGTTCGAAGAGCTATTTGGATTCTGCGGTGACGTTCGATCTCGGCTCTGACAAGAAAAACTTCGAAGTTAAGTTTGTCATGAGGGAATCTACCGATAAGAATGGTCGCGTGGCCTTTAATGCAGGGCTTGCAACGGGTAGCGTGTTCATTGACAATGTGGTGCTGACCAAGATTGATTCAAGCGAAGTGGGCGGAAAGACCAGCATTGCAAACGGTAGAGTTTTGCTCTCCAGCGAAAGAACGTTCAGCGTTTACGATACGAAGGGTTCTTTTGTATGTAAATTGAAAACGCGCATGTGTGATGTTCAGAAGAAACTGAACTCGATGAATCTTGAAAAGGGCTTGTACGTTGTAAAGGACGGTAACTATAATCAGGTATTCACTGTGAAGTAATTTAGAATCCGCGAAAGCGGAAATGTTTTGCAAAGTCCATGGCAATAAGGTTGTCATGGGCTTTTTTTCGATGGCCCGCGGAAAATGTGCGCGGCTTGTGGGGAGGGGGGCTTGATATGTGATTAGGAATGCGCTTTGAAATGCAGTTGAGAATGCGTGCGGAACTTCACAAGGCGAGTGGGGAAGCGGGAATTTTTAGGCGATTGGTTCTGCGAGGAGGGCGAAGGGTTCCGCATCGGAGATGCGGACGCGAAGCGTTGTTCCCGCAGGGAACGAACCCTGAAGCGCGACAGGGCGGTAAGCGCTGTTCCTTGCGATGGTTGTGCCGTTGCGGTAGCCGGGCTTCTCGGTGACAACAGTGCATTCGTCGCCAATCCATTTGCGGTTGTTTTCGAGCGCTATTTGTTGGAATGCTTCGGCGAGAATCGCGGAGCGTTCATGCTTGATTGCGTCGGGAACGGCTGCATTACTTGCTTCGAGGCGTGCAGCGACGGTGTTCGGGCGCGCGACGAATCGCGTGATATTGCATACTGTCGGGCGCGTGTCTTTCAAAATGTTCAGCGTGTCGTTGAAATCTGCGGCGGATTCTCCGGGATAGCCAACGATTAAATCGGTACTGAGCGTGAACTTGCTAAAGCGTTTGTTGAATTCGTTGGCTAGTGTTACGTAATCTTGCGCGGTATGGCGGCGGTTCATTGCCTTGAGTACGTTTTCGCTACCGCTTTGCACAGGAATGTGAATGAATTTGTAAATGCGTTCGTCTGTGAAACAATCGAGCAATGCTTCTTGATAGCCGAGCACATGGCGCGGGTTTCCCATGCCGAGTCGGATGCGGTAATTGCCGTTCACGTGAGTAAGGATTCTTTGCGTGAGTTCGGCAAGGTTCGTGCCGATGTCAAAACCGTAGCAGGCGCAGTCTTGGCCTGTAAGCTGAATTTCGAGGCAACCGTCATCGACGAGTGCTTGGACTTGATCGACAATCGCGTTTGGCGCAAAGCTGTGGAGACGGCCCTTGACGAGATGCGTGCTGCAAAAAGCGCAGGCGTCGAGGCAGCCTTCTTCGATGTTCACGATGCCAACGAATGGCGATTCGCGAAGGACGTTCTTGTGGCGGTTGCTGTTTCTGTTGCTTTTAATGCGAGTGCGGTCTTGTTCTGCGTTACCCAAATCCACCCTAAATAGCGGGTCCTGTTCGAGATCGGCTAGCGTTGTAAATTGCACTTTCGGGACCGCTCGAATAGCTTCTTCGCGGAAGTCCTTGGGGGCGCAGCCCGTGATGTAAATGGGTACGTTCGGGTAGGCGCTTGCTGTTTTGCGCAGGAGTTTTAGGGCGCCGGAATTTCCTTTGACGGTGCAGACGTTGAGGTAGAATGCTTCGGGCACGGAATTTGCAGCGTTCCCACCGTCATTTGCGGCGATCCCATTTGCATTCGCGGCTTCTCCGACAGGGCGTTCTGGAAATTCAAACGTGACTTCGGATTTTTTGGAGAGGAGGCGCGCTATTTTCTCACCGTCGCCGAAGTTTGCGGCACAGCCTTGGCTTAAGACGACTATCATCTGGTGAATTTTTCCAGCGTGATGCCGGGGTAATAGTGAGTTAGAATTTGTATGTAACTCTGGCCTGCCTGAGCGCGAGCGCGAGCGCCCATTTGGCAGAGTCCAACGCCATGCCCGAATCCCTTGCCTTTAAGAATCCACTGGTTTCCGCTGCGATGGATGCGGAAAAAACAGGAGGGGAGGATAGTACCGCCGCGCTTGAACAGCCAGCGGATTTTGTCCGCCTTGGCGGTGAATTTTCCGTTGTTTGTCGAGATTTCGAGTATGTGGATGCGGCCGCTCTTGAGCGTGTCTAAAATGCTGATGGAATGGATGCTCGAAAAACTTGGAACGTTCGCTTTGGCTTCTTTAGCGTTTGTCTGGAATAAATCACATAGCTCGTCTTCGGTAAATTCGCGGGTCCATTCGGTGTAATTCGACTCTCTGCACCAGGGCGTTCCGTCGGGGCGAAGGTCGGGCTTGCTTTGGAGATAAGGATGGTCGGGGCGGCCCCAGGTGACAACGCCTTCGGTTCGGCCGCCGCAAGTCGAGTGGTAGTATGCGGTGATGAATTCGCCGTTGTAGGTCATCACGACGCCTTCGGTTTCGCGAACGGATTTGTCAGTAATTTCGGTGGCGCTGTGGAGGCCTTTGTAGACTTGGTCGCGGGTGTCGGCGTAAACATCGAAGCCTTGGGTCTTACGGCTCCCGAAGTGCTTGTATGCGTAGGTGCGTGCGGCAACAGCTTGTGCCTTGAGCGCTTCGAACTTGGATTCGTCGAGCTTGCCGATTTCGTAGGGAACGACGCCTCGCAAGTATTCTTCGATGTCGATGATGTTGATGGCGTTTACTTTATTACCATTGGCGGAAATGACAAATTCGCCTTCGTAGCAGGCTTTGTTGAGGGTGGCCTTTTCGGTAGCGATGGCGATGCATTCGCCGGGCGCAGAACCTGTGGCTTTGAAAACGCGGCGGTCCGCGGTCTGTTGGCGTTTCGCTTTAGTCTTGATTTTGAGTTTGCCTTTTACGGCGGTGATGTGCAATTCTTCGTTCTTTTGGTGGATGATGATGCTTGGCACGCCTACAAAAACGCCCACTTGGATAGGGCGATTGAGCTCATTTGAAATTTTTTGGGGAACAATGGTTTGCTCGGAAACGCTGCTAGCTTCGATCGGATCTAGTTCTCTCGCATGTGACGGAGGTGCAAAAGTCAATGTCGCCAAGGTGAGTGGCGACATTGCTAGCGCTAAAACTGAAAGTAGCCGGCGAAGCCTCATGAACCTTATTTTTTCTTGAGCTTTGCTTGCGTTTCTTTGGCCATCTTGCGGAGCTTGGATTGGTTCATCGTGCGGTCCGATGTCGAAATTTTATCGACAAAGAGGTCGCCGTTCAGGTGATCGCATTCGTGCTGGATGCAGCGCGCGAACAGACCTTCGCAGTTGTGAATTTCCTGAGCTTCGCCGTTGATGTCGAAGAATCGCACCGCAACTTTATCCGGGCGGACTACGTTGCAGAAAATATCCGGGAGCGAGAGGCAGCCTTCATCGTAGTCGGCTGGCTTGGCGTCCGGTTCAGCTTCCCATTCGGGGTTGAACATGATGTAGGGGCGCGGTTCCTCTTCGTCGGGGATAGCGGTGTCGATTACCACGAGGCGGATGTTCTTGCCGATTTGCGGTGCGGCAAGTCCACAGCCAGGAGCTTCGTACATGGTTTCGAGCATGTCTTTGGCGAGCTGGCGGAGTTCCGGCGTGATTTCGGTGATGGGTTCGCACTTTTTGCGAAGCACCGGGTCACCGTAAATTCTGATGGGGAGAATGGCCATGATTGACGCGGAGAATGGCTGCCTTTTCCAATTCGATGGTGGAGGTGCCAGTGCGGAGCGTGACGATGTTTTCTTCCATGTTGGCGATGGTGCCGATGATGCCTGCGGCAGTCATGACCTTGTCGCCTTTCTTGAGCTGCTTGCGCATGTCGTCCATCTGCTTCATTTCCTTCTGCTTCGGGCGGATGAAGAAGAGCCACATCACCACAAAGAGGAGAATGAGGGGGAGGAAGCTAGCGAGAGCGCCCGGCTGTTCGGGCTGTGCTGCGTCCTGTGCAAATGCGGCGATGGAAGAAAGAGTCACGAGAAGTGCAGAAAGTTTCATAATAAAACCTTTTTGGGGTTGATTGTGTTACGGTATAAAAATAGAAATCTAGACTAGAGAGTAGAGCCGAAAAATAAGAGAATGATGTCTAAAAACCGCTTCCGTCTAAATAGTCACTGGATCCTATCGCGTCGGCTTACGCCTTGCTCTAGGATGACGATTCAATCAATGCTGCTCCCCACTCATTATTGACAGCTCACTGCTCACACCTCAAAGCGAGCTTGCGAGCGACCTCATGCCTCATACCTCTTTCGTCTGTAGCCGCGTGGTTCGGCAAGCTTACCAACCTAAGCGGCGTTCTTTCGTCTAATTACCCACTAACCACTAACTTTTTGTCCAGCAGTGGATAAATGCGGTTGAGTTCGAGGAGGTTCAATATCCTGTCGAAATCGGCTGAGAATTTTTCGATGAATTCTAGCCCTGGCAAATCGTTGTTTTTTGTAGCTGTTGGCGGGAGTGTTTGTAGCAATCGCTTTTGCAGGAGCGTTTCAAGGCTATTCTTGGTGAGTGTCATCCCGTGCATGGATTGTTTTGTTTGGGCGGCTAAATCGGTGGTTTTTACAGCGATGAAACCGTTTTCGAGAAGCTCCCCTTTTTCACTTGCCGTTTTGGTAAATGCGGTGAGTATGGCTTGCTCGGTGAGCGAAAGAATGTAGTGCGATGAATTCTTGTAAATCGCACGAAGCCGGAGCATGTCGTAAAGTAACTTGATGAGCATCTCGTTTTCGAGGGTGAGCGATTCTGCCTGTAAACGGATGAGTCTAAAGTCCTGCAAAATTAATAATAGTTTGTACGTTTCCAGCGAAGATAAGTTCGAAAAATTCTTGAGCTCGTTTTTAATGTCTTTTATATAAATTAATTTTTCGCTGGACTTTGCGAGGATGAATAAAAGCGAAGGGAAAGATGTTATAAAATCTTTCTTGCGTTTGTTTTCTTGGGCGATGTTGTTGCGCTGCGTCAAGAATGAAATGATGGACTTCATCCAAATGGGTTGCTTTGCCATCGTTTCATTGAATAATGTTTGCGGGATGACTTCTATTTCGCAGTCTTCTTCGGCGCGAACCGTGTATTCCAAGGGCTCGCCATCGACAAGGCTGAGTTCGCCAAACGTAGAACCCGGCCCCAGATTTTTTGTCTGGGTTTCGTTTTGCTCGTCCTTGTATGTGGCGACAAGGGTGCCTTTTTTGACAATGTAGAAGGAGTGCGGAGTGTCTCCCTGCATACAAAGAATTTTTCCGGCTGCAATATCCATTAGACGGTACCCTTGATATTTGGTTCGTACTTCAACGCCGTTTCGAAGTAGTTTATTTTCGCAAGATCAAGAGAAAGGAGATGATTCCCCTTTTCGACAAACCACTCGAATTGCTGGATTTGGAGCCAATCCGCGACACTCATTTCGAAATGGCGTTCCTTGAAAAAGGCAATCCAGTCCGTTGAATCCTTGGATGTCCCGTTTTCTAATGTCGAAAGCAGAACGAGAATTCTTTTTTGCTGGAGCGTGAGGCAGAACGGGAGCCATGGCTTGTCCAGATCTTTTGCCTTCTGGTAGTCGGCAAATATTCCGAGAAGGTCGGCATTGGGGATGGAGAGGCAAGATTTGTCTCCATGGAAAACAACCAATTTGCGGCGGATCAGTGCTTTTAGAGCTTCTGTTGCCGTAGGTATGGGTGTCTTGGTCAACCATGAAAATTCTTGCAGTAGCGCTTTTGTCTGTAGAAAATCATCGCCTTTGTAGAATTTGCAGAAAGAGGCTAGGCTTGCAAGCGGATTGTCCGTCTTTGCCGAACGCATGGATTCGTTAATTCTGCGCGTTCTTGCTGAAATCGCCTTGATGACCGCCAAAAGCCATACGGGCAAGCTCTTGAGCTCGGATTCCATACATTCATCGTTGATAATCGTGATGATGGAATCGACCGTAGCCTGGAAAATGTAGCGCACTGGTTCGCGTTCGAGGAGCGCTCCTACGCCGACGAGATTGCCGGGGTGGATTTTGAATGCGACCTTGTTGTTTTCTTTGGGGTCAAGCGCAACAAGCTCACCTTCGTTTAATAGGATGATTTTCTTGTCTTCATCCTGAGGTGAGGATACAACAAAACCCGCCTTCACGCGGAGTTGCGTGGGCGGGATAAGTTTTTTTCGGGAATCCCCCGTAACCATCGGGAAATAACCGCCTTCGAAGTCCGGCTAATTAAGCCTGACGTTCTTCGATACGTGCAGCCTTACCACGGAGGTCGCGCATGTAGTAAATGCGAGCCTGGTGGACCTTACCGGAGCGTTCGACAACGATGGAGTCGATGCGCGGAGAGTTGACCGGGAAGATACGTTCGACAGCTACGGAACCAGACATCTTGCGGACCGTGATGGACTTGCCGATGCCAGAGTTCTTCTGCTGAATAACGACGCCCTTGAACGGCTGGATACGTTCCTTGGTACCTTCGATA
>CACYRP010000045.1 GCA_902776765.1 Fibrobacter succinogenes
TATTGCGAAGGCTATTCACAGAATTTTAGTGAACCGAGCGTCAGAAAAACTCATCAAGGATCAGGCTAACGATATGGTATGGACAGAAGAGGAATTGGACCATTTAGCTTTGCTGGAAGTCCGTGCCGAACAGAAAGGTCTTGAGAAAGGCTTAGAAAAAGGTCTTAAACAGGGCCATGAACAGGGACTTGAAAAAGGTCGTGCCGAAGGTGAGGCAAAAGGCTTAGAAAAAGGTCTTGAACAGGGACGTATCGAAATGGCTCTCGATATGCTATCCAACAACGAACCTATTGAGAAAATTGTCAAGTATTCACATCTGCCCGAAAGCAAGATTCTTGAGCTAAAGGCTTCATCGTCAAACGATGCTATCAAGTAACAGCAAGCATGGGCCGTTATAAAAAACTCCCGCATGATTCATCATCAGGCGGGAGCTATTTTGTATGAATTGTGTGGCTTAATGTTATGCGGCATTTTCCTCTTCCTTCGTTTCGGTGTGGAGCTTGGCTACCGCGGTTTCTGACGTTACGGTAGTTTTACCCTTTCCCTTGCGAATTTTGAGCTGCACCTTTTTCTGGTCGATGTGGTTATTTATGGCCTTTATAAACTGCGTGCAGGCCTCGTCTTTGTTGACCGTAGCCTTGACGATGGCAAGTGCGGCAACCAGGTTGAAGGCTTCCATGCATTTTTCTCGATAGACTTTGTTGACACCAGTTTCTTTTGCTGCAAGTTCTTTGTTGCGCGTCTGCACAGCGGCCAAGTATTCGGCTTGCTTGCGTTCAAGATTTTCGAGGTATGGCTTGAATCCGCATTTGCTCAGGGTATCATTGCCGAAGTTCTTGAAGCCTGCTATAAGGTTCTCGTAAATACCGGTAGACTGGTCCTGATTAAGCTTGAGCGGGTCCGCGTTTTCGGTAATGAGTTTCCAGAGCGCCAAGCCTATGGCCTGCATTTCGCTGTCGGGGAGAAGCTTGATGCTCTTCACGAAGTTCTTGCAGGCGGTGTAGGCAATGTTGCGTTCCTTGTCAAGGCGGGCCGCAATGCTTGCTGCACTTTCGTCAACGGAAACCTCAATCGAATTTGCAAATTCAGTCACGGCGGTACGGTAAGTTTCGATAGACGGCAGAATTTCTTCTGCAGTGATGTTGGCTGTCAGTTCAACGAAATTCTTGTGGAGACCCAAAAATTCTTCGTTGCGTAATTCTTTGTAGTAGAGAGTGTTGATTTTCATCATTGTTTTATCCTCGTTCTAGAAGGTTGATGGTTTCTGTTTTTGAAAGGCTTTCCAACCGCCTTTCAATAAATTAGATGTGCTGGTTGCATGCCTAGTTGCGTTACTTTTGTTTGATTTTGTACAAGTTTTGTCACGTTTGTGTAAAAATTCGTTTTATCTGTAAAAACTTGTTTGCGAAGTGCGTTTTCCAACGCGGGAAAGTACTTCGACAAAAGTTTAAGGGGTTTCCGAAAAATGGGAAAGTGCTTCAACAAAAGTTTAAGAGGTTTCCGAAAAATGGGAAAGTGCTCCTACAAAAGTTTGAGAGCTTTCCCAAAAGTGGGAAAGTACTTCTACAAAAGTTTAAGAGGTTTCCGAAAAATGGGAAAGTGCTCCTACAAAAGTTTAAGGGGTTTCCGAAAATTTGGAAAGCGCTTCAACAAAAGTTTAAGGGGTTTCCGAAAATTTGGAAAGTACTTCGACAAAAGTTTAAGGGGTTTCCGAAAAATGGGAAAGTGCTTCAACAAAAGTTTAAGGGGTTTCCGAAAAATGGGAAAGTGCTTCAACAAAAGTTTAAGGGGTTTCCGAAAAATGGGAAAGTGCTTCAACAAAAGTTTAAGAGTAATTTCCGAAGTGATTACGAATGGGGTTAGCCGATTATTGAAAACATCCGTTCCGGTTTGATAAAAATGCACTGTGAACAAATTATGAACGCCGAAGAGTGCTGGCATAACCTGCTCAAGCACGCTGGCAAAGCGGAAAAACCATCAAGGAGCAGGCTAACGATATGGTATAGGCGGAAGAAAAATGGAATCACATTGCTTTATGATGCACGGCTCGATGATGGGGGGGGGATTTTATCAGAAAATTTAGGGTAAAAAAGAGGACGATGCTTTCGCACCGCCCTAAATGTTTTCACAACGGAATAATCCTTATTGTGAATTGCTTTCAGATTATGCAAATAATATAGTTAAAGTTTTTTGTTTTGGAACTGTTTTTTATGAAAAAATGAAAATAGTCAAAAAAAATTGCAAATGTCACTATATGACATTTTGAGAATCTATATTTATAAATTTATACTGTTTCTTTGTTTTATGTAAATTTGCCGTTTTTGTTGAAATTTTGCGGTTTTTTCAGCCTTTTTTGCTCGAAAAAAGTTACTTTAATTGCTGTAAAATTTTTTGAAAAAAGGTTTATTCATGAAAAAAATTCTTGGTTTGGACTTGGGAACCAACTCGATCGGTTGGGCTGTGGTGAATGCGGATGAAAACGGCAATCCCGTAAAAATAGAAGGTATGGGAAGTCGAATTATACCCATGGGCAGCGATAAAATCGATTACGAAAAGGGAGTCTCTATTACCAAAAATGCTGATCGTAGAGCAAAGCGTTGCGCTAGACGTATGGGAAAACGCTATAAAATGAGACGCAACAAACTCCTTTTCATTTTAAATGAATTAGGTATGTTGCCAGACCAATTCCAATTCAAGGATGGATTTCCCGAAGCGAAGCATTTGCAAACTTTAGAATTATTGCCAATTCGTAAGCATACATTGCAATTGGATTCTTTGCAACATTATGAACTAAGAGCCAAAGCTTTAAATGAAAAAATTGAACTAAAAGAATTAGGCAGCATCTTATACCAATACAATCGCCTAAGAGGCTATGCAGGTGGTGGAGATGATGAAACAGAAAAAAAGAATGTCACAAAGGATGACGATCAAGAAGATTTGAAAAAATATGAGACACGTGTCCAAAAATATATAATTAAAGAAGTTGAAAAATCAGAACTAACATTCAAAGCTAAGGGCGGCAAAGACAAAGGAAAGGAGCTTCCTGTATACAATATTACGGTCTTAGAGGATGACAACGAAATAATTGGAACAACACAACTTCAAAATCTAGAAGAGAAAATTGGACAAGAAATTGAACTTGAAATAAGAATTAAACGAACAAAAAAATCAACGACCATCACATTTGCTCTTCCTCAAAAAACTAATTGGCGAAAGCAAATGGAAGAGACAGAAAAGACTTTAAAAGAAAAAGGCTTTTTCCCATGTCAGTTATTTGTGGAAGATTTAAGAAAAAATAAATGGACGAAAATCAGGAACAGGGTTATTCTTCGCCAACAATATATAAAGGAATTTAACGCCGTTTGGGAACAACAAGCAAAATTCTATCCTTTTTTAAACAATTGTTCTCAAGAAACCCTTGAACATATCCTCAACTACATTTTCCCTGGGGAAAAAGAAACTCAAGAACAGTTACGTAAAGATGGTTTGAAAAATGGTTTAAAATACATCATAGAGAAACAGGTTATTTATTATCAAAGACCTTTAAAATCTCAGTCCGATAATATTGGAAAATGTCAATTTGAAAAAGAAGAACAGGTTGTTCCCGTTTCGCATCCGCTTTTTCAAGAATTTAGATGCTGGGATCAGATCAACCGTCTTTACATCACTTCAAAAGAAAGTGTCTGGAGTGAAAAAAAGAAAAGAGACATTCTGCAATATAAGAACCGTTATCTTACTGATGAAGAAAAAATTACAATTTACAATAAGCTACAGTCTCAAAAACAAGCTGGATTTTATGATGTTGCCAAGATTGTAAAACTAAAAAATGACAATACTGAATATTTAAATGGTTTAAATGTAAAAGCAAAACTTAAGGGGTGTGATACAGCGATTTCCATCCAAAAGATTCTCGGCGCATCAGGCATTCAAAATGCAAATATAGAGGCTATTTGGCAAGCTATCTATGACAATGTTCATGAAGGCAGTGAATACGATCCAAGTAGCAAACGTGTTCAATCTATAGTTTCTGCATTACCTGAAAAAAATGAAGATGAATCACGTTTAGATATCGCTTTAAAACTTGCCCAGACTATAAAATTTCCGAGAAAATATGCAAGTCTTTCAAAGAAGGCCATTGAAAATATTTTGCCTTTGATGCGATTGAATCCACAACCACAAGAAATACCTGATATTGTCAGGTATAATTTTAGCCAAATTCAACATTTGTTGGAAACGGGAGAAGCCATTGAGGATTATCTACTTAACGATTATATTATTGAATTTGTAGAAAATAATCCAAACGCACTTGAAAAAGGCGGTTTGATGTACGCCTTTGCGGCATCATTGGTATATGGCAGACATACAAAAGAAAATGTTAAACCTCAGATTACAAACTATCATGACATAAAATATGATCGTGAAAGAGAGAAAAATCTAAGAAATCCGATAGTTAGCCAAATTGCAAACGAGACCATGCAAGTCGTCAAAGCTGTTTGGAAAAAATATCAATTGAATCCTGACGAACTAGAAATTCGTGTTGAACTAGCTAGAGATTTGAAAAACAGTGCTCAAGAAAGAGACAAAATCTATAAATCACAAATAAAGAACCGAAAAATCAACGAAAATATCAAGAAACGACTTATTGAATTAAATCAAGAAGTCAATGAAAGAAATATTGAATTGTTCAAGATTTGGAGTCGACAAGAAATTCCATTAGATAAAAATGGAAATTCTCGTCCAAAATTTAAAAATGAGAATGCCCCAACACAAGATGAAATCGAGAAAATGAAACTATGGGAAAATCAACAATTCATTTCCCCATACACGTTAAAACCGATTCCTCTTTCTAAATTATTTGACGATCGGTTATATGACATAGACCACATTATTCCTAAATCACGCTATTTTGACGATTCACTAACAAATAAAGTCGTTTGCGAAACAAATATAAACGAAGAAAAAGGTAATAGAACAGCGTGGGAATATATGTCTCAACAAAATTCATCATTAGGTATATGCAGCCTTGATGAATATTTGAATCATATCAACAAGAATTTCTTTGGCCAAAAGAAACGAAATCTTCTAGCTGAAAAAATTCCTTCCAATCCAGTCAATCGTCAGCTTAAAGATACACAATTCATATCTGTAGCGATAAAAGATGAATTGGCAAAAATCGTTGGCAGCGACAATGTAAAAACGACTACTGGCGGCGTTACTGATTATCTAAGAAGTCATTGGGGGCTGAAGAAACTCTTTATGAATCTGACGGAATCCAGATTCAAACAAATGGAATTGTGGAATCTAGACGAAAACGGCAACCCTAAAGAATCTTGGATTACCAAAGGTTTTGATAAAAAAAGAAATAGAAACATTTATGAGATAAAAGGATGGAGTAAACGATACGACCATAGGCATCACGCCATAGACGCCCTTGTTGTCGCTTTAAGCGACAGTAAATTCATCCATCGCCTGAATGACTTGAACAAACATTTCCAAGTTGAATTAAGCAAACACAAAAACGAATTTACGTATGACGATGAAGAATCCTTAGAAGAAGCATTTTTCAAACTTAGTAAGGAAAAACGTGATGCGATCATGAAGGAAATGGAAAGTTCTCGAAGATTCAAATCACCAATTGATGATTTAATTCCTGAAGCCAAAGAATTCCTTGAAACAATGATTGTTTCTCAGAAGCCCAAAGATAAATTAGCCATAACAGAAAATCAAGAAGGGAAAAAACAACTTAAAATTCGTGCAGCATTACACCAAGAAACCTATTATGGAAAAACAAATAATAGGGACACAAAAACGGTAAGCATCTCTTTATTAAAAGTAAAAGACATTCCACAGATTATAGATTCTGTTTTACGAGAAGAAATAGAAAAACATCGCAAAAAACATGCCAAAGACACTATGAAGGAAGCTTTTTCTGGGGAAAACCTCATTGAATTTAATGAATCTCGTCACCAAACTAAAAATCCAATTGCACTTAAGCCTCCAGTATACAAGGTTAAACTTTGGTATAGCAAAAAAGAAGGTGAAGACAGCGGTTTACAGCAACTCTATTCAGACAGACCTAAACAGAGCGTACTCACAGGTGACAATTACATGTTTATTGTTATGGAGAAAAATGGAAAGAGAATATTTGATATCGCTCCCTTATACGATTCTGTCGAATTTGCAAAAGAATTAATAAAGGCTAAGCCCACAGATATCGAAGAATCAAAGAGATTAATTTGTGAAAAAATCCGTGTAGAAAACAAGGAAAAACTTGATAGGACTCTTTTTTATCTTCAGCAAAATGACTTAGTATATATGCCTAAAACAAAAGACGACATTCTTGGACTTGATGCCGAAAAACTAAAAAAATGGTTCAAAAACAATGAGAATAAAAAGGAATTCGCACAAAGGATATATAAAGTTGTAAAATTCACTGGGAAAGATTGTTTCTTCATACCAAACAACTATGCTAAGGAAATAAGCATAGCAAAAGATTTGTCTGATGCGGATATATCTGAGTTGAAAAATAAATATGCAGAAACAAAAATTCCCAAGCAAGAACTAAACTATGAAGAATTTAGTTCTTTCGGAAACTGTGTCAAATACGTTCCAGACGAAAGATTTATAAGAAATATCATTGACAAAAAAAATCCAAAACCTCCTAAAATTCAAGACTTCTGCATTAAAATAAAAACAGACTGGCTTGGTAATATAATCGAATTTAACGGATTACGATTATGATTAAACGGACACTGTATTTTGGGAATCAGGCTTATTTAAGCCTGAAGGACAACCAGCTTATCGTTAAGAAGCGTGATGACGAAATCGTCACCGCTGCTATTGAAGACATCGCCTACATTGTTCTTGATTCTCCCCAAATTACAGTGACCAATGCCTTGCTTGGGGCTTTGTTAGAAAATAACTGCGCGATAATCAACTGCGATAAAACTCATTTGCCTTCAGGATTGTTGCTTCCGCTTTCTGGAAACACATTGCAAAGCGAACGGTTCCAAGCGCAAATAGAAGCGTCGTTACCTTTGAAAAAGCAATTGTGGCAACAGACTGTTCAACAAAAAATTTTGAACCAGGCCGCAATTTTGAAAGGTGCAAGAAATGCAGAAATTGGCAATATGACTGCTTGGGCAAATTCTGTGCGAAGTGGAGATGTTGATAACCGAGAAGCTGTTGCCGCTGCATACTATTGGAAAGAAATTTTCCCTGACATTCCCGATTTCGTCCGAGACCGAAACGGGATTCCTCCCAACAACATGTTGAACTACGGATACGCTATATTGCGTGGCGTTGTTGCAAGAGCTTTAGTTTCAAGTGGACTTTTACCGACTTTGGGAATACACCATCATAATCGTTATAACGCCTATTGTTTGGCTGATGATATTATGGAGCCTTATCGTCCTGTTGTGGATAAATTAGTTTTAGAAATTTTAGCGGAATTAGAAGAGTATCCTACAGATCTTTCTACCGAAATAAAAGCAAAGCTTTTAAGTATTCCTGTACTAGATTGTGTTATAGATGGAAATCGAAGTCCGTTGATGAATGCCGTTTCAACGACTACGGCTTCGCTTGCCAAGTGCTATTTAGGAACGACAAGGAAATTGCTCTATCCGGAGGTGTAGGATGGATCGATTTAGCGAGTACAGAATTATGTGGATCATGTGTTTCTTTGATTTGCCGACGGAAACTAAAATTGAGCGGCAAAGGCACAGCGAGTTTCGCAAAAATCTGTTAAAAGACGGGTTTTCAAGATTCCAATTGTCCATATACATTCGGCATTGCGCTTCTGTGGAAAATGCGGAAGTTCATATTGCTCGTGTAAAGAGCTTTATGCCGCCAGATGGCTCGGTCAGTATTCTTTGTATTACGGATAAACAATTTGGAAAAATTCAGGTTTTTTATGGTCGTAAGGAAAAGCCAAAGCCTAAATCAACGGGGCAATTAGAGCTTTTTTTGTAGAAAAAGTGGCTCCCCAAAAGAAAAAATCGGCGTTTTAAAGCCGATTTTTTCTTTTGGCAATATCAAGCCTAACTCGTTTATAGCTGTATAGTTACAACACATCAGTTGTTATTGCACTAGTAAAACTAGAAAATCTGAAAGCAATTCACAACGTCTAATATCGTCAATATTCATATTGTACCGTTGTTATTGCACTAGTAAAACTAGAAAATCTGAAAGCAATTCACAACTTGATACCATGAATTTGTTTGCACCAGTTTGTTGTTATTGCACTAGTAAAACTAGAAAATCTGAAAGCAATTCACAACCATCTTACCTTACGAACGTGAAGGACGGGAGTTGTTATTGCACTAGTAAAACTAGAAAATCTGAAAGCAATTCACAACTATTGTTAACAACAGTTTATGTTAATAGTGGTTGTTATTGCACTAGTAAAACTAGAAAATCTGAAAGCAATTCACAACCCTAAAATTAAAGTTACTGACGCTGTTGGGTTGTTATTGCACTAGTAAAACTAGAAAATCTGAAAGCAATTCACAACCATTTTCAATTGGTTCTACATTAGGTTCATGTTGTTATTGCACTAGTAAAACTAGAAAATCTGAAAGCAATTCACAACCATCAACGGAAGCAAGTGCCGAACGAACAAGTTGTTATTGCACTAGTAAAACTAGAAAATCTGAAAGCAATTCACAACCCGTACCATTCGAGGAAGTCCTTGATTGGGGTTGTTATTGCACTAGTAAAACTAGAAAATCTGAAAGCAATTCACAACACCATGTTGCGTATTCCGTTTAATCCTTCCGTTGTTGATGCTCTATCGAAGATAGAAAATCTGAAAGCAATTCACAACTAAGCATTTACAGCGCCTTTCAAATGACCTGTTGTTGATGCTCTATCGAAGATAGAAAATCTGAAAGCAATTCACAACAGCAGATGATGACGCGCTGCATTGCCGTCTGTTGTTGATGCTCTATCGAAGATAGAAAATCTGAAAGCAATTCACAACGTTCATGAAGCCCGTAGTAATACGGGCTTTGTTGTTGATGCTCTATCGAAGATAGAAAATCTGAAAGCAATTCACAACATTTCCCAACTTTCGTAGAAATTCACATCGGTTGTTGATGCTCTATCGAAGATAGAAAATCTGAAAGCAATTCACAACAGGATATGTTGTATCGAAAACATGTGCAAACTTTGCAAAGATTATGGGGTCAAGACGGAATATACGGTACACCCCGGGGATGTGATGCTTGCGTTTTTTGCCAAAGCTGAAGCTCCTATGGAAAACGTTACGGAGAAAACTGCGGAGAAAATACTGCGTCTTCTTCGCGAAAATCCATCTTTGACAAATAAAGAGCTTGCAGAGAAATGCGGAATTACAGAAGATGGCGTTTATTACCAAACGAAAAAGATGAAGTCGAAAGGAATATTGCGCCGTATCGGAGGTGACAAGGGCGGCCGCTGGGAGATTTTGTAAAATTTCCTTTCTTCAAGGTGGGGCATGTCGGCAAAACTCGCGGATACTGGAAAGTGAATAAATGAAGGTTAGTTGATTAGACGAGATGACCAATATCGCTGAATTATTAAAAGCCAATACTGAAACGGGGTAAAATTAATGTCTGATGTCGCGACCTTTCACAAAACCAGGTCAACGGGCTTGTCGGCCATGAGGCTATCTGGCGTGACTTTGCAATCCACCACGAAAATTTCCACACCTGCTTTTTGGGCGCCTCGGAGAGCCTTGCCGAATTCCGGATGGATTTTGTCGTCGGGGCCAAAGCGCTTGCAGCCTTTCATCTGTATCAGGAACAGGACGCCGCATTCGTAGGGCGTGCCGTTTTCGGCGGTCATTTGCTCCGATTTTATGCGGGTGAGTTCCGTCAGGTGCTTGATTCCCCTTTCTGTGGGGGCGTCGGGGAAGGTGGCAAAACCGTCGTGTTCTAGGGTAACGCCTTTCACTTCCAGGAACATCTTGCGGCCATTGAATTCAATGTAGAAATCGAATCGCGAATTCCCGAAGGTAAATTCAGGGCGTACTAGTTGCAATTTTGGAAACCGCCGCTTGTTTGCTCGAATCCATTCTGCCGCTACTTTGTTTGGAGCCTGGCTGTCCATGTTTACGAGAATCGTGCCTCGTTGCGTAACTTTTTCCACCGCTATGAGGTCGTAAGGAGTCTTGCGGGCGGGATTGGTAGATTCTTCGAGGTAAACGACAGCGCCGGGCTGCAACAGTTCCTTGCATCGGCCCGTGTTTTTCACGTGGACTACGGTCTTTTGCCCCTTGATGTTCACATGGGCTATAAAGCGGTTAGGTCGAGAAATGAATGTCGCCTTTACAATTGGACCGTATTGCATAAATCGTGATGAATATACATCTTTCGCAAAGTTCTTGTCAATCCGTTTATTTCGCTTTTTGATGGGCGAGCAACAATCTATTATTGGCAAGCTGTGCCAGTATATGAAGAACCGCCGGTTTTGAACTGAGCCGGCGGGAGTTTTTTAGGTGAAAGCATTTTTTACAGTTTGCTGATTTCGTCTTCGGAGAGTCCTGATCTGCGGACGATGATTTCCATCGGGACTCCGTCATCGCGGAGCCCTTTTGCTATTTCACGAGCTTTCTTCAGTTCGCCTTCGTTCAACCCTTCGGTCTTGCCTTGCGCAAAACCTTCTGCGCGTCCTGCTTCGCGACCTTCGGCGTGTCCCTCAGTTTTGCCTTGAGCGAAACCTTCCGCACGACCTTCAGCGAGTCCCGCTTCACGGCCTTCGGCGTGTCCCTCAGTTTTGCCTTGAGCGAAACCTTCCGCGCGACCTTCGACGAGACCCGCTTCACGGCCTTCAGCGAGGCCCGCTTCGTGTCCTTCGGCGTGTCCCTCAGTTTTGCCTTGAACAAAACCTTCAGCATGACCTTCTTTCTTGCCTTCGGCGAATCCGATTTCATGTTCAGCCATCAAGTCCGTCACGTTTTTTACCTCGCAGTTGAAAAGCTCTTCTGCAAAATTAATCAATTTCACCGAGTCGAGCAACCTCCGGAACGTTTCGTTTTGCATAATCTTTTCGGGAACGGGTTCCTCGTTGATTGTCACCTTGATGGCGCGAAGCCACTGAGCGGCTTCTGAGTTGTCGTTTGTAGTAATCCCCTTTTCTTCAAGCCTGAAAAATTTCTCGATTTCCACGAAAATCTTCTGGATTTTCGGGAAAAACTTCCTCCCGTTGCACATTTCATCGACATGGTGAATGTATTTCTGAGGCTCCTCCGGGAAAAGTGTAAAGTCCAGGAGCCCGAGGAAGTAAATACGTGGCAATTCGTACTTTTCGCTTGTATGCACCTGATTCTCGATGACGCGGGACATGTAATATTCCACACGGTCGCGGTAAAATTCGTCACCCTGCTGCTGCACCTCGACCAGCACGCGTTCGCCCGCGTTGGTCGTTCCGATAATATCCACGATGCAGTCCTTCTTGGTGAACGCGCCGGGGAACTCCTGCATTTCAAGCGTGATTTCCTTGATGGTTTCACCGCCGTGCAAGTCGAGCATCGCGTTGACGAGCGAAATAAGGAGCGTATGGTCCTTTTCTTCGGCAAACACAATCTTGAAAATGCCGTCGCTGAGGATGTAGGCGTAGTTGTAGATTTCCTGGTACTTGAGAAGGTTTTTCTTGTCGATTTCCATTGCCCTGAGCAAGGAATAATGTTGTGTGCGATTCATCTGAATCTCCGTATAAGTTTGTTATAGCCCGCATGCGAAAGCTGCAAAGACAACAACCATAAACCACGGTCGCCGTCAGGCAATCGCTTGCATTTTCAATGACACTGGTTTAACGTCCGCCAATTCTAAGGCAGACGGTGCTCTACGTTGATAGCCACGGAGCCGGTTCTCCACAGGGCAACTGTCTCGATTCGCGGTGTCGTCGGCACAGCAAAGGGAAACGACCTCAAGCAGATAGTGGAACTTCCTGCCCTGAATAGTACTGAGTCGAGAGTCGCAGTTTCAAGCTTGGAAACTATGACCGAGACTATGATACGGACGCCAACGGCGTCAATTTCTCGGTGTCGGCAGGATTAATGCAATCTACGGGGTAATATATACTTGTCCGATAATGTGTGTCAAGGGGCCGCTTTTTTCGCGAATCAGATGCAAAAACGAGAAAAGGTGGCCGCTTTCGCGGTCACCTTTGTGTATTTAGCTTTATGTGTAAAAATCTACTTGATGAGAACTTTCTGCGTGGCAGCGATTCCTGCGCCCTTCGCGCGGATGATGTACTGACCCTTGGTGAGGTTCTTGAGGCTGAACGAGTGTTCGCCTGCACTGAGGTTTCCGCGGTAGAGTGTTGTGACGCGCTTGCCGATCATGTTGAACACGTCGATGCTTGCGAAGCCCGCCTTGCCTGCGGTGAGTGCGACGTTCATGCCGTTCACGCGGAGGCTAGCCTTCTTTGTCGCTGCGATGGTCTTGATGGCGTTCGGAGTGAGCGGCGTGCCGTCTTTGTTCAAGAGCTCAATGCTTGCGATGTGGCCCTTGCTTTGGTCTGCAGCGGTGAAGAGTTCTGTTTTCTTGTTGAATCCGTTGATGATGATTCCGTTGTCGGTGACCATGTTGTCGAAGAGCACTGTGCCTTCAAAGCCGTTTGCACCAGCCAATATGAAGGTGACGGAGAATAGTTTGTCCAAGTCCATCGGGTGTTCGACGCCTTTGTCGTCGGTGTATGTTTCGATAGCGAATTCGCAGGTCAATTTGGCACCGTCGTTGAGCCAGCAGCCGTCAGACGGGGACTGTTCCCAAGTCCATTCCTTGTCCTTGGAACCGTCGCGGACAAAAGCCATGCCAATCCAGATGCCGTTATCGGCTCCGCCAGAGCCCTTGTTTTCGATGGTCACGGAGATGCTCTTTGCGCCTGTTAAATTAGGTACCTTTCTGTATTCGATATTGGCACCGCTGTCATTGATGGCCTTGTAGGTCACGCCCATGATAAGGTCAACGTTTTCTGGGTTTGCCTTGGCGGTGTCTGCGCCGAATTTTGCGTTTTGTGTAGAGGTCGGGCATGCGTTTGTTGCGGCGGCAGCTTCGTTGTAGTTGTCCCAGCCGGGCATTTTGTCGAGGGTGATGATGCGTTCGTCGGCGAGATTCTTCTGCCATACGCTTGCGGAAGTTTGGCTAACGTATCCGCCTCCCCAAGATGGGGATTCGTACCACGGCATCCACCAGCTCCATGTGGCTCCGTCTTCGTACATTTTTTCGACGTCAGGAATCGGGCCGTTTTCGCTGAGCGAGATGAGCTTGTTTGTGCCAGCCTTGTTCGTGAGGTCGATGAATGCGGAGCTGTTGCTCTGGTGATCGTTTGCTGCGTTGTAAATGTCAACGCTCAATACGTCATAGTAGGTTTCGCCCGGAGTCCAGGACATGGTTGCGGCGTCTTTCGGGTTAAAGTCCCAAATGAGGTTGTTCACGCCGTTCGTGAATACCATGCGTTCGTAGAGCAACTGGTAGAGTGCTGCGAACTGCTTGCCGGTATGCGTGCTCCACCAGAACCAGTTCCCGCCGGATTCGTGCAACGGACGGAAGATAGCTGCGACGCCTTCTTTCTGCAAGTCAAGGAAAATTTTAGAGACGAGGTCGATGTCGCCGATGAGTGCTTTATAAGCGGTCGAAACGGTATCCCAATTGGTGGTGCCGGTAATGAATGCTTCGGTGAAATCGAATTCGGTGTAGGTTTCGCCTTCTTTGCGTGCGCTCTTTACGTAAAAGTCGGTTTCGTCACCCGGGCGCCAGTGCCATGTGAAAGCGGGAATGCCGCCCTTCTTCCAGGTCGTCTTTGCGATGTCGATGGACTTTTTGGTGTATTCCTGGAACCAAGCGTTATTCTTGTCTCCGCCGGTGGCGTTCATGAGGTCAACGCCGACGAGGGCGGGGTACTTGCCGCCTGCTTTAAAGACTGCCTGAACGTCTTCGTGCTGGGTGGCGTCGCCCACGGTGTAGGCATCCATGTTGCCGGTCATTACGCCAGAAATAGTCTTTTTGCCAAAGTTATTGACGAGGAAGTTGTAAAGCTTGATGGCAGACGGGGTGGCGGTCTTGGTTACTGGAGCGTTGCAGAGGTTGAACGCTTTTGCTTCGTAGCCCTTGATGTCGATGTAGTCCACGTCGATCCAGCCCCAGCTATTGGTGATGGCGATGGTGTTCTCGCCGGCGGCGAGGTTCATGACTGTTTCGACATCGACGAATTTGCCTTTGTCGGTCACATCGAACGTGACTGCAGAGGAGGCTCCGCCGACTTCGACGTTGTTGATTTTGGAACCGCCGTAATTGTTCATGTAATGGATTACGATGGTGTATTTACCTGCTTTTTCGACTGAAACCTTAGAAAATGTGATGTCGCCACCGTTCATCTTGACGTACTTGCCGCCGGATGCTGCTGTGCTATTGCCAACGGCTGCGTCCCCGGAAAGGGTTGCGCTCTCGGCTTCGTACTGAGCCGCAAAGACGGAACATGCTGCAGAAAGGCCGCATGTTAACAAAACTTTTTTGAATCCCATGTTCACTCCTTAAAAGGTATGTTCTCAAAATATATAAGAAAAAGCAAAAATGCAACCGCATTTTTGCTTGAAAGGAAAAAATATGTTTACTGGTAGCTCTTAGGGGCGCCTAGCCGATTTTTTCCACCGTTGCGCCAAAGCTGAACGTCTTGGTTTCGCCCGGCTTAATTACAATTAAGTCTCTATGGTGGTTTAAAGTATCGGGCTCTGCGGTCATTGGTTCAATCGCGATACTCATACGGTCAGGTGGTGTGTAAATTTGGATGGCATTATATTGTTCGTCGCCGGCTTTCTGCCAAATTTGGAGGGATTTTGTGTCGCTTTTGAACTCTACAGTAGCTAAAATGTTCTCAAAATTTTTCTTGTTTTTGAGGACGTAGGGGCCGTCGCCCTGGTTTAAGCAGAAACAGTCGTTGATGAATTCGTCGTTGATGAGGCGTCCACCTACAAAACGGGTATCCGGCTTAAATTCTCCTGTTGGGATGTCTGCCTTGTCGAGGAGGGCGAGGTTTGTTTCGGGGAGGGTCATGGTGAGGTTGTCGATTTTCTCGCCAAGCGTGTAATAGGGGTGCCAGCCTTCGGAATAGGGAAGGTCGTTTGCGCCGATGTTCGTGACGGTGGATTCTACGGTGTAGCTTTCGCCGGTAAAGGTGATTTTGTTAATCGCGCGGAAGGGGAACGGGAATCCGGTAAATGCTCCTGGCCAGTCGATGGAGAATGTCGCGGTGCATTTTTCGTTATCGCTTTCGAAACACACGAACTTCCATTCTTTGTTTTGCAAAAATCCGTGGAGGGCGTGCGGTGCCCAGCTCACGTTGTTCACGAGCTGGTAATCGTTGCCGTTCCAGTTAAATTTGGCGTAGGCCACGCGCCCTGGGAATGGGGCGAGTCGGCAACCGGCGTTGGTGTCCGGGCCCATTTTGTAAATGTCGTCGCCTTCGCGGTAGCCGAAAAGGAGGTCGGTGAGTTTGCCGCTTGCGTCGGAGATGCGCCAAGCGTTTAGGCCTGCGCCGTAACCGCTTAAAATTTCAAATTCAGCGCCGTCGTCACGCTGTAAAACGTAGCACTCGACGGTGCCAATGGGGCGGGAAATAATTTTAAACTTGCTCATATTGTATTACTAGTTGATTGTTATTAGTTGCTAGAGAATTTAGTAATAAGTGGTTGGTAGCTAGTGGCTTGTGATTAGTGGCTGGTGGTTGGTGCGTCATCCTCGAAGAGGATCCATACAGTACTGTTTGCGAAAAATGTATGGTTCCTCGCGTAGCGAGAATGACTGTAACACAGCTTCTTAACTACAGTTTACCGCCTACTGTCTGCTAAAAAGCTATCTTTCCCTTCATGGATTCCCAGACGATTGTTGCCCCGATGACGCCTGCGGGCGTGAGTGCCGTAGCTGCTATTCGAGTTAGCGGTTCTCGCGTACGTGAGGTTGTGCGCTTGCTTTTTGGCGAGGCTGCGTTAAAAAATTTGAAAGCCCGCGAAGCTAAGTTGGCGACTGCGAGGGATTATCGCACGATGGCAGGCGATGACCGTGCCACGGCGCAAGTCATTGATAGTCTCCTCTACATCTTTTTTGAAGGTCCGAATTCCTACACAGGCGAAGATGTTCTGGAACTTTATCCGCATGGCAATCCGATTATCGTGCGCGAACTGATTCAAGTTATTAAAAGTGTTGATGGGGTTCGCCTTGCCGAACCCGGCGAGTACACGCGTCGTGCGTTTTTGAATGGCCGAATGGACTTGGTGCAAGCGGAATCCGTTGCCGATGTAATCCACAGTGCCAATCGCGATGAACTCAAGAACGCCCATCGTTTGCTCGGCGGTGCGCTTTCGAAAAAAGTCAAGACGCTTACGGAACAGGTCATGGACATTTCGGCGCGTCTTGAATTGGATGTCGATTTTGCCGAAGAAGAGGCCGACCCGGATTACGCCACTTGGGGCACAAAGATTGAAGCGATTCGCGAAAGCGTGGAATCTATTTTGAAAAGTTTTAAGGGCAAGGCGACAGTGAGTCGCTTGCCGCTGGCGGTGCTATATGGCGCTCCGAATGCGGGCAAGTCGAGTCTTGTAAATGCGCTCCTTGGCGAAGACCGCATTCTCGTGAGTGACATTCCGGGGACAACCCGTGACTTTGTCGAAGTTCGTTTGTTCTTGGATGGCGGTGAAATTCGCTTGGTGGACACTGCGGGTATCGCAGACAAGGCAGCCGATGCTCTCGATGCGCTTAGCATGGAAAAAAGCCGTGAAATCCTCGCCGAAGCGGACATGAAAATTCTCGTCCTCGACGGGGCCAACGAAAATTGCGCATTTTCGCCATCCTCGACTGGTTTGCCTGCGTCATCCTCGACCGAAGGGAGGGGATCCATTATTTCTAGTCTTCGCCATAGTGACGATGCAATCCATCCGGACTTTATCGTCATTTCAAAGAGCGACCTGGGCGCATCTCGACCGGACGACGCTTGCGTGGATATGACGAATTCGATCCACATTTCTTCCAAAACGGGTGCGGGCCTTGCGGACCTTAAGCGCGTCATGAACGCTACGCTCTTCAAGAAAACGGAAAATTCCGAAGACCTCTGGATCACGAGCGAACGCGAAAAGGCTTGCCTCGAAGAAGCTCTTGCTGGCATAGACCGCACACTTTCGCTTATCCGCACGAATCCGGCGGTGGAACTCATTGCGTTTGAAATGCAACTGGTGCGCCGTGCGCTCCAAAGTATAACGGGCGAAATTTCGTCCGAAGATGTTTTACAAAAGATTTTTGCGGGGTTCTGCATTGGGAAATAGTTATATCGGCGTTATTCTCGCTGTCTTTGCTTTTGGTACTTACATGGTTCCGCTCAAGGCTTGGCCGAAGTTTTCGTCTTGGGCTTATCTTTCGTGCGTGGGGCTTGGGCTTGCCGTTGGCGAACTTATCATTTCGCTTGTCACGGGGACGCTTTGCGTTTTGCCGGTCGGTCTCCTTTGCGGATTCTTGTGGGTGATCGCGGGCGCGTTTTGCTTTTGGGCGGTAAAGGTCGAAGACTTGGCGGGTGCCGGTGTTCGTGCGATGGGCATGAGCATTCTGGCGTCGTTCCTGAGCGGTGTGCTCGTTTTTTCGGAATCGACGTTGCTTTATTTCTCGATCCCGGCGATTGTTCTTTTGCTTTTCGGCCTCAAAATGCTTGCGCCACCTCAAGGGAATGTCTTTAAGAATTGGCGTTCGTTGTTGGCTGGTGCTATTTTTGGCTTGTTCCTTATTCCGTACAAGTTTACAGATATTCCTTTGCTCGAATTCATGAGCTCGTTTACGCTTGGAATTTTTATCGCTGCACAACTTTTAGTTGGAATTTTATGTATAAAGCGTCGTGCGGTTTTTGAATTTCCTTTGGCGCCTTCTGTTGTCTCTATTTTGATGGGATTTTTGTGGGTGATTGGGCAGCATGGATGTTTTTGGGCGATTGATACTAAGGGTGCCTTGGGCTATGCTGTTGGCTATCCGCTTACGCAGTTGAACTTGCTCGTCAACTTGCTTTGGGGCGTTGTCGTTTTCCACGAATACCCTACAAAACCGGAGCGGATTAGACTTGCTATTGCGACCATGGTCATTCTTGGCGGTGCCGTATTGCTGGCCATGTCCAAAATGTAGGGATTTGTTTCGTTTTTTTTGTGATTGTTGTCGTGTATTGGCGTTCTGTCAACGGAAAAAGCGTAAAAATAACATATAATTTAAAGCAAATCTCCCATAAAAGTATATGTTTATGGTATGAGATTTGGGAAATATTTTTTAATCGCCTCTTTGTTTGGAGCCGTATCGACGTGGGCTATTAAAGCAGCACCGTTTTTAATCAATTCTACGCAGCCAGATGGCTCTGTAGTGCAAATCCGTAAGGTCGGAAACGAACACTTTAACTATACGGTTACAGGTGAAGATAGCGTGCTTGTGGTGCGCGATTCCAATGGTTATTGGAACTATGCCGACGAACATGGCAAAAAGACCGGAATGAGGGTCCATGCCAAGTCAAAACGTAGCGCAAAAGAGCGAAATTTCCTGAAAAAACGCAATTCTCGTGAAATTCTTGAAAAATTCCGCGAAAAACGCTTGAAACAGCTAGAAGAACAGCGCGAATCCGAACCCCAGGTACTTCGTTCCTCGTCTCCCATGCTGGCCAATGCTTGGGGCGGAGGAACCAAAAATACCAATACCCCAACTCGACCATCTTTAAATTCTGTAAAAAAAGAAGGTGATGTTCGCGGGCTTGTTGTCCTTGTCCAGTTTAGCGATGTAACTTTCAAGCGCGATAACGCCAAAGAGGAATACCATGATTTCCTCAATAAAGAAGGCTATTCGAATTATTATATGAAAGGCAGCGCCAGAGACTTCTTTATTTTGAATTCTTCTGGAAAATATCGCCCTACATTTGACGTTTTTGGACCAGTGACGCTTAAGGGTAAACGCGATTCGTATGGAGCCTTGGTTGATCCCAATAATATCGCGGCGGGTGCAGTCAAAGCCATCAGCGAAGCGATGGATTCTCTCGTGGCTGCGAATGTTGATTTTACGCCTTATGATAGCGACAACGATAGAATTGTTGATTTCGTCTATATGATTTATGCGGGTGTCGGTTCGGCGGATACTGATGTGCAGTCAGCCATTTGGCCCCATTCTTACAATATAAGCAAGCGCCTTACGCGCAATATGTCCATGTACCGTTATGCCTGCTCTCCAGAAATTGATGGTCAGGCGTATTTGTACCGCAAAAGTACCGATGCGTTAAATGGCATTGGAACGTTCTGCCATGAATTTAGCCATGTCCTTGGCTTGCAAGACCACTATGATGTTGGCGTGAATGAATCACGCACGAAGGTTCGTTATACGCCGGGAGCTTGGGATTTGATGGATGCCGGTTCTTACAACTGCCCGCAGAATAAGTATATGTCAACGTCTTGTTCGCCTGCGAATTTGTCTGCTTTTGAACGTTTTAGCTTGGGCTGGCTCGATCCGCGCCGTTTGGAAATTTCGGATACGACATTTATCTTAAATGCAATTCAAGAAAATGACGGCCTGGTATTGACTTCGAAAAACGATAATGAATATTACTTTGTCGATTTTCGTTTGAAACAAGATTTTGACACAGGCCTTCCGAATCAGGGAATGTTGATTTGGCATATCAATTATGACAGGTATTCTTGGATGTACAACGAAGTCAACACTTCGGATCCCATGCGTGTGGATTTGATAGAAGCCGATGGTAAAGCGGATGGCTATACGACTAAAGATGATGCGTTCCCGACGAATAGAGTTAATAAATTTAATGGATTTGTGACATGGAGTGGCGATAGCCTTGGACTTGAAGTTTATGATATTAAAATTGTCGATGACTATGTAGAATTTAAAACTCGTGGCAGTCGTGTGGCTCCTGTTTTGTCATCTTCGAGTGTTGCAAAGTCATCTTCAAGTTCTGCAAAGTCTTCGTCGAGTTCTGCTTGGTCTTCGTCAAGCAAGGTGGTTTCTTCATCAAGTAAGCCTGTATCGTCATCGTCTTCTAGAGTAAGCTCTTCGTCGGTTGCATCGAGCAGTTCTGTAAAGGTTTCGTCATCTTCTGTTCTGTCTAGTTCATCGGATGCCTTGAGTTCATCCAGCAGAGTCCATATATTTGAACGGAGTTCCTCTTCTGATGGCGTGATGATTTCGGAAAGAAGGATTGCTTCTTCTGCGGTTCGATTCTTCGTGGATAATCGAATTTTGAGAGTGGATGCGAATCTTGAAGGGCGTAAGACGGTCAATTTGTTCGATGCTAACGGAACGCTCCTTTTGAGCAATACCTTTGCCGATAAGTATTGCGAAATTAGCATGGATGCCTTGCGTGGAAAATCGTTTGTGATTGTGACGCTAGAATCCGGCGGACAACTTTTAAAAACAAAGAAAATTCGAGTGAAATAAATTTGGGGCGTAAGCCCCTTTTTTATAGGGTCATTTCGGCTTAAGTCTTGAAAACGTCGTTCTTTTTGTACCGTCTTCCTGAACGGAGTGAAGAATCCAGTGCATATTTTTTTTGAAAAATATCTAAATTGTTTTATATGAAAAAACTTTTCGCTCGAATTGCTTTAAGTTGCGCCTTGGTTCCAGCCTTGCTTGCGGGAACATCCATGGCCGCTGTAAATTTACCCGTGCATAAAGAAGTTCTGGATAATGGACTTACGGTGCTTTTATACCCCAACAAGCAGGCTCCTACAGTGAGTTTCCGTCTGTTTTATGTGACCGGTTCTGTTCACGAAGTTCCGGGCAAGTCCGGGCTTGCTCACATTTTGGAACATGAACTGTTCAAGGGAACGAAAAAGGTCGGCATTTCGGATAGCATTGCCGATGCCAAGTTCATTGCAACTCAAGACTCCTTGCAGGCGCTCATTCGCCCGGCAAAGTTGGCTCACGATACGGCTCTTGTCAAGAAGCTGACTGCCGAGCACGATTCTGTGTTGAATGAACACCGCAAGATTTTTGTGAAGGATGAACTTTGGGGCGCTTATCAAGCTGCCGGTGGCACTGGGCTTAATGCTTTTACAAGCGATTTGCTGACAGCTTACACGGTCACGCTCCCCAAGAACAAGATTGAACTTTTCATGTGGCTTGAATCGGACCGCATGCAGAATGCCGTTTTGCGCGAGTTCTATTCGGAACGCTCTGTTGTGCGCGAAGAACGCCGCATGCGCTATGACGATCGCCCAACGGGCCGCTTTTACGAAACGCTCAATTCCATGATTTACGAAGCGTTCCCATATCGCGTGCCGACCATTGGTTGGCCGAGCGATATCGATAACTTGACTCGTGAACAGGCGGATGAACATTACCGCAAGTACTACAAGCCGCGCAATGCCATTCTCGTTATGGCAGGTGACCTTGATACGCTTGAAACGATGTCGCTTGTCAAGAAGTATTTTGGACCGATTCCGACGGGCGATGCTTTCCCGGATCTTACGGTGCGCGATCCGGAACAGGCGGGTGAAAAGCGCTTGATCGTAAAGCGCAAGGATGCTCCGAATTTGTACACGCTCGTCTTCAAGACTCCGGCTGTTGGCGATAGCACTCTTTATGCGCTCGATATTGCCGAAGGCGTTTTGAACGGACGTTCCGGTCGCCTTTACAAGCGCCTTGTCGAAGAAGAAAAGCTGGCTGTTGGCGTAAGCGCAAGCAATAGCCCGAACAAGTATGTTTCAGAGTTCTCTGTCCGCGTGAACCTCCGCCCCGATGCTAATCGCGAAAAGGTGGAAAAAATCGTGTGGGAAGAACTCGAAAAGCTCAAGAAAGAACAAGTCAGCGAACGCGAATTCCAGAAGGTGAAGAACCGCGCCTATGCAGGCCTTATCCGCAGCTTGACGGACATGGAAAATGTGGCGACCATGCTTGGCTGGTACGAAGTCTATGGCGATTACCGCCTGTTCCTCAACTGGGCTGACAATTTGGACAAGGTAAATATTGCTGAAGTTCAGGATGTCGCTAAGAAAACATTCGTTCGCGAAAAATCTGTTGCCGGATTCTTGGTGAAAGAATAAGAGCAACTTCTTTTCCGCATCGGCGAAAACGCCCAAGGCGTAATCAATACGATAAAACCCCGGCTTCAACGCTGGGGTCTTTTTTGTGGAAAATTTTGAGATTATTCGTTCTCGATGGTTTCGATTTTTTTCGAGAGCTCACTGGCGAGCTGCGAATCTTCGTTGTAGATGGCGTTGATTCTTTGGCAGCTGAGTTCGAGCAAGTGGCGAGCTTCGATAGAATCGCTTTGCTTGCGGAGAATTCTCAATGCCTTGTCGATTCTTTCGATATCGTTCTGGTCGGGGTAACCCTTCATGAACGTGTAGAAAAGCTGGATTTGTGTGTTGTATTCGTTATCGGATTCGCAGGCGAGCAAGAACGGGATGACGCGCACGTTAAGGAGCTTTGAAAGGTCTCCCATGAATGTGTTGAGCGTAAGCCCCTTCGGGAATAGCTCTTCTGTATCTTTTTGAATGTCTTCGGTGTTGACGAAATCGCCTTCTTCGAATTGCGAAAGCATTTCGTTGAGCATGTCCATTTCGCTTCGCTTGGCTTGTTCGCGATACTTTGCCTGGTAGTAAATCGGGAGTGTCGTGAGGCAATAGTGCGCTTGGTTTGCTCCGATGAATTCACCGATGTAGTAGATGTCGGCCTCTTCTTTGAGGATATCTTCTTCGTTGGTGAAATTTCCGATGCGGGCCGGAATAGGAATCACTTCCATGTTCGAAAGTTCATGGAGGCGTTCGCGCATGGCTTCGACGTCTACATTTTCTGGAATCTCAACGCCGTTTTCTTCCATCGTCTTGAGAAAGTTGTTGAACTTTGCATCGACGGCGCGGTTGACTTCTCTTCTGCTTGGCCTATGTTCGGACTGACGAAAATCGCCTTCCAAGGTCAAAAGCCCGTTTTTGATCATGTCGCTAAACGGGGTTTCGCTAGGTTCGGCGTCGGGGGAGGGCACAATGCGTGCATAGGCAATCATTCTGCCGCACAACTGATCGTCATTTCCTTTTTTCTGTTCAATTCCAAGCATGCCCTAAAATTAACAAATTCTAGTGGACTTGGACCAATGTTTGTTTATTATAACCTTTTACAAAGGTTTTTACGATGTAAATTCCGGGGGTAAGGCCTGCTGTGTTGGCCGCTCCCTTGGTGTAGCGTACGAGTTTCCCGTTCGTGTCGTAGATGCGTGTTTCGTGGACGGCGTCATCGATGCGTGCTATTTTGTGGAGTGCTACAGGCCCTTTATCGACGTTCTTTTCGGTGAGCTTGATTTGGTCAAGGTTCGGGCCATCATTACCGTCAACGATGGAGAACGTGATGTAGCTTGCGCCCTTGGGGAGTGTTATGGTGGTTTCTAAGGTTGTGTATGTTGTCCATTTTTCAGTGGCGTCGAACGAAATGATGTTGGCGCTTTTGCAATCGTCGATTCCTGCGGTGCATTGGCCGGGGGCGACAATCGCTAGGCTACGAGTTTTGCCGCTGCCGTTGGCATAAGTCAATTCCATGGTGTATTCGCCGGGGTATTCTGCATAGACCGGAACTTGAACGGTTGATTTCCCGGTGCCGAAGTTGATGTATCCTGTGCCTGCGAAGCCTGCGTTTGTGCTTTCGTTGATGGCGTTGTCGATAATGCCGTCTTCGGCCTGGAACGTTGTTGTGCCTTTGGCTTCAAAGATTGCACCGAGTTCAATGTCCTTGGTCATCGTTGTTTTCCATGTGCTTTCGCTTCCGGCGTCGCTTGCGCTTTTGCCGGTCCAGCCTGCGAATTTCCAGCCTGTGGCGGGGGTTGCGGTAATGGTGATAGCGGTGCCTTCGGCAATTTTTTCGCGATTTGGTGACAAGGTAACGGTTCCGCCGATGGATTGTGTGAGCGTTGCTTTGTAATATGTAACATTCGCTTCGAGAACGGTAATTTCGTTGGAACTTGCGCCGAGGCCGCCCATGGAATTTGCGGCGCGGACGGTGACTTTGGAACCTGTGGCGATGCCTCCGATGTCAATGGAATTTGAGGTGGTGTTGCTATGGTATTTGCCGTTTACAAAGACCGCCCAGCAAATGGCGTTATCGTCGTCGTTCCAAATGATGTTGGCGCCTTCTTGAGAAATCTTTGGCGCAGAGACTTGCGCTGTGAGTTTGTTCGGTTCCCAGTTATCGCTACCGCCAAGGACGTTTTTGAGCGTGTATTTAGCTGCGTCGCTTGCATTCCAGACTGTCTTGAGCGATGTTGCTGTGGATTTGTCCTTGCCGCCATCAAAATACGTTTTGCGTTGGCTCGTGTTGATGGCGCCACCATTCCCGTTTTTGCTGTTGTATTCGCCAAAAATCTGCGGGGCGGAATTCATGTCGGGACCCCAGCCTTCGGCTTTGGGCTCTGCGCGCATGATGGTGTTCAACCAGACGACTTTTGCGCGGCCCCAGGAACGTCCGAGATAGAATGTCTTGTTGAAACCGGAATTGCTGACTTCGATGATGGCGTTGTTGAATACGTAGCCCCAGGTGTCGGGGTTTTGCGAAGCGGTAATGTAGCCGCCGTTGCGTGTCATCACGAGTTTTGTGCCTTCGAAGAATACGTCACCGCCACCACAGATAAAATCTACAGTGCCGTCAATTTCGCCGCCTTCCCAATACGTGCGGCCTTTCTTGGTGTAGTAAGTGTCTTGGCCGCTCAATAGACGTACGTTCTTGTAGATAAACTTGTCTCCCGCATTTTGCTGTAAAGCGACTTGGCGTGCAGCGTTGCCAGAGTTATAGGTGCCTCTGTTTTGCAGGGTTATATCTTGCATGTACATGTTTTTGTTGCTGGGGAAGTACAGTGTTGCAGTTGTGCTGATGCCTTCGGTATCGGTCGTGTTCCAGATAATGGTCTTGTCAGCGGACTGTCCGATAATGGAAATGTTTGAGCCGCTGAAAGTCGTTTTGCCGTGTTCATCGCCGGTGACCTTGGTGATGTTGTATTCGCCGTTGGGCACAAAGAGTATGAACCGCTTGGATTCCGTTGCACCTGATGAAGATGCCTTGGCGATTGCCGCCTTAAAGTCTCCATCGACGCCTAGCACAAAGTCAAAACCATGCTTGGTTACGGCGGACGCGCTCACCGCCATCGCAAGCGGCATACAAACTGCAAATTTATAAATCCAATTATTCAACATAAAACTTCCCTTTACTTTGCCATTCCATTGACTCTGAACGTTTTCCCGTTGGCCCGTTTGAAATATACTCCTGCGCTGTTGCCGGTTTTGCCGAAGTCCACAAAATAGCGGTTCGCAGAAGTTGCTTGCGGTTGCTCAACTCGGCGAGCTCCGATTGTCGTTGGACCGATTTCAACTTTGCCGACTTTTAAATTTTCGTCCGTCCAGCCGATGTAATCGATGTTGGCCATGCCTTTTTTCGAAATGCTTGTAAACTTGAGCTCGCTGTAACCTGCGGGCAATTCGACCTCGATGGCTTGCAATTTCCATTCCGTCCAGCTGCCGGTCGGTTCCATGCTCCCGTCTGCAAGCAAAGTCATGTCGCCTGCAGTGATGCTGTATTCGCGTGTGGAGCCGTCACCATTGGCGAAACTGATGAACAAAGTGTATTTGCCTTCTTTCATTGCCGTCATGCCGTAAGTCACGTAGCTTCCGGTTGAGTTATCAACGTTGGCGTATCCTTCGCCTACAAAACCGGTGTTAGTCGTTTCCTTGACACCTTGAATGTCGATAAAGTCAACGCCGTCAATGAATGTTTTGCAAGTGTCGTTTCCGCACATGGCCGGTGGTGGCGGGGGAGGAACGTAATTGTCGTCCATCTTGGCGAGTGCTTCGAGGTATGCATTTTCGGTGCTTAAAATGGCAGAGCCGTAGTCGCCTGCCCACTGGTAGCCTTTGCGACGTTCTTCGCTGATTTTCATGAAGTCCTGCGTCTTGGTGCTAGCACCATCGCGGTCGCAAAAGAAGTAGTTGTCGTTGTTGACTTCGTAAAAGCGGAACCACAGCGATGAACCCGCCTTGTCCACGACACCTGCGGTTTTGCTAAAAGCTTTGTCTTTTAGTTTGTTCTTCTTGTACCAAGCGATTGCGCCTTTGACCGCCTTCTGGATTGCTTCGTTTTGGTCTGGCCAATTCATCAAGAACCACACAACGCCCATGGATTCGTTGCCGGATTTGCTTGGCAGTTCGTAGGCGCGTGCGCCTACGGGGGCGAGGCTGTTGGTGTCGTGCTGGGCGCACCACACCGTGAGTTTTCCGTCGTTTACTATTTGCGCCTTGAGCAAATAGTCGATGGCTTTGTTCAGTGCGGACTTCATCTTGCTTCGTGTGGCATCGTCGATGATGTCTGAGTCAAAAGGCGATGATGAATTTGCAATGTCCATCATGGTGACCATCGCTCGGATCATGGCGTTGTCGTTTAGCGTAATCTGGTCACTGTAATTCCCGCGCTTGGGCCAGACTTGCGGAAGTCCGCCTTTGGAACGTTGCATGGTCAAAAGGAAATTGAGTGCTTTGTTGAAACTGGTTTTAAATGCGGCCTTGTAACTCGAATTCGTCGTTTCCTTGTAGCGCACGGCGAGGAGGCGCATTTCCTGGATAGTGGCGTTGTTGTCGATAGTGCCGAGGTCGGCCCCGCCCTGTGCACGCCATTCGGATTTTTGACCGCCGCCATACGCGCTTTTATACTTGTCGGCCATGGCTTTGTAAAAACCGCCGTTTGCGATTTGCCAAGTGGTCATGTTGTAGGTGTACTGGTCGATATCCATGCCGCTTGCGGCGTTTGTCAGCTCCGAATAGCCGCGATAACTGTTGATTTTAGAAACTGCAGTTGCCGGTGGTGTGTAACTTGCCGCAAATGAATAACAGGCGACTGACAATGTCGCACAAAAAAGCCTGTAATTGACAATTCCAAACCCGAAATTCTTCATAAATACCCTTTAGAAGAGTTTTTATCCACACCACATCTATAATTTATATTCTGACGGGTCAATATTTGTTAAGAAATGCTTTTTAAACATTGAATTTTTGACAACGAATGTAGGTTTCGTATAGGCTCAGCGACATCGCTCAGTCCTGAATGCCTGCAAACTGTCGTTTGCGACACTCCTTTTGTACACTACCGCGATGAATTGCCTTTGGCCGACGCTTCTTCTTGCATTTTTATAATACAGTGTGTGTTATATAGAAATAAATTTTTTGATAAAAAATAAAAAACTTCAAAATTTTACAAAAAATCTTGATTTCGTGTAGTAAAACCTATTGCGGTTGCTTTGAAATAAATTTACTTTATAGGCATGAAGCCGATTACAGATTATCAAAATTACCGTGAGTTTATGTGCGATTATTACGAAGAACGCAAGCGGACTTCTGTGTTCTCATGGCGCGAATTTTCGCATTTAGCTGGGTTTACCTCGTCCAATTATATCCAGCTTGTTTGCAATGGAAAAAGCCGCTTGAGCAAAAATGGTATAGAGCAGGTTGCTCGTGCTATGGAACTCGATGGAGTGGATCGCGATTATTTTCGCGCAATGGTGTGTTTTGGAGATGCTCGAAGTGACGAAAAGAAAATGCAGGCGTTTAACGAAATGCAAAAAATCGCAAAAGAGAATCATTTGCGGGTCGTTGATGCCGAGGCGTTCAAGTACTTTGAATCGTGGGTGAATCCCGTGATTCGCGAACTGGCCCCGATGATGCCGGGCGCAAAACCGTTAGAACTTGCGCACCAGTGCTATCCGGTTGTGAGTGCGGCCGAAGTGCGCCATTCGCTGGATTTTATGTGCCATGCGGATTTCCTGAAAAAAGTCGGCGAAGATACTTATGAGCAGACCGAAAAAATTGTGACGGGTTCTTCCGAGGCGATTCCTTTAGCGTTGCGCTCCATGAACCGCCAAATGTCGAAGTTTGCGACGGATGCCATTGATGAAATTCCGCCCGAAAAACGCCATATTGCCGGTGTGACGCTTGGCATGTCCGAAGCTACCTACAAATGGGTGGTGCAAAAGCTTGAAATGCTCAGGCAACAGGTGGTTGCCATTGCTGCCAAAGAAAAAGATTATGATAAAGTTTATCGATTGAATTTACAGTTGTTCCCATTAACGAAAGGGATGGAGGAGTGAAATGAAAAAACTGGATAAAATAATCATGACGGGAGTTGCCGCTCTCTTGATGTCATGTTCGGATGATGCTATTTCGGGTGCAACCACCGAACCGAGCACTGTAGCACTGACAGAAGAGCAGAAAGCTATTTTGGCAAGGTCGCTCATCTCTTTGGCGGATCCATCGATGGCGGATTCGTTAAATGCGATGTTTGATTCTTTAAACGCATCTTTTGGTTCTGATGTCAATAGAATTTATTTTGATTATATCAATACGCTCCCGTTGAGTATAAAGAATGGACGGGTTTACAGTTATCCATCCAAGGATGGGCGCAAGGTTTGTGATGTCGTGACCTTCACGAAGGAATCGGGAATAGAGCGAAATGGCGTGTTGCTTTCAACATCGTATGATGAATATGATCACGATTGTTATCACAAGTACGATCCGAGTAAGAAATGTTCAGCAGGGGAAGCTGATGTGGACTATTTCTATACACATCGTAACGAAACCATCGAAGCCACTAAAATAGTCGATGTTGATGGAGTCCCTGTCGTCATCAGTACTATGGGATCAAGGAAGATGCGAAATAGTTTTTGGGGATATGGTGTTTCTTGTGGCGAGACATTGAATCGGTTCAAGCAGTCTTGCCGCGATGCGAATGGTCTCTTTTGGGATTTTGGAGATGGGTGCAGCCAAGAAGACTTGGAATTGGTTTGTGCCTCTTTCATTCCAGAGGAACAAGCATGGTATGATGTCTTGAACACTTATACCGCACAATATAAAAACCATTGCAATGAAGATTCCGTAAATTACGCTCCATATGATGATGAAAATTATGTTTGGGTCAATCCTTATACAAATCAAACCTATTTGGATAGTTTGAATAGAGTCGCTTTTGCGGAAAGAGATTGGGCTAATACGTTAAAGCGTTCAACGAATGCTTACAAGTGGCAGTTCTCGATAATTGATAGTACAATCAGGACTGCTTTAAATGGTTCTGGTACATATCTGACATATAAAGAATATCCTGAACTTAGTGGTTATTTGGGGATAGGTTATAATACGCTACCGGATTCTCCTGTTGCAGATGCGTATCGCAAAGAAGGCGTTTATGTACTGCCAGATTCATTGCTAACAACATTCTTCCCCAAGTTGGCTGAATATCCGGGCCGTTTGGATGAATTTAGGACATATCGTTCTTCGAGAAATTCCGTTTACTATCTCGTTGTTCTGAAAGACGTTGGCGCCAAGGGACATCTTCTGAATCAGATTTGGTCTGATGGAATTTATGTGACGGATATCGTGAAAAGCGGAAATAGCTGCCCTGAAGATACGACGGTTCATTATTCTATGATATTGTTGGCGGATTCACCGGATTGGGATATTTTGGATCGACCCATTATAAAAACAACTTATGCGAGCGACAAGTGGAATTGCGACAAGCCGGAAACTCTTACAAAAATAGAGCCGTACGGTGAGTGGATTATCTCTACGATGTACAATTATGACGAATATGTAAAACTGTTTGGTAAAGAATAACCACCTTTCATTATCACTTCAAAAATAAACGCTATCAGGAGGAGGGCCGTCCCCGCAAAAGTGGGGATGGCCTTATTTTTTCTATCTTAGGGGCGTATGAATACTAAAATCTATTACACCCTTACGGACGAGTCGCCGTTCTTGGCGACTCAGTCTTTGCTTCCTATCGTATCTGCATTTGCAAAGACTGCCGATATCGATGTCGAAACTAAAAACATCTCCTTGCCGGGCCGCATTCTCGCTGCTTTCGCGGACACGCTCCCGGCTGGTACGACGTTTGCTGGCAAGCCGGTGACGGATGACCTCGCATTCCTCGGTAAGCTCACGCTTGAACCGGATGCAAATATCATCAAGCTTCCGAACATTTCTGCCTCGGTGCCGCAGCTCAAGGCCGCTATTGCCGAACTCCAGAAGAACGGCTATGCTCTCCCGGACTACCCGGACGCTCCTGCAACGGACGAAGAAAAAGCAATCCGTGCTCGCTATGACAAGGTGAAGGGTTCCGCCGTGAACCCGGTGCTCCGTCAAGGTAACTCCGACCGTCGCGCTCCTAACGCCGTGAAGAACTATGCCCGCAACAATCCGCATAGCAATGGCAACTGGAATACCTCCGTAAAGACCCATGTCGCTAGCATGCAGGCCGATGACTTCTACGGCAACGAAAAGTCCATCACGATGGCTGATGCCGATACGTTCAAGATTGAATTTGTCGATGAAGCTGGTAATGTGACGGAACTCCGTGCCGCAAAGCCGCTCCTCAAGGGCGAAATTATCGACGCAACTGTCATGCGCATGGCCGCTCTCGAAAAGTTCATTGCCGATGCCATGGCCGAAGCTAAAGCCAAGGGCCTCCTCTTCTCCGTGCACCTGAAGGCCACGATGATGAAGGTCTCCGACCCGGTGCTGTTCGGTGCATTTGTCCGTGTGTTCTTCAAGGACGTGTTCACGAAGTATGCCGACCTCTTCAAGGAACTTGGTATTGACGCCAACAATGGTCTCGGTGACCTCTACAAGCGCTTGGAAGGCAATGCGAAGGAAGCCGAAGTTCGCGCCGCTATTGATGCCGCTTTGGCTGCTGGCCCGGACCTCGCCATGGTGGATTCTGCCAAGGGCGTTACGAATTTGCATGTGCCCAGCGACGTGATTATCGACGCTTCGATGCCTGCAATGATCCGCAATTCCGGTTGCATGTGGAACAAGGAAGGCAAGCTGCAAGAAGTTGTCGCCTGCATTCCGGACCGCTGCTATGCCGGCATTTACGACGAAACGATTGAATTCTGCAAGCAGAACGGCGCCTTCGACCCGAAGACGATGGGTACCGTGCCGAACGTGGGCCTTATGGCTCAGGGTGCCGAAGAATACGGCAGCCACGACAAGACGTTTGTCGCCAAGGGAAAGGGCGTTATCCGCGCTGTAAATGGCAAGGGTGAAGTGCTCTTGCAACAGAATGTGGAAACTGGTGATATTTTCCGCATGTGCCAAGCCAAGGACGCTCCGGTGCGCGACTGGGTGAAGCTTGCTGTCACGCGTGCCCGCCTCAGCAACACGCCTGCGATTTTCTGGCTGGATCCTGAACGCGCTCACGACCGCGAAATCCAGAAGAAGGTGGAAGCCTACTTGCCGGAACATGACCTCAAGGGTCTCGACATCAAGATTATGAGCCCGCGCAAGGCGATTGTCGAAACGATGAAGCGTGCCAAGGCTGGCCTCGATACTATCGGTGTGACGGGTAACGTGATGCGTGACTACCTCACGGACCTCTTCCCGATTCTCGAAGTCGGAACTTCTGCAAAGATGCTCTCCATCGTGCCGCTTATGGCTGGTGGTGGTCTCTACGAAACAGGTGCAGGTGGATCCGCTCCGAAGCAGGTCCAGCAATTCCTCGCCGAAAACTATCTCCGCTGGGATTCCCTTGGTGAATACTTTGCACTGGTGCCTGCTTTCGAACAGGTTGCATTGAAGGAAGGCAACAAGAAGGCTAAGGTCTTGGCCGATACGCTGGATGCCGCTAACGGCAAGATTCTCGAATTCAACCGCACGCCGGCTCGTAAGATTGGCGAACTCGACAACCGTGGTTCCCACTTCTACCTCGCACTTTACTGGGCCGAGGCTCTCGCCGCCCAGAAGGACGATGCAGAACTCGCCGCCAAGTTCGCTCCGATCGCAGCCGCTCTCTCCGCGAAGGAAAGCGAAATCGTCGCTGCCCTCGCTGCAGAACAGGGCAAGCCTGCCGATATCGGTGGCTACTACATCCCGAAGGCTGATCTCTTGAAAAAGTGGATGCGCCCGGTGGGTATATTTAATAAGATTATCGATAATCTGTATGCTGTTGCAGATATTGATTGCGAGTTCAAAGATTAACAACATGTCATTCCCGCCTCCGAGCGGGAACCTCCGTTTCGTATCAAAAAAAAAGGAGTGTCGCAGAAATGCGCACTCCTTTTTTGCTTCGCTGTGAAAATGTAAACTCAAGACTTTACTGGATGGGGCGAAGCCCCAACTCTTTGGCTCGGTTATGCCCATGCAAGCATGGGCGCAACTCTCGCTTTCTGAGTAGTCTTCACTTCGTTCAGGATGACGTCTTTAAAACTGGCCGCGGCTGCCGTTGATGATCCATTGGCAGAGTGCTGTAATCCCATCGTAGTCGGGGAGCGTCTGGACAAAGTTTCTGGACTTGCTGCGTTCGATGAAATTGCGCCAGACCATCTCGTTTTTACCATTGAGCCCCAGGTGTTCTTCAATGGCACCTCGCGTCCAAACCCAAATGCCTTGGTCGCAAAGCTTCTCGTGGATATTCCTGATGGGGCGTTCGGCTTCGGGCATGGATGCCATCATGGCGTACGCTGTTGATGCGCTTATGTTGCTGTGCTTGTTGACGGGGAGGCCGTTCACCAAGCGCAAATGGTTGTGGCAGGCGAGCTCGCGGAACAAGTTACGGCACTCGGTAATATCCGGGTCGTTGGCGCTCAAGAATCCATCGCGAGTCGCTGTTGTAAACGCATAGTCCAAATCGACGATGGCTCGTACGGGAATGTCCATCGCGCTTAAAACCTGCATGCTCTTTCGGGTATTGCTTACACCGCCCTGACGCACGAGCGCACATTTAATAAGCGCAAATGATTGCCCGGTAATGCGCTCGAAAAGGGCGGGTAGCACACGCCATTCTGTTTTACCTTCGGTGAGCAGCACGTAGTCGGCAAACAAAAGTTCATTGCTGTTAGACAAACTAAACAGCATTTGCAGCTGGCTCGGTGCATCTTTCACGACTTGGCGAACGGCATCTTCCATTCGCTTGCGCATGAACGTGCCGCGTTCCCTGTTCTTGCGAATCAAGAGGGACGTGCTCACGTCTTCACTGGTGACCATCTGTGCGGAGTGCGTTGCGAAAATAACTTGGTAGCCTTCGTTCGATAGATTCTTCAGCGCCACGCGCACGAGTTCAACCGCTTGCGGGTGCAAGAACAGTTCTGGCGAGTCGATTAGTAAAAGTTTGCGGCTTAGATAATGATTGTTGTGGTGCTTCTTTATTTCGGCGAGGTAACGGACCAGTGCCATTTGGATGGCTCGTTGCGAACCAGCGCCCATGCGCGAAATGTCTCGCTCGAAACCGTCATCTTCGTCGACGACCTTAATCGTTGCGCTCTTGAGGAATGTTTCAAGAGTTGGCACGGGAATGTCGAGTTCCACTTTAACGCTTGGAAATAGCGGGCGCAGAGCTGCGTTGACTTCTTTGTCGAAAGCTTGGATTTCGTCAGCTCGCTTGTCGCTTCCGGGGGCGAGCAATTCCGTAAATTGTTCGATAACTTGACTTAATTCGCCACCGAATTTGCGTTCGAGCGGCTTGAAAATTTCGTGCATCAACTTTGTGTAGGCGTTGTTCCCTTCAAAATCCCAAATAGCGATGGATTCCGGGAATATGCGGTTGAACGCTGTTATAAAGCGGTCGTTGACGCGGACCCAATCTTTGCCTTTCCGTTTGCCGTTAGTAGGGCTGAATGCCCAAAATTCAATGTTGCCTGGGAGTTCACCCGGAATGCGCTGGACTTTCTTGACGCGGAGTGTGGTGCCCGACAGGTACGGCATGAGTTCAGCCGCTTTTTCGTCGCCAAGTCGGTTCAAAATTTGTTCTGTAATACCCTCAAAAATCCCTTCGGCTTCGACGGGATGGTTCGGGTCGTCAAAATACGAGATATCTAGCGAAAAATGAGCCAATAACCAACGAATACCCATTAAAATATTCGTTTTTCCGGCGTTGTTGTAACCAATTAAAGCGGTAAAATCACTAAGCGGAAACGTCTCGCGCTGTATGGAGCGGAGATTTGAAATCGTAATTCGGGACAATCTAAGTGCTTGCGGCTGCATAGCTTGAAACTATAAAAACTTTTTAAAAAAAAGTCTTTTTTGAGCGGATGGAAGCTAAAAAGTGCATTTATTAACAGTATAAATTGGAATGGATTCGCTGAAACTGCGATAAAAAGGAAAAAACACCTTAGCTGTTGGGGCTAAGGTGTTTCTTTTGGGGTTAGGAGGAGAACAAAGAGTTCTTGAACATAAAGGTATTTAATGTTGAGGTCGATTTTCGTTTTTTGAGGCTTTTCGTGTTGAAAAGTGTTGTGAAACTCTCAATGAGTCGTTGTGAATTTTCTACAATTAATGCCAAGTATGTAAAAAAGAGGTTTTGTTCCGTGTCGAACTTTCAAAATGAAAATGTTACGGGAATAATTTCTAGATTTCCTGGTATGAAGAAATACGCAGCTCCAGTTATTCTTTTTGTTTTGGCTTGTGCCTTAATTGTTTATCTCAAAGCAGATTTTTCAGGTTCGTCTTCGTCGTTCGATGTTAATCGGTACATGCAGACGCGCGCCAAGATTGATTCGTTGGAAATTGCCTTGTGGAATGCTCAGGGTAATGTCGATACTCAGGTAAAAATTCGCGATGAACTTTCCAATGCTTGGGAAGATCTTTCGGCAATGCGTTCAAATACGGCAAGTGAAACAGAAACTCCCGAAGAAAATGTAGGCGGCTTTTCTGGTGGCGTATGGCTGTGGATTATCGGTGGTACGCTTTCCGTACTCCTTTGCGCTGTGATTCTTGTGCTTGTGCTTATCCACCGCAAAAAAGTGGTTGAAACTCGAATGATGGAAGCGCTCGCTAAGGCAAGAGAATCAAGTGAAATGCCTATTATCGATGATAGCGAAACGATTTCGACAACGCGTGTCCATGCTCCCAAAAAGTCCATTATTGACGAAGCTGAAGAATTTGCGGCTAGACGTCGTGAAACGATGGAACTTCAAACGAAGTCTGGAGACGCTTCGAAGGCTGCGTTTGAAGATGAACACGGCGTTCCTGAAAATCGAATTTTGACATCTCCGTTTAATGGAAAGACGGTGCTTCGCCCGACAGCAAGAGAACGTATTACTTCGGCAATGCAGTCGCTTTCTGATGTGCTGCACCACGACCGTACAAAGGTTCGCGCCAAGGAACAAACCCCACCAAGACCCGAAGTTGTAGCTACGGCTGTAGCCCATCCGCTTGAAATGAACCGATTCGATCGTGAATCGTCGGTGAATAGCAAAGTCTTGCAGATGTCCCGCAGGGGCTTCCCGGCTTCGGCAATTGCTTCGAAGCTTAAGATTCCTCAGGCGAAGGTCGAAGCTGTTATTAAGGAAGCTGTAGAAGCAGGTAACTGATGCGTTACCGCTTTCGTTGTGAATATTTAGGCAGCGCTTTTTACGGCTGGCAAGAACAAAATTGCGGAGGCAAACTCCGATTTGTAACCGTGCAGTCCACGCTCGAAGAGGCGTTGTCGATTGCCTTGCGTACGCCAATCCGCGTAACGGGGTCGGGCCGAACGGATACCGGCGTGCATGCTCGTGGGCAGTGTGTTCATTTTGATTTTGATGGCGAGTTGGATCCTGTGAAGGTTGTCCGTTCTGTCAACGGTCTCACAAAACGCCTTATCCGTATTCGCGATTTGGAACCTTGCGCTGCTGACTTCAATGCACGATACGATGCTGTGTTGCGCTATTACCAGTACACGATTTTTACGCGTCCGGTGGCGCTGATGCGTGACTTTGGTTGGGAATGCGGCTCGCTCAATCTCGATATCGATGCGATGGGCCGCGAAGCGGCTTCTTTCCTTGGCGAACATGATTTTATTGATTTCTGTATTCCGCGAAACGATGGAAAGTCAACGCTTTGTACGTTAAGCGAATTCCGCTTGGAGCGATTGAACGACTGGAGTTGCATGTTCCATATCAAAGGGAACCGCTTTTTGCACCGCCAAGTTCGTGCGATGGTCGGGACGCTTTTTGATGTGGGGCGAGGCCGCTATCCCGAGGGGACGGTCAATCAAATTTTCGCGAAGCAGTTCAAGGGCGAACGCACATGGGCGCCCCCGCAGGGGCTCGTGCTTGAGAACGTGGAATATAGGGATTATTAGAGCGGTATGGGCTATGGGCTCGGTCGCCTACGGCTCCCTTTGAGGTATGAGGTTATTGAATTAGAAATGCCCAAAGCCTTGCAGAGCAAGGCGGCCCCAAAGCGAAGCGACCTCAGAGCGAGTTTACGAGCGTGCCCAGAGCGCAAAAGCCGCTAATGCCTAATCGCTTCGAGCATTTCCTTCACGGCGCGTTCCATGCCAACGAGTGTTGCGCGGCTCACGATGCTGTGCCCGATAATGATTTCGTCAATCCCGTCAATTTTTGCAACTGGTTGTACGTTTCTGTAGTTGAGCCCGCGTCCGGCAAGAACGTTCAAACCGTATTTGTGGGCGAGAACGGTCATGTCTTGCAATGCCGAAATTTCACGGTCGACTTCTTCGCGGCTACCGAGTTCGAATGCCGTAGCGTACTTGCCGGTGTTGAATTCCACAAAGTTTGCGCCGACCTTTTTTGCTGCTTTGACCTGTTCTGTCTCGGCGTCAATGAATACGCTCACGAGAATATCGTTGTTACGGAGCGTCATGATATACTTTGCAAGTTCGTCGATCTTTGCTGATACGTTCAGACCGTCTTCTGTCGATAGTTCGGTGTGGACTTCCGGGACTAGTGTTACCATATCGGGCTGGCGGTTGATGGCGAACTGCACCATTGCTTGAGCCGGAGCCATTTCGAGATTCAATTTTGTGGTCACCGTTCCGCGAAGGAGCCTGATGTCGCGGTCCTGGATGTGTCGTTTGTCTTCACGGAGATGAGCGGTGATTCCATGGCATCCGGCGAGTTCCGCAATCATGGCTGCAGCGACTGGGTCTGGTTCCTTGCCTTTACGGGCTTCACGGATTGTTGCAATATGGTCCACGTTTACACCGAGTTTGATAGACATAGGCTCTCCTATTTAGAATTGAATAAAGTAGATAAGTCAACGAGGGACGTGCCTTGCTTGGCTGCCTTTTTGGCGATGTCCTCAATTTTAGACAAATTTTGTTCTGTCAGCGGGAGTATCATGATAGATGTTCCGCTTTTGGGCGCTTCCCTGAGCTTTTGGTGAACATAATCCTCGACGGAACTGTTATCTGGATTATAAGGGAATGCTATTTTACAGATAATATCAAAGTCCTTGCATGATTGCGGTACAACGGTACGTTCTTCCATGGACAAATCCAAAAACCACATATCCTTTTTTTCGGCAGGTTTTAGAATGGCCTGCAAAAGCTGTTTGTGCTTGACCGCCTGTTCGCCATAACGCGTGGCAATTCCAGCTGCATTCGGGAGGATTTCCTTTGCGTCGTTAATTGTTTCTTCTATTTGCTCTTCGGTATGGTGGATGCGAAGCGGACGAAGTTTGTTGTGGACTTTGTTTAATTTAGTTGATTCCATGGCAAGCCATAGAACAATCTCTTTATTGCTTATTTTGTTTAGGTCTTTGTAAAAATCGTCATTCAGGCCGAATGGTGGAACAAGCAAGTCGAATGGAAAATCCAGATGGTTTAGTTTTTCAATAATCTCAGGCGAAAGGCTTGTTGTTTGGAACGCTATTGACATCAATGATGCATTCTTCATGAAAATATTGTCCGAAACTTGAAGTGTCAGATGGAGTGAATCTCCAGTGGGGCTTAAAATCTCCACCTTTGCTGATTGGTAGGAATTTGGATTGTCGTTCAATTCTTCCATCATGAGAATTGTCCCACCGTGTTTTTGAATAAACCTTTGTGCCTGCATCAAGTAAACAACAATCGTCTTTCCGCGTGCTAGAGTCCAGATGGTACGCTTGGAACGTTTGGAATAATTAGATGAAATAATTTTCAGTTCGTCTTGCAATCCTTTTTCGAAAGGGATTGTGTCGTTCACGATTGTTACGGCATCGGGTGGGCTTATGCCTGTGGTTTCTTCGATTTTTTCGAGAAAGAAATATGCCTTGTCTTGGTTGTTCAAAAAAAATGCTAAACCGGCAAAAATCCCCGATGCTAAAAAAAGAGCGACAATGTGTTTAAGCTTAATCATTACGCCTATAAATATAACTACATTGAGCGCATGCCTATTCTCTTTGCACTTGTTGGAGCTACTGGTGTTGGCAAGTCTCGCCTTTCACTGGAACTGGCGGAACGCTTTAGCGCCGAAATCATCGGCGTAGATTCCCGTCAGATATACAAGGGCTTTGCCATTGGAACCGCGCAGCCGTCTCTTGAAGATATGGCTCGGGTAAAGCATCACCAAATTGATTTCCTCGATCCGCGTAAGGTTTATTCCGCTGGCGACTTCTGTGCAAATGTGAAAAATCTTTTGTCTGAAAATCCAAACCGGAATTATATCTTGGTTGGCGGTACAGGCCTCTATCTCCAGTCTTTAATACTTGGGCTTCCGCAAATTCCCAAAATCGATGAATCCGTGCGTAAGTCTTTTGAGGAAGATGCCGCTAAGTTTGGAAGTAAAACTTTATACGAAAAAGCGAAGCTGGCGGACCCCGAAGCGATGGAAAAGGTTGAGCCGAACAATGTCCAACGCATTATTCGCATTTTGGAAGTCTATCAGCTGACCGGTCGCAAACTTTCGGAATGGCAAAAGGAACGTGAAGGTGGGATAGGGGAACTGCCGGTGTTCTGGCTGAACCGCGCTCGCGAAAACCTTTATGCAAGGATTGATGCTCGTGTGGACCAGATGATAGCTGATGGTTGGCTCGATGAAATTCATGAACTTGCTAAAACGGTGCCGCTCGATGCTCCGGCTTGGCAAAGTCTTGGCTATAAAGAACTTTTGTGTGCAAACGACGGCATTCAAGTAAAGATGATTCTCGAAGAAGTCAAGCGAAAAACGCGAAATTATGCAAAAAGGCAGTTGACTTGGTTCCGTTGGCAGGTCAAATCCACTGAAATAGACTTGGATACGTGCTCAAATCCTATGGAGTTTGTCTTAAAACGACTGGATTAGGTGAAAAAGGTCGTTTTTTGAACGTTCACCGAAAATTTTTTTATAAAAAATAGGGGTCGAAAGGCTAAATCTGCCTTGTTGAAATTTTATGGTCCTAAAAAATAGGTGAATAGAATGTGAATATCATGATGTAGAAGCTGGATAGAACCCGTTTTTATCAAAAAAAGTGAAAAAAAGTGAATTTTTTTGCCCATGACCCCTTGTTTTTATTCCCGAAAATTCTATAATTGGTCTCACCCTCGAACGGGTC
>CACYRP010000046.1 GCA_902776765.1 Fibrobacter succinogenes
TGCTTAGCCATCCAGTAACCCGGAGCGGACTTACCACCGATCATGATGGTGCGCGGCATGATTTCCTTGCCGTCCTTCACCTGGATGTAAAGGTGGATGGCATGGAGGATGTTCAAGAGCTGGCGCTTGTATTCGTGAATACGCTTGACCTGCACGTCGAAGAACGTGTTGGTATCGACATCGACATTCTGCGTAGCCTTGAGGTACTTGGCGAGGCGTTCCTTGTTCTGCTTCTTGACTTCCATGAATTTCTTCTGGAAATCGGCGTCCTTGGCGAACTTTTCGAGCTTCTTCAAATCGTCCAAATCCTTGACCCAAGATTCACCAATCTTAGAAGAGATGAGCTCGGACATGGCCGGGTTAGCCTTGCGGACCCAACGACGCGGCGTAACACCGTTCGTCTTGTTATTGAACTTTTCAGGCCACAGTTCGTAGAAGTCCTTGAAGAGCGTGGTTTTGAGGAGATCGGAGTGGAGCGCTGCCACACCGTTCACGGCAAACGAACCCACGATGGAGAGGTAAGCCATGCGGACCATCTTGCAGCCGCCTTCTTCGATAAGGCTCATGCGAGCGAGACGAGCGTTGTCGCCAGGCCACTTCATGGAAACCATGCGGAGGAAACGTGCGTTGATTTCGTAAATAATCTGGAGGTGGCGCGGCAAGAGTTTTTCGAACAAGCTAACTGGCCACTTTTCGAGAGCTTCCGGCATGAGCGTGTGGTTCGTATAAGCGAACGTGTGCGTCACGATGTCCCAAGCTTCGTCCCATTCGAGATTTTCGATGTCGAGGAGAATGCGCATCATTTCGGCGATAGAAATTGCCGGGTGCGTATCGTTCAACTGGATGGCGACCTTTTCCGGGAAAATCTTCCAGTCGTTCTTGTGGAGCTTCTTGAAGCGCTTGATGATGTCCTGCAAAGATGCAGAGCAAAGGAAGTACTGCTGTTTGAGGCGGAGTTCCTTACCGTTCATCGAAGCATCGTTCGGGTAGAGAACCTTCGAAATCGTTTCGGAAAGTTCCATGTCTTGCACGGCGGCGATGTAGTCACCGTTGTTGAAATAGCTAAGACCGAAGTCGTCGGCGGACTTGGCGCTCCAGAGGCGGAGGTTGTTCACCGTGTTGTTCTTGTAACCCGGGATTGGCGTGTCGTACGGAAGAGCCATAACATAGTCCTTCGTTTCCCAACGGTTGCGGAGGCGACCGTTTTCATCCATCCAGCTTACCACGTAGCCGTAGAACGGGACCTTGATGGCGTTAGCCGGGCGAGCGATTTCCCACGGGTTCGGGAGGCGCAGCCAGTTGTCCGGCTGTTCTTCCTGTTCGCCGTTCACGATCTTTTGGCTGAACATACCGTATTCGTAACGGATGCCCATACCTGTTGCCGGGAGTTCGAGCGTTGCCATGGAGTCGAGGAAGCAGGCTGCAAGGCGGCCGAGACCACCGTTACCGAGACCCGCATCGACTTCCTGTTCGCGGAGTTCTTCGAGCGTCATGCCGATTTCATCGAGAGCTTCCGTAACAGCGCCTTCGACGTCGAGGTTCAACACGGAGTTGCCGAGCGTACGGCCAATCAAGAATTCGAGAGATAAGTAATAGACGCGCTTGACGTCTTTTTCGTAGTAAGTGTTCTGCGTCTTGATCCAGCGGTCGACAAGACGGTCACGCACGGCGTATGCAACGGCGAGGAACTTTTCATGGTCCGTCACCGTGTATTTGCTGCGGGCGAGCGTGTGGTGGATGTGGTCGGTGAATGCTTTGCGGAATGCTTCAGCATCGGTGCCGAGCACGGTAATATCACTTGCGTTCTTGGTTGTTTTAGCCATAAGTTGGACCTACCCTGGTGTTGAAAATTACATGTTAAAGTTTAGAAAATTTTACTAGAAATGCGGCTCAAATTGCATTTTTTGCTTCTTTTAGTGTGATAAAAGTTACTCCAACTGGAAATACTCCAAATTGAAATAGGATTTTCCCCTTTTTTTAAAGGAATTTAAAGAAAAAAAACAGAAAAAGTTGTAAAGCGAGAATTGTATCTATTTTGGCATAAGAGTTTTGCCGTGTTTAAAAAACTTTTACGAGGATATTTTAGGGAATAATCTAAATTTTCTCTATATAGTATATAAGGACTGTTTGTATATGAAAAATGTTTCCGCTAAGTATGTGGTGAGCGCCCTTTTTGTTGGGCTATGCGTGTTTGCCGGTTGTGGCGATTCTAGCGAGCTTCCTGCTGCACCAAATGCGGGTGTTGCTTCGTCATCGAGTGTTGCAGAACCGATAAGCCAGCCGGTTGAAAATCAATCCTCTTCTAGCGAAAATGTTTTTAACCCGGTATCTAGTTCTTCTGTTCAGGTGATTCCTGAAAATCCGGCAAGTTCCAGTTCGTTTGATGTGGCTTTGTCGTCGAGTTCTGCCGGTGTTGTTCAACCTGGTCAGGAATTCTATACCTTCGAGACAACTCCGGGAGCTCTTGCTTTAACTCCGGATGCAGACGGCTTCTACGATGCCGGCGATGTCTATAAGGCTGTACCCAAGACGAGTAAGATTGCTTTTGTCCTTCGCCATTCTAAGCGTGAAAAGCAGAATACGGGTAAGCAATCTACGCTTACTCCGATTGGTGTGCAGATGGCCCAGACGCTTGGTACGAAACTAGTCGGCGATGAGCAGTTCTATTATGCATCAACGGATTTTGTGCGTACACGTGCAACTTGTGAAAACATTGCTTTGGGTCGCGGTGAAACGGGGGTCGAAGTTGTCACTTGGGACGAAGGCATTTACGGCAGCTATTTCTTGACGGTGCCGAGCGATACTTTGGATGCACTTGTTGCTAAGCGTGGTGGCAATCCGAGATACATTGCGCAGTATGCTTATGGTGTTCCCTACACGAATAATTATGTGGCTGCTAGAATTCCTGCATATTTTCATGATTTCTTCCAGCGCGGAAATCAGTTTGTAAACGAAGTCGTTGTGGCCAACATGCCTAACTGGAAACGCGTGAGTGTGCTCGTGAGCCACGATATGTTGGTAGCCCCACTTATTATTCTTGTTTCCAAGAGGACTATTGACCTGAAGGTTTATGAAAACGACAATCACTGGGTCAATTATTTGTCGGGTATTGCCGTCATTGTTGATGAAGCCGGTGTTGTGACCGCACTCCCGGTCCGCGGTGATACGGTTGGCTGGATGCGCCCGGTAGACGAAATTGATGAAGGCGTCTAATGAAAGTAGCTCTCCTTGGCTCGACCGGGCTTGTCGGTAAAAATGTTTTGCAGCTGCTAGCTCGGTTGGACGAGGTTGATTGCGTTTATTGCTTGGTGCGCTCGAAACCTGATTTGGTGGCCATGGGTGTTTTGCAGGGCTCCTCGAAATTCATTTTTGATGTGGTCGATTTTGACGCTTTGTTGAAGTCGCGGCCCGAAGAGCAATGGGAGTCTAGCGTTTGTTCGAATTTTAGCGGCTGCGATGCCGTAATTTGTTGCTTAGGAACGACGCTTAAACAGGCGGGAAGCAAGGCTGCGCAGGAAAAAATCGACTTGCGATTGCCGCTTACGCTTGCGGCCTTGGCGAAACGTCAGGGCGTCAAGCATTTTTTGTGCATCAGCGCCATGGGCGCAAATTCCCATTCTCCGTTCTTTTACAACCGCTTGAAAGGTCAACTTGAAGAAGGCCTTACGATGATGGGCTTTGAGTCGCTTACGCTGGTGCGTCCGTCGCTATTGCTCGGTAAGCATAAGGACAAGCGCTTTGGCGAAGAACTGATGCAGAAACTTTTCGGCGCGCATCCGGAATGGATTCCGGCGTACATGCGCCCTGTGCATGCCGAGACTGTGGCGGCGCATTTAGTCGCGAACTTGCTCAAGCCTCCTGTAGACCATATTTGCGCCACCGATGGCGTGAAAGGCAAGCGCATTGTCTATAACCGCCAGCTCCGCGAATTGTAAAGCGGTTAAGAATTGTAAAGTCGCCGTTCCCGAAACGGTCATCCTCGGAGCGAAGCGTAGGGGATCCATCAAGTTTCTTTTTTACTTTTTATAAAAAACAATAAGGAGCTCTCATGACGTTAGTCGTCTTTATCCTTTATCTCTTGATGATGCTTGGCATCGGAGCATATTTCTCTCGCAAAGCGAACAGCCTGAACGCCTATTACCTCGGCAACCGCGGCATGAACAAGTGGGTGGTTGCCATGTCCGCCCAGGCCTCCGACATGAGCGGCTGGATGCTGATGGGCCTCCCGGGCGCCGTGTTCGTAAGCGGTTTTTCCGAAGCGTGGATAGGCATTGGCCTTGTCATCGGCACTTACTTTAACTGGAAAATCGTCGGTCGCAGGCTCCGCAAGTACAGCCATTTCTGCGGCGACTCGATTACGCTCCCGGATTTCTTCTCGAACCGTTTCCGCGACAATAAGGGCATCATCCGCGTAATCGCCTCGATTTTCATTCTCGCATTCTTCCTCTTCTACACAGTCTCGGGCTTTGTCGCCTGCGCTAAGTTGTTCGGAACTATCTTTGGAATGAACTACACGACGGGCCTTATCCTTGGTGCGGTCGTGGTGGTGAGTTACACGTTTATGGGTGGCTTCTTTGCCGTGTGCTGGACAGACTTTATCCAGGCCTCGATGATGCTTATCGCAGTGCTTGTGATTCCGATGATGATCATGAGCGGTTCGGGCGGTTTTGCTCCGACGATGGATGCGGTGAACGCCCAGAATCCCTACCTGATGAGCCTTTTCACGAATGCGACAACAGGCAAGTCCATTGGCCTTATCGCACTGATTTCTAGCCTCTCGTGGGGCCTTGGCTACTTTGGCATGCCGCACATCCTCGTGCGCTTTATGTCCATCAAGAACGCCGAAGAAATCAAGGATTCCCGCCGTATTGCAATGACGTGGGTGATTATTTGCCTCGGTGCCGTTATTATGATTGCACTCCTCGGCCGTTACTACGTGACTGCTCACGGCATCACCGTGGATGACCCGGAACGCATTTTCATGATTCTCTGCCAGTCGCTTTGCCATCCGGCTATTGCCGCAATCCTTATGGCAGCCATTCTCGCTGCAATCATGAGTACCTCCGATTCGCAGCTTCTCGTGTCTGCATCTGCATTCAGTAACGACCTTTACAAGCACTTGATCCGCAAGAACGCAAGCAACAAGGAAGTGATGTGGGTGAGCCGTGGCGTTGTCGTTGTCATTACGCTTATCGCCGTGATTGTTGCGATGCAGGGCGCTCCGAGTGCCGATGGCGTGAAGCATGGCAAGAGCTTCCTCGATGTGGTGATGAGTCTTGTGAGCTTTGCCTGGGGTGGCTTCGGCGCGACCTTTGGCCCGATTATGTTGCTCGCACTCTTCTGGAAGCGCACGACTCTCGCAGGCGCAATTAGCGGTATGCTCGTGGGCGGCCTCACAACGTTTATCTGGAAATTCTACCTCTCCGGATTCTCCGCCGAAATCTTCCAGATTTACGAACTCGTGCCGGGCTTTATCCTTTCCTTCGTGACAATCGTCGTCGTGAGCCTTTGCACCAAGGAACCCTCTGCCGAAATTCAACTCGAATTTGATAGAGTAGAGAGTACGCGTCTTTCTGATATAAAGTTGTAGAGGCATGACGCTTCTTGGGCGAAGCCCGACAAAGTCTAGGTAAAAATCATTTGCCCGGCCCGCAAGGACCGGGTTTTTCTTTATTAAAAAAAATTATGAATCGCTTTTCTGCAATTTTTGGGTTTTGTATATTCCTTGAGGAAAAATTCAGAATGAATTCAAAAAAAAGGAGATTTTAAATGTTGAAAAAAGCGTTTCTTGCTGCAGCACTTTGCGCCACCGCATCTTTTGCAACTTGGGATAAATTCCCGGTCCTTGAAAATCACAAGGGCGAAATGGTCATCGGTGCTGACTTTGTCAGGCAGAATGATTTCGAACCCATGCAGCTCGAACCATATATCGGTTCCCGTTATACGGTCATGCCGAATTTGGAATTGGCCGTGTTGCTCCCATACTTTGTGAACTTGAACAAAAATAACGATAACGGGCTTTCAAATCCCATATTAATGGCGCGATACCAGTTTATGCCTTCTGTGAATGCGTTCTTGGATGTCGTCGTTCCCGTAAGCCATGGTTACAATAATTACAGTGCGTGGGTTTTCAAATTCGGTGCTCAATATTCTCAGAATTTCGGAATGGTTGATTTTGGTGCGGAATTGGGCCTTGGAGTGAACACTAGAGATGACAATAAAGTATCTCCTCCGTTGAGACTGCAATTTGGTGCTGAGGCCGATTTTAAGCTGGGCCAGTTGACTCCGTTTGTTGGTGCTAACGCTCTGGTGCTATTCGGCAAGTTCACTGAAGATGGGAAAAACGTTGGAGAGAGTCTTACGGGCGAGATGGCCGTCTATCCTTATATCGGTTTAAAGTATGCAATCACCCCAAATGTTACTGTGCAGGCTTCCGCCAAGACTGCGTTTGGTAAAGAAAAAGTGATTGGTCCGGATACTCCGATTGCTGCTGACCTCAACTTCAAAATGTCGTTCTAATAAATTGGGTGGGGGAGGTCTCCCCCTCGCTTCCATCGGCATTCTCGGCGGACCACGGTCCTTGAGCTTGCCGAAGGGGCGCTACCCCTTCTAACGGGCTTCAGACGCCAGCCCGTAACGCCTGGCTTAAATTGCGCCCCATGAGGTCTCGGGTCCTCGTCCAATTCTGTACATAAAACAAAAAAGACGCTTTGCAGCGTCTTTTTTTGTTTTAGAGCGGGCGGCGGGAATGACGGCTTCGCCATATTCCGCTACGCGGATGGCTTGCCGCCCTACGGGTTTATCGCTACGCGATAATTCCTAAACAACTCGTACGCACTTTGTGCATCTCGTTGTTTAGTCGGCCCCTCTTCTCGGGTCCTCGTCCAGATTACGACAAAAAAAAGAAAACCACCTTAGTAGGTGGTTCTCTTTTTTAGAGCGGGAAAAGGGACTCGGACCCTCGACCCCGACCTTGGCAAGGTCGTGCTCTACCAACTGAGCTATTCCCGCGAGGTGACCCAATAATAGAAATAAAATTTCCAATTGTAAAGGGGATAGGGTGAAAAAAGTGAAAAATTTTTATGTGCGATATTTCTTTGGCCACGCGGATTGTGCCGTGTGGTGATTTTATCTATTTTTATAATAAAAATGTGTATATGGACGAGGTTTAGAATGAGAAATTTCAAGTATAGCATTATTGCGTCCATAACTTTAACTATAGCCCTTGTCGCTTGTGGCGGCGACAGCGGTACTTCCGTAAATGACGATAATGTGTCTTCTTCTTCTGTCATCCAGAGTGGCGATAGCCACGAAGGATCCAGTAACAGTAAACAGTCTAGTAGCAGTAAAAAAGGCGATGCCGGAACCCATTCGTCAAGCTCAGGACAGGCTCCGTCCGGCATGACAAGTAGTAGTCAAAAGATTACTTCCTCGTCTTCTGTCAAGACTGTTTCTTCTTCTTCCGTTGCTCTGAGCAGTAGCAGTAAGCAATCGTCTTCTAGTAAAAAAGTTGAATCCTCTAGCAGCGAATATGTTCCGTTTGATCATTTTAAATGCTTAGCGGATAACTGGAATCTTAGGGATTCCATTTACAAGACTTTTGTCGACCCGCGTAATGGCCGTAGTTATTATTACTATACGGCAACTTCGTATAAAACAGGAAGATCTGTTACCGTTATGGCTGAAAATTTGAACATCGGCGAGATGGTTCTTGGCGAAAATGACCAGAATGACGATACAAAGATGGAACGCTATTGCTACAATAACGACACTACTTATTGTGACAAGTATGGTGGCTTATACCAGTGGGCCGAAATGATGCAGTTGCCTAGCCGTTGCAATACAGAAAGTTGCTCTGATTGGATTGAAGCTCAACATCAAGGAATATGCCCTGATGGATGGCGCTTGTTTACATGGCGTGATTATGAAATCGTGAAAGACTATTATGACAAATATGATGAAGGAATTACTCCAGGTTTACGCTCGCAGTGCTTTAGTGGGTACAATACAAGTGGTTTTTCCTTAATTGGTGGTGGGTTAAGAACTGCTGAAGGAAAATTTAAAAAATTAACTGAATATGCGGCATGGTTTAGGCCTGAAGAATATAAGAACGGTAGCGATGTTAAAGCTTTTAGTGCTATTGTTTCTAGTTTGATTAACGATGCTCCATCAAAAGATGAAGATTGGGATCTAAAAGTAAAAGGTTTCTCAGTTCGTTGTACAAAGATAGAGTAAAAATCTCTTAACGAATAAAAAGAACTCCCATGGGTGGGGTCGCGGCGTGCGGTGGTAAAAACCTATATTTGAGTTATGTTCGGTATTTATATTCACGTTCCGTTTTGCGCGAAAATTTGCGATTATTGCGACTTCCGCGTGATGCCTGCGAATGCTCGGCTGTTCGAAGAATATGCAGGCTTGTTGGAACGTGAAATCCGTACTTTTGCGGCGGCGCATCCTGTATCGCATTCGGCGTCATCCCAAAACGTTCTTTCACAAGCGCGAACACTTTATCTCGGTGGCGGAACGCCTTCGATTTTGCCGGGCGCGTGCTTGGAGCGAATTTTCGCGGTGCTTGAGGAATGCGGCGTTCGCGTAGATTCGCTTGACGAAGTCTCGATGGAGTTCAACCCGGAATCGTGTACCGAAGAGTCTGTACAGACGGCACTTTCGTGCGGCGTACGGCGTTTTAGCCTTGGATTGCAAACGTTTTCGCAACCGCTTTTGGACCGCATTGGCCGCAGGCATACGGTAGAACGTGGCTTTGAGGCACTGCGCTTGCTCACTTCACTTCCGCAGGTGAAAGTCTCGGGCGACTTGATGTTTGATTTACCGGGACAGTCTGTGGATTCTTTCTTGAGCGATGTGGATCGCTTGTCGGATTTTCCGCTGGGGCATTTGAGTTTTTACGGGTTGAATGTAGGCGAGCGGACGCTTTTGGGCGGTCGCGTGTCCCGTGGCGAAGAAAAAATTGACGAGAGTTTGTACGAACCGATGTATCTCGGCGGTGTCGAAATCCTCGAGAAAAAAGGCTTCGCGCGTTACGAAGTCTCGAATTTTGCAAAGCCGGGCGATGAAAGTTTGCACAACATGAACTACTGGAATCGCGGCGAGTATATCGGTTTTGGGCCGGGGGCGCACAGCTATTTTGCCGGTCGCCGTTTTTGCGCTCCGGAAATGTACCCGCGCTGGCGCGATTACGTGAAGGCGGGGTCGCCAGACGCATCGCTAACCTACGATGATTTGGACAAGGACGACATCCTAACGGAACGTGTGTGGCTTTCGCTGCGCCAGCGTTCAGGCCTTGATCTTAAAGCGCTCGCCGCTGACGGAATTTTCGTTTCGCCGGAAGGCTATCAGCCGTGGGTCAAAAAAGGTTTTGCGACAATTGAAAAAGGCGTCCTTGCTTTACAAGGACGCGGCTGGATTTTCATGGACAGCATCGTGACCGACGTGCTGAACGCTTGCCGGTAGCACTTGCGCCGTAAAAAGGAGATGCCCGCTTACTTCGACTGCGCTCACTTCGGCGTTGCTCCGTGCAGGCAGCTCGGGTTCCGGCGGGCATGACAAGTTTAATTTTGGCTTTTAACTACTTATTAATCGCTGCGAGGAACGCGTCTTTCTTTTCTTGCAAGAAGTCCTTGCTGTTGTACTTGCGGATACGGCGGAGAGCCTGGTCGCGCAACTGACGCACACGTTCGTGGGAAATGTTCATGGATTCGCCCACTTCGCGGAGTGTCTGCGGAGCTTCCTGGTTGATGCCGAAAATGCCGGTGATGACCCGGGCTTCGCGTTCCGGGAGCTGTTCCATGAGGTCGCGGGCCAAAGCTTCGACGCTCTGGATTTCGGAATCGGCTTCTGGGTTCGATGCGCCGCTGTCCGGGAGGACTTCAGCGTAAGTAGCCTTGGAGTCTGCTTTGAGCGGGCTGTCGAACGAAACACCGCGCTGACCGATCTGGATCAATTCACGGATTTCTTCGTTGATTTCCTTACCGCGGGACTGTTCGTGCAAAGCCTTGCGCACGCGGAGGTGCTGGTTTGCCGGCAAGCGGATGAGGTTGCCCTGTTCGTTAATGGCGCGAGTAATGTACGCTTTGATCCACCAAACGCCGTAACTGATGAATTTAAGACCACGGGTGTGTTCGAAGGATTCGATAGCGCGGACGAGGCCCATAGCGCCTTCGCTGACCAAGTCCGGCAGCGGAATCGGACAACCGCGGTACTGGATGGCGACCTTGAGCACAAAGCGCATGTTTGCAGAAATCAGTTTTTTACGGGCGATTTTGTCGCCTTCTTTAGCTTTTTGGAAAAGTATCTGTTCTTCTTCGCGGGAGAGGGGTGCGGTACGACGGATATCTTCTAGGTATCTTTTGAGAGTAGTATCGGTAGAATCAATATGCATTTTAAAAACCTTGCCCTTATAATATCGCTTTTTTAAAGCAAGTTGCGTGCCAAATGTGTAAAATTTTCCAAAATTTTTACAAAAAGTCCTTTATTGAACCTATTTGCGGTTTTGTGGGCCGTAAATGGCTAGTTTTTGTGTCGTGTTTTTATAAATGTGTCGTAAAAATATAACAAATTTTTAAAAACGTGACAACTTAGTAGGCGGTAGACGGTAGAAAGTAGGAAGGAAATGTAAAGCCCAGTGTTTCATTTTGGAATACGTTTTACTAGATGGGGCAAGCCCCAACCTCTTTGGCTCGGTTATATCCATGCAAGCATGGCTGCAACACTCGCCTTCAGAGGTTGTCTTCGACTTCGTTTCACTTCGCTCAGGATGACAAATGCGTTTTTAATAGCTTTCTCTCGTCTTTGGACTTTGCACATGTGCTAAATGCTAGGCTCAATTATGTCAAAAAACAAGTTTTTTGCCGCAATATTCGCCTTACGCATTTATCGCTTTGCTCAAGTCCCAACTGATCGTCTCGGTCATGCCCAACTTCGTTGGTCGCGACGCTCGACTTATTCAGTTGTCGTCTCTCGTCTAATAACCCGCTTCTAACTTCCTACTTCCTACTTCCTACTACCAAATTTTCATATATTATCCCCGTTATGTCAATTAAAGAACCCGATCAATCTGTTTGGAATCGTTTTTGGCAGCGCAAGAACGACATGGACAAGGTCTATCCGTCTTCGCCGTCTATTATAGAAGCTATTAAGAAGAATTTTAAGCTCGAAGGCTTGAAGGTTTTGGAAGTCGGTGCCGGGACTGGTCGCGACAGTGCCGAACTTGCTCGTTTGGGCGCCGATGTTTATGTGCTCGATTACGCCGAAAATAGCCTAAAAATTGTCAACTCGCTCCGAGAAAGCGAAAGTCTCAAGAATTTGCACCTGGTTCGTGGCGACGCGTTCAAGTCGCCGTTCCCGGATAATACTTTTGACTTGGTGTTCCACCAGGGCCTTGCCGAACACTTCAAGGATTCGCTCCCGCTGATTCAGGAAAATTACCGCATTGTGAAGCATGGCGGTTGCTGCCTTTGTGACGTGCCGCAGACTGTTCACCCGTACACGGTTATCAAGCATATCCTGATTGCAATGGACAAGTGGTTCGCTGGTTGGGAAAAACAGTTCACGATGGGCCAACTCAAAAAGCTCATGCGCGATGCGGGCTTTGAATGTGTTTACGCTTATGGCGACTGGATGCGCCCGAATCTTTACTACCGCATTTTGCGCGAACTCTGTTTTAAGTTCGGCATTGAACTTCCGAAATATCCGCTGGACGGCACGACTTACCAGAAGGTCAAGGATAAAATTTTGGATAGCCTCCAGTCTGTGCCGGTAATGCACTACACGCAGCTTTGCATTGGTGTTATTGGCCGTAAACCTTAGGTAGTTGCTTGAAAATACTCGTCGTAAATTATCGAGATCGCATGCATCCGGCTGCCGGTGGCGCCGAAAAGCATTTGCACCGCATTTTCTCGAAAATTGTAGAAATGGGGCACGAAGTTGTCCTGTTTACGACGATGTTCCCTGGTGCAAAAGAGCGCGAAGTTGTCGATGGAATCCAAGTTGTCCGCAAGGGTGGCGATTTGATGTTTCAACTGACGGTCGCGTTGAACTTGAAAAAGCTCGACCGCGAATTCAACTTTGATGTTGTTGTTGAAGATTTGAACAAATTGCCGGTCTTTGCCCACTGGTTCGTCCGCAAGCCGCTGTTGGTGCAGATGCATCACTTGTGGCGAAAGTCGATTTTCTCCGAAGCGTTTTTCCCGATTGCTTTTGGCGTCTGGTTTTTTGAACGCGTCATTCCGTTGTTTTACCGCACGCAGAATTTTGTGGTGGTGAGCCCGAGCACCAAGAAAGAACTTGCTGAAATTGGCGTGGACGAAAGTCGAATCTCCGTGATTTATAACGGGTCGGAAATGCCTCCGGTTGCCGCGCAACTCAACGAAGGTTCGTGTGGTGAAACTGCTGCGCAGTTCCGTGGCGATTCTTGCGAATCAAACGAAAATGTGCCGGTGCAGGACAATGCGTTGAAAAATGCGCGGGCTCCGTATTTCATTTGGCTATCGCGCGTGCATCGCTACAAGGGAATTTGGACGGCGCTCGAAGCGTTTGAAATTTTTTCGCAGAAACATCCCGAAGTCCTGTTGAAAATTGTGGGCGGTGGTCCGCTTTTGAAAAAGCTTCCCGCTTGGATTAAAGCGCATGGCTTGGAAGGCAAGGTGGAATTGACTGGTTTTGTGCCTGCAGCCCGCAAGTACGAGCTGCTTTCGTCTTCGCTTGCGCTGTTGCAGACGAGCTACAAGGAAGGCTGGGGTCTCACGGTGATGGAAGCGGCGCAGCTCTGCAAGACGACGCTCGCGTCGGATGTGCCGGGACTGCGCGACAGCGTCCGTGACGGCGAGACGGGAATCCTGTTCCCGTCGGGAGATGCGGCCGCGTGTGCATCTGCTATGGAAAAAATTTATGACGATGCTGAATGGCGTGCGAATCTCGGTCGGAATGCCAAGCGTTATGCTCTCACATTCAGTTGGGAAAAGTCTGCTCGCGAAACTCTAGAATTGTTGGAACGTACGGTTGAGGGGAGCGTACGAAAATGAAATTGAATCCGAAACTCAAGTCGCTGATTATTTTTTGCTTGAAACTGGTGGTGACACTTGTTCCCGCTTACTTTGTTTATCGTAACATTGTGAGCGACCCGGAATGGAGTGTAAATGACCTTTCCAACTTGTTTAAAAACAACAGTGCGTTCCCGCTAGTACTTGCGCTTCTTTGCCTTGCTGTTTCGAATTTTACGGCTTGCTACCAGTGGAAGTTGCTGCTCGAAAAACAGGGCGTTCACATGAAGTACGGAAAGCTTCTCAAGCTTTATCATGTGGGGCTGTTCTTCAACAACTTTATGCCGGGAAACGTCGGTGGCGATGCCAAGAAGGTTTACGATATTCGTGTGCAGGGCGGTCAAGATACCGTTGGTGCGGGTTTTACGGCTACGGTCTTTGATCGTTTGTTCGGACTTTTCTTTATTACGTTATTTGCTCTTGCGGTTGGTGTGTTGTTCTTTGTACATGACCCTGAACAGCGTGCGTTCATGTGGCCGTCGGTCTGGATTTTCATGGGCTTCTGCGTGATGTTTGCAGGACTTTTGAGCCGTCGCATAGGTCGCTTCTTTTGCCGCATGGCAGGGACGGTTTTGCCCGAAAAAATCGAGACGCGCTTATTGCGCATGTTTGAACGTTTCCAGAAGTTCCGTTCCAAGAAACTTTGGATGAACATCATTTGCCTTTCGACGGTCACTCAGGCGTTGCGCATTTTTGTCCACTTTTTCTGCGGGATTGCGGTTGGCGTGAACCTCTCCATGTCGTGGTATTTCTATTACATTCCGCTTGTTGCGATTGTGAGTGCGCTTCCGATTTCGATTGGTGGATTTGGTCCGCGTGAATTTTTGGCGCAGTCGCTTTTTGCGCGTGCTGGAGTGCCTGGACTTGAATCGGTGGTGATTCAGTTGCTTGCGTATTTTGTAAGTTTAATATTGAGTTTGTTCGGTGCTGTTGTGTTTTTAATGGGGCAAAAACCTGTATCGGCAGAACCCGCGAAGAACGCTCAATAGTTTGCTATATCCGTTTTCTATATCGTTTGCTATATGAATAGGCACTAAAAGGAGTGCCAATACTGAAGGGAGATGCCCGGTCGGTGCCGGGCATGACAAGTTTCAGTATGTATCGTTATGGATGTAGAAAATCTTTTGAAGGGGTTAAACTCCGACCAACGTGCAGCGGTGCTGCATGATCATGAAAAGAATGGACAACTTTTAATTTTGGCTGGGGCAGGTTCGGGAAAGACTTCGGTTTTGACCAAGCGAATCCAGTACCGTATTTTGTGCGGTGTACAGCCGGAGAAAATCCTAGCGCTCACGTTTACGGCAAAGGCGGCTGCAGAAATGCGGGAGCGCGTGCAAAAGCTGTTCCCAAATGCGGGCGTGCGACTCTGCACGTTCCATTCTCTGGCGCTGTTTATGCTGAAAAGCAAAGTGCCAACTAAGTTCATTGAGCAAGGCCGAAGTGAACGGGTGGCGACTCGGCCCTTCGATGAGGCTCAGGGACCTTGTGCGTTTGCTTATGAACTAGTCGGGTTCAAGAAAATGCCGGTGCCGACGGAGTCTGCCGATAAATCCTTTATGCAAGAGCTTGCAAATGTTGGGCGGCATTTCGGCGGTCGGAAATTTCGCTTCTCGCGTGAAGAGCTTTTTTCGGATGCACATCCTGCGAAACTTCTCAAAAAACTGGAGCCTTTGCGCGAACGTGTTTTGGAATCGGGCCAAGTCGTTTTCGAAGACCTCATCTATCAGGCTATAAATTTGCTCGAAAATCACGAAGAGGCTTGTGCATATTTTCAAAATCAATGGTCCGAAATTTTAGTCGATGAATATCAAGATATCAACCCGTCACAGTACAGGCTTGTCAAGGCGCTGCTTGGCGAACGCAAGTCGCTTTTTGTCGTGGGCGATGATGACCAAGCTATTTATGGCTTCCGTGGGGCAGATATAGGAAATATCAATCGCTTCCGCGATGATTTCAAGGATAGTTCGCTAATTCGTCTGGAATGGAATTACCGCTCTGTGCCTAATATTTTACATTTCTCGAATCAAATTTTCCAAAATAAGCCTATCCATTTGCGGAAAGTCTTGCGCGCGGGGAACATGAACGGCTCTGGCGGTTCGCCGATATTCAAAGAAAACCGTGAACCCGAAATTTGGGTGAGCGAAGACCCTGTCGAGGAAATGCAAAAAATCATCACGAGTATCAAATTGCTTCGCGAAAGCTATGACCTCCGTTGGAAAAACTTTGCGATACTCGTGCGCTATAACCGCCAACGATTGTATTACGAGGAGGCGCTCCGCGAGGCGCAACTCCCTATTGCGGGGACCGAGGTGGAAAATGGCGAACTGCTTGAAGACGGAATTCATGTCGAGACGGTACACGCATCCAAGGGGCTTCAATATGCTGTGGTTTATTATGCGGGCATGTCCGAGGGGCTTACGCCAGGAACATGTACGGGAACGCGTGAACAACGCCAAAAACAGCTAGACGAGGAACGTCGATTGTTTTACGTCGGGGTCACGCGGGCAGAATCTTTCTTGGTTTTGCTATATTGCAAACGTAGGTATTGGAAAGGGCGCCTTGCGAAACTGAAACGGTCTCGTTTTTTGCCCAAGGAAAATTTAAAGACAGAGATAGATATGCCTGTTATTTTATTTAGAATATATGCGGCTGCAAGAATACTCCTCTTTATGCTAGAGTATATTGTGAAAATTGCGTTCATGTACGTTTTCCGCCGTAAGGACTTGGATCCATGGTTAGAGGAAAAAATCCAAAAGTTCTCGTGGTTCTGCATGCGGATGATACGTGTCGATTTGACAATTGAGGATCAGGCACAGCTTGCCAAGGTGGATTGGAACCGTCCGGTGTTTGTGATGGGAAACCATCGTTCGTATCTGGATATCCCGATTGCTTTCCTTGCCTTGCAGCGTACTGTTGGCTTTATTGCAAAAACGCAGTTGCAGCGTATCCCGATTTTGAACTTTTGGATGCACAAGATCGGTTGCGTCTTTATTAATAGAGAAAAAGGCGGTGGCGCAGAAATTATCCAGAAGGCGGTGCAGTCGGGCAAGATGCCGAGACTTTTCATTTTCCCGGAGGGTACTCGCAGCAAGCGCGAGGGAATGGTAGCCTTCAAAAGCGGTTGCTTTAGACTTGCGGTCGAAGCGAACGCTATTATATTGCCTATCGTAACGAAGGGTTCCGATGAAGCTTGGGAACACCGCAAAAATTGTAAACTTCGCCCGGTGAATGTGAAAATTCTCGAACCGATTGATACGGTCGAGTTCAAGAAAAACCATGGAGGCGATGCGATGGACCCGCGCCATGAACTGCTCCCGTACGTCCGCAATATGATGGAAAGTGCGTATGATCGGCGTCTTTGATTCTGGTTTCGGTGGGCTGACCATTTTACAGAAGCTCCGCCACACGCTCCCGCAGTACGATTACTTGTATCTGGGGGATAACGCGCGGGCGCCGTACGGTTCCCGCAGTTTCGAGACGATTTACCGCTACACGCTCCAGTCGGTGCGTGAACTTTTCCATCGCGGGTGCCCGCTCGTGATTTTGGCGTGCAATACCGCTTCGGCAAAGGCGCTCCGCTCTATCCAGCAGCAGGTGCTCCCGGTCGAGTTCCCGGACCGCCGCGTGCTGGGCATTGTCCGCCCGACCGCCGAAGAAATCGGAAAGTTCTCCCAAACGGGACATATCGGCATTTTTGCAACGGCGGGGACGGTGTCCTCGAACAGCTATGTTATTGAAATCAGCCACTTTTTCCCGGAACTTAAGGTAACTCAGCATGCCTGCCCGATGTGGGTGCCGCTGGTGGAATATGGCGAACGAGGCACGGAAGGCTCCCGGTTCTTTGTGAAAAAGGATGTGGACCAGCTCCTTGCTGCAGACCCCGAAATCGATACGGTTTTGTTGGCCTGTACGCATTACCCGCTCCTCGAAGACGAAATTCGGGCCGCACTTCCACCGCATGTTCGCCTGGTAGTCCAGGGAGATATCGTCGCCGACAAGACTTTAGACTACCTGAAAAGGCATGTGGACATGGAAAAACGCCTTTCGAAGGGTGGAATTGTTAAATATTTAACGACCGATACCGCAGAATTTTTCAAAAAAGGCGCTTTTCGCTTTGGAATGGAAGATATTTGTGCGGAGTCGTTGACTTTTTAAGTCATAAATTATATTTTAATGGTTGTTACTGACGAACCGTACTCGGTCCGCTTGTATTCTTTTTAATTTTCGAACTTTAAACTGAGTGGATTTATAAAATGCCGAAAACACAGATCAATCTTGAGGGTTGGCAAGACTACCGAGGCAACATGGCCGGTAGCCTGCTTTATGTCGAAACTAGCCATCAGTCCGAAATGCCTGTACGCGACCAGCTGAATGAAAATGAAAAAGGTTTTCTCTATGAACCGAACTACGAAACTAGCACCTATGGTCTGATGAGCTGTTACAATGTTAAGGCTATTAACACGATCGTAAAGAGCAAGAGCCGCTATATCCTTTTCGGTACACGTTACGAAGGGTTGAGCGATTCCGAAATGCGCAACAAGTACCTCATCATGGGTTACATGCGCATTGATAAGATCAAGGATGTGCGTACCCGCCACGTGCAGCGTTACATGGCAAACCCGGAAATGGAAGAACCGGAATGCATGCAGATGGAACACAACTGGGCCGTTTATGGTCCGATGCGCTTTGTCTCTCTCGATGACTCTTTCGTGGTTACGGACGAAATCCTCAAGGAATGGGGCTATAAGGGGCACGCTTCCCGCCAGCTCAAGACCGTTTTCTCAAAGGATCACCTCGAAAAGATTTTGGCGCACTTGGATTCTAAGGAAGATATGATTGACGAGTATATCGCTACCGTCGATGAATACAAGGAAGCCCTCGCCGAGGAATAATTCTTTTACAGAATGTAAAATGGCCCGCGGATGCGGGCCTTTTTGTATGCTTATAGATCCTTACCTTGTCTTCCCAGACGATTCCTTCTTGTCATCCCCGACCTGATCGGGGATCTAGAACATGACGGAAATGCCGAGGTGCGTGGCGAAGCCGTTGCGGAAGAGCAAGTCGGAGAGCCCGCCTTCTAGGGATCCGGCTTTATCTTTATCGCTTTGTGTGCCGGATTGGGGCCCGCTGCCGTGTTGTTGAGATGGGCCTGTGCCATCTCCCGCGTTCACACCCTTGTTGGAGTTTTGGTCTTTGTAGTCGATGTAGAACGGGATGATTTGCGAAACGCCATATACGAGCGCTAAGCTTACGGGGCCTTTTTTGCGGATTTCGCATTCGAGGGAGAGGATTGTCCCGATGGCGCTCAATTCTCGGAATGTTTTTTCTTTGTAGGTGTTGACGGTTGCAAAGCGCGTTGTTTCGGTTCGCTTGTCGATGTCGAGGTCGCCTTTGATGCCGAAAAAGTCTAGCCCGGCAGTTGGCGTAAAGACGTAGCGCTTGCCGAGGTTCCAGCGGTAGGAACCGCCGCCAAGGAATGCTGTTGTGCTGAGGTCGGCATCCACGCGGAATGTCTTTTGCAAAAAGGAAAATGAGAGGCTTTTAATGACGGAGGCGGGGAGCGCCCGGTTGGGCGCGAGCGTTTCGAAGAAACGGTTCGGGTTGCTGCTCAACCTCCCCGCCATGTGGAAGTATTCGAGGTGCGCGTGCACTTGTTCGCGTTCCCACTTGGTGTATAGCGAATGGAGCGTGGCATCGAGCGGCATGTACATGAACCGCTTGCGGCTTTCGTCGCTGTGGTAAATTCCGTAAAGTGATACGTTGGCATTGGCGAATGTATAGCCAGCATCCAGGTGAGAATTGCTAAAATCGTGCCCATAGTTAGCGCTTATTATTAGAGCGCCTGCGGAATCCCTAACGTAATATTCTTTGTCTGGATTGTGCGGCGATGTTTTCAGGTAAGTTCCAGATAAATTTATGTGGTGCGCTCGGATATTGTATTCTGCGGAGAGTTTCCCGTAAAAAACATGGCTCACCCAGTCCACGGATATGGTGCCGACCATTTCAGTTTTTTGGTCTGGAATCCAGCGCATGTTCCCCATGTCAATCGCGCCACCGGCGAAACTAGCGTTCACTTTGAAAAGTGAATCCTTCGGGTGCGCCGAAAGCGTTGCCTTGACAAACGGATGGCTGCTGACGTTTACATCGAATGAAATATACTTATAGTTCCCTTCGAAACCGGCGCTTGCAATGTTCTGGCGGTTCAGTCCTTTGATGCTCCATTTGTCGGTGTAACGGCCTTGAATGGCGAAGTGTTCAAACGAACCGTAAACTTTATAGTTGTCAACGGTTAGCGAATCCTTAATGCTACAGGACTTTGCCGAAAACTGTTTGTCGCTCAGGTGTAGCAAAAAAAGCCCGCCGCAATCGGCGAGCCCGGAATAGCTTACCGCAAATGATAAATTTGCAGCAAGCCCAATTACAAGGGAAATTTTTTTTGTGTTTCTCACTACCAGTCGATACCGCTACTGCGAGATTCGGTCTTGAAAATTTGCCAGAACTTTTCTTGTGTCATGCCCGGGAAAACACCGCCAACGGTGATGTCGGGGAAGAAGATGAAGTTCTGCATTTCATCAAGCGTGTAGTTATAGAATTTTGCCTTTCTGTTGGTTTCTATCGCTTTGGTGATTGATTCATCGGAAACTTTTCCGTTCAGCAAGCCTTGAATAGAGATTGTCTTGTTGCCTGCTGGGTCGGTAAAGTAGAATGCGTTTGGGATATATTCGTCGTAGGGGATTGCGAATACCTGTACGCCGTCTTGAATTTTGCAAACGGAGGAATTCAGAGTTACCGGGGCAAGAGTTTTTAATATGGAAATATCATCGCTGCCATGATAGTAGTTGTCCGTTGGGGTGAAGGTAACAGTGCAATTCGTTGCTTTGACGTCGAAACATTGATACATGTAATCATTGTTGATTTCTGTATCGGCGCAGTATTCTGCGGTGCCTGCTGAGTATCCCCTTGTGTACAGGTCGCCGTAGAAGTAGTCGAGCTTTCCGTTTTTCTCTATTTGGGCTCTTACAGCTTTGTTGATTTCAAATTCGGCATAAGTGTCTCCGCCCCAAAGTTGCGGTGCCCAGTAGAAACCTTCAGCAGGAATGTTCCATACGGAGTAGTCGTTCGTCTTGTGGTAAGGGAGATAATCTTGCCAGCCATCGGTAATTTCGAAGAACTTGGCGATGTTGACCGTAACCTTGGAACCTGCCGGGAGCGTGATTTCTACACCGGAGTGGAGCGCCTTGCGGTATTGTTCCAAGGAATCGATTGCCTTTTGGAAGTCTTTTGCGCTCACGTCGGCCATTTCATCGTCGCCGACAATGTAAGGGTCGTTCAATTGAGTCTGGATGCCCTTCTTGGATTCGTCGATACCGTACTGGAGGCCGACTTCTACGAATTGAATCGCGGAATCCAGCAAGTTCGGGATGTCTCTATAGCGCGTTTTCCAGTTGTCGTAAACGGTCGTGAAGGAGCTGCCCTTATCCATTAAGGAAATGATATGGTCTGCAAATCTCTTGGTGTCACCATCGTATTCGTCGGCATCGGCCATCCAATCGTATTTGCCGTTCGAGGAAATATCGATGTTGAGGCTTGCGCCGAATGTGAGTACAGCCTTGGCGACGAACATGGTGGCAAGTGCGGGGGCGAATTCGCCACGGTCGAGTTCAAGCTTTCTGTTTTCAAGGTCGTAGTGGCAGACGAAGTTGTCGTCGCCAACGATGTTCTTCAAGTAAATGATAGCGGAATCCAAGGACGGAATGGCTGCTGCTAGGGCTTCTTGGCCCATGGTCGTGAGGTGCTTTCCGTCGCCTGCGATAAGGAGTTTGTTAAAGTCTTCGACACCCATGTCGGCGAGGTTTGTCTTGTTCGTGACAGTGTCGATAAAGGACTTGATCTTGGTGTTGTTCATCAAGTCGGTAATGATGCTCAAGGCGTAACCGAGTTGTGCTTCGCAGTTTGCGGGGTATTTGTCCAAAACGGACTTGAATGTGCTCTTGGTTTGTGCACTGATGGTTTGAGCATTCTTGAGGTTGTTGTCACCCAGTTCTTCCAAAACGTCCTTGATGCTTGCTTTTGCGCTTTCCAGTTGTGCGGCTACGGTTGCGTCGGTGACTTCTTGACAGCTAAATGCATTGAAGTTCGGGCTAGTTGGGGTGTCGGCGGGTTGCGCGACATTGGTGGGGTTGCTGTCGGAACATCCCATCATAAATGAGCATGCTCCAATAGCAAGAGTGATCAGTTTACTTGTTTTTTTCATAAATACTCCTTCTTTTTTGTAGCGTAATATACAAAATTGATTTTACAGAACAAGTCCTTTGTATGAAGTTTTTTTTTGACCGCCGCGAGTCGGTTATTTCTTGCGGGCGATGAGTACAACGGCTCCTTGCGCGGCTTGGAAAAGCAATGGAATATAACCTAATAGGCCTGCAGACAAAACGACGGGAGCTGGAATTCCGAGGATTCCCGTGAATAGCGCAACTTGTGTACCTTCGCGGACGCCGATGCCATTTAAGGAAATTGGGAGCATTGACGTGACAATCGTAATGCTTGTAAATACGACCAAAATGCTGATGTCGATATCGACTCCGACAGCGCGGAAATAAGCGTAAGCGATAAACAACGTCAATAGCTGTAACCACAAGGAATCTAGCGAAGAAAGCAGGATTTGTTTCTTGTGTTTTCTGTATATAGAAAGGCTTTCTTGAAGCTTGGTGATAAATGTGAGTTTGTTTGTGATTACTTGCGGGATGGGAAGCTTGTCCGAGAAAAGGCAAAGCGAAATGAATACAACGCAGGCAAGTGTTGCCGCCGTCATGATCAAGGTGTAGCTCAAGGGAATGTCTGCCTTGCTGAGTGCGAACGGGAGTGCTATAAAGAAGCAAAGGAACATGGCCAAGAGGCCCTGTATGCGTGCGATGAGGACTGCGGAGACCGATTGGCTTGTCTGGTTGAACTTCTTCCCGAAGGCGAGCGATTTGACGGCGTCTCCGCCAAAACCGGTGGGGAGAAGGTTGTTGAAAAAGTAGCCCATGGCAGTGTAGGCGTAGTATGTTTTGAACGGAATATCGGGACCTTGCACCGAAAGTCCCTTCCAGCGGTTAGCCTGAATGACCATGACAAGAGTAGCGGCGACTAGCATAGCTACTATCCACGGAGTCATGCCCAAATTCCAGTTGTCGACAACCTCGCTTAAAGGGATTTTATAGAAAATATAAGCGAAACCACCCACGCTGACGAGGATTTGTATGATACGCTTGGCGAAACCTTTTTTGTTTGTCTTATTCTGTGCCATTGTCATATATTATAGCATTTTTCGCGATGTGCTGTAGTTGTAGTTGAACTTTATATGAGCCAAAAAATCAGGATTTTTATGTGTTTTCATGATACAGTCTGTATCCGCATGATACGAAGTGTATCCTCATGATACAAATTGCCAATTTCTGACACAAAAAACTTAACATTTTTGAGGAAAACGTCTTGTTTTGGTATAAACAAAAAGTTAATTTCTTTGGTATCAAGAATGGAGGAAATATGAAATTAAAAAATTTAGCTTCCGCTGCAGCAGTAGCCTCGTTAGGAGTGTTTGCTGGTTGCTCGGACTCGTCAACACCATCCCCTGTCGCAAATGGCATTGATGGCAATGTCAATGTGGTTGGCGGGACCGTAGCGTCAAATACGAGCTATAATGCAGCGAGAGTTAAACTTTCCCAGTATTCACACTCTGTTGTGAATGAGTGGGAAATGGATACCACGGCAGTTGCTCCAGACACTGTTCCCAGTTCTGTAACAGCCGCTTTCCAAGAAGGAGGAAACTTCGCCATTGAGGCTGATGTGGCAGTCGATTCGTCCGATGCATATACCGTTGCATCTGCTGGTATCGGTGGAACGGGATCTGCTTGGCTGTTGCAGGTCGACAATGGCGAAGTCATTTTTAAGTGGCGCGAAAAGAAGGACGATGAGTGGAGCGTCCTTAAGGCCGATAAGGATTTCCGTTTAGGGGAATGGAACGATGTTCGTTTGGAACATGTGGACTCTTTGAGTGTCCTTATTGTGAATGGCGAAATTGCCGGCGCCTATCAGCATAATGTTCATTTGGGGAATATCCAGGGTGATATCACCTTCGGTTATGACCGTGCAGAAACGGATCGCACCAATAGCGATGGCCGTATCGCAGTCATCCGCGTTGAACATACCTTTAATATTTATGTTGTTCCTGTTGAATCTTCTAGCAGCGAAGTTGTTCCTGAGGAGACGAACACGACGCTCGGTGGCCGCGACTGGATTGCCGCTTGGGAATTCAATGATGCTTCTAATGTCGGTCGCGATTTCTCTGGAAACGGCCATACGGCTGTTATTGGCGAAGGCGCTGTTACCGTCGCCGATGGTGCTGCCAAATTCGATGGCAAGTCTGGCTTTAGCGTGCCGTTGACTCCGGACTTCAAGATTAACGATTTCGTCATCGAATCTCGCTTTAAACCGGCTAGCTCTTCGCGCTTCAATAACATCTTGGTTTCTGAACCTCCTGGACGTTATGGCGATGGCTGGATTTTCCGCCTCGGCTACGGAAAGCTGTATTTCAATATCCGTGACGAAGCCTATGGAACGGGTTGGTCTGAATTCGAAATCGCCTCTGTTCCGATGAACGAATGGACGGTTGCCCGTGTTGAACGCCTCGGTGACGAAATCAGCTTCTTTATCAATGACACTTTGATGAGAACTGTTAAGTTCAAGGGCGATGTAAGCGACTTGACTTATAACTGGGGCCTTGGCTATGATGCTATGAACCAGGCTATTCATCAGCGTTACTTTGATGGCGAAATTGACTACATCCGCTTTGGCGAAAATCTTGAAAGTGTTCCTGTTGAAGTTGTTCCTGTAGTTGATACGACGAAGGTCGACACTGTAAAGAAGGATGTTGAAGAGACGAAGCCGGAAGAACAGAATCCGGTCGAAGAAAAGCCTGTCGAAGATGTTGTTGATACGGCTGCAGTTGTCGAAAAGCCTGTTTCTGAAGTCGAAGGCGACTGGATTGCGGCTTGGGAATTCAATGATGCCGAAAATGTCGGTCGTGATTTCACAGGAAATGGTCACACGGCAAAGATTGGTGAAGGTGCGGTTGTCGCTCTTGACGGTATCGCTGGTTTCAATGGCAAGTCTGGATTCTCTGTGGCTCTTGCAAATGATATCAACATCAACGAATTTGTGGTTGAAGCCCGTGTAAAGCCGACGCAGTTTGGCACGATGCAGAACATCATCGTTGCTGAACCTCCTGGAAGAGGCGTTGATGGCTGGCAGCTCCGCATTGACGAAGGTGTTTTGACTGTTCATCTCCGCGATTCTCAGAAGGACGGCGACGATTGGAACATTTTCCCGGGCAAGCGTATGACTTTGGGTGAATGGAGCACGGTTCGCGTTGAACGTAGCAATGACTCCCTCAAGGTGTTCCAAGATGGTGAACTTACGGTTTCTGTTGCGTACACGGGTGATTTGACCCAGATGCGCTATAACTGGGGCCTTGGCTATGATGCTATGAATCAGGCTTTCCACAACCGCTACTTCATTGGCGAAATGGACTACGTGCGCTTTGGCAAGTTTGAAGGTTTCTCCGCTGCTGATGGCGCTGCTTTGGTCGAAGTAAAGCCGCTCGCTGCTTGGGAATTTAACGAACCGACCTATGTGGGACTTGATAGAATGGCCAACAATTCTACCCGCAATTTGGAAGGTGCTCCGAAGGTTGTGGATTCCACGGTTGTTCTCGATGGCAAATCTGGCTTGCAGGTTTCTCTTTCTCCGACTTTCGCTCGCAATACCTTTGCCGTTGAAGCTCGCGTAAAGCCGACAAAGTTTGGCGGAATGCAGAACATCATCGTGGCAGAACCTCCTGGATGCCGCGGCGATGGTTGGATTATCCGCCTCGATGATGGTGTACTCGATGCTTATTTCCGCGATGAAAACACCGATGGCTCTACTTGGAATTCCCTCTATGGTAAGAAGCTTGCACTTGATGAATGGACCACGATTCGCGTAGAACGCAGTGCCGATTCTATCAAGGTGTTCCAGAATGGCGAATTGACGGTAAAGGCTGCCGCTAAGGGCGATGTGTCTCAGTTGGGCTATAACATCGGTATCGGTTATGATGCCATGAACCAGGCCATTCACGATCGTTTCTTTGTCGGTGAAATCGATTACATCCGTTACTTCGAATAGTAGTTTTTTTCCTTTGGTATAATGTATATTTGTAGGGTCTCCTCGATTTTTCGGGGGCCCTTCTTTTTTTTGGATAATTTATGATAGTAGACGTTGGTATTATCAATTATAACGGTGGATCGGAACTTACGGAATGTGTCAAGAGCTTGAAGGCGCAGACTAGTCCGGTTCGGGTTTTTGTTTTTGATAACGCTTCGACGGATGATTCTATCCAGATTCTAAGAAATCAGGGGCTCGATTGCAAGATTATTGAGTGCTCAGAGAATTTGGGTTATGCGGGCGCCTGCAATGGACTCCTTGCGCAGATGGATTCCGAGATTCAGGTGCTTTGCAACATGGATTTGGAATTTGACTCTGCTTGGGCGGAAAACTTGCTCAAGTGCTTCGAGCGCCACCCGGAATGCGGTTCTGTGGCAAGCCTTGTGATGGAAAAAAGCGGCTACGTGAATGCGGTGGGCGTGTTGCTTGGCGCAGACCTTTTTGCAAAGAATGAAGGTAGCGGCCTTGATGCTCAAGATGCCGATATCCGCGAAAAAGAAGTCTTTGGCTGCTATGGCGCCGTGATGAGTTTCCGCAAGGTGGCTGCGCAGGCGGCGGGCCAAATGGATGCGAGTTTCTTCTTGTTCTTTGAAGAGACGGAATGGTATTTCCGCCACAATTTGGCTGGCTTTAAAACAGTCTTTTGCCCGGAGGCGCGAGTTTATCATGAACGTTCCATGACGACGGTGCGCTATTCTCCGCTTAAATTATTTTATTCAGAACGTAACCGTTTGCGTTCGGCGATTCGCTTGCTCCCGCTTGGCGGAATTGCAATGCTTCCGGTGCGCGGTTTTGTGCGCTATTTGAACATGGCGAAGGGAGGCGTTCCCGGGCAATCTGGCGATGGAAAAAAACTCTCGAAAGTCTCGATTTGCAAGGCTCTTGCGAAGGCTTGGTTGCAGGCGATGCTTGCGTTTCCGAAGGAATGGGCTGTTCGAAAACAGTACGAACGCAAGTATGGGAACGTGACGGGAAAGGTTCGCGAACTCCTTGCTGCATATCCCTTGCAAGAGAAGTAGAACTTAGAACTTAGACAACTGCGTAAGGCGAGTGAAGCAGGATTGCTTGCAAGCCTATTTAACGCTAAAGCGTTGTCTCTTGAGCTCAGAAATAGTCAAATAGCGAAGCGATAATCTCACTTAGAACATCTCTCTTCTCTTTAAGTATTTCTAAGCACTGCCAACTAAGCTCTGCCAACTGTCTACTTCCAACCGTCTACTTCCAACTAATTACTAAATTGCAAGCATGGCGTTCGTTCATTTACAGACTCATTCCGAATTTTCGATTTTGCAGGCTTCGGCCCGACTTGATGATATTTTGGCGGCTGCCGCAGCAGAAAATGCACCTGCCGTTGCGTTGACGGACCATGGTGCCATGTTTGGGATTTTGGAAATCCAGACACGCGGAAAAGATTTGAACCAAAAGCGCAAGGAACAAGGTCTCCCGCCGGTCAAAACCGTTTACGGTTGCCACATTTACGTGGACACGCCGAGCGCAAGCCAGAAAGATCCTACGACTTTTGAACGATTGACGCTCCTCGTCGAAAACGAGAAGGGCTATTACAACCTGCTCCGCATTGTGAGTTACCGCTACGAAGATGGGGACCGCTGGGCTGAAATTCCGTCTGTTCCGCTGGATACGATTGAACAGTTCAAGGAAGGTATTATCGCTATTGCGGGCGATTTCTTTAGCCGCTATGGGCAGAATGTGGCTGCAGGGCGCGATTCCTTGGCGCTCGAGTACATGGACCGCCTGAATCAGATTTTTGACCACGACCACTTGTACCTCTCGGTTTGCGACAACGGGATTCCGCAACAAAAGCGCGTCAATGAATTTAACGTGGAACTGGCAAAGAAGTATGGGCGAGAAGTGGTGGCGGTAGGCGATGTCCATTACATCAAGCCTGAAGACGCTACGGCTCACAAGATCTTGCGCTGTATTTCGCTGAAGGTGACGCTGAACGGTTTTGAAGACAAGCGTTTCCCGACCGAAAAGTTTTATTTCCGCACCGAAAAAGAAATGGTGGAGTTGTTCGGGCATATTCCAGGCGCCATCGAAAATACGGTGAAGATTGCGGAACGCTGTAACTTTACCGTTAAAACCGGTATCGGTGATGAGTTCTGGCCGCGTTTCAAGATTCCTGACGAGTTCCTCGCCTCTGATGAATACCAGAGCATCAAGGCTATCATGAAGGCGGAATACGATGCGGAATATCCTGTCGTGCGTGAACGTGAACTCAAGGGTGTCATCAAGGACCGCAAAAAGAAAGTCAAGGCAAATTACTGTGCCGAAAAGGGGATTGCCGAAGATGCGCTGACCGACGCGGACAATGCGGAAATCGACCGCCTTTCGCAGCCGGAATTTTTTGATGAAGATGACCAGAAGGCTTTGAAGAAAAATGTGCATCGCTGGTGCAAACCGGGTGGCGATGCCGATATCTATATCACACACCTTTGCAATGAACGCCTCAAGTGGCGATTTCCCGACGAAGATTTTAAGTTCCCGGCTCACGAAACAGACGTGGGCAAGCGCATGTACAAGGAACTCAACTGTATCCGCAACATGAACGTGGCGGGCTACTTGTTGATTGTGTGGGACTTCATCAACTGGTCTCGTGAACACGGCATTCCCGTGGGCCCGGGGCGTGGATCTGCTGCTGGTTCCCTGGTCACTTACATTATCGGTATTACCGACATTGACCCCTTGACCTTCGATCTCCTTTTTGAACGATTCCTGAACCCGGAACGTGTGTCCATGCCGGATATCGATACGGACTTTGCAGACCGTGACCGTGGCCGCGTGATCCAGTACGTG
>CACYRP010000047.1 GCA_902776765.1 Fibrobacter succinogenes
AGAGCGTACTGGATGGTCGGGAGAGCGGCTTCGATACGCTTGGTGTTGGTGATTTCGCCAGTCACCTTGTCCTGCGGAACGTTGAAGTCAACACGGATGAACACGCGCTTGCCGGCGAGTTCGAGATCTTCGATAGAAAGCTTTGCCATTGTAGCAATCCTCTTTTTAGGGTTAAAATTTTACGGGCGTAAATATAGAAATTTTTTGCAGATCCATTCTTGAGCCCAGCAAAAGACACACGAAGAGCGACAAAATCGTGAGCAGTTGGCTGAACTTAGTTGGCAAAAAAAAGTAAACATGGAAATTGAGACTCGAACCTATTTGTAAATTCAGATTTACAAACAAAACATAAAAGCCTAAAATTAACTCACTTTTTTATCACGTAGATAATTTATTCGCCTCAAAAGCTATTCTATTCGAGAAAAAAAATTATATAATTCATTATTGATGTTTTTTTTATATATTTTCCAAAAAAATTGGATTACTCGGAGTAGAAAACGATGAAGCGTTCTTTTTTATTGGCCTTATGCCTTTCCGCAGCAGCTTTCGCTGGAGTTTATGATATTTCTGATTTCACGGCTAAAGAATCCGTCATGTCTGACAATCAGGTTTTCGCCGCTAACGGCGGTATGCCGTTAAGCACAGCAAGTGTAGACGAAGCCACGGCAGTTCCCGCAGGCAACATAGTCTTACGTCAAAAGTTTGCTCAAGAATCCGGCTTAAACGCCTACCAGCTTTACATTGGTAGCATTGGTGATATTTCTTCCATGACCGCATTAAGCGTTCCTGCCGGCACATCTTACGGTGATGTCGTTAAGGCAAAACTTTATGCTCGCCGTGGCATGAAACCGGGTGACGATGCCGAAAAGGTCTACTTCGATGGCAAGTTCGTTTACCTCCCAGGAGCAACGTCTGCAGTAGCTTTCGTCAATGGCGCTCAGATTGATCTCAAGAACGAAGCTCCGGATGCCACAGCAAGTTCTGCTCCGAAACAAGAATGCGATGAGTTTGATGTTTCTTGCGATGAAGACATCATTGCAATGAAGAAGAACAAAAATATTGATGTTACAGGCGACATCAACCAATCTAATTCTTATGCCGATAACCGCGATTACTCCGCATCTGCCGCCGCACAAGATGTTAAGGACCGTTTCGGTATTGCTGACGAAGTTCGCTTCTGGAGCGCCGTTGCCCTTTCTGCACTCGCAGCAGGCAGTGCTGTTGTTGGCGTGCTCCAGCACATGAAGTCCAGCGATGCAAACAAAGCTTATAAGGAACTTGACAATATAGCTGGTGCAGTTGAAAAAGATATCAATAAAGTTTGTAACTCTCTCAGCGGTGATTTACAGACATGCATTAATTACTACAAAACAACAAACGATGCTGCAGCATTCTTCGTCCCGAACTGGACATACGCAGACCTCCAGCGCAGAATGAAGATCAACAAGGACACCAAGGAATCCTACGCAATGGGCCGCAATATCTGGTTCGGCGTCACGGCTCTTTCCCTGACCACAGCTATCGTATTGTTCGCATGGTAATAGAACAAGGGCAAATCCGACTCAAAGACGTTCAATTTGATTGTATCGTTGGCGTACTCCCCTATGAACGCATAAACGAACAGCCCATCATCTTGAACCTGACCCTTTGGTTGGACTTTGCTAAAGCTGCAGAAACTGAAGATTTAAACGAATCTATCGATTATGCAAAATTGGCGGAAGAACTTAAAGGGTTCATCCGCCTTTCTTCTTTTAAGCTTGTCGAGACTCTAGTCGTAAAGACGGCCCAATACGTTTTGGAACATTACCCCAAGGCAAACGCTGTTGAAGTTTCAGTTTCAAAACCGAAGGCCATTCCCGGTTGCCTCGGTGCAGAAGCGTGTATAAAGGTTTCTAGGAGTTAGGTATTAGGTTTTAGGAGAATAATCGCGGCTCCGCCGCATCTTATAGTTGCACGAAGTGCATGATACTTTACCTAACACCTATAACCTGTAACCTAAGACCTATTACCCTCTAAACGCCCTATAACGTAAGGCTTCGGACAGGTCCATAATATCGACTGCAGACGCGCCACGCAAGTCTGCAATCGTTCGAGCGACTTTGAGCAACCTAAAGTAACCACGTGCACTCAATTCCATTTTTGCAGCAGCCGATACAGCAAAACGCTCCACTTCAGGCGTCATCGATGCAAATTTTCGAGCATATTCCGACGACATTTCAGCATTCGATTTAAACGTCAAATTGCGAAAACGCGTGCGCTGTATTGCACGCGCGGCACACACTCGTCTACGAATATCAGCTGAGGACTCCCCTCGCCCTTTTATGGCAAACATAGCCGCATCGACAGGCGGAACGCTCACCTGTATGTCGATACGATCCAATAGCGGTCCCGAAATTTTTTCACGATAACGTTTACGCGCTTCGGGCAAGCAAGTACACTCGCGTTTCGGATCCATCGAATAACCACAAGGGCATGGATTCATCGCCGCTCCCATCATAAAACGGGCAGGCCATACAACGGTTCCACTAGCACGACTTACCGATATTTCTCCTTCTTCCATCGGTTCGCGAAGCGCTTCCAAAACATTACGATTAAATTCAGGCAATTCGTCGAGGAACAACACGCCATTATGGGCCAAACTAGCCTCCCCCGGTAATAGCCGCGAGCCACCGCCCACAAGCGAAACCATTGACGCCGAGTGATGTGGCGAACGGAACGGCCTTGAAAGTACGGGTTTAAAATCGCCGGAATCTCCGGCACGCCTTGCACACGAATGAATCCGTGTTGTCTCCAAGATTTCCAGTTCCGTCATTTCAGGGAGAATTCCCGGCAGACATTTCGCACAAAGTGTTTTTCCTGCACCAGGAGACCCAACCAATAAAAAATTATGCGCACCCGCCGCCGCGATTTCAAGCGCACGCTTCACACCATCCATCCCCACGACATTCTTAAAATCGGGAACACCATCGTCAACGCTTGCGCAACATGATGAAATTCCCTTAGCCACATTCACGTCCTCACCCGCATTGCGTTCTAGGATTTCAACACATTCTCCTAACGTTTCTGCACAAACAAAATGAAGACCTTCCACCAGCGAAGCTTCTTGCATATTCCCTCGTGGAATGACAAGAATACAACCATGCTCAGTAGCCAAATTCATCGCGATGGACAACACTCCACGGACTGGCTTCAACAAACCATCCAATGAAAGTTCGCCTACAAAAACATAGCGTTCCAATTGAGGGACTTCAATCTCCCCCGTTGAAACAAGCAAGCCAATCGCAAGCGGAAGGTCTAAAGCACTCCCCTCCTTTCGCAAATCCGCCGGTGACAAATTTACTGTTGTGCGGAAACCCGTCACCACTTTCCCAATAGAACGTATCGCCGAAACGACACGTTCGCGAGATTCCCTCACAGCATTGTCTGGAAGCCCAACAAGCGTAAAGCCAGGCAAGCCCTGAGCTGCATCAACTTCAACACTAACAGGAACAGCCTTTATCCCAAACAAGCAATAAGAACGGATTCTACGAAACAATTTATACCTACCTTATGCTACTGCAGCCTGATACTTTTCAAGCACGCAATTTTCGATATGTTCTCGCAACTGGCGCGTAATCGGCAAACAAACGGTGCGATAGTCTTCGCCCTTATAGTACGTATCGATCGGATACCCTACAAACATACCGTTTTCGCCATCCATCACGCGGAGCCCACGAATTTGGATTTGATCGTTCAGCACAATGGATGCCAAGCCCTTCATATGACCAAGATTCGCGCCTTCTTTGAACGGAAAGACTTGAACGTTAGTCACTGCAAGGCAATCAAAAGCCGGTGACATTGCAGGGATACTCGATGTTTTCTTTTCTGTTTTTTCAGCCATTGGGGCCTCCTATTTTGAAGATGAGCCGCAGTCCAATGCGTTCGCAACGCTGCGGAATTGCAAAACCATATGCAAAACACGTGCCAACAACGAAAATGGCGATTTTGAACAAATTTCGGCAATTCATTTTTAACCAAAAAGTGATTAATCACTTTAATCACTGATTAATCACTTTTAATCACTTTTTCTACTTTATGGACATGCTTTTAAAACCCAACATGAAATGGCTCGCAAACCAAGGAATCATCCACCCGATGGTCACCGTGGATTTTTCGCAAACACCCCAAGCGTTTATCGTAAAGTTCACCGTCGAAGAACCCGTAGATTGCTACCGCGCCGCCGTTCAAGAAGATAACGGTCGCAGCTGGGAAGATTCGTGCGTAGAAATTTTCTTGCAAAATCCAGCAAATCCAGCCGAGTACTTCAACTTCGAAACGACAAGCCGAGGCTTTGTGCTTGCCGCCCGCGGCACTGGTCGCGAAAACAGGCAGACACTCCCACTCGACGCGATTGCTAAAATCAGCCGCACAGGAACAGCGCCAAGCATTCAAGACGATTCGGTTTTTTGGAGCATGACCATCGAGATTCCAGCCAATTTATTTGGGATAAAGAAATTCGAAGCCCCCCTCCGCGGAAATCTGTATAAATGCGCAGACCTGGCGAACACGCCCCATTACTTGAGCGCATTCCCGATAGAAACAGAAAAGCCGGATTTTCACCGGCCTGAGTTCTTTCAAGTTTTAGGATAATTTGAAATTTTAAAAATGATTTAATAAAGTACGTCATGCGGGCGGGGCCCCAGCTCGGAGTTGCGAAGGCCGCACGGGCCCCTCCCTGCACCCTCCCCATCCTTGGCCGACGCTTTCATTCTCCAAACGCTAACTTATTTTGATAAATTAGGCAAAGATCTCGCTTACACTGACTTTAAATGTTTATAAAACATTCTACATCATTCTGAGTTTCATCTCAAAAACGGCGCGATCATTTTCGTCGAGGATTCGCATGTAAGTTGCACCATTGTGATCGGCGCGGAACACCTTCAACGTCTGCCCTTCTTCAGACTCGCCCAAGTAATGAACTTCAAGCTCTGACGGAGTGCAAAGTTCCAAGTCCGAGGCGCTAAACACATTCAAAGCGAGCTTCACATATTCGATATTGTTCATGTGGTGCGACACGTCGATATGTTGCGGCAACACCTTTTGCTGATAAATTTCTTCGTACTCTTCAGGCTTTACATTAAAGCGGTCAAAATCATCCGTCATGAATGGTGCCGGGAAACCTTCCGTCGGGAAATTCAATGCAGAAAGGCGCATCGGGCGATGACGATCAAAGCTCAAGCAACAGGCTTCTTGCTTTGCAAAAATAATCGGATCACCATCCACCGTAGTAATAGCGGTATTTTCATTAAGACGAATCAACTGATTATCGGTTGGGAAAGACGTGGTAACCACCTTATCACGCCAATACGGACGTCTGAGGAACTTGAACTTCGCTTTGAAAATGACCCAAAAGCCCCCTTTTTCCTTTACAACAAAGTTGTCCATTTTCATGGCGCCAAAATTCTCGGTAATATTGTCCTGAATCATGAGCACCGTTTGGGCAAGCCCCATTTTTCCAGAAACATCAATATAAGCCGAAGTTATCGTTCTCGGCTTCTGAAACACTAGCGGATTTTTCGACAATGCGTAAATATCAATCATGTTTTTAATATAAATTTTTTTATCATTTGAGTACATGTCAACCGTTATTATTTTCAACAAGCCTTTCGGCGTTTTAAGCCAATTCACCCCAGAATCAGGGCACCCAGCCCTAGATACATTCGGATTTCCGCCAAATGTGTATGCCGCAGGCAGGCTCGACCACGACAGCGAAGGCGCTTTACTTTTGACAGACAACGGAAAACTTATCAAAAAATTACTCGACCCGAAATACGAGCATCCGCGTACTTATTTGGCTCAAGTCGATGGGCAAATTACCGAAGAAGCCATCCGAAAACTCGCTAAAGGCGTAGACATCAAAGGTTACCATACCAAGCCCTGCAAGGCAGAAATTGCAAGCGAACCCGATTGGCTTTGGCCCCGCAACCCGCCGGTGCGTTTCCGTGCAAACATTCCCACCAGTTGGGTAAAACTCACGCTCATCGAAGGCAAGAACCGCCAAGTTCGCCACATGACAGCGGCCGTAGGCTTCCCCACGCTCCGTCTCATCCGTATGCAAATCGGGAACATTCCGCTTGGAGACTTAAAGCCCGGGCAATGGCGAAAAGTTACAGATAAAGTTATTTAGTAATAAAATCGCTTGGTTTTACACCATACAACGTGATATCATCTATCCAAACTTCGGTATCATCGTAAGCAGCAATCGAAATCGTCGTTACTGTTTTGCTTATAACATCCCAACCCAAATTTCCGTACAAGTCATCCCGGGGCTTAAAGTTAGACGGTTTTATGCTCACCCGTCTCCATTCATCGCTTGTCTTAAGAGTATCATAAGCCAAGGTTTTTCCTTCGACATTTGAACTTCCTAAAGTTTCAAAGATAATCGAGATGACGCCTGTTCCGCGAACATAATAAACAACAGAATCCATCGCAGACAAATCGCATGGTGAATTTTCGGTACAAACCCAAATTCCAAAGAAAGACCAAGAACCAATTCCCGCAGAAGATTTCCAATGAAGGGCATTTCCATCTCGACCCACTCCGGCATCCACAATAAATTCAGCAATGTTCTTGCGCGTATTTGGTACGGTCGCCACTTTAGGTGAAACCTTCACGCTCGTATCCGTAGAAGACATGTAACCCGACTCGCTGATATCGAGTTCCCTAATAATAAACTGCGCTTCCGCAAACTCAAAGTCAAGCACCTTGATAGAGTCCGGTTCAAACACACAGACATTAGCGCGCGTATCTTCGCCGACGCCAACCGTAGCCGAATGTTCGACAACGCTGTCGCCCACAATGATGCGCAATCCGTATTCATATGGCGGGAGCGAATCCATCTCGTAGAAGCCTTCGTTATCAGTCTTTACCAATCGATCCGTTCCATACACTTGGACCCACGCGTAATCTACACCATCCGGCAAATAAACTTTCCCGTGAACGCTTCCTGTTTTTTCAAGAACATATTGAACGGAATCTCCATCGCGAACATCCTTGGCTAGAATTTTTCTAAAAACGCCTTCGCCTTCATTGAGAATTTCAATCGTCACAGAATCAACGGCAAGACCATCCAAACGTATTCGGCCCAACGAATCCGCGACATATTCAGCAAGAAAATGTTCTACGGAATCGGGCTCAACGTTACGAATAAAATCTACAGCACGTACACGAGCGACCACATTTGACGCCGGCATCGAATCACCGCGAACCACACGAATCAAAAACGCATTTTGCGTTTCGACAGAACTGATGCCCGACACATCTCTATCGGAACATGCGCAAAGCGCCATTATCGCGAGAAGCAAAAGCAACTTTTTCATCTTTTTACTCCTCCTTCTTGGCGTTATCGCCATCGGAAATTTCAGCAACCGGGTATAGAGCTATGACAAACTGCATGGCGCGATTCACGTTTTTTACCTCGGCAGTTCTTTTTTGAACTTGACGCCTAAATTCGAGAGTCATTTCGTTCAAATCGTCAAAGCATTCATCGTCAACACCCACCAAAAGCGAGGATATATTTCGCTTGGCAGGCTCTACCGCCACAAGGGCATTCTGCGCCAAAGCCAAAAGTTGATTTTGGTAACTGCGGATGGCCGCCGTTTTTACCGCCGAACCCTCCGAGGTAAAATTTGCAGTTGTCACCGCATAGCGTTTCGAAGCAAGCGGCGTGATGAGCTTTAAATCCTTGAGAACCTTTATGGCTTCGCGCACTTGGTCTTCGGAAACCGTTGGCGAAATCTGTTTAACCAATCGCGAAACTTCGGCATGGCCACTGTTCATTTCGATAAGCGCGCGCACCACGGGAATCCACCACTTGCTCAAGAAAAGATATTCACTAGCGCTAAACTTGCGCAAATCCACATCTTGAAGCGAAAGCGCCATCTTGTAAAGCTTATCTTTTTTTGCAGGAGATTTCGTCTTGGAAGCGGCCACCAGAATCTCAAAAATTTCGCCATTGCGGCCCTTCAAATCCAGCAAATTTTTAGCCAAGGGAATACTGCGACTTGGCAAATGAAGATCCTTGTTCAACACGCGGAACATTTGACTCGTTTCGAGCCCCAATTTTTGCCCCATCATCTTATAAGAATACAGTGGCATATCCAGTTTACGCTGGGTATAGTAATTCTTGAGCAAGTCCCTGTAATCACTGATTTCGTTGATGTTCAGCATAGGCTATTTCTCGAAAAATGCAATGGTCCAATCAATAAAATAATGCATTCCATCATAAAAAAGCACATGATCGAACGAATCGTTTTGACAAAAAAACAAAGGTTTCTTCAAAAAGCCATTGTTTTAAAAGATTTCAATACATTTTTATTATTTTTACGGAATAAAAAGGAGTTCTAATGAGAAAATTCGCCATTATCGGATTTGTATTAATATCAATCATGTTTTCCGGCTGCGCCCTTCTGATGGGAACAAACATGCGCCCCATCGTTCTTGGGCAAATGCTCATCTACGTCCGTGTATCAACAGCAAAAGCATTTATCGCAACAGAAATGCCAGAGAAACTTGAAATTGATACCCCATTCAACGTCAACCTCCCATTCTATTACAAAAACGCAGTTCATGACACCACTAAAGGAATCGCCTCCGTTACGTTAAATAACGAAGATTTAGAAATGGGTTTCATACTCGCTTCATACAGCAAAGCTGTACAAAACAATCCTGAAGTTTTCCAAAATAATCTAAGCGATTCTTTAAAGACAACCAGAATTTTTTCTGCTTACGATGCACTTTTCAAAGATTGTACAAATGAAAACCTAGTCGATGCCGACTATAATTCCGAAAAAAAGTATACTTACAGATGCTACAAAATAACGCATGACGACGGAACGCCAGAAGACATGTGTTTCGCATCAAGATTAACAAAACAAGGAAACATTCTCCTTGTCATCATGCGAAGCTTCGCCTTCGGCACAAGTGTTAGGAACGAGCTTTTGGACGCAATCGAGAGCGTAGAGTTCAAGAATTAATTTTAGGGAAATCGAAAAAACGCAAAAACAGCCGGGCATAACCCGACTGTTTTTTGCATTTTTGATTTTACTAATTAGATGCGGCCAAATCAAAGCCTAAAACAATCTGACCGTTATTTTCAGAATTAGCTTCGTCGCTAAACAACTTTATACGGAACAACAGATATTCCGCATTCGACGTAAACGACACTTTTTCAAATGCATTCGTCGAAGTTGTAGAACGAGCCTTAACACCATTAACGTCATTTGTATTAGCGGTACTTCTTTCATACACAAACAAATCAAAGTCCTGCGGAATCATGCCCAAATTGGCAATATCATTACCGCTAGACAACCACGCAATGGCTGCTGTGAATTTTGTTTTATTTGCAGGGCGCTTAATGCTAAAGCGAATTTCATTTTTCGAATCAAGTACATGAGTTTTTAACAAATTAATATCACCAATCCAATAACGAGAATCATGGAATTGACTTTGATGATCCTTGTCAAACAGCAACGTTTGATAAGTCGGAACTGCGGATGTTGCCGCAGTGTATGCCGGCAGCGTTTGCAACTGGTTATCGCCAGAAGTCATCAACAAAGCCTTGACAACTTCAGGATGCCAACGATAGAACGGATTAACGGTCAAAAGATCCGCAACCATACTAGCCGTATAAGCTGCCGCAATTTCAGTACCAGAATAAAGCGGAACAGCAGTATATGAATAAGTACCACTGACACTACCATCGTAAAATCTCTTTCGGTCATTCAAATAGAAATGCGAGTAGTTATAGATTTCAGGTTTTTTAGAGCCGTCATTCAGATTGGTACCATTACTACAGTGTCCAACACCTTGTGTACAATATTTTGAAATGTAGGACGAGTAACTCGCCATAGATTGAGAATACGGATCGGCAACACCGACAGAAACAGCGTTAGCCGCATGCGATCTAGACGCCACATGGGAATTATTGAACCTAGCTGAATAATTACCAACGCCAGCAATTTCTATGGTGCGGTTGTCATAGATGTAATTGTCAAGATTTTGCGCCACATTTGAATACTGCAACAAAGCCTCATTATTTCCGCCTTCATCAATACCGGCATGGACACCGACATAAACCTGCGGCCCCTGCGACCCCATCCAAGTAGGATGCGCCGGATGTGAAGGGAAGTTTTTGTCAACATAAACTACAACGTCTTTCGCCGTAGCTTTTATCGTGTTATACATCCTCGATGATGCAACTTCTGTTAATGGAGTTGGATTAAACGCATAATCCCCTTCAAGTTGAACAAAAGTAGGTTTCGCGCCATTATTCAATCTAACAGGAATCGCATCGACAGACATGTGAACGCCGACTTTTCCGAATTCCTGAACGTTTCCATAGTTTTGAGCATCATACCACTGTACTCCCCATCTCTTAGATACATAATCTCTAACATCAGGAGCAAGCGCTAGATAATGAATCAAATCCGGCGCATTTCCATAAGGCGATGAGTATACGGTGGTGGAGCTGTTAAAGGTGTAATTTTCTTCCGTCATCGAAAATTGATTTCCAGGAATTTTCGTCCGGGCACTAATTTCAGTAAGATTTGGCACATAGTTCTGCCAACGCGGAACCGGAATAAAGGCCGAATTAGAATGTTCTATGTATCCATTCGATCCTGTCGCTACATCATATGTTTTGGCCTGAGTAGAACCATTCGCATAATAGCGTTTCAGATAAAAAGGAACCGGATAATTCGTCGTATAATCCAAACCCTTGTTGCAATAGGCGCCTTCTAGAGCGACAACGCCATTCTGCAAGCCCGAGGTTCGTTTCATCAAAGCATTATTCCCCTGCAAGGCGGTTCCCTGACGTTTATTGTTCTTGGAGTAGTCTATGTTTTTATAGACCATTGGCGAGTTCATTTTGCTCCCGCGGCGTCCAAGAAGGTCATAATTTACGGAATTTGCAGCTCCAGCATAAACACAGCTAAGAGCCACAATCAATGTGGCTTTTTTATTCATCATACCCTCTTTATTAGTGTTAACGGTTTAGTTATTAACAAATCAAACATTCCTTAATCACCCGAAGCCAAGTCAAAACCAAGGACAAGCTGACCATGATTTTCAGAGCGTTCATCATCTCTATAAATCTTTATGCGGAACAGAAGATATTTTGCATTGGACGTAAACGATACTTTTTCGAAGGGATTATTTGTGCTAAAGCGTCCTACCAAGCCAACACTTGAATTCGTAATGCTGTTTATATCATCCGAATTTCTTTCATACACAATGATATCAAGGTCCTGCGGAAGAAGCCCATAATTAGCAATATCATTACCGCTAACCAACCACGCAATAGCAGCAGAAAAGTTTGTCTTACCCTCAGGGCGCTTAACGCTAAAGCGGATTTCCTTGTGATTATCCACAATATGAGTTTTTAGCTTATCTATATTTCCAATCCAATATCTGGAGTAATGGTAATACTGGCTATAATCACCATCAAAGACCGTGCTGTAATAAGACGGCATTTTCGTTGTCGCCGGAGTTTTATGTGGGTACGACGATTTCATAGCCACATCACCAGAAGCAATCAATAGCGCCTTAACAACTTCTGGATGCCAGCGATAGAACGGATTGACCGCCAAAAGATTTGCAACCATGCCAGCTGTATAAGAAGCAGCCGTTTCCGTGCCATCATAATATGGGTAATAGGTATAAGTTGTATTATCGCTCTTTTTCTTATAAGTTCTCTTTCGATCGTTCATCTCAGGGTATGTAGTTTCTTTGCTCATATAGAACTGCGAGAAATTATAGATCTCGGGTTTCGTAGGAGCCAAATTATACGATGCGAGATCATTGCAGTTACCAATACCCCTATCGCAATACTTAGATTCATCCGAAGTGTATTTGGCAATGAATCCAGTAGAATCAACCGCACCCACAGTTATTGCATTGGCTGCATGCGCTTCTGCAGCAAGATGTCCCGAATTAAATCGCGCCCAATAGTTACCGGCAGCCGCAATTTCGACCGTTCGATTATTGTAAACGTAATTGTCAAGATTCCTAGCGACATCAGAATAGTACTTTGCCCGTTCTTTATCTATATCAGAAGCATCTTTGCGGTTATGGAGGCCAACATAAATCTGAGGCCCCTGCACATTCATCCATGACGGATGCGCAGGATGTTGTGGCGTACTCGAACCCACATAAACGACAGAATTTCTGGCAGACCTTTTCAGAACGCTATATGTTCTTGACGACAGCATTTCTGTTTCTGGAGTCGGTAAAGTATAGTTCCATTCCCACGGACTATATTCAATATACTTGACATCCCTTGCCGGATTTGTATCCCTATTCAATTTAACAGGAAGTGCATCGGCAACCATGTAAACCCCAACATCGCCACATTGCTGGCATACATTGTAATTTCCGGCATCATACCAAAGCGCAATACTAGCCCTTTTAGATAACGGGTATTCTATATTGTAAAACGCAGAATACTTGATGCTTTCATTGAAATACGGCGAAGCCATCTCGTTATTTGAAAACGCATAGTTTGTCGACGAGAACGTATAAGCATTTTGATCAATTCTCGTTTCGCCGCTAGACGTATAGCTGGGTTCATTGTACGATTCACGAGAAATAGGAATAAAGGAATTATTGGAAGCCGTCAAATAGCCATATCTTCCAGTAAACGAAACAAAAAAGTCTTCTTGATCGGAGCCATTTGCGTAATAGCGCTTCATGTAATAGGGAACCGCAAAATTAGCCGTATAATCCAAGCCCTTATTGCAGAAAGCCCCTACCAAGGCATCAACATTCCCAGTCAAGCCAGAAGCTTGTTTCTGCAAAACTCTATTTTCAAGAGACGAAACAAGTTGTTTGTTGCCTTTCTTGGAGTAGTCTATGTTTTTATAGACCATCGGGGAATTCATCTTGCTCCCACGGCGACCAAGAATGTCATAATTTACGGAATTTGCGGCTCCAGCATAAACACAGCTAAGAGCCACTATCAATGTGGCTTTTTTATTCATTCACACCCTCTGTTGTTAGTGGTATCGGTGAAGTTAAAATAAATTAATTCTTTTAACATTCAACTTTTTATAAAATTATTTACAATAAGCTATATACACAAAGCAAAGCACCAGCGATTCTTTGCATATTCAACATAATAACGTTTCATATAGCGATATTCGAGACAATAGGCCTGCACTTTGTTAATTTTCTATTAACACTCTTCCGTTAGAGCAGTATCCCTAGAATACGAATGCACGTAAAAAAAACAAACCGCCGGATTTCCCGACGGTATGTTTAACATTTCGCAAAAAATTTTAGCTTAAACGCCAACAATAGTATCTATTAATACGAAGCAACGTCAAAGCCAAGAACGACCTGTCCCTTATTCTCTGAATTATTCGAATCACTATAGAATATAATACGGAACGTAATATACTGGGCATTAGTGTTAAACGAAATCTTTTCATAACCATTAGTAGCACTAGTCGAGCGAGCAACCCAATTATTAAGGTCAACATTATCGACATTAGCAGTACTATTCTCATATGCATAAAGGTCAAAATCTTGCGGAATTTTACCAAGATTTGCAATATCATTACCACTACTCAACCAAGCAATGGCTGCAACAATATTGTGCTTATTGGCAGAACGTTTGACGCTAAACATGACTTCCTTTTTACTACGGTTTTCACGTGTAAAAAGCTTTTCGGCATCACCAACCCAGTAACGGGATTCGTGATTACAATAATTTTCATCATATTTGGCGTTCGCTGTTCCAGAACCACGGCTCTTATCTTGATTAATTGTAACCAAGCATTTATATGAAGGCATCTGAGTCATCGATGTAGCATGCGGATATGGAGTATTCATATTCAAATGGCTAGACGTAATCAAAGCAGCCTTCACAGCTTCCGGATGCCAACGGTAGAACGGATTCGTAGCCAAAAGATCCGATACCATACCAGCCGTATATGCAGCAGCCATTTCAGCACCATCATAATACGGATTATAGCCTTCACTAGAGCCGTTATTCGAATACGTTCTATACTGATCGTTCATATAGAAATGAGAATAATTATAAATTTCCGGCTTTGTCTGACCATTCGAGTGAGTCACGTAAGATGTATAGTTAGTCATTTTCTTACTGTTGGCATCAACTGCACCTACTGTAATTGCATTTTCAGCATGAGCTTCTTCTGCCAAATAGCCTGTTCCCGGATTATTAGAATACTTTGTTGTCGCAAAATTTCCAGCAGCGACAATTTCAGTCGTACGATAAGTATAGATATAGTTATCAAGAGCTTTCGCAGCAGCAGTATACTGATTTGTTGCAGACGTATTTTCATTTATACCCTTTTTAAAATGGAGTCCCATATAAATTTGCGGATTTCGTGAAGCCGGATTTTCAGGGGTGGTATTTCCAACGTAGACTCTCGAATACTTCGACGATTGTTTCAGAACCCTATAAGCCCTAGAAGCAAGCATTTCTTCTCTTGGCTGCGCACTAAAGGTCCAAATATTTGAATATCGACGATAGTAAACATCATCGTCATATGCATTAAGCTTGACAGGAAGTGCTTCGGGATTCATATAAACACCAACATGCCCCCAATCGCTCACAGTCGGATAAGGAAGCTGCGTATAAGGACGGTTTTCATAAAGCCAATCAACTATATACGATCTATGAGAATAACCAGCCCCATCGCGGACAGTTTCAAAATTTTTATAAGTAATTTGCTTGTTATACTCATAAGGAGATGCTTGCACCGGATTATTAAGAGGGATATTCCGCGTCGATACCGAATACCCATATGTATCAGATCTTGTTATCGATGGACATTCATTTTTATCATAACTGGTTGAATTTGTGTAATTTTCGCATGTGTAAGACCCCTGCTCATCATCATCACCAACATAGCCTGTTATAGCAAGTGGGATAAAATTATCCATTAGAAGATTCGGATAAACACCCCATCGGCCAAAGAACACATCGGAGTGACCATTCGTGTAAATATGCCCCGAATTTGCAAATTTCACGTTTACTGCATAATAATTTAGTCCAGAATAACCACTAATATCACCATGATTATTGAATATACCTTCTATAGCCAAGGCATCGCTTCTCAATCCCGAGCTCAATTTTGCCAAAGCATTATTCCCAACCTTCTGCTGTTTATCAGCCTTGATTTTAGAATAGTCCACATTTTTATAGACCATCGGGGAATTCATCTTGCTCCCCTTACGGCCTAGAAGGTCGTAATTTACAGATGCTGCGCTAGCACCAATGCACCCAAACGCAACCATTAAGGCTATTTGTTTTTTCATTTTTACTCCTTTCTTATAAAATAAAGCATATAAAATATAATCAATTTATTCAAAAAATCAACACAAAAGAATTAATTATTATACACAATAACTTATTAGTGCACCACAAACACTTTGTACAGCATATGTAAATATTTTTTACATCAAAAAAAAGGCCGGAAGAAATCCGACCTTTTCATTTATTCAACAACTTATTAATAGAAGGCCACATCAAAGCCAAGGACAATTTGATCCTTGTAATTTGCGCTAGACTTATCCTGTCCCATAAATTGAATTTCAAATATCACATAATCTGTATCTATATCGGATGTCAAAATTTGGAAATTTTGATTCATCTCGACCGAATACAATGGATTATGGTATTCAGAATCAATCGTCGTATAACGGCTACGATAAGAAAGAAGGCGGAAATGTTGAGGATAATCGCCTAATCTACCAATATCACTACCATGGTTCAACCATGTAATGGCCGCTGTATATTTATTTGCACCGCTAGGTCTCTTAACGGCAAAAGAAACTTTTTTTCTATCTCCCATCAGTTTATTGATATCACCGACCCAATAGCGAGATTCATGAACAATTCCACTAGATGATCCGCGCTGAGGCATCATGCTCCCATAAGTCGGGACTCCCTTACCACTAGCCTTACTAGACGTCATTAGCAAAGCCTTTACAACTTCTGGATGCCAGCGATAGAACGCATTAGCCGACAGCAATTCAGCGACCATGCCCGCCGTATAAGCGGCAGCCATTTCCGTACCATCATAATACGGGGTATATATATAAGTACCGTTCGACGAAGAGGAATACACCCTTTTCTGATCATTCATGTAAAAATGAGAATAGTTATATATTTCCGGCTTTAAATTACGAAAACGGGTATTATTACAGACAACAACACCATTTTCTTCCACTATGCCGCCCCCACAAATATACGATTGACTCGATGTATAGTTCGCAGGTTCTCCAGTAAGAGGATCAACTACTCCGACTGTAACAGCATTCGCAGCTTGTCCAAGCCTCGAAATATGCCCATTACGTAAGTAAACATTATAATTACCGGCGGCAACCAATTCTACAGTACGGTTTTCATAGATGTAATTATCAAGCAATTTAGCCGTGCCCGAATAAAACATCATGTCGTCATCCGGATTGTAAGGATCCCGACCAGGATGAGCCCCAATATAAATCTGCGGTCCCTTAGTATCAGAAGACGGATCCATTGGACGATTTTTGCCCACATAAATCGAAGCACGGTTTGTTCCAGCCTTTAAAACGCTATACATCCTGGACGCAAGCACTTCATTTTCAGGCGTAGGATTCGTAAACTGGTCACCAGCTCTATGACGAAGGAACGGTACCGATTTACTCCAATCCAATTGGACCGGAAGCGCATCAACAGGGATATAGACACCCACATCAGCCCAATCAGAAGCATCATTTCCAGACGGATTATCGTACCAAGATATACTATACCTTTGAGACAAAAGGATCTTTACAGCATCATAAGAAACATATCTAAGATCCCCATGACGTGAATACGGAGATCGTTGCACCGGATTGTTGAAATCATCAATTTCTTTAGACAAAGAATATTCATTCGAGTTGACATTCGTCCAGCCACTACCATATTCATAATTCGGGCTATAGCTTGCCCATACAGGAACAGACTTAAACGCCATATTCGACTGGTTCATGTAACCATAGCGACCTTTCAATACATCATAGTATTCCTCACTCACAGAACCGTTCGCTCTATAGCGTTTCAAATAGTAAGGGAACGGATCTCGAGGAGATGCATACTGATAATCAAAGCCCATGCTATTGAAAGCACCGGTCAAAGCATCATAATCATTCGTGATTCCAACGCCTTTTTTCGCCAAAGAGCGAGTTTTCAAGGACGCGCCATCTTTCTGCGACCCATTCTTTGCGTTCTTGGAATAGTCTACATTCTTATAGACCATCGGGGAATTCATCTTGCTCCCCTTACGGCCTAGAAGGTCGTAATTTACAGAAGCTGCGCTAGCGCCAATACACCCAAACGCAACCATCAAGGCTATTTGTTTTTTCATTTTTTCTCCTTTTTACAAAATAAAGCATATAAAATATAAACATTTTACACAAAAATACAATGTAAAATAAATTTCTTTTACAAAAAAAAATTTAAAACAATTTAACAAATATTCTCAAACAACAGAATATATATTGTTATTTTAGACGATATATCTTATTTTCAATAGATTTACAAACAACAAAAAAAAAAGCTAATCTACAAGAAGAGCAAAAGCAAATTACAAAAGGAAAATCAACATTAAAAAAATCCCGCCGGTTATTCCGACGGGATGATTCTTTCGCAATGGGAGATTCCCGCTCGGAGGCGGGAATGACAGCATCAGAAATAAGTCTCTGCCTACTTTCTACTTCCGACTAAATAAGTCCTTCGAAGAAATTATTTCCCTTATCGTCGACCAAGATGAAGGCGGGGAAGTCCTTGATGGTGATCTTGCGGATGGCTTCCATGCCGAGTTCCGGGAAGGCCACGATGTCGTTGGACAGAATGTTCTGTTCAGCGAGGATGGCTGCCGGACCGCCGATAGAGCCGAGGAAGAATCCACCGTACTTCTTGCAGGCGTCGGTCACGTCCTGAGAGCGGTTGCCCTTAGCGACCATGATCATCGAAGCACCCTTGCTCTGGAAGCGCATCACGTACGGGTCCATGCGGTTTGCAGTCGTCGGGCCGAAGCTACCCGTGGGCATGCCTGCCGGAGTCTTGGCCGGGCCGGCGTAGTAAATCGGGTGGTCAGAAACGACCTTGAGCACGGTCTTTTCTTCGTCCGTGAGTTCTTCGCCGCGTTCCTGCTTGTCGAAGATTTCTGCAATCTTGGCGTGGGCCATGTCGCGGGCCACGATCATCGTGCCCTTGAGGCTGAGGCGCGTCTTCACCGGATACTTGGTGAGGTCGGCGAGAACTTCCTTCATCGGGCGGTCAAGGTCAATTTCGACAGCCGGAGCGAGGTTCACGGCGTTGCCAGCCGGGATGTAGTTTTCCGGATGGTGTTCCATCTTTTCAAGCCAGAGGCCGTTTTCGTCAATCTTTGCCTTGATGTTGCGGTCAGCAGAGCAAGAAACGCCGATAGAAACCGGGCAGCTAGCGGCATGACGCGGAGCGCGGATCACGCGAACGTCGTGTACGAGGTACTTACCGCCGAACTGGGCGCCAATGCCCGTCTTCTGGCAAATATGCAAAACCTTTTCTTCCATTTCGAGGTCGCGGAAAATACGGCCGCCTTCGGAACCGCTCGTCGGAATATCGTCGAGGTAACCGCAGCTGGCGAGCTTCACCATGTGCGTGTTCATTTCGGCAGAGGTACCGCCAATCACAATAGCAAGGTGGTACGGAGGGCAAGCGGCTGTACCGAGAGTCTTCACCTTTTCGGCAAGGAACTTTTCCAAGGACTTCGGGTTGAGGAGTGCCTTGGTCATCGGCCAGTAGTAAGTCTTGTTGGCAGAGCCACCGCCCTTGGCGACGAACAAGAACTTCATTTCGGCTCCTTCTTCGGCGTGGATGTCGATCTGAGCCGGGAGGTTACAAGCGGTGTTCTTTTCTTCGTACATGGAGAGCGGAGCAATCTGGCTGTAGCGGAGGTTCTTCGTGGTATAGGCGTTGTAGATACCTTCAGAAATAGCTTCGGCATCGTCAAAACCCGTCCAGACCTGCTGACCCTTGTGGGCAACGCAGATAGCCGTACCGGTGTCCTGGCAGAACGGGAGAATGCCCTTGGCGGCAACGCATGCGTTCTTGAGCATGGTGAGAGCGACAAACTTGTCGTTATCCGAAGCTTCCGGATCCTGGAGAATCTTCGCGACCTTGGCCGTGTGGGCCGGGCGCAGGCAGAATTCGACTTCTTCAAAAGCGGCCTGAGAAATTCTAGTCAAGGCAGCCTTCTCGATCTTGAGAATTTTCTTGCCTTCGAATTCGGCAACAGAAACGCCATCTTTACCGAGACTTACGTATTCGGTAGTATCTTCACCGTGCTGGACGGTAGCTTCGTATTTAAATGCCATAGTAATAATTAGGTTTGAGGTTAATGATTAGTGGTAGGTGGTTAGTGGCTGGTGGCTAGGAATGAAAACTTCATTATCCTGTTTACTAGCCACTGTTTACCAATCACTTTCTTCGTCAGATAGAATTTAAAAACTTTCTGGTAGTCGGCAATAACAAGCCCCCTTTTCATTCTTATTTTTTCACTTTTCATTTTTAATCATTCACTTTTCATTCTTAATCTTTCATTTTTAACTTTTAATTTTTAATCTCTCAAAGCGATCAAAGGTCGCAACTTCACACATCATACCCCAAGTTCCAGCCCCTTTTAGCCATTTTTTTTGAAATTTTTTACTTTTTTTATGACCAAAATCACATAAGAAGTATTATTTTTGATAACGAAACAAAAACTTCATTTTCTAAGAGGATTGAATAATGAAAAAAATTCTGCTCGCCACGATGATTTCGGCAGCTATGGTTTTTGCAGCTCCGGCAGCAAAAACAGTTAGTAAGGCAGCAACCGCTAAGAAGGCTGTTGCCGCCAAGGTAGAAAAAGCAGCCGAAGTTCCGGCCGCAGTAGAGGCAAAGGCCGCCGAAGCCACCGCCGCTGCTCAGACCCAGGCTGCAGAAGCAACTACAGCCGCCACACAGGCCGCTGAAAACACCGCAGTTCAGGCAACAGCTACAACAGCAGCAGCCCAAGCTCAGGCAACAGCAACAGTTGACGCAGCTCAGGCTCAGGCAACTGCCGCTCAAGCTCAGGCAACGGATGCAACCGCAGCAGCCGCTCAAACCGTCGAAAACGCAGCAGCAACCGCTCAAACACAGGCTACTGACGCAGCTCAGGCCGCAACAGCTCAGGTTCAGGCTGTAGCAGATTCCGCACAAGCAGCCGCTCCGGCCGCAGAAGCAACCGAAGTTCTCGAAGCTAAGGCAACCGAAGCTCCGGTAGACACCGCCGCTCTCGCCAAGGCCGAAGAAGAAAAGAAGGCAGCCGAAGCTGAAGCTCAGGCAAAGGCTGAAGAAGAGCAGAAGAAAGTCGAAAACGAAACCAGCGGCACAGCAAAATCTGCTGTCATGGACAATCCGTGGGAATTCATCGCCGTTTCCGCAGCATTCATCGCTTCTGTTCTCGTCATCATCTTCACTGGGGACTAATAAGCGCTATCAAACGCTTTACCGCAAATTTAAGGACCGCCCGCATGGCGGTCTTTTTTTTGCCCATTCACGATTACGCTAATATTTTTACGACACAAAACTGGATGAAAATTTTGCCAAACGAGGGAACATATAAGGAACAAAAAATTATTTTTTTTCAACTTTTCACTCGGAAATAGTTTATTTTCAAATTTTAAGTGGATTGTTTGGGGGCAAATTTATTTTGCCCGTTTTTGTTTTATGCTTTAGGAGGCAAAATGAGTATTATAAGGTATCTGCTAGTATTGTGCGCGGCTGCAAGTTTAGCCATAGCGCAACAAGAACACCCCACGCCTTACGATTTAATTAGGCCTGTGTGGCCATTGACCTGGGACAGCACCATATTCAAGACCAATTTTACTCCAGGTCCCAAGCGAGTTTCTTTACCAGCTCAAAACACACCGGCAACTTTCGCCCCCAACGAAATTATTACCCCGGATACTTTGAACCAAGCGTATATCGACGCCATGGTAATCCAGATATCTCCCATTCGCGTCAACCAGGCAGGTTACCGTCCGCAAGACGCCAAGAAACCGATTCTGTACGTCGGTTCGGCAACGAACTTTGATGTTGTCAATGTTAAAGGCGAAGTCGTTGGCAAAGGGAGCTTTACAGAAACGCTCAAGAATTCCGTTTCTTCTTCCTTGACAATCAAGGCATCGAACAACGCCCAAATAGAATATGGTGGAGACAACCGCTACACAGCCGCCAAAGCAGGCCCTTCAGGAGCATTAAAAAGAGGTTTTCTCCCCGACGGTCTTCCCGAGAACGAAAGACTGCGCATCAAAGTCGGAAACGATTACTCTTCCACATTTATCATCAGCGACAGAGTCTATTCCATGCTTCGCGATGCCGTCATCAAGTTCTATGGGATTAACCGTAGTGGTAATTCGGAATCATGGTTCCATCCGCCTAGCCATCTGAAAGACGGCTCCCTAGCCAATGTTGATATGACCGGCGGTTGGTACGACTGTGGAGACCATCTTAAAGAAAGCCAAACAATCTCCTATAGCCTAGCACAGCTCGCCATGACGGCCGCCGCCTACGAAGACCGCGATCAGGACAATTACGCATTCAACCAAAGCGAAGCCCAAAATACAGACAATATCCCTGACATGCTCAGAGAAGCCAAATTCGGAGCCGAATACGTCATAAAGGCATACGATGCAGCTAAGGGCGTTGTTTCGGCAATGCCAGTATCCATTGGCGAAATCGGCAAAGACCACGGATGGTGGGGTTCTCCAGAATACCAGGACAACACACTCCATGATAGAGGTGGTCCGACAGCTCGAATCTTGAGAAGCGATGACAACCCCGGAAGCGACGCAGAACTTGGAAGTACGGCCTCCGGAAACTTTGCCGCAGGCTTGGCCATCGTCTCCAAAATCTGGAATAAATACGATTCCACCTTTGCCAAAAAAAGCTTGACTGTGGCAAAAGCTCTTTATGAGTACGGCAAGTCCAAGAAAAAACTCACAAATTCACCAGCTTACAGCGGTGGATCCACATACCATGACGAAATGGGCTTTGCGGCTGTATGCCTTTTCTATGCAACCGCAGATAAAACTTATTTGAACGACGCCGTCGAAGAAAAATCCCTGGCAGGCGGTCAGACCAAGAAAGATTTCGCCAACAGCGACAAAAAAGGCGCAGGCATGTTCAATGGCGGATGGTTCGCGCACAAAGAAGCTTCTTTCTTGAAATCTAATGCCGCATCGGACTGGGCAAGTGTCTTTACAAGCGGCCTTTACGCCTTTTACAAGTTAATTCTGGAAACACAGGAAAAAGCGAGCGCTTACGGCCTTTCAGAAGAACAAAGGATGATTTATATCGAAGACGTTGCCTTCACCATGGCGGCAAACCTCGCTGGGGTCATGAAGGGCGGCACCACGACATTAACTCTTCCTGCGGGGCAAGCCGGCTGGATCGGCTCCAGTATTTCATACGACCCCATCTGGGGACTTACAAGTCCAGTAAATCCAGCGGAGTGGTGGACCAAGTACGAAGCAGCCAACATTTTTGAACTTTTGGCGTATTACGACGTGACCAAGGACTTGGAAAATGTCACAATGCCACAAACAGGAACTGTTCAAAATTGGAAATCGGATGAAATCCTAGAACTCGCCCTTTCGCACATGAACTATTATCTCGGCATGAACCCATGGGATGTTTCCTTGATATACGGCGTCGGCGACAAGAACCACGCCCATCCACACCATCGCGGTTCAAACCCCGAAGGTAAAAACGTCGCTGGAGTCATCTCTACATACAAATATCGCCCACCCGTTGGAGGTTTAGGCCCGGGTGCAGTACCTACGGGAATGGACGACCTTACAGTTCATTTTAACGATTACCATCTGACAGAAAATACATGCATCGACGCCGTATCCAACTTCCTCCCCGCAGCAGTTTTTCTTGCGAAATCAGAGGATTTGAACAGAGCGCCCGCAATATCCGTTGAAATCCGCCACGTGGACGTTGATTCAGCTATTGTTTTTGTAAAGCTAGACTTGGGCAGTTTTGCCTATATCACTTACGACACGACGGAAACGTTAAAGAATCCGATGGTAGCAAGTTCTGAAACAGTAACAAACCAGCACCAGATTGTTTTACGCGATCTCAAGCCCGGAACAACTTATTACTTCTATGCCTCAGCAAAGAACCCTCGTAGCGGGAACACCTCGAAAAAATGGCTCGTCGATAGCACTTCAACGCCGTTCACATTTACAACGAAGAACATGAATGAGCCCGCCAATATTCAAAATGTTACCGTTTGTAATGTCACTGCAGACTCCGCCGAAATCATGTGGTACACCCCAAACGGCGAATACAACTCCAAAGTCTATTGGGATACAATACCGCACTCCAGTACGAATGAATACGCTTTCAACACAGGAGATGGCAATGCCGATATTTCAGGCATCCCGACGCAGTTCCACTATGTAAAAATTGGCGGTCTCAAAGAAAGAACGACCTACTACTACGCTGTAGAAAGCAATGGCGTTTACACAAACGTCAATGAAAAAAACGAGCCGTTAAAGTTTAAAACGCCTGTAACGCAATACAAATTTGAAGTTCGAATGTCCCAATATGTCTGGGACCCGATGCCAGCCCTCGAAATGAACATTATCAATAACGAAGAGCGCCCCTTTGACAGCTTAACAATTCGCCTCTACATGCGCGCTACAGACGCAATCTATTACGACGTAGGCATCAGGCGCGATATCTGCCAAGCTTACAACGAAGCAGCCTTCAACGACACATGCTCCGCGGCAACGCAAAAAGAGCTGGATGGATTGTTCCGCCAGACATTCCCCCAGAAGATCGAAGACACCTACGATCCGACCGACGGCACGTGGCAATGGTACTTCCCCATTCCACTAGGTTCAACAATCATCAAATCCTCCAGCAGACTCAGACTTGACGTTATGTTCGACAGACGTAGCGAATGGGAACCGCACCTGGATTTGATGAACGATACTCCCAAAAAACGTTTTTATTGTAATGACGGCAAAGGCACCTGGGAATCCCAAGCCAAAGACAAACTGCCTCAAAATCCGGGCGACTGGAGCTGGATGCCTCACTCGAAGGAAAACGGCGACTATGCCGATTTTGAAGGAATTCCCTGCTTACCCAAGAACTTCGGCGATGATGACATAGCCCCCATCAACCCCTACGTCTCTATTTATCGCAAGGACGAATTTGTATGGGGATACAGCCCATCCAAAAAAGAAATGGAGACGAAGAAAGCAAAATACGAATTGACCGTATCTCTGGATCCTCCATTCAACGTATCCAACGGTTCCCATATCGATATTGACCAAAATAACAGCACCGTTCATGTCACCGGTACAGCCCAGGTAACAGAAAACGGATACATCACCAAGATTTGGGCCAATGGAGCCAAAGTCAGCGGTTCGTTGCTATCCGAAGGTCTCGACAGATGGCTTCTTGATTCGTCTAATACAAAGACTATTGCAAAATTCAACTTCACGACAGGCCTATGGGATTTGGATATTCCGGTCAAGATGGGCATCGGATCGAAGAAAGTGGATATCACGGTATTCGCAGGGCCCGATCCTAATTGCGATGCTTGCACAGAAAATGGCGGATGCGCTTTTGAGAACAGAAACTACTACATCAACTTCTCCAAAGGTGACGCCACAGCATCTCAGCTTGTCATCAAGGATGCTCAAGGAAACCCCATCGTAAGCCCCGCTAACCCGGAAGGTACAATATTCTACATTGACTTGTTGGACAAAGACAAGATCAAGAGCCAAGCAAGTTCTGTTGATGTCTTAATTTTCAACAAAAAGAAAAACGACCAACTCAAAGTCACCTTGAATGCGGACCCCAATAACCCAGGTCACTTTGTCGGCGGTCCGATTACAGCAGTGAACCACAGCAAGGAATCCAGGAACCAAACCTCTGAAATTTCATTCTTCGCAGGCGATACAATCCAAGTCGTTTACACCGACCCGGACGATGAAGACGATATTTCAAAGCAAACGTTCTTTGCAGAAACCAAGATTCCATCGCCGCAAATAGCACTCGCCGAAGACACCAACTGCGACAACAAAGCGGATCAGTTGAAAATTACATTCACAAATAAGTTCACGGATGAATATACGCTAGAAAGTATCAATTACTTTATCGATGGTATGACCGATTCCGTCAAGGTTCCGCTTGTCGCTACTCAATATGCGAACAAGAACGAAATCATCATCCCGATTGACACAAGCCTTGTTCCAAAGAATCCGAGCCCATCCGGAAAGATTACAGTCCACATTACCGATCGCGGTACAGCAAATGCAGAAACTGCAAAAATTGTAGACGGAATTTTCCCGACTCTCGAAAGCGTTTCGATACTCGAAAAAGCAGATGACGACAATAGCGGTCTCGATACCATCATGATCGCATTCTCCGAACCGGTGATTCTCTCATCCGAAAGCGAATGGCCACTTACCATCGCAGGTGCTACAGGGGTTCCGACCGTTATCGGGAAAGGAACAACAACCAACAACGGCAAGAGTTGGACCTTTATCATCAGCGGCAACACAGGCAATTTGCTTGTTCCGGTTGGCGCCATGGCTAGCGCAAGAACATCGGGCGGATTCACGATTACCGACCAGAATTTCAACCCGATTAACGTTAGCTGCAAGCCCTCTGTTCCGGTAACGCTTATTTCTCGCCCAGTTCCAATCTACCACGCCGACATGATTGATTTACAGGGCGACGGTGTACCTGACGTGGTCTTCATGATGTTCGAAAGAAAGCTCAAGACAAAGGATGTCTTCGACAGCATCGTTGTAAACTGGGGCAACCCAGGCATTACGCGCACATTCATTACCACAGCCGATACTACCGGCGGTGTAATCGTCCCGAAGGAATCTTACTGGACCATCCGCGATTCCGTCTCGGCGCCGTTCAAGGTCATGATCGATTCCATCCATTCGAAGGATTCCGTCAACACGTATAGCATTGTCGAAATCGCCATCCCGGCAACACATGCCTATCCGTACGGCTCCACAAGCGGAGAAAAAGACGGAAACGGAACGGTATCCCCGATGAAAGGTGTCGCAAACGGATTCTTCGAAACGAACTACACATTGTACGACAAGTGCGCTCCGGTCATTGCATCGGCACGCATGCTCAAAGATGGCGTACTCACCATCAAC
>CACYRP010000048.1 GCA_902776765.1 Fibrobacter succinogenes
TCCACGATGGACCAGGCAATGGAAAGGCCGTCAAAAGTGCTGGTGCCACGACCAATCTCGTCCAGCAGCACCAAACTGTGGGGCGTAGCGTTCCGCAAAATGTTGGCGGTCTCGATCATTTCCACCATGAAAGTGGAGAGTCCGCGGCTCAGGCGGTCACTGGCCCCCACTCGGGTAAAAATCCGGTCCACGATTCCGATACGGGCGGCCTGCGCCGGCACAAAACAGCCCATCTGGGCCATCAGCACAATCAGTCCCGTCTGCCGCAGGTAAGTGGATTTACCCGCCATGTTGGGGCCCGTAATGAGCATCAGGCGGGTGGCATCGGGAGAAAGTTCCACGTCGTTGGGGATAAAGTCCAAATCCGGGTTCACCGCCACGATAACGGGGTGGAACCCTCCCCTAATCTGGATTCCCGTTCCGCTGTAAACCTCAGGGCAAACATAATTGTACCGGCGGGCGGCACGGGCAAAACTGTAAAGGCAGTCCACACGGGCAATGGCGTCGGCGATTTCCTGAAGTTCGCTGCGCCAACTGTTCACCCGGTCGCGGATTTCGCAGAAAATCTTGTATTCCAGCGCATGGATGTTGACTTCGGCATTGCTGATGACGGACTCGCACTCCTTCATCTCCGGCGTGATATAGCGTTCGCCGTTCACCGTCGTCTGCTTGCGAATGTATTCATCGGGAATCGGCTGCGTGGCCTTTGCCATCTGCGCCTTCGTGATTTCGATGTAGTAACCGAACACGCGGTTGTAGCCGACCTTGAGAGAAGGAATTCCGAGGCGTTCGCGTTCACGGCCTTCCAACGAAGCAATCCATTCGCGGCGCTCCTTGATGTCCTCGTTCATGGCATCAAGTTCAGCACTTGCGCCCGGGCGGATCATTCCGCCTTCGCGCACGGTCATCGGCAAGTCATCATTGAAGTACTTGAGCAAGTCTTCGCCACGGCCCTTTGCTCCATTGAGCGTTTCACGCAAGCCTTCAAAAAGCGGTGCATGCAAGCCTTCCAAGACATCAGCGACCTTCGAAGCCTGCGAGAGAGAACGTCCCATTCCCGCGAGGTCACGGGCATTGGCACGACCGCTACCCACACGGCCCATCAAGCGCTCCATATCGAGAATCGACGTCAAGGACTCCTTGAGTTCGTCAAGCGCCACAGGATTCTGGACAAGCTCGCCCACCGCTTCTTCGCGTTCGCGGATGCGGTCCACAGCAATCAACGGATGGCTCACCCAATCCTTGAGCGTACGCCCACCCATTGCCGTCACCGTAAAATCGAGCACCGAGCAAAGCGTGCTGGAATAATCGTCAGCATTCAGCGGACGCACCAATTCCAAATTGCGTAGCGTACTCGGATCCAGCGTCATGTAATCGTCCAGATTCAAAATTTCGAGCGTCGTAAAGTGCGACAGTTCGGACTTTTTCTGGTTAATCAAATATTGGAGCAAGGCGCCCGTCACGGACGTTTCAAAAACGCGACCATCCAAGCCAAGGCCATCAAGCGCTTCGACCTTGAAGTGCGTAAAGAGCACATCCTTTGCCTGGTCTTCTGCAAACAAAATAGCAGGGAGTTCAGTGACCAAGACGTTTTCCGCCTTAATCAAGTCCATAATCGCAGATGGAATCGTCGTCCCTTCGGGAATCACGATTTCCTTGGGCATGCGGCGGCTGAATTCGCATTCAAAAGCCTGCACACTGCTACGGCACGTAGCCAAGTAACCCGTCGTCACATCGGCAATCGCAAACGCAGCTACGTCCCCGTTTCCGCCCTTGCCATCGTCACTTGTCGCAGGCACGTAAGCGCAAAGGTAATTCGCTTCCTTGGCGTTGAGGTTTTCCTCGTTCATCGCCGTGCCGGCACTGATGATTTCAACAATGTCGCGCTTGACAATTCCTTTCGCGAGCTTCGGATCTTCGACCTGTTCGCAAATGGCGATGCGGTAGCCGGCAGCCACCATCTTTGGCACATAGCGTTCGGCAGCATGGTGCGGGAACCCGCACAAAGGCGTTGCCCCGGCAGCACCGTTATTGCGACTCGTGAGCGTTAAACCTAAAATTTTCGAAGCGATTACAGCGTCATCTTCAAAAAGTTCAAAGAAGTCGCCCATGCGGAAAAACAAAATGCAGCCAGGATTTTCTTTCTTGATTTCGTAATATTGCTGCATCAACGGAGTAACGGCCATTAAGCATCTCCCATAGACAATTCAATCTGGTCAGTCGATTCTTCCAGCGGAGTCGGTTCTTCCGGAGCATTTTCCGGCTTTGCATATTGCGGCACCAACGCACCTGCTTCCAAAAGTTCACTGAATTCACGCAAGCGCGGCAAGTCTTCAGGAATGCGATTGATACCAAAGTATTTCAAAAATTCTTGCGTGGTCACATACGTGTAAGGGTTACCGACTGTTTCTGCACGTGCACCCAAAGTAATAAAACCTTTGTCCAGCAAGTTACGGATCGGGCCATCCGCAGACGAAACGCCACGCACCTGTTCAATCGCGGCCTTGGTAATCGGCTGCTGGTAAGCAATCACGGCAAGCGTTTCAAGAGCCGCCTGGCTGAGCCTGCGGGCATTTGCTTCCGGGAAGAGTTTGCGCACCCACGGATAATACTTTGCACGTGTTCTAAAGCGGTAACCGCCCGCCTGTTCCACAATTTCAAACGGAGACTGAATCTTGTTCAAAGAATCGTTCGCAGTAATGAGCGCATCCGCCACAGAACGAGCATCCAAAAAATCGCCGAGAATTTCGCGAAGCTTCTTGAGCGTCACGACATCCGGAGACGCAAACACAAGCGCCTGTATAATGCGAGCCAAGTCCTCCCGGCTTTCAACTTTCGGGAGTTCCGCCGATTCTTCGGCCAGTTCTTCGACATTCTGATCTTCAGCCATACGTTTGATCCTTTTGTCTAAAGCGGTCTAAAATAACCTAGTTAGAAAACAACCAAGTCGTTCTTGTGGATAAGTTCATCAGGAACATTTTCGCCCAAGATTTCATGCACCTGGGCAGTCTTCTTGCGAAGCACAAGCTTGAGCGTTTCGCTATCAAAACCAGCGACACCGCGAGCCACAGGATTCTTCTTTTCATCCTGGACTTCAATCAAGTCGCCCTTGTCAAAATGCTTCTGCACGGCAATCACGCCCACCGGCAACAAGCTCGAATGATTTTCACGCAAAGCCTTCACGCCACCTTCATCGACAATCACGCTTCCACGCGGCGTCGTAATGAAACTCAGCCAGCGCTGACGGCTATTGAGTTTTTTCTTGGAACCAGCAAACAACGTACCATTTGCGTTTTCAAAGAACACCTGATGCGGGAGTACCTTCATACCGTTTGCGAGGAATGCATTCGCGCCGCTCTTCGTCACATTGCGGATCGCTTCGAGCTTGCTCCTCATGCCGCCGGTACTGACGGCGGACCCGGCCTCGCCGGGCTTTCCGGCAAGCGCCAAAATGGCAGGTGTGATTTCAGGAACAAAGTTCAACAAGCGAGCGTTCGGATTCTTCTTCGGATTGTCATCGAACAAGCCATCTTCATCCGTAAAGATGAGGAGCAAGTCAGCATCAAGGAACAGAGCCACATCGCTCGAAAGCTTGTCGTTATCGCCCACCTTGATTTCGGCAACAGCCAAGGAGTCGTTCTCGTTAATGATCGGAACAATCTTTTTGGCAAGCATCGCCTTGATGGTGTTCTGCAAATTCTTGTAACGCGCACGGTCGCGGAAATCTTCTGCAGACAAGAGAATTTGACCGACGGAGAGTTCAACCCAGCGGAACATTTCACGATAAGCGTACATGAGGTCAATCTGACCCACGGCTGCGCAAGCCTGCTTTTCGGCAAGCACAGTCGGCTTCTGCTTGTAGCCAAGTTCCGCCATGCCAGTACCCACAGCGCCACTCGTGACAATGACGACTTCCTTGCCGGCATCCATCAAGCGAGCCACGGAATCCGCGAGCTTCTGGATGTAACGCGTACGAACGCCACCACGCTCGGAATCCACGAGAATGCGAGATCCAATCTTCACCACCACGCGGCGGGCTTCATCTAAAATGTTCTTTCTTAATTCACTCATAATCTTTTCGCGGCTTCGCCGCAGTTGGCAGAACTTAGTTGGTAGAACTTAGAAAATCCAAATTATCTAAGTTCTAAGTTCTAAGTTCTAAGTTCTAAGATCAGCCCCTACTTACACACCACCAAGCGAATTGCATCGAGGCGGAGTTGCGGGTTCGCCACAATCTTCTTGCGTTCCTGCACGTTCTTGCGGAGCTGCTTCAAAGCTTCACTCGTCCCCGCCTTACCACGCATCGAGAGCAAATGATTCATGCGCTGGTATTCCTGTTCCGAACGCGCTTCCACGGCATTCGCCGCTTCTTCGGCATACTTCTTCGCCTGTTCCGAAACAATCAAGCGAGCCTTTGCCAAGCCATCCTTAGCAAAGTAACGAAGCGTCATATCGACAGCCGCATTGCCCTGCGGAACACCAACATCCTTGAGCGCTGCATTCGAGAGCGCATCGAAATGTCCGGACATGTTTTCGCCCTTCGCATTCACGAGCACCTTGAAATACTTCGGCCCAGCGATATCGGCACAGCCCCATTCTTCGGACACCGGGAGTTCCACCGCAAAGTTGTACTGCATCATGAGCCCGCGCAATCCGGAGTTCGGCCAAATCGCACAAGAAACTGTACCGCGTCCCATGCCTGTTTCGTAATCGAACACGCCTTGAGCAAGCGGATGGTCCAAGCTGATAAATTCAATATCGTCGTGCGTCATGGCAACATCGCGATCGAAGGTCACCGTCATGCATGTGCCACCGCTCACGCGACCATCACCATCGGAGCTTTCGCCACCTTCACCGCACAAATCCGTCTGGCTGTTCACACGGCCACCGCCAGCACTGAACGCAGCCATAGCCAAATCAGGCATGCCCGGCACAGAGCCTGCTTCCACTTGCGGCCCCATCGTGATGAGGAAGCACCCAGGCACAGCGCTCTTTTCGACATCGAGCCCACGGTTCATCAAAGAATCAAACACGAGATTCTTGAGTTCCGGTTCCGCATCGAGTTCTCTAATTTCGTCCGTGATTTCCTTTGCCTTTTCAGGGTTGCGAGAGTTGAATTCCAGCAAGCGGTCACGGCCGTTTTCAATATTCTTGCGCATCTGCTCGCAGTCTTTTTTGACCTGCGGGATGACGTTTTTCACAAAGTTTTCAAGGCTTGCTCTCGGCGTTGCCAAAGCTTCAATCAGAGATTCCGTGTACTTAAGGAACAGTTCGCCACCGCTCATGAGAGGGGCGCCAAACGAATTCAAACCTTCGTTGTACCAGCGGAACATGACTTCTTGACCAGAACCCTTCACGTACGGCACGTGGATAATGATATCCTTGTCCTGACCAATGCGGTCCAAGCGGCCAATACGTTGTTCGACAAGTGCTGCATCGAGCGGGAGGTCGAACAAGACCAAGTGATGCGAGAACTGGAAGTTACGGCCTTCGGAACCAATTTCAGAGGCAATGAGCAAGTTGGCGCCATCGGGCTTACTGAAGTTTGCAGCCGCCTTGTCGCGCGCCATGATGCTCATGTCTTCGTGGAACATCACAAACGCACCAGCACCCAAAAATTCAACGAGCAAAGTTTCAAGCGCCTGCACCACCTGGATGGATTCGCAAATCAGCAAAACCTTTTCGTCCTTGTATTCCTTGAGGAATCCCTTGAGCCATTCAAAGCGTTCATCCATATGCCAAGCATCCGAGAACCGCGTGCAGAGGAGGCCGTTCTCTTGAATGTCCGTCGATGCTTCGAGGTCGCGGTCAGCAGCCACTTCTACCATTTCGCGATAAGCAGGATTTGGTTCCAGCGGAATCTCATCGAGCACTCGTTTCGGGAATCCGCCCACGCCCTTACGCGTATTGCGGAACACCACAGAACCCGTACCCATACCATCGACAATGCGGCGCATCCATTCGCCCGCCGTCATCGACTTTGAATTTTCCTGTTCGAGCCACGGACGAATCATCGAATTTTTCGGAACGCATTCGTACAAATCGTCCCAGCTCATGTGATGGCTCGGATCGGTCGGGAGCTTATTCAAGTCTCTCACAAGCTTGAGGTAAGTTTCCTGATCCTTGATAAAATCGTTGTAGTCCGCAAAGCGCACCGGATCAAGCATCTTGAGGCGGTTGAACTGCGATTCCGGATGCAACTGCAACGGCGTACCCGTCAGAAGCAGCACGCCCTTCGAACGCGCAATCACTCTGTTCGCAAGCATGTACTCGTGGCTCGTGAAACCATCCTCGCACACCAGATGGTGGGCTTCATCGATGATGGTCATGTCCCAGTTCGTCTTCAAGAGGTCTTCGATCAGCGCAGGCTGCGCCATCAAGAAATCAAAAGATACGATAATATCGTTACTCTGCAAGAACGGGTTCGGCTTCGTTTCGTCTTTAGCCACGCCCACAAACAAACCACGGATGTAGCCTTCATCCACCAGCGTAAAGAGCTGGTTAAAACGGCGCTTCATTTCAATCATCCACTGGTGTTTGAGCGTTTCAGGAACAATCACGAGCGTACGCTGAATTCGGCCCCGCGCCTTGAGGGCATGCCAAATCATACCCGCTTCAATCGTCTTTCCAAGCCCCACTTCGTCCGAAAGCATAAGCCTTGGGAGTGTCGAGCTAGAGCAGGCGCGGTAGCAAAGGTAATACTGGTGCGGGATCATGTTCACGCGCGGGCCAATCATGCCACGGACTGGCGACGATGCCCACTTGTAATACATCTCCATCGCATCTTCATGACGCAAAAAATCGCGCGACGAGCAAACTTCGTCATCGGACAAAGCCTTGAACAGCACAGCCGGTCGAGCCGTCGAAAGTTTCGAACTCAGCTCGGATTCCTTCATTTCCTTGCCGTTTCGCCCGACATAAACCATGATTCCCGAATCTTCGCGAACGGACTCCACCACAAAAGAGACTCCCTTTTCGCTCTTGACAGTCTCACCCACTTGCAACACAAAACGTTCAATAGGAGCTTCTTCGGTTCTGTAAATTCGAGCTTGACCGATAGAAGGGAACAAAATCTTGACAGTACGTCCCTGGACTTCCGAAACAATACCAAGTCCCAGGGTGGGCTCGGCTTGGCTAACGTAACGCTGACCAATTTTAAACATCATCATAACCTGTAAATTTAGGATTTTTTCGAAAATTCGGCTTGCGAACTTTTTACTAAATTATTCCACAACATGAAATGGTTTTATATCGACACTTCAATCACTGACGGGGACAGGCGTCAAGGCCCATTCTCCATCGACGAAATCAGGAATTTTGTCAACGAAGGCAAAATAAAAGAAGAAACTCTTGTTTGGCATAGCGGTGAAACCAATTGGAAAGCTTGGAAGGACTATCCCGAAGCCACCGAAGCTCCAGAACCTACAGAAGAAGAACTTCTGAAACAGACCATCGAGACTTTACTCCAAAGCAGGATGAATAGCAAGCGCTTCGCGGGATTTTTTGTACGCGCCAACGCTTTTATTATAGATAACATAATTCTTTCTCTCGTCGGTGCAATATTCCTTTATGTCATGAGCCTTGCTGGGCTGATTGACATAAATGCCGTTTCCGAAATTGTAAACCAATACATCGAAAACCCATCCTCCACAGAACTCGTTTCAAAAGCTCTCGAACTCCCAGGAATGCCCGCGTTCTTTACGATTTGGAGTTTTGTCCAAGCAGCATACTTTATCGTATTCCACGCTATTTGGGGAGCAACGCCGGGCAAAAGGCTATTCCACATTCACGTCGAAATGGCTGGAGGCGAAAAACTCACATGGGCATTCTCGATGTTTCGCTTTATTGCAAGCATAGTAACGCAAGCGACTTTGTATTTTTATGGTCTGGGCTACCTCATCGTCCTCATCGATCCGCAAAAGAGGGCTTTGCACGACTATATCGCAAGAACACGCGTTGTCCACGACCCCATCGAACAAAAGAACAGCAAAGAGATTAATAAAGAGGTTTAGTTTATATGGATCAATTTATCGTTCCGCAAGTAAAAGCACCTGTCAATGGTGAAGTCGAAATTTCCGGTGCAAAGAACGCTGTACTCGCAGTTATGGCCGCAGCGCTCCTCGCCGATGGCGTTTCTGAAATCGCGAACGTTCCGCACTTGAAAGACATGAAGACCATGTCCGATGTGCTCCGCGTTATCGGTTGCCACATCAACGGCGGAAGCCACACTTTAAAGATTGACACTCGCGGCGTAGACCATTTGGAAGCCCCGTACGAACTCGTGAAAACCATGCGCGCAAGCTTCTATGTGCTTGGCCCACTCGTAGCAAGATTCGGACGCTGCCGCGTTTCGCTCCCCGGCGGATGCGCCTGGGGCCCGCGCCCCGTTGACCTACACCTCAAAGGTCTCGAAGCTCTCGGTGCAAAGATTACAGTCACGCACGGTTACGTCGAAGCCACCAGCGAAGGACGCCTCCCCGGCGGAAACTTCAACTTCCCGATTTCTAGCGTCGGCGCCACAGTCAACGTACTCATGGCAGCAACGCTCGCCAAGGGCGTAAGCGTCTTGCAGAACGCAGCCCTCGAACCCGAAATCGACAACCTCATCGATTTTCTTACCAACATGGGCGCCAAAATTCAGGGCCGCGGAACGCGCACCCTAACTGTCCAAGGCGTTGAATCCCTCCGCCCAGGCACTGGAGTCACCATCCCCGACCGCATTGAAGCAGGCACGTTCCTCTGTGCCGCCGCCATCACGCGCGGCCGCGTGAAAGTCACGCACATCATCCCAGAACATATCGCCTCGACGCTCGACGCCTTCCGCGAAATCGGTTGCAAGGTGAATGTCGGTGCAGACTGGGCCGAAGTTGACGCTCGCCAGCAAGAACTCAAGCCCATGAGCCTCATGACACTCCCCTTCCCGGGATTCCCAACCGACATGCAGGCCCCGTTCATGGCAACACTCCTTTCCATTCCGGGAAACAGCCTCGTGCAAGACACCGTCTATAACGACCGCTTCAAGCACGTTGCAGAACTCGAACGCCTTGGCGCATCCATCCAACTGAACGGCAACACCGCCACCATCAAGGGCGGCCTCCCACTCGAAGGTGCCGACATCATGGGTTCCGACCTCCGCGCCAGTGCCGCCCTCGTGCTCGCAGGCCTCATTGCCGAAGGCGAAACGACCATCAGCCGTATTTACCACCTTGACCGTGGCTACGAAGATTTCGAAGCCAAGATGGCAAAGATCGGCGCCACCGTCAAGCGCTTCAACCCCGACGCCCGCGACGAATAAAAATTTGTCACCCTGGAGGAGCCGCTAGGCGAACGATAGGGTCCAAGCAATTACACAAAAAGCCGGCTTCATCAAGCCGGCTTTTTTATTCCTCCACCTCGTCACCCTGAACGAAGTGAAGGGTCCAGTTATTTTTCCTATTACGAAACTATCGCATCTGTTCGCGGCAAACTTGTTCTGCCGTGCGCCCGTCCGCAGACCTAAAATCAAGCATCGCCTGCAATTGCAATGCAGCCTGCTCCAATTCCGGCGTCGAAGCGCAAGTATTGCTCGAAATAATTTTCTGCAAGTAGTGCTTCTGGCGTTCCAAATCGCATTCCTTACCGTAAAGTGATGCCAGTTTGAACATTCCGGCGCAAGCCTTCAACCCTTGCGGGTTCGAATCGACAAGATTCGTCAAAAGCGTTTTTGCCTTTGCAGCCTGATTCGCTTCGATCAAGCAAAGTGACATCCAGTAAAGAGCCCCTTCGGCCATTTCGCCTTTTTTTACAAGTTCATAAACCTGCTTAAAGCCATTGTATGCCAGTTTGTATTCACCACGATGATAGTCCGAATGAGCGGCATTGAACATCGTCTCGGCTTCTACCATTTTTGCGGCATCCGCATCGGATTCCATGACAGCGCTAGAGACGCCGTTATTCACGACAACCTTCTTCGCCAAAATCTTGTCAGACTTGCCAAGGAGCAAATCCAAGCGATAAATAATCTCTTCTTGGCGAGTATCGCGGCGAACAGTTTCTTCGCTCATGCGTTTCGAAAGGAGAGTCACTTCGGCCTGCAAGCGTTTCTGCGCCACCGCAGCCGCATCCAACTGAGACTTAACGCTATCCAGCTGCACACGGAGCGAATCATTCTCTGCCGAAAGCGCCTTATAAGCCGAATCATTCTTGACCATAATTTCATCGCCGACAGCTTTCATTTCTTTTGTTCGCAGTATCGTAATACTGCTACATCCTGAAAGCATTAACGATGCGAAAACAACTCCCAAAGAAATAAACTTCAAATTCATGATTCACTCCCTACTCATTATTTGCAATAGATACGCGGAAATGGGCTCTACGGTTTTTGGAATAAGCGGATTCATCGGAACCCAGAACTTTCGGGCGTTCTTTTCCATAGCTGACCGACATAAGCCTATTGCCATCCACGCCATACGCAATCAAAAAATCCCTCACAACAGTCGAACGGCGAGCACCCAACGAAATGTTGTAATCTTCGGTGCCGCGAGCATCGGTATGCCCTTCAACAGTTACTATAAAACGAGTTTCGTTGACCAGGATTTCCGCCACTTGCGCAAGCAAACGCTTTGCATTTTCAGTCAAGTCGGAGCGGTCATAATCAAAGTACACATCCTCAACCATAATGCGGTTGATCATTTCTTCCAAGCGCGCACGTTCAGCTTCGAGGCGTTCCGCTTCCAAGCGAGCCAATGAATCGGCGCTCAGCGTATCCGCAATAAGAGCCTCAAGATTCAACGAGGAATCTACAGGAGCTTCAGCCGTTTTCGGTTGAGGATCCGTCTCCGGCTTTTCCTTGCTGCAACCCCAAGCAAATAGAGCCACAGCAGTTCCCATCAAAGCGACTTTAAAAAACTTACCCATATTTAGCACTCCTCTATTTTACTTTTTTTCGTCAAAGAACCAAGACCATGTGGGCGACGTATTTTCGGTACCGTTCGTAATGCGAGTCACGCCACTTCCATCTTTACGCATAATATAAATTTGATAATTGCCACCACGATCACTGGCAAACGCAATCAGCTTGCCATCTGGCGACCAGGACGGATGTTCATTATTTCCGGCATTCGAAGTCAGCTGAATAATATCCGTTCCATCAAGGGCGCACGTATAAATGTTCATTTTTCCATCATCCATGGATGTATAGACAATGCGGTCGCCTTCCGGGGACCAACTGGCTCGTTCATTGTAATGGCCCATATATGTAATGCGCCTTACGTCTGAACCGTCCTTGCCAACGGCATACACCTGCGGAGAACCGCCACGATCACTCGTAAACAGCACTTCGCTTGCAAACGGGCTCCAAGAAGGGCTCACCTGATTTGATTGCAAGTGCAAGAATTTCTGAGCGGAACCGGTCTTGATATCACCGCGATAAATTTCAGTTTTCGCGCCATCCGTCACCGAGAAAAGGAGTTCGCCAGTTTTCGGGTTCACGGCAGGGCTAAAAGTTTGCTTGTACTGCGTAAAGAGCGGAGTTTCCTTACCTCCAAATGTAATCGCATAAAGGTTCGGACGCTGTTTGCGGAAGTTCACATACACAAGTCCCTTATTTCCTTTTTGCCAAACAGGCATCATGTTGATCGAAGAATCACGCGTAATCTGGCGACGCGAAAACCCGTCATAGTCCGAAATCATCACCTGCTTCATGCCATCGATTTTCGAGACGTACGCAAGTTTTGTTGTAGCAACACCGCGTTCCCCGAACAAACGATAAACGACCTTGTCAAAGAACGAATGAACCGCCTGGCGCACGTCATAAGGCTTTACAGTATAGCTTTCGCCAAGCAACAAATCTTTTGTTTCGGCAGCATACAAAAAGCAATCGAGTTTAATTTTTCCATTCGAAAGTTTCGTGGCATTGCCCGTCACGTATTGGCGAGCACGCTTCTTGCTAAAAAGCACCAAGTCAAACTTGTCCGATGGAACCGCTTCGAAACGCCCCGAAAGATTAGCATCTCGCGCTAAAATCAAATGCGGAGCTTCGCTTGTCCACTTGATTTTTCCCTCTTCTTCAAAAGGCACAATACCAATCGGCATCGTCTGGAACACAGAAATTCCCACATCCACAGCAATCGTATCAATCGCTGCAAACGTAGGCGCAGCAAGCATCAACGCAGCAAACACAAAAAGCAATTTTATTTTATTCATCATAGCTCCAATTCCTAATTCCGGTTTCCTAACTCCGAATTACAAATTCTAATTCGGCGTAAAATTAAACTGCAACACAAGACTTGAGCCATTGTACGTCGGCGGAAGTTCCGGCAACTTCGAAATTTTCACCGCACGCACCGACAAGTGATCCCAAGCGCTATTCGTCGAAGAACGCTTAAGGAACACACTCGTTATAAGCCCAGAACGCTCCACCGTAAACTGCACCGTCGTCTTGGCATCACGATCAATCGTAAGTCCGTTCGGCGGATTGAAATTGCTCATGATTTTCGCTTTTGCGCGTTCCAAGAACACCTGCATCAGCGGGTCCATATCAATCGGGTTCACCGCCTTGAGGCTCGGCAATTCAAATGACTTCTGCAAATTCAAATCGTCAATATCAAAGTCGTCATCATCCTTTGGCTTTTTCGCAGGCTTCTTTTCGACTTTTTTCTTTTCGACAGTCTTCTTCGCCACCTTCTCTACAGGCTTTTCAACAGGCTTCTCGACCGGCTTTTTCTTTTCCGGTTCCACCTTTTTCGGCTCTTCGGGTTGCGGAGTTTCCTTCGGCACAGGCACGGGTTCCGGCGTATCCGGTTTCACTTCGGGAGCGGGTTCTTCAGGAACTTGCGGAGCTTCCGGTTCCAGCGTCTTTTCGGGAGTCGGTTCCGGGACAGGCTCCGGTTCTGGAGTTACTTCTGGAACGGGCTCTGGAGGCACTTCCGGCGGCAATTCTTCCTTCGGCGCTTGCTGCGGTTCAGGCTCCGGCAGCGGAGCTTGAGCTGTGGGAGCTTTTACCGGTTCATCCACTTGCACCATTTCGAACACGGGAATTTCTTCGGCAGGCTTGCTCAAGTCAATGTTATGCAAAGCAATCAATGTCTCGACAACCGCCAAATGAAATACAACGGCACACACGATGATTTTAATCAGCGTGCCATCGTGTTCCGTCTCGAAATATTGGATTTGGTCCCTATTTCTTTTCATTTACCAATTCGTCTTTTGGGGTCATTGTCAAGAAACCAAGTTTCGTTACACCAAGTTTTTGCACTTGAGTCACAACTTTCATCACAAAGCCATAACTTACAGCTTCGTCCGAGTTGATGACCACCGCCATTTCGCCATTCCACAGCGACTTGAAAATGCTTTCGAAACTTTCCATATCCACTTGCATATCGGCAATGAATATTTCCAGATTCTTGGTGATAGAAACTTTTAAAAGCTTCTGTTGTTCCATCGTCGGAGCCTTTACCTGCGGGAGATTTACCTTAACTCCCTGACTCATCAACGGTGCACACAAAATAAACACAATCAAGATGGCGAACACGATATCAATCATGTTCGTGAGGTTCAGTTCCTGCTTTAAGTCCTTACGGCGGCTGCGTTTCACGCTTCCTCCTCGGCAACTCCTTCAACCGTAAGCAAGTCCCCTCTTTTGAACAAACTTAAAACTTGAGAGCCAAAGTTATAGTACGATGTTTCGTTGCTTCCATTCTTCGAGGTGAAGTAATTGTACCCGGCAGAGGCTGGGATTGCAACCACAAGGCCAGCCACCGTCGTGATAAGCGCCATAGCGATACCCGGAGCGACAACAGTCAAATCCGCAGAACCGTGATGACCAATCTGGAAGAACGCAATCATGATGCCCCAAACAGTACCCAGCAAACCAAAGAACGGAGCCAAGTTAGAGCTTGTAGCCAAGAAAGTCAAATAGCGATCCTCACCCATACGAATACCTTCAATCGAACGCTGGATAGCATCTTCGAGTAACGATGCACGATGCTGAATGGATTCGTAGCTCACTTTTCCCTTGAACTTGGATACTTCGTTCAAGACTTCGACGCTCAACAAACGCAACGCACTATCATTTGAAACGGTGCAAAGCTTTTGCAGTTCCGAAAAACGTTTAAGCTTGCCGAACTCCTTAAAGAATTTTGCATTGGCGCGCAAATTCGATTTGTGCTTAAAGAACTTCACGATGATGATTCCCCAGGAGCCAAGCGACATAAAAGCAAGGATTCCAAGAATAATCATCGTCACAATATCGGACTGCGTAATCATTTGCCAAACAGGTACAGTATTGTTCAAGACAACCTCCAAAAATTTTACATAAATATACAAGCTATATTATAATACAAAAAAACACTCTAAAAAGTAGCCACAAAACAATTATCTGCACTTTTTTCGATAAATACGAAGAATCTACATCTTTACATGATATTTTTTGTATATTAAAATCACAAAACAATATATCTGGTTTTTATTCCAAGGAGAAAACAATGAAAAAACTCATCGCCTGTCTCGCCGTCGCGGCTATGTTTGTAGGTTGCTCTAGCAATCCTCCGCAGACCCCGCAAGAAAAGCAAGCAAGCCTTCTCATCGAAATGCAGATGCAGAAGAAGAACTACCTCAAGCAGCACATCCCGGCCGGTATCGGTATCGGTGAATCTGCTGACGAACAGATTGCTTACGAAAAGGCTGATCAGAACGCCCGCGTAGACCTCGCCAAGTCTATCGACGCCCAGACCAAGGCTTTGATCAAGAACTTCAAGGAAGATGTGAGCGATGAAATTGCAGAACACTTCCAGAGCACGTCCAAGACTGCAGTCAGCCAGCGCCTCAATGGTGCAACGCTCAGCGATGTCAAGGTCGAAACCACAGCCGATGGCAAGTTCAAGGTTTATGGCGTTATGACGCTTGACTCTGACCTCGTCTCCGAATACATCAAGATGCTCGAACAGCAGGAAAAGAAGGAAGAAGCTGAAAAGATTCGCGCCGCTGCTGAAAAAGCATACGCAGAACTTGACGAAATTGATGACTAACATCATTTAAATTTCAAACAACTTAAAAGACCTTGGTTCAAGCCAAGGTCTTTTTTTTTGCGGCATCCTGAAGGGCTTCGCCCCAAAAGATCCAGTAAATTTTTAGCGGTGTTCGTTTGTCGTGGGTTCCATGCCGCGGAAAAACGCGAGCCCGTCAAAATCGTCCTTGAGCGCCTGCACAGTCGCACCAATCATGTAAAGGCTGCCCGTAATAAGAATCGGAGTCGCACTTTCGCCCACGCTTGCACAGACCTGATTGAGATACTCTCGGGAAAATTCGCCAGCACTTGCAACGTGGAGCCCAAGCTTTTCTAGTTCAGCCTGCAAGTCTTCCAATTCGCGGAATCGCGGATACGGAGTGCGCGTGATATGCCAATGGCTTACATGCGGGGCCATAAGCTTGAGCATTTCGCCCACATCCTTATCACGGAGAGCGCCAAAAACGCAATGGAACTTTTGGCCCGGATAATATTTATCCAACGCCTCGACCAAGCGACGAACCGCATGGGAATTATGAGCACCATCTAGAACAAACTTCGTCACGCCATTTGCATCAATCAGCTTTTGCATGCGACCTGCCCAGGAGCGCGTCGAAAGCGTCTTGAGCGCAAGAGCATCGTCAAACGTTCGAAAAGCGCCTGCAGAATCGCGGAACGTCGCAAAGAACAATTCCGCGGCCTTCAACGAAAGGCTTGCATTTTCAACATAATGTTGTCCTAAATTCGGAAGTTCGACATCATTACGAATCTCGGGAACGACACAAGAGCATCCGTGCGAGGTCGCATAAACATTAGCTTCAGCAATTAGCGCATCACTCAGACCACCAAGAACAAAAGTCTTGCCACGACCATTCGATAGAATACTTTGTGCAGAACCTGCAACACCCATCTTTTCCTTGAGAATTGCAGATTCCGTGCTACCGAGAACTTCTGTGTGTTCAAGCCCGATGCTAGTGAGCACAATCAGTTCGCCATCGGCAACGGCAGTGCTATCCAAGCGACCGCCCATGCCCGCTTCCAAAACCGCGACATCAATATTCTGTTCGGCATAATAGAGAAACGCGACAATTGTCAAGACTTCAAAGAATGTCGGTTCGACTTGAGCTTCTTCGGCTGCCGCCTTGACTTTCAAAAGCAAACGTCCAAGAGAATCTTCATCAATCGGTACATCATTGACACGGATGCGTTCGCGCAAGTTCACCAAATGCGGACTCGTATAAAGTCCTGTCTTAACGCCATGCGCCTGCAAAATTCCAGAAAGATAATAACTCGTTGAGCCCTTGCCGTTCGTGCCAACAACATGAATCGTCTTGAACTTTTTTTGAGGATTCCCAAGGACTTCGCAAAGTTTACGCGTAGAAGCAAGCCCAGGCATCATCCCGAAAATGAGCCGGGAATTCAAATATTCCAATCCGTCTTGAAGCATATTGTAAATATAAAAAAACAGAATCTAGGTAATAGGTATTAGGAATTAGGGGTTAGGTAAATAAACACGGCAAAGCCGTCTAATTAAACGAGCGAAGCTAGTGATACTTATCCTAAAACCTATAACCTAACACCTACATAATTGATTACATTTATCTTGTTCACTTTTAAAATCAAGGGTTAATTATATGAAAGTTTCAGCAAAAGCTGTCGCTTTGATTTTCTGCATTTTTGCAGCAACATCCTTCGCCAAAGTCGATCCTCTGGCCGCACCACAGCACTACAACTACCGCGATGCGGGCAAGCAAATGCGGCGCATCTACTACGGTGAACTCCAGGAGACTCTCTACTGCGGATGCCGCTACCTCGACAAAAAGAAAGTCGACTTTAGCACCTGCAATTACAAGCCTCGCGAAAATCCGAACCGCAAGAGTTACAAACGCACCGAGCGCATCGAATGGGAACATATCGTCACCGCCCACAACATGGGGCAACACCTCCCCTGCTGGCGCGACGGCGGACGCAAGAACTGCAGTGCCAACGACACCACGTTCAAAATCATGGAAGGCGACCTCCACAACCTGTATCCCGCCATCGGTGAAGTCAACGGCGACCGCAGCAATTTCATGTTCAGCCAGTGGACCAACAACCCAGAACCCATGTACGGGCAGTGCGAAACCATCGTCGATTTCAAGGACAAGAAGGTCCAACCCCGCAAAGAAGTCCGAGGCCTAATCGCCCGCGTGCATTTTTACATGGAAAAGACCTACAACATCAACCTTTCTAAGCAAGATCGCAGACTTTTCGAAACCTGGGACAAGATGTACCCCGTCACGGAACGCGAATGCGAGCGCGACCGCCGAATTTTCAAGGTCCAGGGCGACCACAACCCCTTTGTCTTCGAGAAATGCCAGGAACCAACCACACCTGCCGAGCCTGCGGCTCCTGTCCAGCCGGAAGCAACTGCGGAATCCACAACACCTGTTGACAAGTAGTGAACATTTGACTAAATTTGTAGTCCAAATCTTGCATGTCGTGCCAAGCTCTGCCAACATGCAAGCGTAACCAAAGAGCTTCCTCAAAGAGGTAAATATGTCCTCCTTCCGCGGACCTAAAGGTAAAGTAGCACGCTCTCTCGGCGTTGCCGTTTCTCAGAAGACTCAAAAGGCTCTCGACCGCCGCAACTTCGCACCTGGCCAGCATGGTCAGACCCGCAAGAAGTCTGCTTCCGTTTACAAGCAGCAGTTGGTCGAAAAGCAGCGTCTTCGTTTCACCTACAACATTTCCGAAGCTCAGCTTGCCAAGGCATACAAGGAAGCTAACCGTCGTGAAGGTTCTGCAGGTGATAACCTGATGATCTTGCTCGAAACTCGTCTTGACGCAGTTGTCTACCGCATGGGTTTTGCCCGTACGATCTTCGCTGCTCGTCAGTACGTTGCACACGGTCACTTCACTGTGAACGGTGTTCGTAGCTTCTCTCCGAGCCGCCTCATCAAGGCTGGCGACGTGATCGCTGTTCGTGAACAGTCCAAGGAACACGTGCAGATCAAGGAAGCAATCGCTTCTGCAGCTGCCGCTCCGGAATACTTGTCTGTCGATCTCGGCAAGATGCAGGGTACTCTCGTGAAGCTCCCGCTCCGCGACCAGATCCCAGTCAAGCTCGAAGAACAGCTCGTCGTGGAATACTACTCCAGGTAGTAAACCGCTTAGAGCCAAGAAGACTCAAGCTTTTAAAGACGCTCGCAGTAATGCGGGCGTTTTTATTTTGTACCGTCGCTCCACGCCCTCCCCACACATCAAAACACATAAAACAGTTTTTGCAGTTTTTCCCACTTTGCCACTCCCGCCATCCAATACATTTCTATTTTACTTGTCATGAGAAACATTTTTGAAGAAATTGGTAAGACTCCCGCCGAAATCGAGGCAAAACTCAACAAGGCTTTCGCACAATTGTTCGAAGGCGACCGCGACAACGAACGCATTTGCTTTGACAAAGGCAACGACATGGCCTACATCGTGGATATCGGTCATAACGACATCCGTTCCGAAGGCATGAGCTATGGCATGACAGTTGCCGCCCTACTCGGCAAACAAGACCTTTTTGACAGGCTCTGGAACTTCGCCAAAACACACATGAAAAATAAAGAAGGCGACTTGGCGGGCTATTACTCTTGGCAAGTATCGACCGCCGATTTCACGATGATGGATCCGGGTGCCGCCCCGGATGGCGAAGAATACTTTGCCGCAGCGCTCCTTTACGCCGCGAAGAAATTCAATAGTGATGATTATAAGCACGATGCAATAGAACTCATCAACGACATGGCCCACAAACCTGAGTCCGGCGATGTCTATACGATGATGGATGTGAACGCAGGACTCGTGCGTTTCTCTCCGATGAAAGGTAATGACTACACAGACCCAAGCTACAACACGGTTGCATTTTACAGAATGTACGGCGAAGCCAGCGGTGACGCCATTTGGGACAAGATTGCAGACAACAGCGTTGCCTACTTGAAAAAAGCTTGCCACCCAATCACGGGACTAGCTGCCGACTACAGCGAGTTTGACGGCACTCCCAAGAAAACGCCGTGGCACCCAGAAAGCGACTGCTTCTGCGGAGATGCTTGGCGCGTTGTGTGGAACATCGGGCTTGATGCCGCCACGTTGCAAGACAAAGGCGTATGCACTGACGTGAGCGAATGGGAAGTTTCCGCAGTCCGAAAGATTCTCGGCTACCTTAACAGCCGTCGCCCGTACCTCGCCGACATGCGTGTCGACGGGAGCGCGTTCCCGCGCGAGGCAAGGCCTGCTACGGGCGGTCTCATAGCCATGAATGGAGCCGCAACTATAGCACTCCCCGCAGGCGATCCGCTTATCAAGCCGTTCGCGGAAGACCTCTGGAACATGGAAATTCCGACCGGACTCTGGCGCTACTACGACGGATTACTTTATATGCTCGGACTCCTCGCCTGCTCCGGGAAATTTAACGTTTGATTTTTATTGCATTACGTCATCCTGAGGGCTAATAGCCCGAAGGATCCAGTAAAGTCTTGTATTGCGTAACGAGACTTAACTGGACCCTTCGCTACGCTCTGGGTGACGAAGATGCGTACGTTCGGAATGACGGTGATTCTGTAAAACCTAGTGTTTCTCGACCACTCTACCCAGCGGCGTCTGCATTTGGCGCCGCTGTTCTGCATATATAGTCGGTGCGACAATGTGATAAATAGCTTCTTTCACCATCGTCCCGACATTGAATGCAAACGAATCGAACACGTAACGGTAACTCTCAATCGTGTCGTCAAAGCCCACCACATAAGGCGTGGGCAATTTTTTCGCTTTGAAAAATTCTATCAGAGATGCAGCCACTCTATCATTAGAACAAACAAATTTATCCAAGGTCGCTTTTTTCAAAAGCGATTCGAGAACGCTATTCAAAAGCACTTGACTATCTATGCCACCGCGATTCGCGACATCAATCAAGTCAAACGGAGAAGCAAAGCGATCATCGACAAGCGGAACCACATCCGTCCCGGCCTCTAACAACCCTTGCAATCTCGCCTTCGACCAAAAGCTAGCATGGTATGGTGACAAGTAATGGACCGGTCCCATATTTTTGCTCTTGAGGTAACGACCGACAATCACGCCCGCTTCTTTGCCAAACGCCACATTATAGAACGCCCACTTTTTCTTGTTCCGCGCACTCATTGGCACCATGTCCGGTGCATATTCCCACCAAACCGAAATCGGATTTTTGAAAGTTGCAAAATACGCAAACAACTTTGATGCATCATAGACAAGCCATGTCGAAAGGAACACGCCCAAACAATGCACATCGTTCTTGATTGTATAAACGCGACCATCCGACAAAAAGAATTGGTTCGACGATTCGTGGTATCCGATAAACTTCACCGCAATTTTCTGTTCCGCAGCAATCTGCGCAAACGTGCGGAACACATCCGATTCGCGCTCCGATTCAATTTTCAAACGACCAAATTCGTCTGAGCGGTGTACAAATAAAACATAATTCGATTTTCCAATCGGGCGCTCTTCGCTAAAAAAGAAACGATGCCCGACATGGCGCAAAATTCCCTGCGCACTTTTTTGCAATAAAAATTTTTTGACGATGTACGGCGAAACAGCATAACGGCTCGAAAGCTCCTTGCACGACGGAAGTTCGTCAAAAGCATTAAGGAAGCCGCTATCCAAGTCATTTTGAAACAAGCGCTCGACAACGGAATAAACACTCTCTTCGGGCTGCACCTCAAACGACGGAGCGGCCCCCCAAAAACAACCTTTGCCATGAACCAGCTGGATGCAACCATCAATTGCCAAAAGCTTGTACGCCCTGTGAACCGTATTGACAGAAAGCCCAAGGCGTTCCGCCATTCTGCGTACAGAAGGCATTTTTTCGCCATCTTGAAAACCGGCGTTTACAATAGATTTTTTAACATCTTCAATCAGCAACTTAAAACCTCGTCAATTCATAAAATAACAAAATTTCCTTCATAAAAATTTGTACATTTCTCTCTATGAGAATTGGTTTAGTATTTATGCTTTTGGCGGCCTGCATGACCGTTGCCGCCCCCGCGAAAAAGGCTTCCGCGAAAAAGTTCAAGGACCCTCGCGACGGACACACTTATAGAATTGTCAAAATCGGCAACCACAACTGGCTCGCCGAGAACCTCACGTACAAGACAACCAAAGGCAGCTATTGCTACAACGACGACAAGACGAACTGCCACAAGTACGGACGACTTTACACCTGGAAAGCAGCCATGAAGGCCTGCCCCACCGGCTGGAGACTCCCCGACCGCAAAGACTGGAATTTTTTGAGCAAGTACCTTGGCTCTAGCAAGAAGAACGGCTTTAGAGTCAAGCAGGCCGGCCAGAGAATTTGCTTTGGCAAAAATGAAATGTGGAGCCCGTACTGCGAAGAAACCAAATCGTCATTCAACGCGTCTGGCCAAAGTGACACTCATTTCGCTTACGAAGACATGGAAAAATCCGCATTCTTCTGGACAGCAACCGAAGAAACGACTTACATCGCAAACTTCGTGACCATCGGCGGTTACAACGAACGTTATGCGGAACGTGCCATCGAAGAGAACAATGCATTCTCCGTCCGCTGCATCGAGAAGTAATCAGTAGAACGTCTTTGTCAAACGCGTTTTTATCGTCAATCACGATTTTACTTTGTCATCCTCGATTTAGTCGAGGATCTATGCTTTAGAGAAAAGGCCCTGTCCAATGGACAGAGCCTTTTTTTACCAAGGAGTTGCTATCATTTAATTATTCAATTATTCCTTAATCAACGTCATAGGATTTCCGTTATCAAATACAACAGAAGTTGCACTGGTGAAGCGATCATCTTTTTCAATCTTAAGAGATACACGCGTCGGGCAAATACAATTTGTTACATACAAACTTAAAGAATTTTTCGGATTCACATACAAAGTTTTTCCATCTACAACAATTTCAATTTCAGCACTTTTCATACCGCATCCTAACGGCATATTATCAAGGTAAAGAGAAACATATCCGTCACCATCATCAACCATATATGCAGTCGCTTCATACAAAGTTTTAGTATATACCGTATCCAAAACCATGCCCTGAACCAAAGACGGAACCCCACTAGACTGACCCACTATATCAGCCATTATTTTATCATCTTTGCATTCAACAACAACATCTTTTGCTTCTTGACGAGGCTTGATTTCATCAATCGTAATCACATCCATATCATAGATATCCATTTTGTTCTGGAAATTTATGCTGGAACCATCATCCAAAACAAGCCAACGAGCATGCCAAAAAGATTGATCGTTATCTACCGCGAAACTCACCTTCGAATTGCAGAGGCATCTCTTAGCGTTATCATAATTCATCTTGGCATTCACGTAAACAGTTTCACCAATCACATAAACATCCAAGGTGTCTATTTCCACATCACAAGCAAATGAAACATTTTCTATGAAAAAGCTAGTGCGTTCCGTACCTGCATAACGCAAGGCAACCGGCGGAAGTGCATAATCTTCATCTTTAGGCCTAATTGCTTGGACTGGAGTCGCGCCATCTAGCCAGGGATCATCAACAACGCGACTTTTTGTACCGCACTGAGCACTAGCATCCGTAATAATCAAGTGCGATGGGCCTTGTGGCGCTACAGAAGACGAGCTTTCCACTAGCGCCGAAGACGACGAGAGAACCGTAGTTTCAGAGGATGACGAAACAACCGCACTCGACAACGCCACTCCGCTCGAAGAAGAAACAGTCGTATTAGACGAAGAACTCCTTACAGGAAGCGGTTCCGAAACGACTTCATAGACTGAGCCCTGATACACGAAATACTTGATGTCGGCATCGAACGGATCGATAGTAAACCATTCGTCGGTAACGCACATGCATTCTGTTTGGTCGGCAACAAAATTGATTTTTAACGTATCAAGCACTCGTTGGTTATTGAACACAATGTTCGCATAGCCGCATGCATCGACAATATTCGGGAGAACCACATGATATCCCGCTTCATCAACAACCAAATAAGCCTTCGGATTTGTAGCAGCGGTTTTCAGCAAGGCATCATACGGATGACCGTAACAGCCCTTTAAATCGACAGACACATTGCGCGTGGAATCCAACGCGGTCCCGCCCCCTTGACCGGCGCCACCCCCAGCAGGAGGAATAGTTCCCGTCACCGGATCATCACTACAAGCAGCAAACAAAAGTGCAGCAAACGCTGAGCAAGAAAAAAACGAAAGCATTTTCATAATCTTCTCCTTTTAGGAAACCACTAAATTTTCTCATTCATAATATAGACATTATTTTTTGTAAAACCAATACATTTATGCAACAAAAATAAAGATTTTTTAATAATTTTAGACAATTTTATTAAAATTTCAAATATTAGCCATCTATATGCAACACTATGTTGTATAAAAAAAACGGCGTTACGCAGTCCTTTGCATAAACCATCGACTTAATATTCTATCGCTTTACAACATGCCTAAAATCAATCTTATATTCTTTTTTATAATTATTTAAATCCCAGTAGAAATAAGTGCCGACCCCATCAACTTCAATTTCAATAGCCATTTGTTCATCGTGTGAACAATCATTTTTTCGATATTCATCAGCAAATGAATTGATAATTTTCACCCCTTCGTACTTATCTTTATTGTATCTAACGTAATAAATAGGAATACCGGCGTAGACCCATTTCGTTTTACAACCATCTTGCACAATCCATCTAAACATATCAACTGGATTTTCCTTTCCGCTCATTAAATTATTAGCCATGCGCCATGCAAGCGAATCCTCACAATGATTGGTCATCAATATGGAATACGCTTCGCCCTGTTTTCCCAAAGAAAGAGTTTCCATCATTTCATCATAATCAGCACTCCCCCAAGTATCACACGCAAAAGCGCCGGCAACAAAGAATGCCAATACGGAAGCAATCACAATTATTTTGAACTTGAAATTACTCATTTAACGCTCGTCGTCAACCTAATTCCTTATTTTACAAACACTCAACAAGTTTTTATTTAATGTAATATAGTAATCATATATTTTCTCACTCTAGAGGCAAAGAAGCCAATGGAGTCCATAATACTTTTTTGTATTTTATATAAGGTCTTCATAAATATTTTTCGGAGCATTATGAAACAGATTGCATTATTTTTTGCCGTTATCGCCACCACATTAACTCTTGATGCATGCGCCAGCTCCGATCCGCGCGGATATCAACCTATAGAAATCGGAAACACATCAAATGAAACGCAGATGGTCCGCGATGGTCGCGATACCCAAACTTACATGAACACGACAATGCCCACGCCCTCCAATGCCGAACGTACCTACATGGGGGACATGCCCGAGACTAAGGTTCATTACGAAGAAAAAGAAGACATCAAAGTCAACGACAAACTGGACTACGAAAAAATCAAACAGAATTAGCATAGATCCTCGCATTCGCCCTTCGACAGGCTCAGGGACCTTACAAGGCGGCAAACCAGGCTCAAGATGACGGCTTTCACTATCCGCTTTTTTATATTTCTAGTAACTAGTAACTAGTAACTTTGAGCTCTTTTTTCTACATTTGCTTGCACTATGAGCTTAAAATTTGATACTCCCATTACCGAAGTTCCGCTGTTCCACCAGGG
>CACYRP010000049.1 GCA_902776765.1 Fibrobacter succinogenes
GCCCGCAATCGTTGGGTGCACACCGGACTTGACAAAGAACGCCCACACGGCAATACCCGTGAAATGGAGCAGCAGCATGTTGCGCACGCCAATGCGGAAAAACACATTAAACAAAGCGAGGAGCACAAAGGCCATTCCAAGAGCGCTAAAGTTGATGCCGTCGCCGCTCGGGTAGCCAATCGCAATCACGAGAATGGCACCAATATCGTCCGCAATCGCCAAGGTCAAAATCATCACGCGGAGCGCATGCGGCACCTTCTTGCCCAAGATTGCCATGCAGCCCACCACGAACGCGATATCCGTTGCCGTGGGGATTCCCCAGCCATGCGACGTTCCCGGAGGGCAAAGCGCCAAATAAATCAAGGCCGGGAAAAGCATACCGCCAGCCGCCGCAATAATCGGGAGGCTCGCCGCCTTCGGGTCATGGAGTTCGCCATAGGTCATTTCGCCCTTGACTTCAAGACCGATGTTGAAGAAAAATATCGTCATCAGCGCGTCGTTGATGAACCAGTGCAAGTCACCAGTACCCACCCAGCTGCCAATCGTTACCACAAACGGCAAATGCCAAAAGTGCTCATACGATTCTGGAGAGAGGTTCGCCCAGATGAGAGCCGCAAGCGTCATAATGATAAGCACTATGCCGCCCGTCGTCTCCACCTTCATCAGGCGTTCAATCGGGGTGATAATTTTACGTACCGGGGTTTCCGGGAACATTTCTTCAATTTTATCGCTGCTAGTTACTCGTGCTGACATATGTTTTTCAATATAGATAACTTTTAAAACTTTTTTGGAGCTTTACATCCTTTGTAACAGATAAATAGGAATAATACTACAAATCCGCTACAAGAACATCGCCAAGACATCTTTTAGCTTTTCGATGCTCACTGGTTTTGAAATATGCTCGTTCATGCCCACTTCGAATGAAGCCTGGCGGTCTTCATCAAAGGCGTTTGCCGTCATAGCGATAATCGGAATTTCGGCAACATCCCTGTTGTCAAGTGCGCGGATGCGTTTTGTAGCCTCGTAACCATCCATCACAGGCATACGAACGTCCATTAAAACCACATCAAACGGTCTCGAAGTCGCCTTCGAAAGCATTTTCACGGCAATATCGCCATCTTCGACTGCGGTAACGATAAAACCGTTATCCTGGAGAATCTCCATCGTGATTTCGCGGTTGAGGATGTTATCCTCGACCAAGAGGATTTTCTTGCCGGCAAAGCCCGACTTTTCAGTTTTTTCCACACCATCTTCGCGCTTTTTCGATTGCACCAGCTTGAATTCAAACGTCATGACGACTTCGGTACCCACATGCAAGCGGCTCGCGATTTCGATTTGACCACCCATCATCTCGACAGAGTTCTTCGTAATCGCAAGTCCAAGTCCCATGCCACGGGTTTCTCTCGATGCAGAAAGCTCTCTCGTAAACGGTTCATAAACAGTCTTGAGGAATTCTTCGCTCATGCCGATACCGTTATCCTTGATGCGGAATTCATAAGCGGCATAGCTCGACTTCGATAGCGGAGTTTCCTTGACGCTCATCGAAATGGAACCACCTTCCCTCGTAAACTTGATCGAATTCGAAAGGACCTTCAGCAAGACCTGACGCAGGCGATTCTTATCGCAAACAACTTCATCATCGTTGATATCGACACAATCGAGTTCGAACTTCAAATCCTTGACTTGCAAATCATTGTGGATATCGCGTTCGACTTCATGAATTACCTCGAACAAATGCGTCGGCATTTCGTTGAGGTCGAACTTGCCCGATTCAATTCGGCTCATGTCGAGAATATCATTGATAATTGCAAGCAATCTATCCGAGCTTTGGTCAATCTTGACAAGGCAATCCTTAACGCGATTCTGGTCCGTTAAGTGAGTCGACGCAATTGACGTAAGACCGATAACGGCATTGAGCGGCGTACGGATTTCATGGCTTATGCTATTGAGGAATTCCTTTTTAGCACTGTTCGCAGCCTGCGCCGCCGAAAGCGCCTGTTTCAAGGCTTCGGCCTGCGTTTCGAGCTGTTCCTTCTGTTCTAGCTGCAAACGGGTCGCTTCATCGACGCTGATAAAGCCAGCGACCATCTGTTCCTGAGCATCAGGCGCCTTGCCCGCCATCACAAACTTCAACTGCCAATATTCAACAGCGCCATTAATAATCATTCGGTAATTGACGTAATACGCACCCTTCGCCGCAAGTTTTTCTCTCACCACATCGCGAGAAGTCATGTCCATAAACATCTTGCGGTCATCCGGATGGACAAGCGTATTTGCAATTAGCGTCAGTCGGTCTTCAAAATTTCCGACTTTTTTCCAGTTCGGATTATCGGCCCAATTGTTTTTCTTCACGTAATAAAGATGGTCTTCGCGGGTAGACGGGTTAATGAAGCTCACCAGAGAGAAATCTTCCGACAAACCTTTAATCACAGAAAGTCTTTCACGTTCAGCTTCGAGAGCCACCTTTTCGTCGTTCACATCCTCGACACCAATGAGCACATAGCCCTCACCCTTGCCATCGGCAAAGCCAATCAGCGTGTGGCGCAGCCATACCCAATTGCCGTTGATAAACCAACGCATGTCCACAACTTTTCTCGATTCATATTGGCCCATCATTTCAAGGAACGATTCCTTGTTGAACACGCTATGGCAAAGTTCCAAATCATCTTTATGGATTTTCGTAAGTTCATCATTATTCATGATATCGTACAAAGAAACGTTACAATCAAAACGGCTGAGGATTTCCTTGTACAAATCGTTCATGGAACTCGGGTAAACCACATACGATCCCGACTCGGGATTCACATAATAAATATGGATAAAGTTCTTGGACAAAAGGCCAAGGAGTTTCATCTGCATGTAACGTACCTTTCCCACATCATCCTGTTTTAGCTGATCCAACTCACTTGCAAAACGACGGATAGACACTCGACGGAGCAATACAAAATAAGCCACAAAGAAAACAATTACCGCAATGCCCAAGCAAAGCAAGATAAAGCGAACCTTGTGGATAGCTGCAAAAGCCACCTTTTCTGGAGACGAAACCGCAATACTCCAATGATTTACCGGCAACGGCTTATAATAGAAACAGTTCGATTCTTCCCAATAGTTTTCAACGCAAGCTTTACCCGTAGCACCAGCAAGCAAACTATCTACCAACACAGAGAACATGCCTTTTTCGTTATCCAGCTCGTTCATGTAATCACGAATACTCTTCAACGAATCATGTTTGGAATCGGCAATAAGGCGACCATCATCGCGATTGACGACATAGACATACATTTTGAGGTCGTTCTGTTTATCATTACGCAAGTATTGATGAATTACACCCAAACTAAAATTCCAGTAAGCAACGGCAACAACCTTGTCGTGACTTTTGATGGGGACAAAATGGTATAGCAGTTTTTCTTCGAGTTTATCGCTTTCAAGTTGTACAACCACGTGCGCATTGGGAAGAGCCTCTTTATTAAACGATATTCCCATCGTCGAGGCATTCGTCAAGGCGCCATCCGACAGAATCACCGTATCGCCAGGCAAGAGTATATTGATTTTTTTGTCGCGCAAGAACGGCTGCAGTTCATTCAACTTCGGGAGCAAACTATCGACCGAATAATCGTTGCGGTCACTCAAGGCATCGGCTACAAACTGTAGCGTTCCGCCATAGTGCAGATTGCTGATTATAAAATCATTCGAAGCCGTTTCGGCATATTCACGAAGCCTGTTATAGCAGCCATCCTCAACAATTTTCAGAATTTTCTGGCAAACAAACATGAACATCAAAGCATTCAAAATAACAAGAATCACGGCAAAAATGACATGATCCCGATGCATCATTTTTTCACTATGTACGCCATCAATATTCTTCATTTTTTATTCATCACTTTTTAATAAACTTAGACAAAATATACTTCATTTTATCGATGTTTATCGGTTTAGAAATGTGTTCGTCCATACCAGCATCTAAAGCAGCCTTGCGGTCTTCTTCAAAAGCATTTGCAGTCATGGCGACAATCGGAATACGGGACTGGTAACGAGCCGGAAGCATGCGTATTGCACGCGTTGCAGCAAAGCCGTCCATTATAGGCATCTGTACATCCATAAGGACAAGGTCATATTGCTTTGGTACTGATTTTTTTATCAGCTCAACAGCCTCTTTACCATTTTCGGCAGTGTACACGATGAAGCCGCAATCGGCAAGAATATCGCAGGCAATTTGGCGGTTCATTTCGTTATCTTCGACAAGCAAAATTTTCTTGCCCGCAAAATCAGATACACCCATCGGGAATTTGCGTCCAACACGATTCTTATCATGCAATACGAAATCAATATTCAGAACAACTTCAGTTCCCTTGTTCTCTTCACTAAAGATTTCAATATTGCCGCCCATCATTTCTACAATGTTCTTTGTGATGGACATGCCAAGGCCCGTTCCCTGAATACCGCTCACCGTCGAAGAATTCGCTCGCGTAAATGGCTCGTAAATGGTCTTCAGGAATTCTTCATTCATACCCATACCGTTATCGCAGATACGGAACACAAAAAGCGCAGAACCCAGCTTTGTCGACTTCTTTTCATCCACTTGCATCATGACAGAACCACCTGCATGCGTATACTTGATGGCATTCGAAAGCACGTTGAGCAGCACCTGATTCAAGCGGAGCTTGTCACACACAATTCCCGGATTTTGGATATTCGTTTTCACTTCAAACGAAAGATTCTTCGCATCGACATCAGCTTGCACAATATCCTTGAGCGTTTCAATAATATCGACGAGATTCTCGGCATTTTCCGATAGAGACATCTTGCCCGATTCAATGCGGCTCATGTCGAGCACGTCATTGATCAGCGAAAGCAAATGGTTCGAGCTTTGTCCAAGCTTTTTCAAGTAACCAAGAACAACTTCCTTTTCGTCGATATGCGCCATGGCAAGCCCGGTAAAGCCAACAATGGCATTCATCGGCGTGCGAATATCATGGCTCATGTTCGAAAGGAACGCTGTCTTTGCACGGTCTGACGATTGCGCCATCGACAGCGCCTTTTGCAACATGACCTGTTGCTTTTCGAGCAAGTCGTTCTGTTCGGCAATCTTTGCGTCTAGTTCAAGTTTTTCGACCTGATCATCGCTCAAGAGCATGAACGAAAGCACAAACGAAACGACTTCGTTATCTTCGTTACGCTCGATGGTCGTAAACCTGGCGCGCAACCATTCGCCGCTCTCAATCTTGAATTCCAGTTCGCGCTGGTCGGCTTCTTTCAAGAATTTCTGCACGTAGAACAAGTTCGAAAGCTTTAGCCAATCCTGTTTAAAATCATCCGCAACAAGGCCACTGATTTTCTTGACTTCACCAGAGTAAGTGCTGTACGGCGGACGCTTTTCCACCCACGACACATTCGAAGCCTTGATGGTACGGAAAGAATTATCCTCGACATTTACAAAGTAAATGGAAACATAATCATCGTAAAGGATGTCATTCACAAAATCCTTGAGAATCAAATCGTCTTTTTCGGCAAAGCCAAGCGCTACCGCCTTGGGACTATCAAACTCGTTACCCACCTTCACAAATTTCATTTCGCAATAGTGCGGGCGCCCATCGACATCGCCTCGATATGTTGTAATAAACGTTTTTCTCAGGGAGAGTTCTCTCTTTATATTTTCTATCGTACCGGCATCGCGCATCATCTGGCGGTCGCGTTCCCAGACCACACCATTGACATATTCCTCAAACGCTTTAGAATATAAAAGACCCGAACGGAATCGGCTACCGAAAAGCGACATCGATTCCTTATTCATCGAGTATGGCGTAATGGAATCTTTTTCAAGGTCGATGTAGTACACCGAAGAATACTCCGATGCAAGAATATCGATAATTTCCAAATCCTGTTCGATTTTTTTCTGGTGCATGCGCGCCGTTCGAATCTGCTCGTCTTTATCGGCAAAGCCAACCACAAAAGCTCTTTGCTTTTTATTGACGGCAACAACCTTACATTCGCAAAAACGACCGGCGTAGTTGACATACTCAAAACTTGTAACGCCTTGTTTCTGGAGCAACGGCTTTAGATTTTTGATGGAAAGTTTCCTGATAACGAAATTGACATTTTCAGGAGAGACGACCTTATTCGCAATAAAGTCGATAGCAGCGCCATAAGTCATTTCATTAAGCGAATCGCCAAGCAACTTTTGGATGTTCGCATTCAACTTGTGCGGAGTCACCTGGTCCGCTTCCAAATCGCAATAGAAAATGCACGAGTAATCCGACGCCAAAAGCGACGTCACCGCAGCATCTTCTTCCATGCGTTTTCTGCGGTTGATTTCGTTTTCGGCAAACCCGGCCACAAGCTTCAGTACCGCAAAATTCTTTTGCGATTCCTTCGGGTTGTCGAGCACAAGAAAGCCATAGCGCCCTTCGTCAGACACAATCGTCGAAACACTTATACCCTTTACATCCTGAATCGGAAGTTCGCTATACAATCTTTCCCAAACACCATATTCGTCATTTTGCGAATCCAGATAAACGGCGTCCATATCCCCGACAGATTCAATCCACGGATTAACGAACACAAACGGAAGTCGCTGGAGGTCTACCTTACTGGGCCTTACTCCCTTACGGCACCATTCATACGTGCTACTCAGGTATTGCTTATCCCTGTCGCTTTCGAGAATGTAAGCCCTATCGGCCGCATAAAAAGAAGCAAGCGTCGAAAGCAGTTCCTCGATGGCATCCCTCGAACGGTTTTCCTTATAAAGAACATCGATGCAATCTCGAATAGCGGCGTCCTGCTTTTGCTGCTCCGAAACGTTGTAAGCCACCATCATGGCCTGATACTCATTCAAGATTTCATCCTTGGAAACGTAACAGACAAAGCGGCTGTAATGCCAACCGATATGCGGCGAATAAAATCGACAAGTGTATTCCGGGATCGAATCGCCTTTTTGGAACTGCTCAATCAGAGTCTTCGCCGAAAGATGCTGAACAAAAGTCCGCCTGTATTCCTTATCGACAAGTTGCTCAGCAATTTTGCGGACAACCGCATCGTACGATGGAAATTCAGAGGAAAACGAATCACTCACATCGACCGACTTGCCCTCGATTATCTGGATAAACGGTCGAAAAATTTTCCCTTCGGAAAGATTCACCTTGAAGTAACTGTAAGCCTTATCAAGAATAGCCTTTCCGTACAATTTTTCGTTCAAGGCACTTTGCAAACGCTCACGCTTCACGTCCAAATCCATCGTCGTGATTTCTTGACGCATTTCTTCTTCGGCCGTTTTTTGGATTAACGCAAGCTCTGTTATATCCTTGTGCCAGCCTTCAAGCCGTATGCCCTTTTTATAATCAAAATTACGGTTCCCTCCGCAACGGACAAAGCGAACTCGACCATCGGGTGAATGCCATGGGTACTGAATTTCAGCCGCCTGACCGGCGCTCATCTTATCGACATACGCCTTGACTTCGGCAAAATGTTCCGGATCAATGTTATCGAACCAAGCATGAAAAATTTCTTCGCCAGAAACGCCCTCCGAAAGACCTAGCAACTTCAGCATGGTTTTGTTAGCGCTCATGCGTGGTGCACAGCCATCATCAATTTCAACAGCCCATAGCCCAATGCCAACGGCGTCTAAAATATTTGTCGTCAAGGGGTTAGAATTTTCAGCCATAAACATTTACCATAACTACCTTATAAAAATAATACGTTTTATTACCAATATTTCAAACCAATGAAAATAATAATGTCAAGCCAAACAACACTTTTTCAGGACATTTAAACCACATTTCCAGAAAAAAGAACAAAAAAATCCCGGACATCTTCCGATATCCGGGATCCGTTTCCATATACAACAAAGACTAGAAGAATGCAGGCGGCCAACGCGGGTTCTTGGAGGACATATCGATCTTGTAGAAGTCCTTCTCGAAGCGGCCGTCGTCCATGCCGTACATCTGCATCACGTGGCGAGCAATCCACTTACCGAGCTTGAGCACAGTGAGTTTCTTGCGGAGGCGACCCTGGCAGTCACGGTTCATGATATCCGGGAGCGTGGAGGTCGTGAGAATTTCGTCGATGGCGGGGCTGTTGAGCTTTTCGCGAGCTTCTGCACTGGTGTGGAAGTGCGTCACGCCGAAGCACACGCGGTTCGGGTGGCCCTTCTTGATGTGTTCGCAGCACTGCACAATCGTCGTACCGGTACGCACCATGTCGTCGAATACGATCACGTCCTTGCCTTCGATTTCTTCGATGCTGATGTCGGAGAGTTCCGGGTTGAAGGTCATAGAAATTTCGCGTTCGCCCGTACGGACTTTGTCCATAACGACGCGCTTGCATTCCGGAAGCTGGAGAGCATCGTACACGGCGTTCATGAACGGGCGTGCGCCCTTGTCCGGAGAAACGATAACGAGGTTGTTGCCATCCTTACCGGTTTGAACAAAGTTGCTGTTCTTGATGTAGTGGGCGTAGACATCGGTCGGGATGAGGTTGTGGAAGTGACCTTCGAAAACGTCGTTGAAAAGGTTCTGCACCTTGATGCTGTGATTGTGGCAAGTCACAACGGCATCGACGCCGGCTGTCTTCAAAAGCTGAGCGTAAAGGAGGCTCGTAAATGCCTGACCGTCGAACTTCTTGAGGTCGATATCCGGGCGATCCTTTTCGAGTTCGCCAATGCGGTGCGGACCGCGGTCCTGGGCGCTATAGAACAAATCCGGTTCCACGAGAACGACCTGTTCGGCACCGTTATCCTTGGCGGCGCGAGCGAGGATGCAGTTGCGCATGGCGTAGTCGTTACGGCTGCGTTCGTGGTTCGAAACCGAGCAAATCAAGACAATCTTGCCTTCCAAGCGGCGGCCGATATGTTCCATATCGTCCACATCCAGCATGTAGCGGGGGCAGAATTCGGAGTTGGCGAAAGTCTTCAGGGAGACTACGTCGGAGATATCTTCACGGAGGCCGATGTACTGCGCCATGTCGATGGCAAACGGGTCATCGGTAAAGTTGCCGGTCACGATAAAACGATCTGACATTTTCCTAGCCTTGATTTAAGGGTTTTTGAGTGAATAGCCCAAATATAGTTAGAATTGGGCGGGGTTTCAAGTTTTGAACATCTAAAAAAGCAAAAACAAAATGTCAGGGACGTCGCAAATCGCGTGATTTAGAATAAAGTAATTAACCATTGTACAGAAATGCCGCCCCACACGGGAGCGGCTTCTCTTAGCAAATCTAAAAGCTTAGATTAGTTGCGCTACTTCGTTGCGCAGGCCTTGCGGCTCGGTCATGCCGGCAAGCAAGCTTGCCGTCGCGACTCTCGCCTGATTAGGCCTTCTTGCAGCCGTTGCACAACTTCGTTGTGCAGTCCCAAGCGGCTCGGTCATATTAGCAAGTAAACTTGCTAATGCGACTCTCGCCTTACTTGGACTTCTTGCACGGAGCCTTCTTGGCAGCCGGAGCCTTGGCACCCTTGCGCGGATCGCCAGCATAGACAGCAGCAAAACACACGAGTGCAAAGCCCCGATATACGATTGCACTGGCGTTAGTATCCGGGGCTTTGCCGACCATTCCGAGCAGGTTATTAACTAACCTGCCCTACATAGTCGCAGCAAGGCTGCTGTCTATACAAAGAAGCCGTCCCGATGGGGACGGCTTCTCTTAGCAATTTTCTTTAATCAGAAGATTACTTCTTGCAGCCCTTCTTGCACGGAGCCTTCTTGGCAGCCGGAGCCTTGGCACCCTTGCGCGGATCGCCAGCATAGACAGCAGCCTTGCCGAGTTCTTCTTCGATGCGGAGGAGGCGGTTGTACTTGCAGACACGGTCCGTACGGGAGAGAGAACCAGTCTTGATCTGGCCAGCGGCAGTACCGACGGCGAGGTCAGCAATGAAGGTGTCTTCGGTTTCGCCAGAACGGTGAGAAACGATCGGAGCATAGCCTTCAACCTGAGCGCGCTTGATAGCAGCGAGGGTTTCAGAAACAGAACCGACCTGGTTCACCTTGATGAGGATAGCGTTAGCGATGCCAGCCTTGATGCCTTCGTCGAAGATGGTCGGGTTCGTAACGAACAGGTCGTCACCAACGAGGTTGATCTTGCCACCGAGCTTGTCGGTAAGAACCTTCCAACCTGCCCAGTCAGCTTCATCGAGACCGTCTTCGATGGAGAAGATGGAATACTTGTCAATGAGCTTTTCATAGAGCTTGACCATTTCAGCAGACTTGAGGGTCTTCTTGGTGCTCTTCTTGAAGGTGTAGGTAACAGCCTTGGAGCCTTCCTTTTCAGTATCCTTGTCGCAGAATTCGGAAGAAGCAACGTCAAGAGCGATCTTGATGTCCTTGCCGAAAACGTAACCAGCGTTTTCAGTAGCGGTCTTCAAAGCAGCGAGAGCCTTTTCGAGGGTCATCACGTCCTTGATTTCGTAACCGAACTTGTTCTTAGCCGGCTTGATAGCAACGCCAGGAGCAAAGCCACCTTCGTCACCAACCGTCGTGTCGAAACCACCCTTCTTGAGGACAGCCTTAAGAGCGTGGAAGATTTCGGTCACCATCTGGAGACCCTTGGAGAAAGTCTTAGCGCCAACCGGAGCGATCATGAATTCCTGGAAGTCGATCGGAGCGGAAGAGTGAGCACCACCGTTGATCACGTTGCACATCGGGCACGGGAGGGTGAGCTTTTCAGTGCCATGGAGCTTAGCAATGTACTGGTAAAGCGGAAGGCCAGCATCCTTAGCAGCAGCAACGCAAACAGCCATGGAAACGCCGAGGATAGCGTTTGCACCGAGCGTGTTCTTGAGCATGCGGTTGCCGTCGAGTTCGATCATAGCGTCATCAACTTCAGTCTGCTTGGACGGATCCATGCCAACGATCTTCTTAGCGATCTTGGTGTTGACGTTCTTCACGGCAGTGAGAGTGCCCTTGCCGAGATAGGTCTTCTTGTCGCCGTCGCGGAGTTCGCAAGCTTCGCGTTCACCGGTGGAAGCACCACTCGGGACAGCTGCGTGACCAACGATACCGTTGTCAAGAGTAACATCGACTTCGAGAGACGGATTGCCACGGGAATCCAAAATCTGACGAGCCCAAACTTTAGCGATTTTAGCCATTTTATTTAACCTTCTGTTAAAGTGAAAATTTTTTGTGTTCTAAATATAAAAAAGTGGTTAGTGATTCGTGGTTAATGGTTAGAAAAAAATGTGAAGAATTAGTTATTAGAGGTTAGTCATTGGTTGTTAGTTATTAGTTAATGCTTCTCCGTCATCCTGACTCTGGATCCTGTAAGGAGACAGAGGAAGGATCCAGTAAAGTTTTAGTGACTTTTACTTATAATTGCCGAAAATTCCTAACTGTACGAACGCTCCAAAAAGAAAGCGTTGGTTCGTAATTTCAACATGGCCTCCTAAATCAAGGTAAGCACTTTTTGACAATACAAACCTTACTCCCATTGCTTGCGACCAGCCAAATTCCCAACCATACGACGAACTTAAACCACTAAATAAGTAATCCACAAAATGATGCGTTTCAAACAATCCTATTCTAGCATTTTCCGTTAATGACAAATACGTATTACCATTTACAACAGATGCCAATACAACCCAAAAAGATTCAAACGTCTCCGTACGTCCCATTAAAGATATTAAGAGCATGAACAAACAATCATCTGAAATAAAGCCTCGTTGAAAATCTATATCAAGATATCCAACAGCAAAACCAAAACTAATCCATTTATTTTTAAACAGCTCATGAGGATTTTCTCTTCCTCCAAACAATCTAAGTTGCAATATAGTCGGTCCCGCATAAGCAGCCTCAATTGTAAACCCCGATGGATAATAAGGATTAATTACATCTACAGAATCTAAATTTTGAGATATCCCCGCATCAACACTTTCAACTTTATTCATATCGACCATATCATTTGTATCAATACCAGCAGTCAACGAAATTTTCGAAAGAGAATCAACGCGCAATGAATCCGCAGCCAACGAATCCTGCAAATCCAGCGCAGGTTCCAGCGCAAAAACTGGCGCCGTGAGCATCAAAACAATTATTACAAGTAAACTACGCATGCTTTAAAAATCCGCTTGAATCTACACATCCACGCTTAAGCATTACCAATTCCCATTTTCCGTTTTTCTTGGATAAATAGTAACACCTTCCTAAATCACCCTCTTCCCCAACACTCAATATTACCATATCATGAGTTTTGTTGAACAAGGCACTTCGCATGATCGGAAATGAATCGAAATGAAACCCGTTTCCCCAAAGAAGCGGCACAACAGAAATCATCGGATACCAGAAAGGGTATTTTCCTAAAAAGAAAGTATATGAATATATCTCTTGGCGAGACACACGAACCTTCGTTTTCATAAAATTCTTCAACAAAGTATGATATTCCTTGTTTAGAACAAGAATCTGTTGGCCCATCGGTGTTTTGCTTAAGCAGGCTGATTTCGTTTCTTTCCATGCATCTAGCTTTATACGATGCCGATCAATTTTATCCAATTCATTCATATCAGAAGCAGAAGTATCAACATAAAACACCTGCATAGTTTGGACAAAATAATTAACAGTATGTACACTACTAGAATCTTCTTTCATGCCGGATATAGCCTCTTCAAGCGGAACATTCCAAATCTCAGCGTTCTCGGCGCTATCCCGTTGATTTTGAACAGCCCGCATTGAATCCGGATTTTTTCTACGCCTTTCTAAATCATCAAGAATATCATCAATACCAAATAACTTAACTTTCTGCATCTTTTCATATAAAAACGCCTGAAGAGAATCCCGTTTTTCCCTATTAAGAATATAATGATACTTACGCTTAGCATCAAACTCCATTACAACTTTATAGATTTCGCGTAATTCAGCCGCCAAAGAATCGTCCGGCGCAACCGTTCCGCAGAGAGAATCCGAAGTCAATTCCCATCTCGCAAAAAAGTGGTCCCTGTAATCGTTCATGGAATCGCGCAGCAGAGTATCATTCGTCGCCTTATACTGCTCGTAAAATTTATACGCACGCGTAAGGACCGTGTCCAAAGGCAGTCCTTTTAACGCCTCAAAGCGTTTTGCTTTTCGCAGTTCATCTTCATTGGATTGCGAGCACCCGCAAAGGAACAACGCTATCAATAAAAATGAAAGCAAGCATGTTTTCAAAAAATTCATATTGCAATTTCAGATATTCAACAAACTACAAAATTCTATAAATTCTTTCTCAGCCACATGGACAAAAAGCGATCATAGACTTCATATACACCTTGTTCGTTGGTAACAATCTGTTTATCCATCAATGCCGCAACAGCTTTTTGTACACTGCTTGCAGATGCAAGACTATATTTTTTTATAAAATGTCGCCCCGTAATTGCACTTGCAGTTTTTTCTTTACCTATTGCAATCAAAAGCTGTTTTTGTGCTGGTGTAAGCATAAACAACAAATTCTTGTAGATATCAGAATTTTCCTCAACAATACTGTCAATGACACTATTCAATTGTTCTATATAAAAAGCATCACCTTTATCCGTAATCGAATAGGCATAATTCATAGCTTTTTGGATATACCATGTCACGCCATCGAACATCTCATATGTCGCATGAATGGAATCATCAGCAATACGCCTATCATTTTTTTCAAAGTGATGTTTTATGAAAGCAGCATACTTATTTTCTGCAATAGCCCCAAGATTCATAACAGACACGCTCTGATAAAAAGGACGAGCAGCCGAAGTGAACATACTCCCCATCATGCTCCGTTGCGAGCCTGAAAAAATAAAATGAGCATTGTTACATTGTTGTACATAAGTTCGCAAAGTCGCTTCCACATTTTTTTCAGGATAGTACGAAATCGACTGAAACTCGTCTATAGCAATCAAGCACGGTTTATCAGCCTGTTCTATATAAGCAAATATTTCATCTAACGTAAGAGACGGCGTTTGAATATTGCCAAGTTCAACATTCCACGAAGGCACTCCCTGAACATCAAACGAAATTCCCGTTCTTAAAGATTTAACGATGTCGATGAATTTTTCAAGTGCTTTTTTCCCACGAGGCTTCAACGTATTGACGATTTGCCGCCCTAATTCATAAACAAAATCGCATAGGTTTTTCGTTGCATAAATATCGACAACAAAGGTGTAGTACTTGCGAGTAATTTTATCTTGGGCAAAACAATGCCTAATAAGCCCCGTCTTTCCCATACGGCGCGGAGATATCAACGCCACATTATTTCCATTAGTCAACAACCGTGTTAACGTTTTCGTTTCCTCTTCACGGTCGCAAAAATATTCTGCACTGATATAGCCAGAAGTCAAAAATGGATTACTAATGGAAACGTTTTCTTTTTTTACACTCATGACTTAAATATACAATAATTATCCAAAAAAGATTATCCTTTTTGGATAATCCTAAAAGAATAATGCACAAGCCGTTGTAAGTCACCATTCAAGCATAAGGAACGCAAACGAAGCTGAAAATAGAAATACGATGGATTTCTTTATTCTTTTCATGATTGAAACGTCCTTAAAAAAAAATTCAATGCCAGCACGTTACGGACGTGTCATCGTATTTCCAGACACCGTCTATCTTTTTGAAGTGGTGCACAAAGCAATTCCAAGACGCGGTCGCCACCCCATTCTCTAAATCCAGATAAATATCACCAAGCCCATCCGCACCATAATCAAAACACATATCAAACTCATTCCAGCTGATTTCTATCGGCAAAAATTCCGTTTTGTTGTACCTGTCTTCTTCACGCTTCATGGTCCCTGTCCAACGGTCACAACCCGAAAACACGTCAAGGGCATCCCAGTCTTCACCTGTCAAGAACAACCTCTTGAAATTCGCGCCCTTCGTATCGACGCAGAAGGTATCGATTGTCGTATATTTGCAGCCCGTCTCCACAACCATGCCGAATGTTTCCGAAAGATTTTTGTCAGCTTTACAGGGTTCCGTCGTATAAGAAACAGACCTATTTTCTACAAAATAATCCTTTCCGCCTTCTTTCCTGTACCACGCCAAAAGTAAATCGTTCAATTCCTTCTGTACACCTTTCTTCGCGGGCCTTCCCTTGCAAATGGCCTCGGACCGTGCATGAATCCGCTCAAAGAACGGACTATTCAATGTCTTGATGGAATCCATCACCTTTGCATATTTCGCCGAATCCTCTATGCTTACGACCCATTTACGTTTCGCTATCTCAAGGGGATGGACAGAATCGGGGTTGGCAATCTCCTTGCCCTCCAAATCCCAATATTTCAATTTTTCATAGCGCTTAAAAATCGCGTAGGCCTGGTTCAACTTGATAAAGGCGGAATCATTTTCCAATCGTTTCTTGGTAGCCTCCACGCTATCGTAGAAAGCCTTCTTCTCTTTTTCAAGTTTTTTGACTTCCTTGCGGTGCTTTTCTTCCCACTCTTTTTGACGCAGGGCCTCTTCGACCAAAATCGAATCCTTCTTCGCGCGTATCGCGTCACATACATCCGAATCCGTCCTCGCATTGCATTCGTCAAATGCTTCCTTCAGCGAATGCAACTGATTCCGCACAAACTTCTTGTAGCCGACTCTCTCATCCCCACAATAGAACGCCATACCCGCAGTCTTCCGGGCTGCATCATCGCCGATTTCAGCCAGAACCTTTTCCGAAACGTTCGCCGGCAACAGGATATCCTTCATTTCTTTTCCAGTGTATTCTCTGCCGGTAAATTTACCCTTAGAATCGAATACGAGATTGAATCCATCTTCTCTGGGCAAGCACCCCTTCGGTGATGACTTGCCACCATAGCAAGAATAGAACGGAGTCTCCACCCGCTTCTTTTGCTTTAGATTTCTCACGCTGTCATAGCAATAGTTATAATTCTCGTCATCAAAGGCGGTATGGATTTGAGCAGGCACATTGGAACCCAGCACCAGGTAGTTTTTGCCCTGGATATTGAAGCAGCCCAGACTCGTTCCCCTTCCCTCGGGGTGTCCATCCATATTCATCACTTTAGAACTTCCGTAATAATTCACTTTTGGATGTTCGTAGGTTGAATAAAAGGAATAACAGGGGAACATTCCCGGCGCAAGCACCGTGTCCTTTTTCGTTTCTTTCGCGTCGTCATCCGAAGCGCATTTCTCGCCCCCGGAGCAGGAGCAACCTCCAAGCCATTCACCCTCATCGTCGTCCACCGAATCTGCGGCAGCAGGTGCGCATTCCCCGTCAATCACCACATTCAGCTTCGTCTTCAGGGTAGAAACTTCATACTTGGGGCACGAACATGAAAGCGAACTTTTCCATTCCACCTTTAACTTTTTCCCGTAAAGTTCTTCGATAAAGGACTTTTCGATTGGTCGCTTATTTTTCTCGGTAATTTCGTGCGAGGTGTAATATTCGTAGGCGCTTAGTTTATCCATAGACGGTGCCGGCACGGCGCTGTTCCGCAAGCGAGCTTCGTCCGTGCAAATCTTGCAGACGCTCCCACTAGGGGCATCCTTGTAATCTCCATCAAATTCAATCCGTTCGCCCTTGTATCCTAGCACAAAACCGTTTTTCCAGAAAGCATTGCCGCACGCAAGCGAATTGGGCCATTTCCATTTTTTATCGGCAACAACCTCCCCTACATTCCGGATTACCATTTCATAGCTGTTTTCACTCTTCGAAAAATGCAGGACGCAAAAATGTGCCGTCGAAGGTCCCTTCGCCCAAGAGATTCCCGAAGCCAAAAGCAAGAACAAGACACCTAGACGTTTCATTTTAGCAAGTCCTTCACTTCGATACAGTTTGTCGGGCAGACGTATTCTTCACCGCACTTTTTCCAATATCCCGCAATAGAGTGCCCATAAGCCTTAACATCTTCGACCTGTTCTAGTTCAAGGATGTTCAGCTTTTTCTTGCCCTGCATGTCGCGTTTGCCACACTTGCCCACGACACGCACACTAAAACGCACATTCCTCTCGACCGTATCGAAATTGCAGGTCAGGGAGTTTTCTGATGTCACGAAAAACGTTTTCCCATACAAACTCTTTGCAGGTATTCCCTTGAGGGTTTGCGCATCGATATGCTGCGGGATAGGCATATAGACCTTTACCGCAATCTCGCTTGTCGCATGGCAGGTATCCTCTTCCACAAAATGCGAAAGCAGGCGCTTCCCGTACTTGCCAAAATCCATCTCGTACGACTTTTCCACGCGCATCGCCCCCTCGCAATCTATCTTGTCGTTCTTCTCGACAAAACGGGGCTCCGGCAAATTGTCGTAACGATTCAACAAATAAAGTTCTGCATCCTTGCCACCCGCCACGCAATAGTCCAGAGCGGGAATGGTTTCGCTGCACTCGCCCACGAGCTTTGCCGAAAAATCGACCTTCATCTGCGGGAGTTCCGCATTGCCGTTGGTTTCCCACTCTCCGATCCACTCGCCCCGGAATGTCTTGCCGTAAAAAGTCTTCAGGGTTTCTCGCGCGTTGCGCAAATACCACCGGTCACCGGAACACCTGTCGCCTCCATCCACTTTACTTCCGTATAACTTTACGTTCTCGATTCGTGCAAGTTCAATCGGATGATACGGGCAATGAATACAGGTGCTAATGCCTCCGCCTCCACCACAAAGGCCGTCAACAAGCTTGCCATTTTGGCAACGAATATCATTCGGAAAATAGAGCTTGCTTTCTGTTTCCCATTTGGCTTCGCACGGGGTTTGCGTGCAAGGAATTTTATTCGGATAGTTCCATTCTTTTATAGGTGCGTTCAAGTCCTTGACAAGCAGGGGGCGGTACGTACTGTCATTCAGGATTTCGGCGCAGTATTCCGCAACACCCGCCGAGGCGGCAAAGGCGCTCAAGGCAAGCCCAAGAAAAAAGATGCAAATACTACAAGGTCTCATGAATCTGTTCCCAAACCATTGAATCTCCCTCTCCCCTATTTACAAATATAATCTCGCCCGCACCATACAGGAAAAAATATTTTACTTCTCTACAACATGCCCCGAGAGTTCTCGGAAATCGCCTGTTTTATACAAGGTAATTCCAGGCGAAACCAAGTGAAATACAGACTGTTCTGCAAGCGTTTCCACGTTGAACTCGAAGGAATCCAAGCGATTGCGGTAGCTATCGGTAGAATTGTCGAACGAAACCATGTAAGGCGGGTGCAAGATTTTGCCCTGGTTCGCAAGCGAAATAAGCTCGACTCCGACCCTGTCGTTAGAAACAACCCACGCATCCACAGGCGGGATTTTTTTCACGAGCGTCATTAAAATTTGTCTATAGCGTGCGTGTGCACGCGGTTCCTGCATAAAGTCATAAGGACTCGCATGCGATGCATCAGTCGCTTCGAACACCTCAAGCCCCACATTCTTGAGACCTTTCAAGCGATCCCTCGACCACATGCTCATGTGGTAAGGCGAAACAAAGGCAATTCGCGTCATGCCTTTTTTCTTCAAAAAGCGCCCGACAATGCGCCCCGGAAATTCACCAAAAGCGAGATTAAAAAATGCAAATCGCTTTTCTTTTTTCAGCGCACGCGGAATGTCGTACAGCGGATGTTCCCACCACACAGCCACAGGGAAACGCGTCGTTGCAAGCTTTGCAAATAACTTATTGATATTGAACACGAGCATCGTCGAGACAGCAGCACCAAAGCAGCCTCGGCAATCCTCCAACTTGATGCGGTTACCGCTAGCGTCTAGGAATGCGCCTTCATCCTCGAAATAGCCTAGCACCTTGACGCTTAAGTTATTGCGATGTGCCTCCACATACACTTTTCGCATAAACGAAAGTTCGCGTTCACCAAGGCAATTAAAATCCCCGTTAGGGTTACAGCGCATAATTAGGAGAATTTCTTTTGTCTTAGAAACCGCCAACCGGGCATCGACAAAATAATAACGACCTTGCCCCTTGCGTTCCAAAGTTCCCTTTGCATGCAATGATTCCAGTGTACGCCGCATGGTTCCCAATGTCGTCGCATAAGACTGACACATGTCCTTGATTGACGGGAGCGGTCGATTAACCGAAATCTTTCCCGACTTCCAATCCTCCAGCAGCAATCGCTCTACGCGTTCCGTTTCGCACTCGTGCGTGGACACCTCGATTTTAGGTTTCGCCCCCCAAAAGTAGCCGTTGCCATGTTCTCCATAAATTTTCCCTTGTGAGGCCAGCTTCTTGTATGCACGGAAAACGGTGAACGTCGAAGCCCCCGAAGACGCAGCCACCTCGCGCACAGACGGGAGCCGCTCCCCATCCTTGAAATTAGACGATTCAATCCACTTGCAAAAATCTTCGATTGTCATAAAAACTCGCCCGCCTCTTTTATAACACTAGATACACTATAGTACAAACATACATAAATGTCAGGAACAAGAAAGCCCCAGCAATCTAATTTATGTAAGGAAACAAATCTCATCTCAAACATCGAGGCTATCATGTTCAAATCGTTACTCTTCACATTGGGGATCTTGCCTATGACCGCTTTAGCATTCCAAGTCGGCGCCTGGGTCGGTGGCCCCGGCCAATACCCACAGCCTACGCAAAAAAATGTGCAGGCATTCCAGGATTTGCAGGGCACGCACATTGACCTCATCAGCTACTTTGCGCTCTTCGACATGAACGACTGGGACGCGACCGAAGAGTATGCAAATGTCGCAAAAGACAACGGCTCCACGCTTGTGGTGACCTGGATGGCAAACGGCTATAACGCGCAAGATTTGGTGAACGGCAAGGCCGATGAATACATCCGCGACTACGCCAAGGGTGTTAAAGGCTATGGCGAAGAAATCTGGCTCAGGCCGCTCCACGAAGCGAACGGCGACTGGTACGATTGGAGTGTAGGCAAGGCTGGCGCAGGCAACACCGATGCAAACGTCGCCGAAGCATTCCGTCATATCGTAAAAATCTTCAAGGAAGAAGGTGTTACGAACGTCAAATGGGTATGGACCACCAACGCCTCAAACGCAGGAAAGGGTTCGACACTCACCGGCAACTACCCCGGCGACGAATACGTGGACTACATTTCCATCGACGGTTACAACTGGGGCAAATGCCAAAGCTGGTCTAGCTGGCAAACGTTCTCGCAGGTGTTCAAAAAATCCTACGACGCACTCGCCAAAATCAACAAGCCGCTCTTTATCGCTGAAATTTCCAGCTCCGAACTCGGCGGTAACAAGGCCGAATGGATTACGGACATGTTCGAGCACTTTGCTACAGACTTCTCCCGCGTATTTGCGGTGATGTGGTTCAGCCAGAGCAAGGAAGATAACGAAGGCGACTGGGCGCTCAACACTTCACAGGCTGCAGTTGATGCATGGAAAGCAGGCATCGCGAAGATGAAGGCCTTGGACAGCAGCACCTCCATCAAACCAGCCGGGAGGGCATCCAGCAGTTCCTTTCGCCTGCAAGACGGCAAGCTCTACATGCAAACCGGCAAAGCATTAAAGGCAAGTGTCGTGCAGTTTGACTATCAGGGCCGTGTCCTGTGGCAGAGCCCGGTGCAGCACTTCACCGCGGGCGTACACGCTATCGACGCTCCCAAGGCAAACGCACAAAGCATTTACAAGCTATCCGTGAAGCGCTAAACAAAACTTATTCATAAAACTCCTTGGACAACCCCCATTCTAGCTCCTTCAAAACGCTAGAGTGGGGATTTTTTATTTGTATGCACGCAAAAGGGAACATCACCAATAATTCTGATTTTCCGCAGCACCAAACTCGCGCAAAGCCAAACACTAGAGACACTTTGAATTTTTTATGCGCTTTTGTTCGGGCTCTTCGAAAGCGCTCAAAGTATCTTTTAAATATAACAGTTCAAGAAACTTAACGGAGCCTTTATGAACAACAAACTATTCACATCTCTTTGCGCCGCGCCAGTTGCAGCGATGGCGATCCAAATCGGCGCTTGGGTCGGAGGCCCCGGACAATCCCCGCAGCCCACCAAAGAGAATGTACGGGCGTTCCAAGACTTGCAAGATGCTCATCTTGATCTTATCAGTTACTTTGCAGTTTTCGACGTGGACGACTGGAAGCGGGTGCAAGTTTACGCAGACATCGCAAAAGAAAACGGATCGACGCTAGTCGTCACATGGATGCCCAAAGGCTACAGCGCCCAAGACATTGTGAACGGCAAGACGGACAACTACATCCGAGAGTTCGCAAAGGGCGTCAAAAATTACAGTGAAGAAATCTGGTTGCGCCCCCTGCACGAAGCGAACGGCGACTGGTACGACTGGGGCGTGGGCAAAAAAGGCGCCGGGAATACCGATGCTAATGTCACCGAAGCATTCCGCCGCATCGTCAAGATTTTCCGCAAAGAAAACGTCAAGAACGTCAAATGGGTATGGACCACGAATGTCACGAACCACGGCGAAGGCGCCACGCTCACAGGCAACTATCCCGGTGACGAATACGTCGACTACATTTCCATCGACGGTTACAACTGGGGCAAAAGCCAAAGTTGGTCCAGCTGGAAGTCCTTTGCACAAGTCTTCGACGATGCCTACAAGGCACTCGCAAATATAAACAAGCCGCTCTTTATCGCCGAAATCTCCAGCTCCGAAAAAGGCGGTAGCAAGGCCGAATGGATAGCCGACATGTTCGAGCACTTCAGCACCGACTACTCACGCGTTTTCGCCGTGATGTGGTTCAGCCAGAGCAAGGACTACGAAGGCGACTGGGCGTTGAACACCTCGCAAGATGCCGTTGAAGCGTGGAAGGCAGGTATCAAGAAAATGAAGGCGAAATATAAAGGGAAGAAGAGATAACCAAGTTATTCTACATCACCCAGCCGTCCTGACGCCTTACAACTTCCCATTTTCCCGAGCGCTTGGACAGATAGTAATAGCTTCCACTATTGAAGCTTTGCATCACATTCAGTTGCACCATATCGTGCGCCTTGTTAAAGACGGCATTATGTATGACCGGGAACGAATTGAAATGATAATCATCGCCCCAGTGTTCTGGAATTACATTTATAAACGGGTGCCAGAAGGGATATTTATTTGGCTTAATCGTGTATCTATCACTCCGCGATTCACGAACATTTGCCTTCATAAAATCGTTCAATAGAATATTGTATTCTTTATTCATAACAAGAATCCGCTGCCCCATCGGCGTTTTCTCCATGCAAGCGGAACGCGTTTCTTTCCATGCATCCCGTTTTATCCTGAAAATGTGAACCTTGTCCAGTTCCTTCATATCGACGACTGCAGTATCGACATACAGCACCTCCAGCGTCTGGACAAAATACGCATAATTATAAATGCTGCTAGAGTCCTCACTCAAACGATTCAAGGCTTCATCAAGCGGAATCGCACGGATTTTCACAGCATAGATGCTATCGGCTCTTTCGCGAACAGCCCGCATGGAATCCGAATTCCATCTTTTTAAAATTTCATCAACGTCAATGGGATCAATGGGTTTAGCATTCTTCCTTTTTTCATTTAAAGTATCCTCAAGAGTATCACGTTTTTCGCGTTCTTCTTCATCAAGAACATAACGATACTTTCGTTTAGCATCGAACTCCAATACAGCCTTGTAGATGGCCAGCAAATCAGCCACCAACGAATCATCTGCCGGGATCGTTCCGCAAAGAGAATCCGTGGACCGTTTCCACCTCGCAAAGAAGTGGTTCCTGTAATCGTCCATGGAATCGCGTAGCAACGTGTCATTCGTCGCCTGGTACTGCTCATAAAAATTAAACGCGCGCGAAAGAACACTATCCAGAGGTAGCGTCTTCAACTCCTCAAACCGTTTTGCGCTTCTCACACCATCTTCATTAGACTCTGAACACCCGCAAAGGAGAGCCACAAGAGCCACCACCAGCAAACAAAAATTTCGCAGAAATTTCATACACAACATAAATACAAAATTTAATCCAACAAAAGCAGAAAAGGTCCGCGATTTTGTCGCGGACCTTCCTCTAGGATAATTCTGTGCTTGCGCGCAGGAATTAGAAACGGAAGTGAGCGAAAGCCTTGTTGGCTTCGGCCATCTTGTGCGTATCGTTCTTCTTGCGGACTGCGTTGCCTTCGCTGTTCTTAGCGGCAACGAGTTCTGCAGCAAGGCGTTCTGCCATGTTGGCTTCGTTGCGGTTACGAGCTGCATCGAGGAGCCAGCGGAGAGCGAGAGCCTTGGCGCGATCCGGAGCAACTTCCATCGGGACTTGGTAGTTTGCACCACCAACGCGACGGGACTTGACTTCGACACGCGGCTTGATGTTTTCAAGGCAGAGTTCGAACTTTTCGAGCGGGGTTTCCTTGCCTTCAACCTTCTTATCGAGGAGGTCGAGAGCGGTGTAGACAATCTGTTCAGCGATGGTCTTCTTGCCCTGCTTGAGCACGACACCAACGAGTTCGGTGACGAGCGTGGAGTGGAAACGCGGATCCGGGAGGATGGAGCGATGGAGAGCCTTTCTTCTTCTAGACATAGATTACTTCCTTACTTCTTGGCCGGAGCGGCACCTTTCTTCTTAACACCGTACTTGGAGCGGCCGTTCTGACGGCCGTTGACTGCCTGAGTATCGAGCGTACCACGGATGATGTGGTAGCGAACACCCGGAACGTCCTTCACACGACCACCGCGGATGAGCACGATGGAGTGTTCCTGGAGGTTGTGGCCTTCACCCGGGATGTAAGCGGTAACTTCCATCTTGTTGGAGAGGCGCACACGGGCAATCTTACGAAGAGCAGAGTTCGGCTTCTTCGGGGTGCTGGTGTAAACACGGGTGCAAACGCCGCGCTTCTGGGGGCAGGACTTCAAAGCTACGGAAGCGGTCCTGTTGCTGATCTGTTCACGTCCGTTATATAGTTTTATTTCCAAATATTTCAAGTACTTAGCTGTTAATTATCTGAATCTTCCTCGTCAGAAGAGCCGATTTCGTTATCCAGGAGCTGGATTCCGGAACCAGATTCGTAATTTTCAGCCTGTACATTCTGCAAACGAGAGCGTTCTTCCATTTCGTCGGCATCGGCATCAATCACTTGGACGTTCCTCAAGTGACGGGCACCAGTACCGCACGGAATAAGTCGACCCATAATCACGTTTTCCTTAAGACCCATGAGCGGATCCACGCAGCCTTCGATGGAGGCGCGGGTAAGGATTTTTTGGGTTTCCTGGAAGGAAGCTGCAGAAATGAAGCTGTCCGTTGCCAAGGAAGCCTTAGTGATACCAAGGAGCATCGGTTGATACTTAGCTTCAGCCTTACCGAGAGCGCGCAGACGTTCGTTTTCGGTACGGAGACGGGTCTTGGAAATTTCTTCGCCCGGCAAGAGATCCGATTCACCCGGATCCAAAATGCGGACCTTACGCATCATCTGACGAACGATACATTCGATGTGCTTATCTGCAATAGCCACACCTTGCAGGCGGTAAACTGCCTGGATTTCGTTCACCAAGTGGCGCTGCACATCCTCGGGTCCGAGAACGTCGAGGATATCGTGCGGGTCCACACTGCCTTCGCTGATCTTCTGACCAGCACGGACACGGTCACCGTCATTGACCGCCAGATGGATACCACGCGGAACCAGCACTTTCACTTCGTTGCCATCCATCTGCTGAATAATAACTTCTTGGTTGTTGCGCACTTCGTTACCGTACTTGACGAGACCGTCAACCGGTGCGATGAATGCCTTGTTCTTCGGAACACGAGCTTCGAAGAGTTCAGCGACGCGCGGAAGACCACCGGTAATATCGCGTGTCTTACCAGCTGCACGCGGAAGCTTTGCGATAACCTGACCGGAAGTAACGCGGTCACCCTGATGCACGGCGAGGATAGCGCCGTCAGGCAACATGAAGTGGCCAACCTTTTCGCCACGTTCATCATTGATGATGATGACCGGACGCAATTGGTTCTTACCGTGCTGCTTGTCGCTGATGACGATCCAAGTTTCGACTTCGGTCATTTCATCGCGTTCAATACGGTAAGTTCTGTTTTCAATAAGATTGCTAAATGCGATCGTACCGGACACGTTCGTGATAATCGGGCTGTTATACGGATCCCATTCGAACATGCTTTCGCCCTTCTTGACGGTAGCATTGTTTTCGACGTGCAAGATTGCACCGTACGGAATCTGGTAACGGCCCTTGTTGATGCCGGTATTGTCGAAGATAACGAGTTCGCCCATACGGGAAACGACGACCTTCTGGCCTTCGTGGTCCACCGTTTCGACCTGTTCCAGTTCGACGTGCCCATCGACTGTAGCCTTCTTGTCGCTTTCGACAGTAAGACGAGAGGAAGCACCACCGATATGGAACGTACGGAGGGTAAGCTGCGTACCCGGTTCACCGATGGACTGTGCAGCAAGCACGCCAACAGCTTCGCCGAGGTCAACCGGACGACCGGAAGCAAGCATACGGCCGTAGCACTTGGCGCAAACGCCTGTCTTCGAGTTACAGGTAAGCACAGAACGCATCTTGATGTGTTCGAGACCTGTAGCAGAAATCTTCGGGAGGTCACGTTCGGTAACGAGTTCGCCAGCCTTGACAATCACTTCGCCGGTAACCGGGTGCTTGATGTCTTCGACCGGAGCGCGACCGAGGAGACGTTCTTCAAGAGGAATGACAGTATCGTCACCGTCCTTGAATGCAGAAACTTCGATACCATCGGTAGTTCCGCAGTCCGGTTCGGTAATCACGAGGTCCTGGCCCACGTCAACGAGACGACGGGTAAGGTAACCAGCGTCAGCCGTCTTAAGAGCAGTATCAGCAAGACCCTTACGAGCACCGTGAGACGAAATGAAGTATTCCATCACGTTCAAGCCTTCACGGAAGCAGGACTTAATCGGGTTTTCAATAACTTCCTGACCACCGAGCTGCTTGATCGGCTTCTGCATCAAACCACGCATACCGGACAGCTGCTTAATCTGTTC
>CACYRP010000050.1 GCA_902776765.1 Fibrobacter succinogenes
CCCGGCTAGCAAAAAATCCTCAATCCGTAAGCCCTTCCAAAACTGTTTTTCGGCTGCATGACCGATGTTTTTACGCTGAAATGGTCATTCGGCGGTCCGTAGCCAGTTCGCAGCAGTACAGATTGGCTGGACAGAGCCAAAGGGTCATTTTCGCAGCGTTTTCGCAGTTTCGACCCCAAAGTACGGTCTGGCCCGACAGAGCCGAGGGGTAGACATTCGCAAACACGCGGTGCGCCTGCGCGAGCGCGCCTGCAAAATTCAGCGTCGAGGTCGTCGATTTCCCCAAAATCTGGCGCTTCTGCAGAGCATCGGACTGCGAAGGCGAAACAAAGCCGTCCCAGCGCACCGGCGACACCTTGAAGAACACGCCGCCGTCGTCATCCTGCATGCGCAAGAAGAATTCTAGCTTGAAACGGATTTCTTCCAGCAAATTCGAACGGAACGACCCTGCGTCAAAAAAATCCGCATTGCTGAAAGTCATGCGGCGGTCATCCGCAAATTCGGCCGCCAAAAGGAGCGTCGCCACCGACACGCCGCCGTTCACGATATACTTGCCGTAATCGCCCGCATCGTACCAGCCGCCATGCGCGTTCCACGAGCCGCTACGTTCCATGCTCGGATGGAATTCGATATTGTAGTCCAGATGCGCGGCAGGCCTCGCCCATTTCCCGGCACGGTCGGGCGTCAGTTCTACGCCGCAACGCTGGAAATAAAACGACCGGAGCGTCGTCGAGAGCTGTTCCCCGGCAAGCCCGTACCGCACATATCGCCGGTGGGCCGCCTCGATGCCGCGAGCGAAGGATTGCTCCTGTTCACCAACGACACGCAATGGGCCGACACATTGCTGGACCCGCGAGATTCCGGCTCGGGGGCCGGAATGACGAGACATTTCAAAATCTACCGCGTGCAGGTCGCGGGCAAGCCCTCCGCCGCCGAGCTCAAACAGATGGAGGACGGTTTCAACGTGGCGCCCCGCGTCTTCGGCGAAAGCGAAGAATTCATGCACGCCGAGCGCGCAGTCTTCCATAGCGAAGGCGAAAAGAACTGCTGGCTCGAAATCACGTTATCCGAAGGCAAGAACCGCGAAATCCGCCGCATGCTAGCCCACCTGGGTTACGAAGTCATGCGGCTCATGCGCATCCAGTTCGACAAGTATACGCTGGGCGATTTAAAATCCGGCGAAATTCAGGAAATCAGCCCTTAAGGTCTAAGGACACACCGGATTGCACTGGTCGACGAGCAGACGCCCGCACTAGAGACATACCCACACGCCCATGCCGAGCCCATTCGTGCCGAGCCATTAGAAACTTCAACGGCATCCGCCATGCATGATCGTCCGGTGAACGAGTATTCATCACCTGAGCACGATTTTTGTTGAGAAGGCACCCAATATTCAACTCCTTCTTTTTCAACCATATTGAGGCCATAGATAGCCGCCGTAGAATCAATCGTAAACTCGGCACTTATTCCCCCATAGCCCGAAACATAGTCTAGCATATTATTCCACTCTTTTTTGGACGGCATAATCCAACCCTCGGGGCAATAACTCACGCCATTCAAGGAATCCGAGATCTCTACGCTCCAATGAGTCTTCGTCACATTATTCGTCAGCCACAGCAGGGTATCGACCGCGACAACACCATAGATTTTCGCACTATCCTGTAGCGTGCCCTTCCAGAGGTTTCTCGAAGCATCACAGACAAACTCCATACTCCTGTACATTCCCTTCGTGCCATCCTTCGTACATGCCCCCAATTCGCGTTCCAGAATGCTAAACGGTCTCCAGAAGTGATCTATACACACGAACTGGGAATCTCCCACGACCACAGACTCACCTTTACGCTTCTTGTCGCAGGTTCCCAAGGCAACCTGGGTTTCTGTCGGGAGTTTCCAGGAGCCCCTATCGCAGACATACAGCGTATCCCTGAATGTTTCAAAATCAGAAGTTTTCGTGGAATCGCATTGAGGGAGATATTGGTTGGCAGTCGCCACCGACCACCACATATCACAATAATACGGGACTCCCTGGTAGAGCTTTATTTTTCCATTATTCTTGCCACCATATTCGCATTCTCCCAAGGCCTCTTTCACGGTAGCCTCTTCCCATTCCATTGATTTGCTGCGGCAAATGTAAGCCGTATCGCGGAACATCGACACCTTGCCGGTTATAGACGATTGGCATTTGCCTAACTCAAAGTTCAGGATTTCCTTCATGTAAGCGCTTTCCCAACCCAAAGCATCACACGCATAGTAGTGGTTGCGGAACTCGAACATCTCACCGACATTTGCGTCATTGCACGAACCAATGGAATCGACCATCGTATTATCATTTTTCAAGCAGCGAATCGAAAGAAGCACCCCATTTCCAAACATTGTATAGCCGGGAGTACCCCCAGTTCCAAACACAACCGTATAAGGAGATCTATTCTTTGTCCCATTCTCTCTATCGCCAAGTGTACTCGTCCAGAAATACGCACTAATCCCAGCTTCCCGATGAGACGGATCACCACTCCATACTATAAAATGGCCTAGCGGTTGCACATTGAAGCCAAGCGAGTCGCAGCCATTGCCATCGGTAGTGTCATCATACGCCACCCAACCTTCCCGAGATTTCAGGTAGTATCCCTTCTTCTTTCCATAGGCACTTTCCACATCGGCAAAAAGATCACTCCATTCTTCCTTATTCGGCACATGCCAGCCGCGAGGGCAAGCCTCTACAGCCTCGCTGTCACTGTAGTACAGCGTGTTCAGGGTATCGACTGCATTTGGGGTATGGTACCTCAGGTTTTCCGCCATCCAGGTATATCCATTTATCGTGATGGTCTTGTATTCGCGGCCATCGCGTTCGTCAACGAAACTTCCAGGAGTAAACTTCGGGCCTTGAGTGGACGAACTGCTTTCCGCTTTCTCGCTGGACGAAGAACCTTCCTTCTTTTCGACCCTCGAAGACGAACTGTTCGCCTTCTTTTCTTCGGAAGACGACGAAGCAGTCTCTTCCGCTTCCGACGACAATTCTTCTTGCTCTTCGTCCTGCTTCAGGAAATTGCTATCGTCATCACCGCAAGCCACAAAAAGGCTCAAAGCGAGAAACACAGAACAAAGTGTCCATTTTCTAGAAAAAACGGCCATAAATACGTCCTCCTTTTCCCGTCCAACACTACGACTAAAGTATTGAACTCACGTACCGAAATATAGAAAAGGAGCGCCAGTCGCGCTAGCAGCAGAAGCTGAGAGCAGCAACCAGCGGGGCATTCCAGTTGATGGCTGTCTCGTTGCTCGCAAAGGAGCAGCGTTCGTCCGTGTACGAGAATCCCGGCTGCGGGCCCGGATAATGCGGAAAACGGTGCATATCCTGCCTGTCGGCGTTGATGCCGCCCACGACAAGCCCCGGAATCGGGGCCTCGATGCCGTCGGAATGGCAGATGCGGTGGTGCGGGAACTTTGGAGAGCTCCAGGCGGAACCCGTCACGAAGCAACGGTCCACGGGATTCTTGCCGAAGACGAAATCGAGCATCTTTTTGGCGCAATCCGCGTAGACCGTGGACGGGAACCATTCGTTTACAAGGAACAAGGTAAGCGCATGGTTCGCGATTTCGCCGTTCGAACCCCACACGAACTTGCGGATGGAAAGTCCGTACGGATCCTCGTGGGCAGGTTTCACAATCTCGTCAGCGACAACCTTCAGCGTATTGCGGGCACGCGCCTGCAAATCCAGGTCCTGTGACTGCAGGGCGAGCGCAATCCAGCCCAGGTTCTGCGTATCGCGCCAGGAAGCGCCGAAATCCGGAGGGCACTTTTCCATGTCCGAAAGCAGATGGTTCCTAAAGTGGTCGCAATCTTCCCTCTCGCAATCGGTACAGACCTTGACCTTGCCGCACACCTCGCGGAAAAGCATGGCCCGCACCCAGAAGAACTCGTCATCGTAGCGTTCGTCGCCGTAGCCGCCGCTCCCTTCGGTATTGTGCGGGTAAGTGACATCGGGATTCTCGACCGCCCAGCGATAGGCACGGAGGGCCGCATCCAGGCACTTTTGTGCAAAGGAGGGGTAGGCTCTGTCGGGCTAAACTGTACACTTGTGCCCGACTAGCAAAAAATCCTCAATCCGTAAGCCCCTTCCAGGCTGTCTATTCACTACAGAACCGTAGTTTTTAGGCTATTTCGGCAGGTTCCGACTTCGCAGCATGTTCGCAGTTTTGACCCAAAAGTACGGTCTGGCCCGACAGAGCCTTGCATTTTACTACACATTTGTGTATATTATTTATAGGCTCTGTCAAGCCAATCCGTATAAAAAGTAGGTGCTAGCAAACTTTTCTTGATTTGTAAGCCCCTAGAAAACTGCATTTTCACTTCAAAATAGCCATATTTAGGTAGTTTTTAGGTTTCGGCGCCGCAGCATAATCACAGCCAAAAAATAGCCGTACGACCAGACTTGACAGAGCCGTGGCTAAAACCGCAGCGTTGGCGCAGTTTTTCGGAAATAACCACGCAGCTATATAAAAAAGCTTGACAGAGTCTTTAAAATAGTGTACATTTGTGCATATAGTATAAGGAGGTTTTGCGATGAAATTAGAGGGCTTTGGAATTTTTGTCGATGATATGGCGACGATGGTCCGCTTTTACAGGGACGTTTTAGGCTTTGAAATCAAGGAAGACGAAAATACGACCAACGTTTTTCTAGAAAAGGACGGCACTTTGTTCTTGCTGTTCCGAAAATCCGATTTTGAAAAAATGACAAGCCAAAAGTTCGCTTATTGCAAAGGCGTCAACGGGCATTTTGAAATTGCATTAGGCGTCGCGAACTATGCCGAAGTCGATAAGGCGTACGCCAAAGTCACTGCCGCAGGTGCAAAAAGCATTATGCCGCCGACTACGGAACCGTGGGGGCAGCGTACTTGCTACATCGCCGACCCCGAAGGTAATCTCGTTGAAATCGGCTCGTTCGTCAAGGAGTAACCATGCCGTTTGACTTCAAGAAAGAATACAAGGAATTCTATATGCCGAAAGGCAAGCCCGAAATTGTCGTCGTCCCGAAGATGAACTACATCGCAGTACGTGGCAAGGGCAATCCGAATGTAGAAGATGGCGAATACAAAAAGTCCATTGAACTTTTGTATGGAATCGCTTATACGATTAAGATGAGCAAGAAAGGCGACCATAAAATTGAAGGCTACTTTGATTTTGTGGTGCCGCCGTTAGAAGGTTTCTGGTGGCAAGAAAATATTGACGGGATTGATTACAGCCATAAGGAAAATTTTCAATGGATTTCTGTTATCAGGGTCCCCGATTTTGTTACCAAAGCCGATTTCGATTGGGCGATTGAAGAAGCGACCCGCAAAAAGAAAATGGATTTCTCGAAAGTCGAATTTCTAGAAATAGAAGAAGGACTTTGCGTACAGTGTATGCATTCTGGCTCATACGATGATGAGCCCGCAACTGTCGCTGCAATGGACAAGTTTATTGCTGACAATGGTTACGAAAATGACATTTCGGACTCAAGGCGTCATCACGAGATTTACCTTTCCGATGCGCGCAAAGTCGCCCCGGAAAAGTTAAAGACCGTTATCCGCCATCCGATTCGGAAAAAACAGTAGTTTTCAAAATGGAAACAACTACTCCGCGCCCCCTTGCCATTCCCCTCGAATCTTTGTATATTCATGCACATGAGAAAAACCTTGAACCTTCTACTTCTACTTAACATCGCTACCGAAGCGAGGTTTTAGGGATTTTTCAAAGATTTTCAAAGAATTTAAACCTAAAAGCGCCCGCTTCGAGAACGAAGCGGGTTCTTTTATTAATGCGAAATTCTATTTTTGGATTGAAAAAACTAAAGGAACTTTGCGGTCTTGAAGCCGGCAAGGAGATAAAAAATGACTGAAACGAGAAAACCATTCTTCTATGACGTAACACTGCGTGATGGTAACCAGGCTCTTCCGAAGCCCTGGAACAACGCCCAGAAAAAAGATGTTTATCTGTTGCTCTTGAAGCTCGGTGTGCAGGGAGCCGAAGTCGGTTTCCCGGCCTCTAGCGAAATGGATTTTGAATCGGTCATGGAACTTGCAAAGCTCACCGCGCAGATGGCGGAAGAAGGCGACGAAACGGCAAAGAACGTCGTGGTTTCCGGCCTTGCTCGCTGCATCGAAAGCGATATCCAGCGCTGCTGGGAAGCGGTCCAGTACGCACCGCACCCGCGCATCCACACGTTCCTCGCCACAAGCCCCCTTTCCATGGAAAATGTGCTGCACATGACTCCCGAACAGGTCAAGGAAAAGGCTGTGAAGTGCGTGAAGTTTGCAAAGTCCTTGGTAGGCGACAAGGGTGATGTGGAATTCAGTGCCGAACATTTTGGCGACTGCCTCGAAAACATGGATTTTGTGATTGACGTTCTGAAGGCTGTTGTCGAAGCCGGTGCGACAACGATCAACCTGCCGAATACGGTGGAACGCTACCGCCCGAAACTCTATGTGGATCAGGTCAAGCAGGTTTACGAAGCTCTGCCCAAGAACATCACGATTTCTGTGCACTGCCATAACGACCTCGGCATGGCGACTGCAGCAACCGTCGAAAGTTTCTTTGTCGGTGCAACTCAGCTGGAAGTCGCTTTGAACGGCCTCGGCGAACGTTGCGGCAACACGAACTTTTACGAAGTCGCGATTGGCCTGCACAACTCTGGCGTTGATACGGGACTGCATCTCGAACGCATTTACGAAACTGCAATTCTCGTGAGCCATTGGAGCGGCGTGCCTATATACATCCGCGCTCCGTTGATTGGAACCGAAGCTATTGTTCACCGTAGCGGCATCCACCAGGATGGTGCATCCAAGACAAAGGACATGAAGAAGGGGGCGTATCGTCCGATTGATTACTCCATCATTGGTCGTCACCAGAACGATGCCCTCAGCTTCACAAGCCAGAGTGGTCGCACCGCTGTCTATGAAATCATTACAAAGTTCGGCTACAAGATGACTTTGCAAGAGGCGTCTGTGTTGCAACCGGTGCTCAAGCAACTGAGCGAAAAGGAAGGCGAACTCAGTGCCGAACGCGTGCTTGATGTGTTCCGCGAACAGTTCGTCAACGTGAACGGTCGCCTGGTGTTCAACAACATCGAAGTCATTCCGGACGAGAACCGCTTCATTTTCCACTTCAAGAAGGATGGCGAAGCGCTTGTGAAGTCCGTGACGGCAGAAGGCCCCATCGAGGCAGCCCTAATGCTCATGCGTGAAATCGGCATGCCGGTGGAACTCGTGAAGTACCGCCAACTCGTTGTTCCTGAAAAGGACAAGTTGTGGGCCGGTCGTGGTTTAAGCCGCATTGTCTTGAAGGCGAACAACGAAGAAGTCGAAGGTCGCGGCGTCTCCAGCGATACGCTCAAGGCAAACATGCGCGCCCTCTTCGGCGGCGTGAACCTCTTGTACAAGAAAGCGTAACGCGATGTGGATACCTCGAAGTGCAGTGACGATTATGAAAACGTTATGGCGGACCTGATTTCTTTGACCACTTGCAGCTTGCTGCTTAGTGGTCATGATTCGTGTATGGGGTCGCCATCTAGATTCCGGCTCGAAGAGAAATGACGTGCAAGGTTAGACAGCGCGGGAGCTTGCTCACGCATTGGATAATCGCAGCGGTCAAGTCTCGAAGAGAAATGACGTTGCTCGAATCGACATGCGCGACTTGATCAGGCACCGTCTTCGTGCCGAAGGAAAAAGGAGAAAATATGCTGTTTTTTTATGCAATTCTTGTCGTTGTCGGAGTTTGCTTTTCTGCCGACTGGAGCGATTTGGCAACAAAGCCATCGCAAGTGCAGGTCGATGGAAAATTATTTTACGAGATTTCTTCGGCTAAGGAACTTGCTTGGTTTTCAAACGAGGTCGCTTCGGGAAAAACAGATGCCAATGCCGTATTAAAAAATGACATTGTTCTTTGGGATTCGCTCTCTGGCGATACCAACTATTGGACTCCCATTGGCCTTACGGATTCACTTGCATTCGAGGGCGTTTTTGATGGCGCCGGGAAAAGGATTGTCGGTGCTCGGTCCGAGTTCTCCTTACGGGGGGCCGATTCCGTCTTTAACGGTTTCTTTCGGTATGTCGGAAAGAATGGAACCGTAAAAAATTTAACATTAGAAAATAGCCTGATTAAATCGAATCATTTAGGTCTCGATACCGTATTTGATTACAATAAATTAAATAGTGATAATTTTCCGAAGGCCTATTCTGTTGTTGGCGGAATTGTCGGTGTGAACAAAGGAGTTGTTGATGGCGTCCGCTTTGTGAATGGCTTGGCTCTTGCTTTGGGGAGCACATCGACGAGGGTGGTAAGCGTTTCTCCGAAGGCAACCGTGAACGCTTATATAATGAATTATATCGTTGGCGGAATTGTCGGCCTAAATTTTGGAACTGTGAAACAGACTAGTGTGAATGGGTTGGGGATTCCTTCTCACGGGATGACTACAATTATGTATATGGGAGGAATTGTTGGCGTTAACAAGGGACTTGTAGTGTCGGCTCTCAATGAATCTAGATTAGTCGATTCGTCTCCTTCGATGCTTGGTGGAATTTGTGGGCAGAATGACGGCGAAATTGAAGATGTCAAAATGTCAGGCGATATGGCGACAACTGATGGAATGGTTGGTGGTATTGTTGCGGACAATCAGGGGTCTGTGACATTGGCTGAATATACGGGATCAATTGGCTATTCGGATTATGGTTATGGTGCTACATTGGGCGGTATTGCGGCGTTGAATCATGGGAAAATTTCAAGGTGCTATTATGGCGCTTTGGATCAAAGTAGAGTTCGAATATCGTCAACGGTTAAAGGTTATGATATTGCCACAATTTCTGTTGGTCCAGAAGCGTATGCCGGTGGAATTGCGGCGCGGCAGTCGGATAAGGGCTCTATAGAGGATTGCGGAGTGAGCATGTATTATATTGGCCTTTCGACAAGTCATTCCAAAACGGGAACCCTTTATACGGCAGGCTTAGTAGGTATTGATTCGGGGAGCGTCTATAATTCCTATGCGGCATACAATCTTTTGATGGGACAGGGACATAAAAGTCCTCTCTACAATATTTCAAGTGTGGTGGACCATCATGAAGGAAATTATTATGACTCGGTTTACCTTTCGGCCAAGTTCCCAACGGACACGAGTGGACTTGAAAAATCTTTGATGCGTTCGCCCAAATATTCTTGGATGTTAAATACGAAAAATGGAACAGAAACTAGCCGAGATATTTGGTGTTATGATGGATTTTACCCGTTGCTTGTACGCGATGGACGAGCGCCAACGTACCGCATTGTTCGCTATAACAATGGAAGCGTTTTTGATACCGTTTATACGGATTGCAGGAAACATGCTGTTTGGGGTAACAATGTTCCTGATGATGGAAATGGAAAATCGCTTGCGCGATGGGAATTCCGTAATGGGAATGCTTCTTTAGAAGTCCCTTTATTGTACGAATTTCAAGGTGACACGAGCGTTTATGCGGTATTGGACTCCAAGGAAAGCTTGTCGTTTACTGTGAAATTCTTGAATTACAACGATACCATTTTGCAAGAATTGAAAGATGTCGCTTATGGCACTTTGCCAGAATATTCGGGGGCCGATTTGTTCCGCGATTCAACCGGACTTAAGTATCGCTATACGTTCAAGGGATGGTCTCCTGAAGTAACAGAAGTGCTTTACGATCAAGTGTACAAGGCTGTATATGATTCGTCAGTCCGAAAGTACCGTGTTGATTACGAAGCCGTTTGCGCCGGAAGAATAAAAAAATCGAATCAGCTTGTTACTTATGGCGAAAATGCGTCTTTGTGTAAGAGCTTCTACGGATCATCCTGCTCGGATTCATTGTACGAATACGTCTATAAAGGCTTGAATGTGAATTGCAATACTTTTATTGTTCTTTCTGACACGACTGTGTATGCCGTCTTCGATACGATTCCTTTGCCCAGTTCAAGTTCCATTACTGAACAAAGTTCTTCATCAGAGAATATGAGCTCTTCTTCTAAAACGGATTTGCTGTATTCGAAGGATGGAATTCGTGCTTTGAAATTTAATGTAGATAGAAGAACCATTCATTTGGATGGTGTTGAAAATGCGGAGCCTGTTTACATATTCGATCTTCAAGGGTGCTTTGTAAAAAAAGCATTCGCAGTTGGTGGACGCGTTACTATGCCACTTGATATGTCTGGATCGTATATTTTACGGTATAAGTCGCGTGTTTATAGATTCCAGACGAAGTAACGTTTTATATGTTTAGGATAAAATAAAGGAAAACCCTATGCTGCAACAACTGAAACGCCCTTTCGCAAAAGTTTATGGCAAAGTTCGTTCGCGTGCGGACGGATTTATCGGCCCTGTCAAGAATTCTGCGTCCAAGTTGTTGGCGCTTTTCCCGAATATCAAGGCTTTTGCTGGCTCCGAGGACTTGGCTGAAGGCGCTTCCGCAGAAGGCGAAAACGCCGAAGGCTCCGAAGAAGTCGTAAAGCCCGGCTTGCGTGCTCGCTTCAAAAATTTCAAAAAGTCGCTCAAGGGCTTAAGCGACCTCCAAAAGCTTATTTTGCTCACGATTGCCGTGGTGCTCCCGGCGGGCATTCTCATCGCCGTTGCGCTCGCAAACTTTTTTAAACATCGTAAAAAATCGTAACAAAAGAAATGTCTTTTTGACACGAAATTGATTTGCGAAGCTGGATAATTTCGGCTTCGTTTTTGTTAGATAAATGAATATAAACGTCTTTGAACACATGTTCTAGGTATGTTGTTCTTTTTACAGTAAATTCTGTAATTGTTGCTGAACTTTTATAGAAAAAATGTATTTTTCCTTAACAAAGGAGAATATATATATGCGTCATATTTTATCGTTGTTTTTTCTTGTTCCTGTAGCCTCATTTGCTGTTGGTGGAAATTTGGCGGGGTCTGGCACTAAGGCTGATCCGTGGCAAGTCGCCGACTATGAAGATTTGAAAAAAGTGGGCGTTGCCCCTTATACAATGAATGGTCATTATCGCCTTGTTGCTGATATTGATGCGGGTGCTTCCAAAACGGAGATTTTTCCAGAAGAGAATACTTCGATTAAAGGGTTCAAGCCTATAGGCATGTTTCTCCCGTCTGTGGTGGCGGCTATGGATTCGGCTGAAAAGAAATGGTCTACGCCTTTTTCGGGAACGTTCAATGGGGCAGGGCATAAAATCAGCAATTTGATGATCTATAACTTTGTTGAACCTACGACGGGTTTCTTTTCTCAACTTGATTCTGTAGCGCGTTTGGATAGCCTCACGCTTAAGAGTTATTTCTTCAAGGGAATCTATTCTGGCGGTGTCGCTGGGATAAATCGCGGAACCATCAATGAAGTTCATGTCGATACAGATACGCTTGATTTTGTGAATTCTGCAGGTGGCTTTGTGAGTGAAAACTATGGCACGATAACGAATAGCAGTTTTTCGGGAACCATTGCGGGCGCGTATGTGGGCGGTATCGCCTATGACAATTTCGGCACGATTTCCAAATGCAATGTTGTCCTCAAAAATGGTGATTTCCCGCGTAAACCCACGATGTATGGTGGAATCGCAAACAACAACAAGGGGAAAATATCGGACTGCAAGGCTTCTGGTGAAATATATGCTGCAGTGAATATCGGTGGTATTGTTTCTGTGAACACGGGTACGGTGGAACGTTGTTCGTCATCCGTAGATATCTATGGAGCGGGCAGTTCCCAATTGCCGGGTGTCAATCTCAATAACGCTTATGCTTTGGGAGGATTGATTGCAGTTGATAGTGGCAAGGTCTACAACTCCCATGCGACTGGGAACATTACCGCAACTGGGAGCAATGTCGGTGGTTTTGTTGGTGTTTCATTCGGTGAAATTTCTGGATGCAGCGCCTCGGGGAAGATGAAGGTTCTTGCTTATAGTGGAGCATTTGTTGGCATTAACCGTGGAAAAATCGATAGCAGTTTTGCTACGGGAAAAATGGTGGGTTCTGCATATTTGGGAGGCTTTGCCAGTTACAACCATGGTGAAATTCGCAATTCCTATGCCACAGGTGATGTCGATGCAAGCGCTTCGTCGGGTGGTGGCTTTGTTGCGAGGAACGAAACTTCGGGCGTTATCGAGAATTGCTATGCGACGGGCAACGTGAACAGTTATGTGTACGCGGGTGGCTTTGCTAGTGAAAATGCAGGGAAAATTTCAAAATCGCATTCTGTGGGCCATATCCAAGGTTCAACCAATTTAGGCGGTTTTGTGGGCAAGCAAGAACGCGGCTCGGTGGACCGTTCATATGCGACAGGTTATGTCTATGGTGAAATTGCTGCAGCCGGCTTTGCGGGTATTATCTCTAATTCAACTATTGACCAGTGCTATGCGACAGGAGATGTACTTGAGGCTCATATTGAAGGGGCTAGTTTTGCATCTGCGGTTTCGAAATCGACTGTGACCAATTCCTTCTCGACAGGAAACGCCTACTCTATAGAAGAAAATTATCATCAGGCGAGTTCCTTTATCGCTGTTAATGATACCTCCTCAAAAGTAAAGAACAGCTTTTCTGTGGGCTCGGTTTCGAATCCGACTAAGAATGTGAATAAAGTTTGTGCTACGGATATGATTAATGGAGTGGAAGGATATTATTGGAACGTTTCAAATTGTTCTGTTGTTGATACTGCCAATTATGGTATTGCGCTTACGAGCGAGCAGATGAAATCTGCGGCTAGCTTTGACAAGTTCGATTTTGAAAAAACATGGACGCTTGCTGCCGGGGCTGCATTTCCGACTTTGAAAGATGTGCCGTATGTTGCCGAAAAGAAGGATTCAGCAGGCTTCTTTGGAAGTGAACTCGAACGTTATGTTCCTTCTGATAATCCTGGTCCTCGAGTTGCCGTGAAACCGTCTCGTTCTTCTGTTGTTCGCATGGCGGTGCCGCTTACTTGCCACTATGAGCAAGGTGCTGTGCATGTATTGTTTGCTACGGCAAATGCAGGGACTGCCGATGTTCGAATCTTCAATTTGAAGGGCCGTGAAGTTGGCCACCATTCGTCCTCGGCAAAAGGATATGAAAACGTTTCGTTCGATGCGTCTGGATGGGCTAATGGCCGTTATTTGGCAGTGCTTCGCTTAAATGGAAAAATTGCAGGCAAAAAGTCATTCATAAAGAAATAGAATGCTTGAACGAATTTAATGAATTATTATTAATTTGCAAGGTCGATGCATTATTCTGTGCATCGGCTTTTTGTTTTCTAAATTTCTACCAACCCCGATTGCCTTATACCTCAAAGCGCCAAAGCCTCATTCCTAACCACTAGCCACTGTTTACTAACCACTCATTATGCTTTCCTCTCGACTTCCAAAAGATCTTACCCCGTCGCCTTTTTTTGCTGAATTGGAACGCGCAAAAGCTGACGTGCTCGCGGAGTGCGCCGGCACTGGCGGAAATGTCGCCGAAAGTCTTCCGTTTATCGACATGACGGTGAGTAGCCCGCTGCGTGTGGGGTTGCCTTTCGACTTGCAACCTGCGGTTGAACAGGCGAAAAGCGAATTTGGAACGTGGGTGGCTGATGCCGCGGGTCGCCGTGATGCGCGTGAAGCGGTTGTGGAATATTACCGCGAACGCGGTGGTGCTTTTACGGCAGGGCAAGTTATTTTGACTGCAAGTACGAGCGAAGCGTATTCCGTTTTGTTCAAAACATTCTGTGATCCGGGCGATGTAATCCTCACGCCGATGCCCGGCTATCCGCTTCTTGATACGCTTGCGCAATTGGAACATTTGGAATGCGCTCCGTATTTTCTTAAGATTAGACGAGAGAACGCTCGCAAGCTTGCTACAGACGAGAGACGAATGAAAAACGTCATTCTGAGCGAAGCGAATAGTCATGCGCAAGGTGCGAAACAATCCACCTTCCGTTTTGTCTTGGATTCTGACAGTCTGCTTGCGGCACCGGAGCGTGCGAAAATCTTGTTGCTTGTTTCGCCGCACAACCCGACAGGGCATTGCGTTTCTCGCGAAGAATGGAACGAGGCTGTACGCTTCTGCGAAGAGAATAACATGATTCTCGTCGTTGATGAAGTCTTTGCGGACTATGCTTTTTCGGATAAAGTCTCGCGCACTTGGCAATATGTATTAGACGAGAGACGAGAGACGAGAGACGAGAGTGCGGATGTCATCCTCGACCCTGGAGTGCGTAGCACGATAGGGGAGGGGATCCATACAAGTTCCGATTGCGATAACTCTGCATCGAAAGATCTCTGGGATGCCGGTGGTGGCGATGTCATCAACCTTCCCGAAGACGGCCCGAAGTGCCCGATTTTCTGGTTGAATGGCCTCAGCAAAGCCGTGGGCTCTCCGCAGCTCAAGCTTGGCTGGATGGCGTTCTACGCTCCGCGCGAAAAGTTCGAAGAAATTCGCGCGGCTCTTGAATTTGTGGAAGACGCATATTTGAGTGTGTCTTCGCCTGCGCAGTCTTTAGCTTGCCCAACGCTTGCTGCATCTGCTGCCTACGAATCGCGCATCCGCGAACGCCTTTTGCAAAACTGGCAGACACTTCGTGAAGCTTTCCCGAGCAAGTATTGCCCCGAAGTGCTTGGCGGCTGGTACGCCGTGGTGCGCCTTGGCGAGGACGATGAAAAAATCACGCTCCGCTTGCTTCGCGAAAAGCACGTGCTTGTACAACCGGGATTTTTCTTCGATTTTGACGAGGACGGCTGGGTGGTCATTTCGCTATTGCAAGAACCCGCGCTCTTTAAAGAAGCGATAAAACGCATAATGCAATAATGCAAAAAGTCCGCGCATCTCGCGTGGACTTTTAAGTTCTAATATTCGCAGTTTTTCACCATTGTTTACTTGTTACTAGTAACAGTCGGCGAAGCCGCTTCTCATACCTCAAAGGGAACTTAGGCGACCGACCTCAATGCTCAAACCTCTTAGATTCCGTTCACCTTGAAAGTCTTGGTAATGTCCTTGGAAGAAATCTTGATAATTTTCAGACCCTTGTTCTGGATGCCAATATTCAAGTTGTGTCCGTCACTGATCATTTCTTGTTCAAGCTTGCCGTTGATGCCGAATACTTGAACTGCGAACGGAGCGTTGGAAGCGCTGCTGATCGTGATAGAGGAAGTGTTGCGAACGAGGCTGAATGTTTTTGTATTCAAAAGGCGTCCGCCGATGATGCTTTCTTCTTCTTCTTCAGGTTTCTTTTCTTCCGGTTCTTCAACATCGCTTGCGACCTTTTCGACCGGAGCCTTTTTGCTCAAGATGTAACCGAGTGCGCCAACGAGTGGTGCGTTCAAGTCGAGGCAGACTTCGTTCACCTGCCATTGGGCTGTGCTGTTGCTGTGGCTTCCGCTTGTGAAGTCGCCTGCAATCATACCGCCCAAAAGCTTGTTCTTTTCTGGTGGATTTGGAGCGCCGTTGACATCGCGACCCGGATCCTCGTTGGCGTAGTAGCCACGGTGGTGCGGGTGTGTCGGAGCGTTTGCGCCGTTACGGGTAAAGCCTACAACGTAAGACTTCTTATTGCTGTTGTCGCCAAGGAGGTAAGCGATGTTCTTTTCGATATCTTCATCATAGGAATCGTCCTTTGCAAACTTGGAATAGAGGGCATAAAGGAATGCGCCGCCTGCCGGAGTGCGTGTAGAGAACTTGCCTGCACCACCCGTTTCCTTGTTGAAGATGCCCTTGCTGTCTGTCTGATTTTGGTACATCTTGTCAAGGTAGTTTTGCACACCGGCGTAGTCGCCAAGCGGATTAAAACCGAAGACAAATTCGCCGAGAATGTAAGAGAGCGGGCTAGCGTCAGAATAACTAAAGCGGCTGAAGCTGTTCTTGCTGAAATCAATCTTGTCCCAGTATTTTTGCGCTTCGGATTTGTAAGATTCGTCCTTAGTCGTGCGGTAGAGTTCTGTGGCTGCAAGGAACGGACCGTCTTCCCAAATGTCGTTCCACCAGCTGCTTTCGTAGAATCCTTGGGAGTTTGTGACGCCTTTGTGCTTTTTGGCGTATGCAAATGCGGTCTTTGCAGCCTTCAAATATTTTTCACGAGCGCTTTCATCGGGGTCGATACGAGCCATAACAGCAAGCATAGCGGCTGCCATGCCCGGCGTGTAGGCGTCGTCTGCATTGCCTTTGATGTAGCGCGGCTCACCACCGTCGCCTGATCCGAGCTTGGTCATGGCTCCTGCGGTAACCCACTTGTTGTGGTCGCTATTTCCGTCGCCCTTCACGGTCACAAAGTTGTTTTCGTCGATGGCTGCCTTAACCCAGAAATCGGCTTCGTAGCGGAGTTCTTCCAAAAGGTCGCGCACATCGTTCGATTTACCACCCTTGCGGGTGTAATCCTTGCTGCTCTTGTAGTCGGTGTAGTCACCGGTATAGAGGTCGTAGAATCCCTTTGTAAATTCGGCGAAGCTCACTGCTAAAACATAGGAGGAATAACCTTGAGTCTGGCCGTACATAACGTGGTCGCCGCAGTCGAACCAACCGCCGCTGACATCTTTCCCGTTGTATTTTTCGTTTGTAAAGCTGGTGGGGTTGTTTGTTCCGTCGAGGACCCAGTTTGGACCTTGACCAGAACGCTGGGCGCCATAAAAACGCGTCGTCATCCAGGCGGCTTCGATGTAATCGTCATCGCTTAGGCCTGCATAGCTGTCTGTAAAAGCGAGCCCAAATACTGCAAGTCCTGCTAAAAAAGTCTTTTTTAACATAATCATCCTCAAAGGTATCCCATCCACACCTAGCGACCACAATATAAAATTTTATAGAAAAAATTCACGCAAAATAAAATTCACCTTTGGGAAATGGGGTGAAATTACGTCAATTATGTAACTTTTTTGATGCTTTTGAAAAAATTGTTGATAAAAATTGACAATAACTGTATATTCTCCAGTGGTGTGGGGCAACCTTTGTTGTCTAAAAAAGGGATGTATTATGAAACGAATCGTTTCTGTTTTTGCCTGTGTTGGCTTTTTTACGGTCGCCAATGCTCAGGTTTCTCTTGAAAATGCTTCTGGTGCGCTGGAATCTGCGTACATCGAATGGGCTTCGGATGGTTCCGATAGCTATAACGTCTATTATTCGGGCGTGGGCGCCAGTAATGTCAAGGTCGATGCGCCGCTCGTCCGCAAGTATGGTTCCAAGTACCGCGTCGATGCCGTGGGCCTCAAGGCGGGCGATTACACGTTTAAGGTGGTTTCGGTCAAGGGCGGCAAGGAAGGCGTTTCATCTACCTCCAAGTCGGTTACGGTAAAGGCTCACGACCGAGCGGGTTTTGCTTTTAGCGATGGACACGTTCCGGGTGCGTACAATACCGACGGAACGCTCAAGAAAGACGCGGTAATCCTTTACGTCTCGGAATCGACAAAGAATACGGTCAAGTTTGATGTGGTGACAAACAGCAAGGGCGCTACAACGGAATGCATCGGTTTGCAGAACATTTTGACGGCGCTCAAGAAAGGCTATGAAACTCGTCCGCTCGCAATTCGCTTGATTGGCAACGTGACGGACCCGACCGATACGGATCATGGCGATATCGTAATTGATATGGGTAAAAAAGAGGGAATGGCGGTAACGCTCGAAGGTATTGGCAACGATGCAACGGCGAACGGCTGGGGAATTCGAATCAAGAATGCCCAGGATGTCGAAGTGCGAAACATTGGCATTATGAACGTGGACTCCGACGAAGGCGACAACATCAGCCTCCAGCAAGACTGCAAGTACATCTGGGTGCACAACTGCGATTTTTTCTATGGTCTTGCGGGTAGCGATAAGGACCAGGCTAAGGGCGATGGCGCCTTGGACTGCAAAAAATCAACGTACGTCACGTTCAGCTACAACCATTTCTGGGACAATGGCAAGTCGAACTTGCTAGGCCTTTCCGAGGGCACGACTGACGGTCTCTACATCACGTATCACCATAATTGGTACGACCATTCCGATAGCCGCCACCCGCGCGTGCGTTACTACAGCGCTCACGTTTACAATAACTACTACGATGGCAATGCCAAGTATGGCGCGGGTTCTACGCTAGGTTCCTCCGTGTTCATGGAAGCGAATTATTTTCGCAACTGCAAGTATCCGATGATGACTTCGATGCAGGGGAGTGACGTTTATGCGGGCGGCACCAAGCGCGATCCGAAGAACTTTGGGACGTTCAGCAGCGAAGCTGGTGGCGCTATCAAGGCCTACAACAACTTTATGGAAGGTTCCTATACATTTATTCCCTATGGTGCGAGCAAGTATGTTTTGAAGGGCGCCGAAGTGGCTACGGGTTCCATTGACACGAAGAAAGATTTTGATGCTTATGTTGTTAGCAGTCGCGATGCCCAAGTGCCGCCTAGTGTAAAGTCTTACGAGGGTGCTAATGCCTATAACAACTTTGATACGGACAAGTCTGTGATGTACAGCTACACGGCGGAATCTCCGGAAGTCGCTCGCAAAAACGTGATTGCTTATGCGGGTCGCGTGCAAGGCGGCGATTTCAAGTGGACGTTCGATAATTCTCTAGATGATGCTGCAAGCGATGTAAACCAGAAACTCAAAGATGCTCTTATAGCATACAAAGGAAGCAATGGCGAGGTGATGGAATACCCGAGTTCATCGAGCAAAGTTCCCGGCAGTTCTTCTAGCAACGTCATTCTGAGCTCATCGAGCGAAGAATCCAGTAACAATTCCAGCAGCAGTTCGGAGGGAAGCGTGGGGCTTGCCAAGATGCTTTCTCCTTCGCGCAATCTCTTCTACGATTCTCGTTCGTCTCAGCTTGTCATTGGTTCTTTGAATATCGTTAGCCTGGATATTGTGGGCATTGATGGCCGCCGGGTGGATGTGTCTGGCCTCAAAAAAGTGGACGGTGTTCGTGTGCTTGATATGAGTTCCCTTCGTGCTGGGATTTACATTGTGCATCTTACGACGTGGCTTGGCTCGCAAACGATGAAGTTCGTGAAAAACTAGTGATGGGCCAAAGGACTATTTCTGTAAATTTTTATATCCTAAATTGCGTTTTTTGGGCGAAAAACCATGTTTCCAAATAAGTTACATCTATTCCCCCATATAATATTTATTTTTCGGTCGGGATAAATTGTTGCGGAGATTGGGTGTAAACCAAAAGGATGTTTATGAAAAAGATCTTCGCATTTCTGATGTGCGCTGCCGTAACTTCTGCTATGGCAGTTTCTGCTAGCCGTCTTGGCCCGGTGAGCACATACGGTGAACTTAAGGCTAATGGTGGCAAGCTTTCAGGAACTTGCCCGGATTATGCCAACAAGCCGGTTCAGGTCAAAGGCATGAGCCTCTTCTGGAGCTCGGGTGCAGATAGCTCTACGGTTTTCTATTCTGAAAAGGCCGTGAACGCCATGGTGAAGCAAATGAACATCGAAGTCATTCGCTTTGCAATGGGTGTGACTCAGGAAAAGTTTCAGGATCAGGGCCGTGGCTACTTGAGTAGCCCGCAGGGCGAAACCCTCCAGAAGGGTTACCTCAAGAACGTGGTCAATGCCGCTATTGAAAACGACATTTACGTGATTATTGACTGGCACATCGAAAGTGCTAACGGCAATACTTCTGAGGCTGTCAAGTTCTTCGAGTATGCTGCCAAGGAATACGGTTCCTATAACAACGTGATTTTCGAAGTGTGGAACGAACCGGTCGGTGCCGATATGGGTACGGTTGCTTCTCACGCTAACTCCGTGATTGCTGCCATCCGTAAGTATTCCGACAACCTCGTGCTCGTGGGTAGCCCGGAATGGTCCAGCCATCCGGAACAGTGCGCTAAGGCGGGCATTCAGGACAGCAAGAAAAACTTCGGTTGCACGCTCCACTTTTATGCTGCAACGCACCAGACGGGTAACGGCGGTTACAATGAACGAGCCGCTCAGGCTATGTCTGCCGGCGTTCCTGTGTTTGCTACGGAATGGGGAACGGTCAGCGCCGATGGTAACGGCTCTCCGAACCAGAGTGCGAGCCAGGCATGGATTAGCTGGATGAACCAGAACAATGTGTCTTGGGCTAACTGGTCTGCTTCTGCTATCAAGGAACAGTCCGCTGCATTCCAGAACCTCGCTATCGATAACGGCCTTACCTTTACGAATTCTGGTAACATGGTCAAGGGTTGGATGAACGGAGCGAGCGGTTATAAGGATTGCGGTCTCCAGAACGGCAATGGCAGCAGCAACAGCGGTTTCTCGACGGGTGTTGCTAATGGTGAAAAGACCGACCTTATCGACGACCTCGAAGACGGTGACCGTTTTGCCTACACGGGCGGATGGTGGTCTGCTTTCGCTGACTCCGACGATGATACGGATGGCCAGGGCGGAACCACTATTTCTAACAAGAAATGGAAAAACGATTTCGGTAAAGAAGTTTATGACGTGCTCATGGAAAAGAAGGGCGACAAGAATACTTCCAAGTACATGGCCGGTATCGAAAAGATCAATCTTGCCAAGGGTGGTTACAAGTACGCTCCGTACGTTGCAATCGGCCTCAACCTCAAACGCGATACGACTATTATCGACCTCTCTGCTTGCAAGTCCATCAGCTACAAGTTCAAGGGCGCAAGCCACAACTTCCGCGTTGAAACCTCTCTCGTCACGAACTGGAACTTCCATCACGTGAACAAGGACGGTTCTGATGAATGGAAGGAAGTGGAACTCACTTGGGACCAGTTCACTCAGGAAAGCTGGGGCGATGATGACAAGCACTTTAGTCTCGGTGACAAGGGTATGAACAAGGTGCAGCGTTTTGCTTGGGAAGTCAAGGGTGCTCTCGATGTTCCGGATAGCAAGAACCAGCCCAAGTACGATTACCTCTATGTGGATGACGTTCGTTGCAATGGTGCTTCTATTACTGCTATTAGCGGCGGTAACGGCCCGGCTCCGACTTCCTCCTCTTCTGCAAAGGCTAAGTCCAGCTCTAGCGCTGTTCGTTCTAGCTCTTCTGCAACTCCGGTTTCTTCCTCTTCTGTGGTTCCGGTTAAGGATCTCCTTGTTATTGACGATGTTGAAGACGGTGACGAAGTTCTCCAGACGGGTGGTACTTGGTATGCTTATACCGATAGTGCTTCGGGCGGAAAGTCCAGCATTTCTAACGTCTATGATCCGAAGCTTCCGGGCTATGTTGTCGTGTTCCCGGGTGCAAATGATGCAACCAATGGTACTCAGGGCTTTGTCGGCCTCACGGATATTGTTTGGAATCAAGCTGAATATGCTTATGCTCCGTTTGTGGCCCTCGGCCTCAATATGAATGCCGATACCTCCAAGGGCATTGACTTGAGCGCTTGTACTGCTTTGAGCTATCGCTATAAGGGTGCTTCTCACAAGTTCAAGGTTCAGGACGGTCAGGTAACGGACTTCGCATTCCATGAACTCCTCGCTACGGATGCAACGGAATGGAAGACGGTTGTGATTCCTTGGGAAAAGCTCGAACAGCCGGTCTGGACGAAGAATCAGATTGATTTGAACAAGGCCTCTATCAAGAAAATGGCTTGGGAAGTGGTCGGTTATGAAGGCTTTGACGAACAGCCGGAAATCAAGTACCTCTATGTGGATGACCTCAAGTGCCTCAGCGGAACGATTGGTATCAAGTCTGTTGCTCGCGCTGCAAGTGGCATCAAGCTTGGCTTGAAGGGCAACGTATTGAGCGTGAACTTCAACAAGGCTGGCAAGGCTTCTGTCCAGGTGTTCGACATGATGGGCCACGTTGTTGAAAGCTTCAATGAAAATGTGGCTGCCGGTGCAAGCCAGTTCTCTCTCAAGAACATGAGCACAGGCAACTATGTCGTACGTGTGATGATGAACGGTGCAAGCAAGAGCGCTCGCATCTCCATCAAGTAAAGACTGATGCGCTCCCATTGAATGATGAGGGCGCTAAAGTAACCATCAAAAAACGTCTCGGGCAAATGCTCGGGACGTTTTTGTTTTTATCAAATAGGGATGCGCAAGTCTTGAATCGCCATCCTCCGCAAGGAGGATCTATAACGTGGTTGTCGCCAAACTGATTGTGTCATTCTGAGCGGAGCGAAGAATCTAGTACTTTGTTCCCCTGGGGCTTGTTGCCGCGCACTTGTTGCGGGATCACTTTATTCGAGGTTTCTGTGCAGCACCACGCATTTAGCTTAGGCCCATTGGGTTCGATGCCTCGCTTATCGCAAGGCATCTACGCCTAGGGAGGGCTCCGCCCTCCAAAATACGAAACCGAATTTGCTAGAATTTTTAGAAGAAAATTATAGGCAAATTCTCTCGCAAATACGACTGGTTGATACCAGTCGCTTTTTGCTTACAGACCCACCTTTTCCAAATGCTAATAACTATTCTAGATTGCGCTGCAGCACTTCGCACTTGGCTTTTGCCCATTCTTCGAAGGTATCATCGGCGAGGTGGTCCTTGGCTTCCTGCATCAAATGCAGGTAAAAGTGCAGATTGTGGATGCTGGCGAGTGTGTAGCCGAGGGATTCTCCGGCGTGGTGTAGGTGGCGCAAATAGGCACGGTTGAAGTTGCGGCAGCAGTAGCAGTCGCAATTCGGGTCGACTGGCTTGTCGTATTCTTCGGCGTGGCGAGCTGCCTTGTAGCGGAGCACGCCTTCGCTTGTGAAAAGCATGCCGTTACGGGCGTTACGCGTCGGCATCACACAGTCGAACATGTCGACGCCGCGACCAATCAATTCCAACAAGTTCCACGGCGTTCCGACGCCCATTACATAGCGCGGGTGGTCTGTCGGCAAATAGTCCGTGCAGAAGTCGGCTATTTCGTACATCGTCTCGGTGGGTTCGCCGACGGAAAGGCCTCCCATGGCGTAGCCGTCGGGGCCGAGCTCAGCAATGCGTTCGATGGCCTGCTTGCGCAAATGCGTGTGCATGCCGCCTTGGATAATGCCAAAGAACTGCTGGTCGTAACCGTGAATCGGCGGGTGTTCCTTGAGCCATTCTATCGCTTCGGCGGTCCAGCGGAGCGTGTAATTTAAGCTGTGTTCCGCTTCCTTGACGGTGCTCGGGTACGGCGTACATTCGTCGAGCGCCATGATGATGTCGGCGCCGATTTCGCGCTGGGCGTTCATTACGCTTGCCGGGCTAAAAAAGTGTTTGGAACCGTCGAGAATGCTCCTGAATTCAACACCTTCGGGCTTGATTTTGCGCAAGTCCTTCAAACTCCACACCTGGAATCCACCGCTGTCTGTAAGCACAGGGCCATTCCAGCTCATGAACTTGTGGATGCCGCCTGCGGCCGCAATTTTCGGCGTTGTGGGGCGCAAGTACAAGTGGTACGTGTTCGCGAGGATAATCTGCGCTTTGATGTCTTCTTTGAGTTGTGCGGGCGTTACGGCCTTAACAGTTGCTTCGGTGCCCACCGGCATAAAAATCGGCGTTTGGATGTCGCCGTGGTCGGTGTGCAAAACACCCAGACGGGCCTTGGATTTCTTCGACGTCTTTTTCAGTTCAAAACGG
>CACYRP010000051.1 GCA_902776765.1 Fibrobacter succinogenes
TAAGAAAGATGGCGGATCATCGTCCGCCATGACGAATTCGTCGTCTTCGAGTAAAGAAGAATCCTCCAGCAGCGAGTATGTGCCTTTTGATCATTCGAAGACGCATGCCAATGCAAGTAAGCTGGGAAAAGATGCTTACAAACAATTTACCGACCCGCGCAATGGCCGTAGTTACTATTATATCAAGATTATAGGTAAAGATTATATTGGCGATAAGGATTCCGTGACCATTATGGCCGAAAACTTGAATATCGGCAAGATGGTTCTTGGTACAGAAGACCAAAAAGATGATAAAGTGATTGAACGTTATTGCTACAACAATGACACCACCAAGTGTGATGAATTTGGTGGGCTTTACCAGTGGGCCGAAATGATGCAGTTGCCGAGCCGTTGCAATACCGAAAGCTGCGCTGATTTAATACAAGAAAACCATCGGGGAATATGCCCAGAAGGTTGGCGCTTGATGACTGATTTAGATTTTTACATCGCTTGGCATGCCGAAACAAATGAATATGGAATTAGGGGGACTCGTTCATCCTATGGCTTTGCGGGGAATAATTATAGTGGCTTATCCCTAACCGGTGCTGGCTTGAGAATGTCTGAAGGCGGGTTTGAAAGCTTGATAGAAACGTTTTTTTGGGCTTATCCGCAGGAACACAGTGCTGATGCTAATAAGTATGTTCGTACAGGTAGCGTTTCTTCATTTGATGATGGCGGTCCTTCTAGTACGGCGGGTGGAGGAAAAAATACAGGTCGATCCGTCCGTTGTGTAAAATTGGAGTAACTGACTAACAACGTTCTATATAATACATTTTGTACTTTTTAGGCGTTGATTTTCGCATCCACTCCTGTTTTTACTTCATTTTTGCACTCGTTTTTCTGTAAAGCTTTTATAGTTTTATTTACATGAAAAACTTATCCCAAATTCTTTTGCTTTCTTCGGTGGTGGCGCTATTTGCATCGTGCAATAGCTCAACATTTGGCCCGGAATCGAATTCAGAACCCATTGCTTATACTCCGGATGGCAAATGTACGATTGAATTGTTGGACTCCAAGAAAGACGAACTGTTGGACTCGTTGCGCTCTTTTTGCGATACCATCTTTGTCCATAGTGTCGTGAATCTTTATAAAGATACAGTCTATGACGATACTATAATTACAGGCAACGAAAAATACACCAGTTTTATCTATTTAGACCGTAAAACGGATAAGTACGATACGCTTACCAATTTTACGGCAGAAAAAAGCGGTGAATCGGGGCAGTGCGATAGTGTGCCTATTTATTGCACTCTTGATTCTTCTGACGTTAAAAAGACGTTTAGCTGCACACAAGCTAGCATTTGTTATTTATCCAAGCTTCTGATGAGTCAAGCCGAGATTGTTAAAACTCGGTTGCCGGATCCTGTAACAAGAACACGCAAGTCTGTGTGCTCTGAACCGGGATTCCGCTGTGTGCGTGATACTGTTTTCCATGATGCATTCCATACGACATATCGAACCATTGCTCGTGACACAACGTTCTTGAATTATGGTCCAACGGCATGGACGGATTATGTTCCTGCCATCAATGCGCCTGTGTTTGATACGGCTGCATTCCGCAATGCGCTGGATACGCTGGATACTCGAAATGAAATTTTTGGAATGGATACTTTGTTCACAGGATATTCTGTTTCGGTGGAGGGTTTACCAGACTGGGCATCGAATACTACCAAGTGCACAACGACGGAAGATTCTAAACGTGTTTGCATTTATAAAGAAATCGAACTTCGTCCCATATCAATGCTTTCGACTTATCCCACGTCATATAATAAAAGGCCATTCTATCTTTGGAATAATCTTGAATCGCCTTTGGAAAAAGACACTTTGATTACTTGGAAATTGAGATATAGATATTCTGGTGGTCATAATTTTGAAGGATATCGCGACTCGTTAGAAATAACTACGCTGTTTAGAGGCTTAAGCAATTAGAACTTTATGGTGTGGGGTATGGGGTCGTGCCTGCGGCACTTTGGGGTATGAGGTTATTGCAATTAGAACAGCTCAAAGCGAGTTTACGAGCGAGCCCATAGCTCAAAGCGAAGCGACCTCATAGCTGACGTTCTATTTACTATATTCTTTGCATGCAGACAACGTGTTCAATTTGCAAAAAAGAATTCAACGATAAGGTCGGAATGTCGCCATTGCAGGGGAATCTTGCCATTCGCGTTCGCAATAAGATTGGCAATATCTGCCCCGAATGTCGCAGTGAAATTTGCAAGACCAAGCGTGGCCGCTGGAAGATGTTCTTCTACGATTTGAAAGTCGGCTTCCTTTGCTTTTGGTTCCTTGTGCCCATCGCCATTATATTTATTGCGTTTACGCTTTATCTAGCGTTATACGTGCTTTAGTTTTATGCCACTTAAAATAAAAACGATTTTGTGGCTTGCTGTCGCGTTTCTCTCGGTGTCCTTGTCGGGATGTTCGCTAAAAGATAAACCTCACCAGCATTTTCTTTGGAAAATCTCCGATCAGAATTCTAGCGTTTATATTCTCGGTAGCATTCACTTTGCCGATAAGACGTTTTATCCGCTTGATTCGGTTATCGTAAATGCATTTGATCGTTCCGATGAGCTGGCTGTAGAAATTGACATCAGCGATTCTACCGTTTTCCAGAAGAGTATGCGTCTCTCATCTTTGTTGGGAAAACTTGATGGCGACAAAACTTTGGATATGTTTCTCCCTGAAGATGCCCTTTATTCTCTCGATAGCCTTTGCCTAGCGTGGTCTATTCCGGTGGATTTCTTTAGCGGCTATAAACCTTGGGCTGCTGCTATGACCCTTAGTTCTATAGCCAATCAGCGCGCGGGACTTGATGCGAGATTGGGTATTGATTTGTATTTCTTGACCATGGCTCGGGAAATGAAAAAGAAAATTATTTCACTTGAAACTGTTGAATTGCAAGTGAATTTGTTTACGGGTATGGACATTCCTGATTCTATCGGTGTTTTTGCCATGAGAAATATGATAAAAGATATTGCCTTGTTGGATTCCTCTATTGCTAAATTCAAAAATGCATGGAAAACAGGGAATGATTCGTTGCTCACGTATGCAGCGAATATGAGGATGGGCGAGTTTAGCCATGAGGATTCTTTGATGCAAGATTTCATGTATGATAAGATTTTGTATTCGCGTAATGGTCGGATGGCTGATTCTGTTTCCAAGTTCCTTGATGAAAATCGCAATGTCTTTGTAGTTGTCGGGGCTGCGCATCTGACCGGATTCAAAAAAAATGTCATTGAAATTCTGCGTCGCAAAGGCCTGACCGTTGAACAGCTATAAATCACTAACCACTAACCACTAATCACTAGTCACTGTTTACTTTCGTAACACAATCTTTGAAAAATCGCGAAATTCTCAGGTCTTTTTTGTATATATTAAATTAAAATTAATATTCTGTTAGGAGATGCCGCAATCGGCGTCAAGAGGTCCTATGTTCCTAGAAAAAATCAAGTCCCCTGCCGACGTGAAAGCGTTGGATGTCAAATCCCTTGAACAGCTTGCTGCCGAAATGCGTACGGCGCTCGTTAAAAAGCTTTCTCAACGCGGCGGGCATGTGGGGCCGAACCTTGGATTTGTAGAAGCGACGATTGCTCTCCATTACGTTTTTGAATCCCCGAAGGACAAGATTGTCTATGATGTGAGCCACCAGAGTTACAGCCACAAGATGCTTACTGGCCGTGCTCAGGCGTTCTTGGATGAATCGCATTACGGCGATGTGACTGGCTATAGCGAACCGACCGAAAGCGAGCACGACTTCTTTATGGTGGGACATACCTCTACGTCGGTAAGCCTTGCGCTTGGCCTTGCGACTGCTCGCGATGTGCTTCGTGAATCGGGTAATGTGATTGCGGTAATTGGCGATGGTTCCTTGAGTGGCGGCGAAGCGTTCGAAGGTCTCGATAACGCAGGCGAATACGCAACGAATTTTATCGTGGTGGTGAACGACAACGAAATGTCTATCGCCGAAAACCACGGTGGCTTGTACAAGTCCTTGGCGGATCTCCGTGCCACAGGCGGCAAGTCCGAAAATAATTACTTCAAGTCTCTCGGCTTTGATTACAAGTACTTGGAACAAGGTAACGATATTGCGTCGCTCATTGAAATTTTCAAGTCCGTGAAGGATACGACGCGCCCGGTCGTGGTGCATATCCATACTCAGAAGGGTCGTGGATTTTTATTTGCTGAACGTAATCGCGAAATGTGGCATTGGGCTGCTCCGTTCAATATCGAAACTGGCGAAATCAACTGGGGCAGTGGCGAAAATTACGGTGAAATTCTCGGCCTTTATCTGATGGCAAAAATCAAGAGTGACCCGAAGGTTGTCGTGATTCATTCGGCCGTTCCGGCGGGTATCGGATTCCATGAAGCTCGCCGCAAAGAAGCTGGCAAGCAGTTCATCGACGTGGGCATTGCTGAAGAGCATGCAGTGGCGTTAGCGTCTGGGCTTGCAAAGGGCGGTGCTAAGCCCATTTACAGTACGCACGGAACGTTTATCCAGCGCACTTACGACCAGCTTTCGCAGGACTTGTGCGCGAACAATAATCCTGCTACGATTCTCGTGACGATGTCGGGTGCAGATGGCATGAACGATACGACTCATCTCTGCATTTTTGATATCCCGATGATGAGCAATATCCCGAATTTGGTTTATCTTTGCCCGACCTGCGTCGAAGAATTTAAGACGATGGCTGACTGGGCGATTGACCAGACGGAACGTCCGGTGGCGATTCGCATTCCGAATGCTGTGCATCATCGCAGCGATATCTTCGAAAAAGATTACTCCAACCTCAACAAGTTTAAGGTCGTGCATCGCGGCGAGCGCGTGGCTTTGATTGGCCTTGGCGATTTCTATCAACGTGCCGCGGCTGTGGCGCTTGAACTGCGTCGCGAAGGAATTGATGCAACGCTTGTGAATCCACGTTATGCAAGTGGTGTTGATAAAGATTTGTTGCTTGAACTTGCTAAAACACACAACGTATTTGTAACACTTGAAAATGGCGTTGTCGAAGGAGGCTTTGGTCAAAAAGTGGCTGCCGCGTTGGGCGATACGGATGCGAAGGTGCTTGTGCGCGGGCTTTCGAAGGAATTTTACGATAAGGTGAGCTTTGCGGATCTCTGTGAAAAGAATCGCTTGAATCCGGCTCAGATAGCAAAAGACGTGTTGGCTCTGCTTTCGTAGCCGTTTGAGTCTCATGTATTTTTGTATTATGTACGCATGAAAAAAATTAAAATAATTTTCATGATTATTCCGCTGCTGCTCTTTTTTATCGCATCGGCGGTCTATGTGTATTATGCTAATGCCGAAGCTTTACGCGATGTGCAACTTGATTGTACTTCTGTGATTGATGTGCATCCCGATGTCATTGAAATGTCTTTGTCGAAGGTTCAAACTGACGCGGAGTTGGGTGAACCGTTTCGAGTTTATCCGATAGAGACCAGCCCGGATAGCGAAAAAGTGTTTCATTCGACGCTTATCGAGTACCCCTTCGGGAGTTCTCCGCGTGCAGATTCGCAAAACAACCTCAGTCTTCGTGGGATTGTTTTGTATGTTCATGGCTATAACGATTATTTTTTCCAGAAGGAACTGGCTGAAAAAGCTGATTCTGCTGGATTTGCCTTCTTTGCAATCGACTTGCATTATTGCGGGCGCTCGTTCGTGTCGGATGAACCTCGTGCCGATTTTCGGAATATCAAGGAGTACTATGCAGAACTGGATGTGGCTGTTGAACTCAGCAAGAAAATTGCTGTAGATGATTATGAAGAAGCGGAACACATTCCGTATATTATCATCGGGCATTCTCAGGGCGGTTTGATTTCGTCGCTTTATGTGAACGATCGTAGCGAAGAAAAATTTGCGGCTCTCGTGTTGAATAGTCCGTTCTTGGATATGAATTTCAATTGGTTTATGCGCAAGATTGGCTTACCGTTGGTTTCTGAAATAGCGCTGTTCTTGCCCGAGTTTTCTGTGAATACGGCGGGTGACCCGAATTATGCCAGTTCTTTGTTAAAGAGAGAACGGGGGGAATGGGAATTCAATGAAACTTTGAAAAGCTATGTCCGTCCGACTCAATATTTGGGCTGGCTCCGTGCTGTTATGAATGCTCAGGACCGCGTTCATTCAAAGCTAAAAATCAAGTCTCCTGTACTTGTTATGTATAGCGGTTGCTCGGCCGATAGTGAGGAATGGACTGACGATTATTCGCGTTGCGATGGTGTTTTGAATGTGGAACACATCGAGGAATGGGCCCCGAATCTTGGTGAAAAAGTGACAACGCGTGTTATCCCGAATGGACTTCATGATTTATACCTTTCCCGTAAGGATGCGCGAGATAACGCCTATCGTGAAACCTTTAATTTTATTGATGGTCATATAAAATAGTGGCTTGAAACACGTAAATCTAAATTGGTGTTGTAGATAAAATTATAATTGTTGCTATTTTTTAGAAATAGAAATCAAGGAGTTATGTTAATGAATAAGTTGTTTGCAATTTCTTTCTGCGCAATGTTGCTTGCTACGGCCTGCAATTCATCTGAAGAACCGAAGCCGCAGACTGTTGTAAATAAGGTTGAATCTGTGCAGCCGGCTGCTGCTGTTGCTGAACAGCCTACAGCAACCGTTACGACGATTGATTGGAACAAGGCTTTGGAAATGAGCAAGTCCGGTGCGCTTCTTATTGACGTGCGTACTCCGGCTGAAGTTGAAAAGGGTAAGGCTTCGCCTGCCGCGATTAACATTCCGCTCCAGGAAATGCCGCAGCGCTTGAGTGAATTCCCGAAGGACAAGGATTTGCTGATTTATTGCCGCAGTGGCAAGCGCAGCATGGCTGCTTCGAGATTCCTCGTCGAAAATGGCTATACCCGCGTGTTCAACATTGACGGCGGCATCATGGCTTTGCCGCAGAAGTAATTTGAACGCACTCTTAAAGTCATCCTGAACGTGTAGCGTGAAGGATCCAGTTAAATCTTGAATCGCCTTCCCTTATGACTTCCGAAATCACAAACTACATGCATTTCGCCTTGCAACAGGCTTTTGGTGCAATTGGCGTGAGCCGCCCGAATCCGGCGGTGGGTGCCGTTGTTGTGAAGGATGGAATTGTGGTAGGGAAGGGGCATACGCAATGCCCCGGAAGTGCCCATGCAGAAGTCATGGCGTTACGCGATGCGGGTGAACTCGCTCGTGGTGCCTCGATTTTTGTGACTCTGGAACCGTGCTGCCATTACGGTAGAACACTGCCTTGCACTAAGGCGATTATCGAAGCCGGAATCAAGAAAGTCTATTTTGCACATTCCGACCCGAACCCTGTTGTGCATGGGAATTCTCGCGCGATTCTTGAAGAAGCGGGAATCGAAGTGCATGAAGGCGTAGATGCTTGCATTTGCGCTTGCGTTGAAGATTGCCCGAATGGCGAATCGGCCACGGAATGCCGTGTTTTTGAATTTCGAGGCTTGTCGCCCGAAGACCGCGCTTTGCGCGAAGGCGAAGGGCGCGAAGTTTTCCACGAAGTGGAACGCTTCTTTGAAGCGTATGATTATTTTGTGCGCACCAAACGCACTTTTGTCGAAGTAAAATCAGCAGTTTCGCAAGATGGCTTTATGGGCTGTGCTGATGCGCACGGAATGCATTTGCCGCTTGCGATTACAAAGCCTGGCGCCAATTGCTGGAATCATGAACTCCGTGCGATGAGCGATGCTGTTCTCGTTGGCGCAGGGACTCTCCTTGCTGATAACCCGAGCCTCAATGTGCGCTATGCGGATGGTAATGATCCCGTTAAAGTGATTTGGGCGGGGCATCATGAATTTACTGCTGATGAAATCACGCATTTGGTGGCGTTCTCGTCGAAGAACTCTAAAGTGTTGGTTTATTCGTGCGTGGCGCAGCCGAATTTGCCGGACACTCTTGTTTTAAATCATGAATCGTTTGCTGATAATTGGCGCGAAATGATTTTGGACTTGTCTACCTGCGGAATGCACCGCTTGATGGTGGAGCCGGGTGCAGGCCTTGCTCGCGAATTGTTTAAAGACGTGACAGGCGTGCCGTCTCAAAATGCGGATGAAAATGCGCCGCCCCTTTGGAACCGCCTTGATTTATGGCGCTCCACCGATTCCGTAGTCGATGAAAAACTGGACCAGCTAATTGAACAAGGTGCTGTGAAATATGGGCTTGAATACCCTGAATTGCCCGCCGGCCTTGTCGCTAAGGAATCTGCCGTTATTGGCCCTGATGTGCTGACGGTGTATTATCCGCAGTAAATTGCTGGTGAAATATTGTCAAATGATTTTTAGAATTATTAAAGTTACGCCGTTATTTCTTTTGATCGCTTTTGTTTGTTTTTTATTTTGTAAAGAACAATCGTTTCCTGGTGAAGAGGATGAACCTTTATATCGGTATTCTTGGCCTGAAAAATTAAACATTTGCGAAATAGACGGTAAAAAAATATACGAGAATAGCGATTCCTTGAACATTTCTTTATTTCAATTACTTTTTCTTGGTTCGCGCGATGTCTTTTATTCGCATCATCTTTTTTATAAAAATGCAAAAGGCGAAAAAATAAACTTTTTAACTTATAGGACTCCTTTTGTTTGGGGTATAGATGTAGTCCCTGAAAACATTCGCTTGGCAATAGAGAATGAAAAAGAAAAGATTGTTATTTCTTATGATAGGGAACCCATAGGCGGAATTTCTATTGATAGTAATCCATTTTCGAAGAAAATCGAATTAAGATTAGAAACTGATTGGGATGGAAAAATGAAAAAAGACGGAATCTGTAAATGATATGGAATTTTGTATATGAAAAATTTTTTTATTTGGCTGTTTCTAACCTTTTTCCTGTCGGGACTCTATATTTTTTGTAATCATTTTGGTATAGGGAATACTCCTAGTGTTCCGATTCCTTTAGAAAATATACAACTTTATTTGCCGGGAATTATAGTTTTAAGTGGCGTAAGTGCGTATGTTTTTTTGAAAATTATAAAAAAGGATTGAAGTATTATTGATGATTATAAGATAAGCTAATTTTAAGATCCATCATGGATGCACGATGTTTGTTTATGGAACAGTGTTATAAGGCGAATGACATTAGAGAGGTTAAATAATGAAAAAATGGTTAGTTATTGTATTTTGTTTCGTTTGTTTGATATCGTGCACGAAAGAGGATGATAACTATAGGAATAAAAAAATCGATTTATTTGAGTTGGAATTAGATACTCCGGATAGTCGTCTTCCTATAGAAAAACTTATAAATAAATTAAAGAAAAGACACCATACCGAAAACAATCTTTTTGTGGCCGATTGCATGACCATAGAATTGCCCGAATCTTTTCATGCAGAATTCCTGACTCATTGGGAAATGGGTGACCTTTATTACGCTGTAAAAAATCCTAAAGATACCGTGTTTATGTATTTTGATTTTGCTTTGCGATCAAAAACAGGACATAGTCACGATTTTGATGTAGATTCATTAACAAAAGATTTTACTCTTGATACGAAAACTGATACTGTTTCAGAAGGCCCTAGGGGGAGAATCTTAAAAAGACAAATTGTTGTGCTGCAAACCAAACGACGGTTAAACAACAAATATTATTATCCTTATGTTGTCGAATTTTCATGTTTTCCTGATTTTGTAGAACCCCTTACATGTGAAAAAATTATATCTTCAGCAAAAACGAATCATGATTGTTTAGAAGGAATCGAATAGTTTAATGGTTCGCACTTAGTGAACGATTGTTGTGCTGTTCTCTTTTGACGCTTAGAGCTTGGCGTTATAGACTTACGAATACAGCCAAAGACCACTTTTGATGCCTTAAACGCTTCTCCTCTTTCGTCTCTAGTCTTTGGACTTTGCACATGTGCTAAATGCTAGGCTCAATTATGTCAAAAAACAAGTTTTTGCCGCAATATTCGCCTTACGCATTTATCGCTTCGCTCAAGTCCCAAATGCTCGCTTCGGTCATGTCCAAATGAATTTGGCCGCGACTCTCAGCTTATGCATTTGTCGTCTCTCATCTAAATTGCTAAATGGCACTCCTTTGGAGTGCATATAGTGCGGCTCGGCCATGCCAACGCAATACTTGTGTTGGCGCGGCTCTCGCCTTTTTCTATATTTTGCCGCGTATGTTTACGGGTATAATTCAAGCAACCGGCGAAATCGTTTCCCTCGAAAACAGGGGAGATGCGCTTACCATGCGCATGAAGTCGCCGGGATTCTTTAAAAACAGCAAACTGGGCGACAGCATCGCCAATAACGGTGTGTGTCTCTCGGTCGAAAGCTGCACTGATGACGAAGCGACGTTCTGTCTTATGCACCAGACCGTCGTGAATACGTCCTTTCAGCAGTCGAAAGTCGGGGATCTCGTGAATCTCGAGTATCCTTGCCGTGCCGATAGCTTTATGGGCGGTCACTTTGTGATGGGGCATGTGGACTGTACTACGGAAGTTTTGCGCGTCACTCCGCGTGAAACGGGTGTGGAAGTCGACTTGGCTCTGCCTAAAGACTTGCGCCGCTACGTGATTCGCCGTGGTTCCATTTCCCTGAACGGCATTAGCCTTACGGTTGCCGAAAAAGGGGAGGACTACATTCGCGTTTGCATTATTCCCGATACCTTGGCCCGCACGAATCTCAGGAACTGGGTGCCTGGCACTGTGGTGAATGTGGAAGTCGATATGCTGGGCAAATATATTGAAAACTATCTAAAGGAACGTGACCTTGCTTAATACGATTGAAGAGGCCATTGAGGATTTCAAGAACGGTAAGTTCTTGGTCGTGGTTGATGACGAAGACCGTGAAAATGAGGGCGATTTCATTATCGCCGCCGAAAAGATTACACCGGAAAAGGTGAACTTCATGCTCCACGAGGGGCGTGGCGTGCTTTGCTGCCCGCTTCCGATTTCCCGCTGCCGCGAATTGAATCTCACGCGTCAGACTGTCGAGAACACTTCCATGCTCGGCACTCCGTTCACCGTCATGGTCGATAAGCTTGAAGGCTGCACTACGGGTGTTTCTGCCCACGACCGTGCAGCGACCATCCAGGCTCTCGCCGATCCGAATTCCAAGCCCTCGGACTTTGGCCGTCCGGGTCACATTTCTCCGCTTTACGCTCAAGAAGAAGGCGTTTTGCGCCGTGCAGGCCACACCGAAGCTGCTGTGGACCTTGCAAAACTTGCGGGACTTCGCCCTGCTGCCGCCCTTATTGAAATCATGAACGAAGACGGCACGATGGCCCGTATGCCGCAGCTCCAAGAAGTCGCCAAGAAGTTCGACCTCAAGATTATCTCCATCCACGACTTGATTGACTACCGCTTGCGTAACGAAAAGCTGGTGCAGCGCGTTGCCGCCCCGCACGTTTCGACCAAGTACGGCGATTTTACGGCTTATGCTTACCGCAGCAAGACCGACGGGGTTGAACATGTGGCCTGGGTTGCCGGTAATCCGGATTTTAGCAAGCCGGTTTATGTGCGCGTTCATAGCGAATGCCTCACGGGCGATATTTTCGGTAGCCTCCGTTGCGATTGCGGCGACCAGCTTGCCGCTGCGATGAAGTTCATCGGCGAACATGGTGGCGTGTTCCTTTACATGCGCGGTCAGGAAGGCCGTGGCATTGGCCTTTGCAACAAGCTTCGCGCTTACGAATTGCAAGAAAAGGGCATGGACACGGTCGAGGCGAACCTCCACCTTGGGTTCAAGTCGGACCTTCGCCAGTACGGTACGGGCGCCCAGATTTTGGCAGACCTCGGCGTGAAGGAAATGCGACTCCTCACGAACAACCCGAGCAAGATTTCGGGCATTTCCGCTTACGGTTTAAAGATTGTGGAGCGCGTGCCTATCGAAATCAAGCCGAACAACATCAACCGTTTCTACCTGCGCACCAAGAAAGAAAAGATGGGCCACGAGCTCCATCTCGACAATGCGGATCACGGCGCAGCCGAAGTTTTAGATGAAGGAAAATAAGATGAAAGAATTCAAAAATTCCCTCAATGGTTCTAATATGAAGGTGGCCATTGCTGTTGCCCGCTTTAACGAAGTGGTGACAGACCGCCTTCTGGAAGGCGCAGTTCGCGAACTTGAAACGCTTGGCGTTGCCTCGGACGATATCGCTGTGGCGCATGTGCCGGGCGCTTTTGAACTGCCGGGCATCTGCCGCCGTTTCGTGGATTCTGGCAAGTACGATGCCATGATTGCCCTTGGTGCCGTTATCCGTGGTGAAACGGGGCACTACGACGTGGTCGTGAACAATTCGACGGGTGGCATTGCCTCTCTCGCTGCCGAAGGCAAGATTCCGGTGATTCTTGGAATCCTCACCACCGATACGGTGGACCAGGCGATGAACCGCGCAGGCCTCAAGGCCGGAAACCTCGGCTGCAACTGGGCAAGAACTGCCGTTGAAATGGTAAATCTTTACAAGCAGATTGGGAAATAATTATGGCACAAGTAAGTTTTAGACCTGCTCGCGTCTTTGCGATGCAGTTGCTTTACGCAATGGAAATTTCTGGCGGCACGGTGGCCGATGCTCTTCCGGGCGTTCTCGATGCCCAGCCGCTCCAGGACAACATGAAAAAGTACGGCATGAAGCTTGTCGACTTGGTCCTTGCTCACAAGGCCGAACTCGATTCTGAAATCGAAGCCTGCTCCGCTCATTGGGGAATTGAGCGCATGGCGACTCTTGACCGTATTATTATCCGCATCGCGATGGTCGAACTTTTGTATGTTACCGAAGTCCCGATGAAGGTGGTTATTTCTGAAGCAGTGCAGATTGCTGCGAAGTTCAGCACGGATTCTTCGGGCACGTTCGTGAACGGGCTCCTTGCGGGGTTCATGCAGAAGCGTGGCATGGTTGCAAACAATACTAAGAAGGATGCATAATAGTTATGAAGATGAACGAAAAATGGTATAAACACCTTTTCGCCGGAATTGCTGGCTTTGTTGCTTTGATCGTTTACATGATGACGATGGCTCCGACGGTTTCTTTCTGGGACTGCGGTGAATTTGTCGCTTGTGCAAATACGCTTGGTATTCCGCATCCTCCTGGAACTCCGTTCTTCGTGTTCTTTGCCCGTGCGGTGATTCTCTTTTTGCCGTTCGTAGGTGAAATCGCAAAGCGCGTGAACTATATCTCTGTGGTGAGTTCTGCGGCGACTGTTTATGTGACAGCTCTCTTTGCATGGGAACTTTTGTCGACGGTCCTCAAGACGGACGCTCTTGCAGCAAAGATTTCTGAAAAGATGCGCATGTATGTGCTTGGCACGGCAGCTCTCGTGGCAGGATTTCTCCTCACGTTCTCCGATACGTTCTGGTTCAATGCGGTCGAAGCGGAAGTCTATGGTGTTGCCATGTTCATCCTCATGCTCGTTTCTTACCTTGGTTTGGTGTGGTACAACAAGCGCGAAGAAGCGAGTAGCGATAGAATCCTCATCTTTATTTGCTATATCGCATTCCTCGGCGTGGGCGCTCACCTTTACACGATGCTTACTGTTCCGGCCGTGTTTGCGCTCCTCCTTGTTGCTCAGCCGAAAAAGATTCCGGAACGTTTACCGATTTGGATTACGGGTACGCTCCTTTGCTCCGTGATTTACCAGGTGTCTTCGTTCATTGAACTTTCTTTCCTTAGCCTTGCTGCTCTGGGCGTTATTCTTGGCGCTAGCAAATTCCTTGGATTCAACCTCGTCCGTAGCACGTTGGTGGGGTTGGGTATTTTGCTGGCTATCGCTCTGCAGATGATTTTGGGTAGCTGGCTTGCGACTATCGGTATTCTCGTTGTCTTGGGTATTGCGGGTTATGCTTTGTACGCCGTGCTTGGTTGGAGAATTCCCAAGTCTAACGAAGGGGCTCTCAAGCGCAGCCTTCTCCTTTCTGTTGCCTTTGCATTCTTTGCTTTGGTTGGTTACAGCACGCACCTTTACATCCCGATCCGTTCGGAACTTAACCCGACGATTGACGAAAACGACCCGGAATTCAACATTCGTGACGAACAAGGCAATCTCCAGTTGAGCAACCTCTTCGATAGCAAGAACTGGGAAGCTTTCAATGCGTTCATCGAACGTAAGCAGTACGGTTCCGAAAGTATGATTTCTCGTGCGTTCTACCGCCGTTCCCGCGTGGCTCACCAGGTGCTCTCTTTCCCGAGCATGAGCTACGGTGGTTACCAGATGGCCCAGTACTTGCCGACCAAGGTGGGTGGGGTGAACTATGCTAACGGAGTCTATACGTTTGATGCCTCTGAGAATGAACCGATTGAACGTTTTGGAATCAGTTTCCCGACGCAGATGTCATTCATGGGCGATAATGTCGCATGGCAGCTCATCTTCTTCTTGATTTTTAACGGTTTGCTTGTCGCAGTTTGTGTTTATGTCTATAAACGCAACAAGCATGTGGGTATCTTTGTTTCGACGCTCTATGCGCTTTGCTCTCTTGGCCTCCTGTTCTACATAAACTTTGCCGATGGCTCCCGCATGGAACAGCGCGATCGCGATTACTGGGTGAGCGCCATGACGCGTAATGTGGCGGATTTGAATAATGCCGGTGCCGGCATCACATCCCTCCCGGATCCGAACGAACTCATTGACCTTCGCCAGACTATTGAAACTTCCAAGTATGCGATTGAAAGACTTCGCATGACCAATGCGTCTGCATCTCGTATCGCTGATTACGAAAGGAAAATTAGCGATGCTGAAAATACGACAGCATGGAAGAACTGGCAAAAGATTGAAGAAAACTTCGCCCGTTTTGGCCAGCGCGCTCCGTTCCCGGAGGCCGTCCATATGGAAGTCCGCGAACGTGACTACTTCTACACGCCGGCATTCATTTTCATGAGCATGATTTACGGCATTGGCGCTGGCATTCTCGTGTTGCTCGCTGCAACGTCTGCAACGACTGCCGCATTTGCATCTCCGATTGCGGCTGCACTTGTGCTTGTTTCGCTTATTGTTCCGTGCGTCTCGAACTACAAGGAACATGACCGTTCTGGTCTTTGGGTTCCTTGGGATTACGCTTACAACCTCCTCAATAGCTGCCGCCCGAACGCAATTCTTTTCACGAATGGCGATAACGACACGTTCCCGCTGTGGTTTGCTCAGGAAGTTGCCGGTGTCCGTAAGGACGTTCGCGTGGTGAACCTTTCCTTGGGCAACACGGATTGGTACATCAAGCAGATGCTCACGAACGAGCCGATTCTCAAGCTCTCTTACACCAAGGAAACCATCGATAACGACATGGTCCTTGATAATAGCAGCGCCAATAACCCGAACCACCTCGTTTCTACCTGGGTCCGCAAGGCTGAAAACCTCAAGCCGAAGCTCAAGGAACGTATTGACCAGATGGAAGCCTCTAACTTCCTTTCCTCTGCGGATTCTGCAAAGCTTCTCCAGTTCAAGGTGAACTACCAGGTGTGGGATGCCTTTGCGGAATGGGCTAAGAGAAACCGCGCTAGCATGATGCTCACGCAGTACAAGCTTGTGATTGACCTTGCTCTCAATAACATGGACCGCCCGATTGAAATTTCGACGACGGTCGGTATGTCTAACTTCATGGGTCTTGAAAAGTACATGGTCCAGGAAGGCATGGTCTATAACTTTGTGAAGGGAGACCTCACGCCGAAGCAGAATGCTTTCGACGCCAAGATGACTGCGAACATGATCGATAGCGTGTACAAGTTCCGCGGTCTCGGTGACGGTACGGCGTACGTCAACTCCGAAACGGAACGTCTCTTGAGCAGCTATGTTTCGCTTTACTTGCAGATTTCCTTCGACGCTCGCGAAAAGATTGCAGCACTCGTTACCAAGAAGCCGTTTACCAAGGCTGACAAGGAAGAAGTGGAACGCATTGCGAATAATGCCGCAAAGTATCTCGAACTTGGCACTTACCAGTTCCCGAGAGAATGGCGCAACTACTGGGCCGCTTCGTATGTGTATGCTTCTGCCGGCATGAAGGATAAGGCTCTCGATATTGTAAAGCGTGGTCTTGAAAATATTCCGGCTTACGATGCTCCGGGTAAGAGCCGCCTTACTATGAGCCTTCAGCAGATTGAATCCATTACGGATCCATCGCTCAAGGTTGACGAAGATTCAGCAACGCCCGCTGCCGAAGCTGCTCCCGCTGCTAACTAGTTTCGAGGTTTTGTAATGGATTTGAGCTTGGTTATCCCTGTTAAGGAAGAAAGTGAAAATCTTCCTCAGTTGTTTAAGGAAATTTGGGCCGCTATAGAACCGACGGGTATGGAATTCGAGGTTATCGCTATTGATGATGGTAGCCGCGATAATACCTGGGAGGTGATTGAAGGTTTGGCCAAGGAATATGGCGCAAAACCGAAATCTTCGGTGAATGCGTTCCGTTTCCAGTTCAACTGCGGCAAGGCGGCGGCGCTCGCCCTTGGATTCTCCAAGGCGCGCGGCAAGTACGTTGCAACACTCGATGGCGACTTACAGGATGACCCGCTCGAAATCCCGAAGATGATCAAAATTCTCGAAAGCGGTTATGACCTTGTTTCGGGCTGGAAAATTCGCCGCTTGGATCCGTGGCACAAAACGATGCCGTCGAAGCTTTTCAACTTGACGGTCTCGATGGTTTGCGGCAAGCGCTTGCACGATTTCAATTGCGGTATCAAGGCGTATCGCAATTCCGTGGTGCGTTTTATCCAGCTTTATGGCGATTACCACCGCTTTATCCCAGTGATGGCCAAGTGGCAGGGATTCCGCATTACCGAAATGCCGGTAGCGCACCGCGCCCGTGTTCATGGTGTTTCCAAGTACGGAGTTTCACGCTTGGTGAGTGGCTTCCTTGATCTTGTCTCTTTGATGTTCATGCGCAGCTTCTCCTCGAAACCGCTCCATTTCTTTGGCCTTGTCGGGCTGCTGTTGTTCATTTTGGGCCTTGGCATTTGCGGTTATTTTGGCTATGAATGGATTCAGACGGGGGCAATGCATGTACGTCCGCTCCTGTTGGCGGGTGCATTTTCGCTTGTCATGAGCGTTCAGTTTTTCTCGCTGGGGCTTCTTGGCGAAATGATGAATGGTAGTAGAAAACGGACTTATCCGGTTTCTGATACGATTGGTGAATTGTAATTTTGTATAGATTTGTGTTATAGTGAGGTATTGAATGGCGTTCCCTAAGAGTTTGGTGATTGTTCCGACATACAATGAAAAGGAGAATATTCTCCTGATCATGTCTGCAATTTTGGAACAGAATGAATGTCTTGAAATCCTGGTCGTGGATGACGGCTCTCCTGATGGAACTGGCGATTTAGTCCAGGCCGAAGCCGACAAGAATCCTAGAATCCATTTGCTCCGTCGTAAGGGTAAGATGGGACTCGGTTCCGCTTATGTGATGGGTTTCAAGTGGGCGCTCGAACGCGATTACGAACGCGTGTTCGAAATGGATGCTGACTTTAGCCATGCTCCGACCGACCTGAACCGCTTTTTGGAAACTGCCGAAAATGCCGACCTCGTGCTCGGGAGTCGCTATCAGGACCACCGCATCAGCGTTGTGAACTGGGACCTTCGCCGCCTTATCCTCAGCTATGGTGCAAACGTCTATACTCGCATTGTGACCGGCCTCCCGATTAGCGATGCAACGGGCGGCTTCAAGTGCTTCCGCCGCGAAGCTTTGCAGGCGCTCAACCTTGACAAGATGAAAAGTGACGGTTACTGTTTCCAGATTGAAACAACGTTCAAGATTTGGAAAAAGGGGCTTCGCGTCAAGGAAATCCCCATCATCTTTACGGACCGCACCCGCGGCACCTCCAAGATGAGCGGCGGCATCATCTCCGAAGCGTTCTTCCTCGTGCTTAAACTGCGACTGGGTTTAGCTTAGACGAAAGAACGGACCTACGGTCCTTTAGACGAGAGACGAAAATGCGTAAGGCGAATGATGCAGGATTGCTTGCAAGCCTATTTCTGAGCCTAGCATTTGGCACTTGTGCAACGGTTTTATAATGGTGCTTTGCACATAATATGAAGGTTTTTTATGGTTTTAAGATTTGATATATGTTTTATGAGTCAAAAAATCTTGGCTCGACAATGTGTCTGTGAACAGTCCCATTGCAATCTCATCTCTCGTCTTTCGTCTGTAGGCGCAACGCGCCGTTCTTTCATCTAATCTATGCTTTCCTGTTCCATAATCATCATTTCGTATAACTCTTGCGATTTTATCCCGGCTTGCCTCAAGTCCGTACGTGATGCATGTGAAGGGATTGATTCGCAGATTATTGTTTTGGATAACGGCTCTGCGGAACCGATTATTCCAGAAATCAAGAACTTCTTCCCTGAAGTGGAATGGATTGAATCCAAGGAAAACTTGGGATTTGGTAAGGGTTGTAACTTAGCCGAAAAACATGCGACTAAGCCGTACTTGTTCTTTATTAATCCGGATACGATTATTTCGAAGAACTCTTTCCGCGAAATGCTCAAGTTTATGGAAGAGCACCCGGATGCTGGTACGGTTGGTTGCCGTATCTTGAACGAAGACGGAACGCTACAGTGGGCTTGCCGCCGTTCGTTCCCGACGATTGTTTCTGCAGTGTCGAAGACTATCGGGCTTGCAGCCATGTTCCCGAAGAGCAAAACGCTCGCCAGCTATAACATGACATACGCCGACCCGGACGAAATGATTGAAGTCGATGCCATCAGTGGCTCGTTCTTCTGCATTCGTCGCGACGTTTACGAAAAACTGCACGGCTTTGACGAAGATTATTTTATGTACGGTGAAGACTTGGACCTCTGCTTTAGAACAAAGGAAATAGGGCTCAAGAACTATTACACGCCGGTCACGAACATTCTGCATTTCAAGGGCCAGAGCTGCCGCACGCGCCGTTGGGGGTCCTACGTGGATTTCTACAAGGCAATGCTCATCTTCGTGAAAAAGCACAAGGACCTTTACTTTGTCCCGAATTTCCTCGTGTCTTTTGGTATTCTGTTTGCGGCCTTCGTGGGGATGTTCTCGCGCCTTATCCCGAAGTTCTGGAAGATGTTTCTGGACATGGGCGTGATCGCCGTGTGGGCTTTTGTATGCTTGAGTGATACAATTGATCTCGGTGTTAATTGTGATAGTTTAGTCTTGGATGGTGCTTCAGGCTGTGGAAACATCGAAAATTGGACTGCTGCGCATGGCATTTGGGACATGGCGCAATTTGAAGATTGGTGGCTAGTGGGACTTGTCGTCATCGTGAACCTCGTGTTCCTCATGTTTCGTGGGGAATACACGGAGTCGAGCCTCAAGGGCGAAAAGTTCTTGCGCTACCTTGTGCCGCTGAACTTGCTTGCGGTCGGCGGTTATGCTGCGTTCCGTTATTTTACCCAAGTTTCCGTTCTTGAAAGTGGTGCAAGCTCTTTGCCGTATGTGGGTAGGGACTGGTTTTTCATTACGATTTTCTCCAGCCTCTTTATTCCACTTGCGCTTTTGGCCTGGCGCCGTATTGCGTTCTGGATAAACTATTTCTACCGCATCTTTGCGAAAAAACGTCACCGCTCCATTCTGCTCGGTGGCCGCGAAGATTCCCTCAACAACTGGTTCGACAGCTACAACGTCATCCCGGGGATTGAAATTCTCGGCTGCGTGAGCGGCGAACCCGAGAACTTGAGTGATGAAAACCGCAAGCACCTTTTGGGAAACCTCTCGGAAATGGAATCCATCTGCAACCGCACAGGCTGCCGCGAGCTTCTCGTTGTTTCGAATTTTTCCGGTTACCGCGAAAATTTCGACATCAATTGGCTCGATAAACTGGGAATGTGCGTCTATTTATTGATTGGAAATGGCAAAAATGGCAATTTTGCCCTCGTAAACCTTAAATATCTTCGTTAAAAACGCCCTTTTTTGTAAAAATTGTGTTATTTTTTTTATGAAAAAACGCAATAAAAAGGTTTTATGCTCGATTCAAAATTGTTAAGTATTCTTTGCTGCCCGGAAACGCGTCAACCTCTTTCGCAGGCTGATGCGGATACCATCGCTCTTGTGAACAACGCAATTCAGGCGGGTTCAGTTAAGAACGTTGCCGGTGAAAATGTGGCTGATATTTTAACGGATGCCCTTGTGACACCAGACGGATCTCGTCTCTATCCGGTTCGCGAAGGAATACCTGTACTTTTAGCGGATGAAGCTGTTCTTCTTCCATTGGAGAAATGATGGCTGTAACGTTGGAATCTCTCAAAAAGGCTATAAAAAAGAATAAGGGGCGTTCTCAGGCTTTGGCCTGGCTTGCCGATATGGAACGCGCTTCTGGTGATTATGAAGCAGCCCTTAAAACTGTCGATGCTGCACTTGCTGCGTATCCGTCCGATGTTCCGGCTATGTTGGTCCGAGCCAAAATCTTGGCCGGTCAACAGGATTTTGCGGGAAGTATCACCGAATATAAGAAGGTGCTTGCCAAAGATCCTTTCTGCCTCTCTGCACACAAGAGATTGGGCGAGTCCTATGATAAACTAGGCAAGGAAGCCGAGCGCAATGCCTGTTTCCGCCGTGTTCACGACATGGATCCGTTGGACTCGTTCTGGAAAGATGAATACGATGTACAGACCGAAGAAGATCAGTCTGTCGCTACCATGGCTCCGCCACCGATGGATGACGAAAGTTCGTTCACGATGGATTTGGGCAATGAACCTGAAACCGCAGAACCGGCTGTCGACGCTGCTGAAGATAACGTCTTTGCTGACCTTGCCGCATCGCTTTCGAATACGGACGACGAAGACACTTCTTCAATGGATGCTTTACGCGATTCCTTGGATATCGCATCGGATGAACTTGCTAAAAGCTTGGATGGCACGGAAACGCACAGCCTTGATGATAGTGGGTTGAATACGTCCGAAGTGACGTCGGCAATTTCGGGAATTTTGGGAGGGGACGAAGATTTTGATTTGTTAGGAGGGGCTTCCAAAAAAGAAGATTCTGCTGCGTCATCTTTGTTCTCTAGCTTCTCGGATGACGAGGAAAAAAAAAATCTAGATGAACCGGCTGAGTCCGATAATCCGTTTGAAAGTCTTGTAGAAGATAAGCCTAGTGAAGTTGTCGAAGAAGCTCCAAGTGAAAATCTTTTTAGCTTGGATAGCTTGGACGAACCTCAGGTGGCAGAAGAACCTGCGGAAAAGCTTGCTGAAAGCGCTGCTTCTCCTATGCATATGGATTTTTCGGATGAAGAAACCGAGACTAGCAGTGCTGAAGCAGATCTGTTTAATTTAGATGAAACGCCGAAGGCCGAAGAAGCACCGGTGGTAGAGGAATCGCCTAAGGTTGCGGAATCTCCGAAAGCTGAAGAACCTGAGACTAACGTCAATGACGCATTTTCGTCCATATTCGGAGAAGATGATCTTCCGGAAGAATCTTTAACAGAAAAACCGAAAGCTGAAAATTCGGACTTCAAATTGGAAGAACCGGCTGCTGAACTTGCAGAATTTGACGCTCCGGCCGAACCGGCTGTAGAAAAACCTGTAGCTGAAAAAAATGCTTCAGTGACGTTGGATGAGCTTGTTGAAGAAGACTCTTTTGGAAGCTTGTTTGAAAAATCCGCCGATGCGGACTTTAGTATGGATGAAAAGCCTGCAGAAACATCGACCGATTCTGCAACTTTGTCTGATGTAAAGCCCGTTGAAGTGGCTGGACCTGCTGAAGAGGCTTCGTTTGGTGGTTTGTTCGAAAAATCTGCTGATGCAGATTTTAGTATGGATGAAACTCCTGCGGAACTGCCGGTAGAAGAGGCTCCCGAGGAAAGTAAACCTTCGGAAAGCGATGTGCCTGCAACGCATATGGCGTTCACCGAAGAGGAATCTCCATCTAAATTAGATGATAACTTTGTTCTTGATTTAGATGAACCGGCAGAAGAAACTTTTGTTGAAAAAGCTCCTGTCTTTGAAGAACCCGCTGCAGAAGTTGCTGAAAAGAGCCCTGTAGTTGAAGAATCTGTTGTTGAAAGTGCTGTTGAACCTGCTCCAGTTGCGGCAGAAAATTCTACTGAAGATGTGGATGGCGCTTTTGATGCACTCTTTGGCGATGAAGAAGATTCTTTGACAGAATCTGCATCGACGGAACCAGCAAAGTCTGAAGCTCCTGCTGATCTTTTTGCAGAAGAAGATGAACTTGTTGCCGAAAAACCTGTTGCTGCAGAAGCTCCTGTAATTGAAGAAGCTGTTTCTGAAAAGCCTATTGTAGAAGAAACGGAAACTCTTGCTGAAGCTCCTGTTGCCGAAAAAGCGGCACCTGCAGAAGTTGTTCAGGAACCAGTTCAGGCTCCTGCACCAGCTGCGGCTAAAGAAGAAGATGTCGCTAAGGAGATGGGTGGCGCCTTTGCCTCCATGTTCGGTGATGAAGATGACTTGGATTTGCCCGAAGAAAAAACTTCGACGAGTTCATCAACCAATTCTGCACCCCAGGCGGAAGTTGCCTTGGCTGAAGAACCTTTGAGCCAAGAAGCTACTGGCGCGGTTATCGAAGAAAGTTCTGTAAAAGAAAGTGCAAAGGAAAACGTCGAAGAAACTGTTGAAGAATCCTTCGAAAATATCTTTGGTGTCGATTCAGACGACGATCTTCCAGAAGAAAAAGTTGAAAGCGTAGCAAGCGCAGCGCCTGCCGCAGCCCCGGCTGAAAATCTGGCTTCGGCGCCTGTGTCCGAGGTAAAGGAACCTGTTGCCGAAGCCGAAAAATCGGTTGATGAAGTCCAGAAGCCGATTGAAGAGTCCTTCGACAACATCTTTGGAAGCGCTGACGACGATCTTCCAGAAGAAAAAGTTGAAAGCGTAGCAAGCGCAGCACCTGCCGCAGCCCCGGCTGAAAAACCGGCTCCGGCGCCTGTGTCCGAGGTAAAGGAACCTGTTGCCGAAGCCGAAAAACCGGTTGATGAAGTCCAGAAGCCGATTGAAGAGTCCTTCGATAACATCTTTGGAAGTGCTGACGACGAGCTTCCGGAAGAAACAATTGAAACTATTCATTGACGGAAACGGATGCCCCGAATAATAAGGGTGTTGATTATCTGATGTCCGGTGATTCTGATGATGAAGTCTCTGCAAGTCTTGTCAATAATGCCGAAGCTCCTTTGTCTCGCGGTGCACCTGATTTGGATGACAGTCTGAATACACGCACGCTTGCCGATATTTATATGGAACAAGGCGTTTACAACAAGGCTCTTGAAATTTATGCGGATCTTGCAAAGAAGGATCCGAATAATGCTGAAATCAAATCGCGGTTGAATGAAATAGAAAAACTCTGTCGCGAAAAGTTTGGAGAAGGCTAATATGGCTGAACTTCGTATTGAACAGCTCTTGCGCGAAATGGTGAATCGCAAGGCCTCTGACTTGCATTTGCGAGTGGGCGTTCCGCCGGTTTACCGTATCAATGGTACATTGCAGAAAATTTTTGACGTGCGCATCGATGGCGCCATGATGGATTCTTTCTTGGATGATATCATGAACCGCGACCAAAAGCAGCGTTTCGAAACGAACAAGGAATGCGACTTTGCCGTTGGCGCCCGCGATATGGGACGTTTCCGTGTGAACGTGTTCCGCCAGCGTGGTACGATTGCCGTTGTGATTCGTCATATTAAGGCTACGATTCCTCCGTTCGAAGAACTGCATTTGCCCGAAATCATTCGCGAGTTGGCTTTGACAAAGCGCGGTCTTGTGCTTGTGACGGGTACGACGGGTTCTGGTAAGTCGACGACGCTTGCCTCCATGATTGACTACATCAATCAGAAGGAATCCGTGAACGTCATTACGGTTGAAGACCCGATCGAATACCTTTATAAAGACAACGTAGCGATTATTTCGCAGCGTGAAATCGGCGTGGATACGCTTTCGTATGCAAACGCACTCCGTGCAGCTCTCCGTCAGGACCCGGACGTGCTCCTCGTGGGCGAAATTCGTGACTTGGAAACGATGCAGATTGCTTTGACCGCTGCTGATACGGGTCACATGGTGTTTGCAACCATCCATACGACGAACGCCGTCGAAACGATCCACCGTGTGCTTTCGATGTATCCGCCGCACCAGCATGATGAAATCCGTCTGTTGCTTGCGGAAGTTCTCGCGGGCATTATTTCGCTTAGACTTTTGCCGACCAAGGATGGCAAGGGCCGTGTGCCTGCTGCTGAAATCCTCGTGAATACGGGTGCCATCAAGGAATATATCCAGGACAAGGATAAGATTGACATGGTGGAACAGGCGGTTGCTGAAGGACACATCCAATATCACAGCCAGACGTTCGACCAGGCGCTTTTGGAACTTTATCAGAACGAACAGATTTCGCTTGAAACGGCTATGAACGCTGCAACGAACCGCGATGACTTCGATCTTAAGATTCGTGGTATTTCTGGTACATCTGACCGCGGCTGGATGTAGTTTAGACGAAAGATCGCTTCGCTGGTAGACGGAAAGACGGGAGAGGCAATGCAGTGGATACGCTTGCGTATACAGTGCTGAGCCGACCTGTCTTGGCTTGAAGAGCAAAGACGAGAGAGGCGAATGCTGTAAAATTGAAATTTGAAAAAGGCGAGCAAAAATGCTCGCCTTTTATCTTTAGTCTTTCGTCTGTAGGGCCTCTACGGCCCGTTCTTTCGTCTACTTCGTATAAACGCAGCGGTCGGTGCTATTGCCGAAGCAGGTCTTGGTCATGCCGCTTACGCTGCTGATAGCGCTCGGCTGACCCACGCTAGAGACCATCTTGTTTCCGGAAAAACTCGGCTTGAACGCAATTGACGAAGTGCCGTAGTAGCTATTGGTATTGAAGCTTACGCTGTACTGCGTGCCTTCTTCGGAATTATTCGTGCCGAAACCGAGGAGCTTTGCGTTTGAAGAAATGTTCGTGGTTCCGTCGGAATCGACCATACCGCCCATGCCACCGTTCATGCGGCATTCCACGACGATGACTCCGCCAGAAATCGTAATGTCTCCATTGCTGTCGACGCCGTCTGTGTCGCCGGTGCCAACGTAAATGTAGTGGTAACCGCCCGTAACTGTGAGCTTGCCGGTGCTTCCGCTGCCAGGGCCGAAGCCATTGCCGCCAAATCCGCCTGTGCTGCGACCGGTCGTGGTCGTAGACGTTCCGCCGGCAGCATTCCAACCGTCATCCGTGGTGATGACGCTTGTAATACCGCCTTCAAAGTGCATGTCGGGAGATTCCATGCCTTCGTAGGCGAGGGTAACGCTGATGTTCGCGTTGTCCTTCACGTAGAGTGCTTTTTCTGCATGGACGCCATCGTCGTCAGTGGCAATTGTGATTGTACCGCCAGAAACAGTGATGTTTCCACTGCTATGGAGACCGTCATCGCGGCTGTTGATATCGATAATGCCTGCGTTGATGGTGATGCTCGAATCGCCCTTGATGCCCTTCATGCTTTCGCTCGGAGAGCAGGAACTGCCGCCCATACCGGGGAATCCACCCATGCCGCCTCGTCCGCCTGTGCTGCCGGTATTGCTTGTGGGATCGCTAAGGCAACTATGGCCACCGCCTGCTGTAACTTTGATGGTCGGGTTTGTTGATTCGCCATTCGCGATTGTTACTGCGTTCGTTGCGGTGATGCCATCGAATGCTGATGTAATGGTGATTTCGCCACCCGTAATTTCAATGCTTCCCTTGCCTGATGCTAAATCGGCTGCATCTTCGGTATCGCTCTTGATGCCGTCGCCTTCGGTCGTGATGATGTTGATTGTTCCGCCACTGACTTCAACGGAGTTCTTGCCCTTGAGACCGTTGTTCCTGGCCTTGACAGTAATGAGGCCGTTTTTAACCTTCAAGTCGTTGCTGGTGTGGATACCATTGTTGTAGTTGCCGTTGACTATGAGCGTACCTTCGCCTTTGATGGTGAGGTCGTCCTTGGCGTAAATGCAAGCGCCTGTTGTATCGGTTTTTGCTTCACCGTTATCGTTAGTGTAATTGTAGGTCTTGGTGCGGGAGGAGCCATCGCTCAAGGTGTTGGTCGTACCGTTTTTGGCGACCACGAAAGCCTTGCTTGCCTTCTGGATGTAAATCGGGGCGTCAGCGGTGTTGCTGAGTGTAAGGCCTCTCATGTTCAAGTAAACTGAAGAATCCGTCTTTGCCGTGTTCACGAGAATTTGGGCATCGCTTCCGCTGTAAGAACCGCTAATGTCGTATTCGCCACCGCAAGAAATCTTGACGGAGCCGCCTTCGACGGTTATGCAGTTTCCGCCGTTGGCAACTGTTGCTCCGCCTGCGGTGTAGGTAATGACTGGGCGGTTACCCGTATTTCCGTTAATTTGTTTGCTTTGCTCGCTAGAGGAACTCTGCGCCGTTGCAGAACTGCTGGAGTTTACGCCTGGAGCTGCGTTGCTTGAAGAACTCTTGCCGCTCGGTTTTGTGCCGTTGCTGTTTGAAGAGCCGGTTGTTGCGCTACTTTCAGGTGTTCCTGTTGATGAGCCGGTTTCGGAATCGCAAGAAGTAATATCGCCGTAGCCCTCGTCTGCTATCGAAGAGGAACTATCGCTATCAATCTCCGCGATGGGATTGGCTGGGTTGTATATGTCAGAATTCGAGTCGGAGCAGCTAGTGAATATTCCTAACGAAAATCCTGAAATGCATCCCATGATCAAGATTCTTTTATTCATATTAAATATCTCCCATTCATCATTTCTTCAAAACTTATATTTTGCCAAAAAGCTTGTGTATGGTGGGTTTCTGTTTTTTGGATGACGTTGCTTTTTTAAGTGGAACGAAAAGTTCCGAGCGGGACGAAATGGGTCAAAATTTTCATTTTTCGCTAAGAATGCAGATGAAAATGCTACATTATTGCAATGGATTTCAAGAAAATTATACCCTTTTTATCTTGCTTCTTTCTTTTTGCTGGCGTGAGCGGTTCTATGGCTGCTTCACCGGTGATTAGCCCCGAACGCACGTTCAATTTGCGGACGCTCGAAACAGCTCCGATGCTGTTCGAGTACCATCGGCAGACGGTCGGAAACGAGCGCCAGTATTTTACCTACCCGCGTAGGGATACGACATTCCGCAAGAACTTCACAAAGACTGAGGGGAACGCTCTCTTGTACTTTGATAATGTGCGCGGTGCTGGTATTTTAGGCAATGGACTCCAATTCAAGTGCGACTCTGCGGATACATCATGCGCTGCAAAGGCAGCGTCTCTTGAAAATGCAAACCCGCGTGTAGCCATTGCGGCAAGCATTGTCGGTGGTATCGACTATCGTGGCGGCGAATATATCAACGATACGGACCATCGTGGTCTTAGGACTGGCAGTAAGACTTCTGGCGATACGATTTGGCCGGGAATTGATGGCGGTATTTATTTGCGCGGTTTTGTTGATTCTGTGGACTTTGTGCTGGATGCCCGTATTTACAGCGAAGGTCATTCTGCGAGTTGGCCGCGCTCTTTTGACCGCGAATTTTTGGAAGTTCAAACTGAAGAAAAAAAGTCCGGTGCTGACTACACAAGCTACGCCCGTTACCGTACGCACTTTGCGTTTAACTATGATTGGCTGCGTCTAGACTTTGGCCGTGACGTGATGCATTGGGGACCTGGTTATTACAACAACCTCTCTTTAAACCAGTTTGCGATTCCGTACAATATGATGAGCTTGGACTTGATGATTGGTCCTTTGCGTGTGATGAGTTTTTATGCGGACTTGCGAATTTATAGTAGCATGGATCCCCGAAATAAGGATAGTACGCGAAATATTTTTGGCCACCGCTACGAACTTGCTGTAGGAAACGCTACGTTTGGTATAAGTGAACTTACTATACTTCATGACGACATGAAACCATGGCTGTTTGTTCCGACGGTTCCGTTGTTCATGGAAAAAGGGAATTATGCGGAATCCAGCAACAATGGCTCTATATCATTTGACTTTAACTACCGTCTGTTTAATTCTGTTCGCTTTTATACGGAATTTTTCTTGGATGATATGGATTCGCCGATTAGCTTAATCAGAAACGACAATATCGAAGCGAAGTGGGCTTGGATGGCGGGTCTCCAAGCGGGGCATGATTTTTATATCAAGGGGCATAAGCTTGAAGCGGGAACGATTTTTGAATATGCCCGTGTAGAACCTTATGTTTATACGCATTTTAAAAAGAATACCGCTCAAGTGGCTCATCTTGGCTATCCGCTAGGGAATCAGAGCGGGCCGAACAGCCGTACGATTGACTGGAATCTCTTCGCTCGCTTGGATGGTCACATTTTTGCATCGGTCCGTCAGACTTGGTTCTGGAAAGGGACTGATTATGGCAGTTCCGTGAACGATACGACTCCTGATGCTCATAATTTAAAAGAAAAAAGTTTTCTCAAAGGCGCTAAACTCAAGTATTCGCTTACGCCAGCGATCAGCTATGACGGGCAGCGCTTCTCGTTCATGGGCGAGCTGACTTTGTTTAATAATCGTAAAACCTACATCCGCGCCGGATTTAAATGGTAGTGAGCTCAAATGGGCGCCGACCTCATAGCTCAAACCTCATTGCTCACCGCCCTAAACCTCTAACCACTATCCATTGTTCACTAACCTATGACTAAACCTGAATTATTAGCCCCTGCGGGCGACCTTGTGCGAATGAAGTACGCGTTTGCTTATGGTGCAGACGCGGTGTATGCAGGGCAACCTGCTTTCTCGTTACGCGCTCGCGAAAACGGTTTCAAGAACTTGGACGACCTCGCCGAAGGCATTGCCTATGCGCATGAACATGGCAAAAAATTCTACCTTACAAGTAATGTCATTCCGCGTAATGTGAAGGTGGAATCGTTCCAGAAGGCTCTAAATGCGGCCTTGGAACTCAAACCTGATGCGCTTATTGTTGCGGATCCGGGCTTTGTGGGTTGGCTTTTGAAGGAACATCCCGAAACGGAAGTGCATTTGTCTGTGCAGGCGAATACCACTAACTACTTGGCCGCTTCGTTTTGGAAAAATCTAGGTGTTCGTCGAATTATTTTAAGCCGTGAACTTCGTCTATCTGAAATTTTAGAGATAAAGAAGCAAGTTCCAGACCTTGAACTGGAAGTGTTCGTCCATGGCGCTGTTTGTATGGCAATGTCTGGCCGTTGCATGCTCTCGAACTGGGTGACGCACCGTGACGCCAATCAGGGCGCCTGCGATAACAGCTGCCGCATGCCGTATCGTTTGTACGCGAACTCCGGTCCACAGGTTGAGGACTATCGTGAACACGAAGGCTCGTTTACGCTCCAGCGCACGGATCGCCCTGAACTGGATCCGATTGCGCTCGACGAAGACACTTGGGGAACGTACTTTATGAGTAGTCGTGACCTTTGCGCTCTGGATGTAATCCCTGAGCTTGTGGCGGGTGGGCTTGATTCGTTCAAGATTGAAGGCCGTACGCGCTCGGTTTACTACTTGAGCCAGGTGGTTCGCGCTTACCGTATGGCTATTGATGCGGTTGCTGCCGGGAATCCGGTGCCCGAAGAAAGCCGTCGCGCGATTCGCTTTGTCGATGGGCGAGGCTTTATGCCGGGATTCTTGCGTGGTCCGCTTCCGCAGAATTACGAGGCTACGCATGTGGATGCCGAAGGTGGTTGCGTTGCGGCTCAGGTCAAGGACTTTGATGCGGCTACAGGCGCTTGCCTTGTGAACGTGAAGAACCCGTTTTCGATGGATGATACCTTAGAACTCATGACTCCCGACGGAATGAACCCTGTTGAGGTCGAAGAACTACTAGATTTTAGGGGCGCTGCCGCTGATCGATTGAATCCGGGAACTGAAGGGCGAGTTTTTCTGGGAAAAAATACCTTAAAAAACGAAAAAAACGCCAAATTCAGCTTCCTTGTGAAACGATCGAAAGTTTAGCAACGCATTAATAAAATAAATTTGTGTTATGGCTGTCGATGAGGCGACAAAAAAGCAGGACGAGTTAGAACTTTATCAAATTGATGATAAAGCTATCGTCCCATTCTTCCAGAAGCATCTGGAGGAATTACGGCAGTTCATTCACGATCACGAACACAACAATCTTTGCTTGTTGGTGTTGCTGAAGCAATTTATTCGTACTTACCGCATGCCGTTCAATATGCAGCGCTATATGGAAGTCCAGAGGACTTTTATCCAGCGCTCTTTGCACGACAAAATTCAGGACCGCCAGCAGGCGGTAAGCCATTGGATTCAGGAATTTGCAGGCCGGCATCGCAATCGCATGATCCAGCTGCAATGCTTGTATCTTGATCGCGTTAAGGATCGCTTGCTCCCTGAAATTGAAAAATTGCTTGAAGAGCGGATTGACCATCTGCAAGAAAAGCTTGACGAACAACATTCTGAACAATCTCAGCACGATAATTAATTGTAATTTCGTGTTGCTCATTTTTCATTCTAGTAACTATAAACTAGTATCTAGTAACTGCGACGAAGTCGATCGTAACTCAGTGAAAATCAACAAGTTACATTTTTCTTATTCGTAAAAAGTGCCTTTTTTACGCGAAAATCGCCGTTTTGTGTAAAGTTTGTATGTTTAATGTAAGAAAAATCTTGTCAAGGGATGTTTGAAAAAATACCTGTTGATAACTTGTGCTAATAATAAGTGATAATTTTGTTGCACATACGTTCGTAAGGATGGTGTAAATTGGAAAAATTTGGATAAAAATTGTTTTTTAAAAATTATTGCCGATTTTGAACAAAAAATGGACATTTAAATTTTTTTTCGTTTGTGGCGCTTGTTCTTGCAAAATCCTTTCTTATTTTTTGCTTGCTCTTTTATAATCTTGACTGGTTTTTTAGATCGTGGATAATACTGTTTCTTTGTTGGATATTGCTGAGTCGCCCTGGCAACAGGTGCTCGACCGCGTGCGTTCGGAATGTAAGGACTTTTTTGGTGCCGTGATTCTCGACGCTCTTGGTTACGAGGGAATGTGCAATGGCTATGCCTTGCTTACTGTTCCTGACGAGCTTCGCGAAAATTGGGTGAATTCCCATTATGGCGATTTGTTGCGCAAGTCCTTTACGACTGTATTTGGTAGTGAATTTGTTGATTATCGCATTCGTCAGATTGCGCCTTCGGATCCGATTCCAGAAATCAAGCTCACGATGCCTGTTATCCCGAAGGTTGTACAAACTCCGAAACCGGTAAAGCGTCCGAAACAGGCTTTATCGCTTTATGCACGTTATACGTTTGAAAACTTTGTCGAAGGGGAGTGCAATTCTACTGCATTCCGCGCTTGCCAGGCGGTTGCCGAAAATCCGGGTGATCCGTCTTTGAATCCGTTGTTCGTGTATGGCGAAAGCGGCCTCGGTAAGACTCATTTGTTGCAGTCTATTGCTGCTAAGATCCAGAAAAGCCGCCCTGAAGCTTCTATTGTTTATTGCCATGCTTACGATTTCTTGCGCGATGCGACTGCGATGGCTTCTGCTTTGCACAACAAGACGGGCAATGTGCGTGAACTTGCACAGAAGTTCCGCGAACGCTATGAACTTTGCGATGTCCTTTTGCTCGATGACGTGCAACTCTTGGAAAAGGGCCTCTGGACGCAGGAACGCCTTGCCATTTTGATTAGGCATTTGCGTGCCGAAGGCAAGCAGGTGGTGATTTCTTGTGACCGTCATCCGTCCAAGTTCAAGGTTGTCGATACGGACTTTGATCGCAGTGCTTCGAAATCTTCTATCCCGAGCATTTCCAAGAAGCTTTTGACTCCGCTTGAATCTTGTGTTGCCGTGGGCATTGACGAACCGGATCTTGCAACCCGCATGCACTTGATTAGCAAAAAATCTGAGGACTTGCCGTTTGCAAAGGCTGACCGCGAAGAAATTTGCCGTTACCTTTCGATGCCGCCCCGCAAGAACGTGCGCTTGATTGAAGGACTTTTGAATTTCCTCGGTGCGATGAACATGTTCTGCAAGGCTGATTTGAACTTGAGTAGCGTCAAGCGCCTTGTAGCTCCGTCGGAACATGGTGGCCATGTGGAGCTCACTGCCAAGAACATTATTGAAGCGGTGGCTATGGATTACCGTGTTGAAGTTTGCGAACTTTCATCGAAGCGCCAGTCTGCTGCGATTTCTACGCCCCGCAAGGTGGCGATGTTCCTCTGCCGTGAACTGACAACAGACTCGCTCCAGAATATCGGTGCGATGTTCTGCAGGGACTATGCCACTGTAATCGCCGCCATAAATTCCCTTAAAAAGCAGATGGAAAAGGATGCGTCCCTCGCAAGGCGCATTCAGGATATCCGTTATATGCTGGAAGCCTAGCATGATTGCTTTATTGACGGGTGGCGCCGGCGTCGTAGGGAAGGCGTTGTGCCGGGAACTTATAGCACGGGGCGTGTGTGTCCGCGTCTTGACGCTTCCGGGCGATTCTTTGGCGAAGTCCTTGCCGAGCGAGGTGGATGTCCGTTATGGTGATGTTACCGATTTTAATTCGATTAAAAGTGCGTTTGATGGGGTAGATGTCGCCTATCATTTGGCGGCAATTCTTTTATCTACAAAACGTAGCGCTTTTGAACACGTGAATACCGAGGGAACACGCCATGTTCTAGAGGCTTGCAAACTTGCAGGCGTGCGCCGCTTCCTTTATGTTTCTAGCATTTCTGTGACGTACCCGGTGCTTACACCTTATGGCGAAAGCAAAAAGAAGGGCGAGGCTTTGGTGCAGGCCTCCGGGCTCGATTGGACGATTGTGCGCCCAACGCTTGTGATTGGCGATGGCGGCGGTGTTGAGTACAACATGTTCCGCGATTACGTGAAAAAGTTCCCGCTCTATTTGATGCCGGGTGGCGGCAAGTGTTTTAAGCGCCCGGTCCGCAGTGAAGATTTGGTCAAGGGGATTGCTGTTGCCGGACTTAAAGAAGAGGCGGTGGGCAAGACTTACGCTCTTGCGGGGGCAACTGTAATGACGATGGCGGAGATGGCTAAGCATGTTTTGAAAAGCGCCGGGATGCGTCACCTGATGGTTCCTCTGCCGTGGTGGATTTCTAAGCGGCTTGCCGTTCTGAAGAATTGGATTGGCGGGGAGCGTGTTTCTGCCGAGCAGGCCTTGGCAGGCTTTTTGTACGATGCCGCCCCGTCCATCGAAGATGCCGAAGCCGATTTAGATTACCATCCGGGCTGCCCGTTTTGAGTGCTTAGAACTTTGGTTCGGCAAGCTCACCAACCTTATCGAGGTCCCTGAGCCTGTCGAAGGGCCAACTAAGTTCTAAGAGCGCAGCGGGCTAAGTTCTGCCAACTTAAAAACATCCATATAATACATTCTTGGAATGGACAAGGCTGTTTTACAGCTTTTTTCGTGTGATTTGTAAATTTTTGTTGGCTAAAATTGGACAAAATAAATTATATTACATACCATGAATAAGAAAAAATTACTTGCTCTTTTGGTTTCCTCCGCATTCCTTTTTGCTGCTTGCGGTGATGACGATAGCCCTTCTTCCCCAAAGAATAACGAGACTGAAATTTCATCTTCTTCCGAAGCTGACGATTGCGATTCCGATGAATGTGAAGAGAAGTCTTCTTCTTCAAAAACAGAAGACAAGAAGTCCTCTGATTCCAAGGACAATAAGAGTTCTTCAAGCTCCGCTAAGGATGATAAACAGTCCTCCTCTTCTGTAAAGAATGACGCAAAGTCTTCTTCTAGTGCCGATGCACCGAAGTCTTCATCGTCTTCTGTTGATGCTCCCAAGGGACCCCGTGCTGCAAAGCTTGCGGACCTCGAAAAGAACTATGAACTCAAGATTTTTGATCAGACAGTTTACCTGTCGACCGGCAGTAAGCAGGGCCTTATCGCTCTCCGCATTCCAGATGAAATGTGGCTTGTGACTTATACGGATTTTGCAAATGGCGAAGTAAAGTTTGTCGATGGCAATGTCGGCAAGCAATACGCGGAAACGGATGCCGTCAAAAAGATTTTGGAAAAGCTCAAGGACGGTTTTACGATTTCGTTTATTGTCGATGAGAATGGTAAGGTCAAGTACGCTGTTGGCGGTTCGAAGGAATATAGCGAAGCCGTAAAGGCTAGCGTTGCCGTTCAGAAGGGCAAGGTCTCCAAGGCCGAAGATCTTAAGAACAAAATTTATAAATGCACCGATGGCGACACCACAAGAACTTTCACGTTCTTCGACAATTCGTATATCGTCGATAATGGCGTTGGCGATAAAGTTGCCTATTGGATTGGCGGCCATTATGACATCCAGCGTAGCACGCTCCTGATGCGCCCGGCATACTATAATAAGCCTGTTTATTCGATGTTCGCCTATTCTGTTGGAACGGATAATTCAATTTCTATGTCTAATGGCGAAACAACAACGAAGATGAACTGCCAGGTCGAATCTGTCGAATATGAATACGAAAAGGCTAGCGATTTTGTTGGTGAATGGCAAAAGGTTGATAATGGGATCGAATGGAGTTTCACGTTAAAGGCCGATGGCTCTTATGAACTTTCTGCTTTTGAAGGCCAAAAAAATGTTGAATCCAAGAGTGGCTCCTGGGAAATCTATGGTTATCAATTGATGATGCACAATTCATTAAGAATACCTTA
>CACYRP010000052.1 GCA_902776765.1 Fibrobacter succinogenes
TCGCGGAGCCAAGCACCGACTTCTTCCACCGGATGCTGACGGATGTTCTTGTTCACCTTGATGAGTTCTTCGTTATCGACAGCGTTGGTATTGCCTTCGTTGAAGATATCGCCAATGTCGCCCTTCTTGACTTCGTTCTTCATGAAGTCTGCGAGGAGAGGAACGCACTTGTTAGCAAACAGGTAGCAGCCGTATTCAGCAGTATCGCTAATGACGCGGTTCATTTCGAACAGCTTCTTGCGAGCGATGAGGTTTGCAATGAGCGGTGTTTCGTGGAGAGATTCGTAGTAAGCGCTCATCGGCTTGATGCCCACAGAGCACATGGTTTCGAATGCGAGTTCCACACCGGCCTTGATCATAGCGGTCATGAGAACGCCACGGTCGAAGTATTCCTGTTCGGTAATCTGCTTGTCAGTTGCGGCAACCTTTTCGAATTCGAGTTCGCCGGTTTCGCCACGCCACTTGAGGAGGTCCTTGTCGCCAGCTTCCCAGTCGACCATCATCGTGCTGGAGAACTTGCCAGAGATGATGTTGTCCTGATGTTCCTGGTAGAGCGGCTTCATGATCTTCTTCATCTTTTCAGCAAGTTCCGTTGCGCGGATCTTAGCCGGGTTGGAGAGACGGTCCATCATGTTCGTGATGCCACCATGCTTGAGGGCTTCGGAAATGGTTTCCCAACCGTATTGGAGGAGCTTCACAGCGTAAGCCTTGTCGATACCGAATTCCTTCACCATCTTGTCGTAGCAAAGGATCGTACCGGTCTGGAGCATACCGCAAAGGATGGTCTGTTCGCCCATGAGGTCAGACTTCACTTCGGCGACGAAAGAGCTTTCGAGAACGCCCGGACGGTCAGCATGGAGACCAGCGGCGTAAGCCTTGGCGTAGTCCCAGCCCTTGCCTTCAGGGTCGTTTTCCGGGTGGACAGCGATAAGGCACGGCATGCCGAAACCACGGAGGTATTCAGAACGAACTTCGGAACCCGGTCCCTTCGGAGCGACCATGATCACAGTGATGTCCTTGCGGATTTCCTGGCCTTCTTCGACGATGTTGAAGCCATGGCTGTAAGAGAGAGCTGCGCCCTTCTTCATGAGCTTCATGATAGCCGGGATCACGTTGTGGTGCTGCTTATCCGGTGTGAGGTTGCAAACGAGGTCTGCATCCGGAATCATTTCTTCATAAGTACCGACCTTGAAGCCGTTTTCAGTAGCGTTCTTCCAGGACTGGCGCTTCTGTTCGATGGCTTCCTTGCGGAGCGTGTAGGAAACATCCAAACCGCTATCGCGAAGGTCGAGACCCTGATGGAGACCCTGAGCACCGCAACCGACGAACACAATCTTCTTACCCTTGAGGGCTTCAACACCACGGCTGAATTCAGAATGTTCCATGAAACGGCAGTGGCCAATTTCTTCGAGTTGGCGACGCATAGGGATAGAAAATTGTTCCGAGGGGAAATATAGCATTTTAGAACTTAGAGCTTAGAGCTTAGAACTTAGAAAAAACAAAAAAGAACGTCATTGCGAGGGGAGAACAGCCCCGAAGCAATCCACCACACACAAAAAAAGGGAAGAATCCCCCTGATTGCAGCCCCGGCTCACATTGTCACCCCAGACTAGTTCCGGGGTCGCCCATTTCCGTTGCAAAAATCGCCGGGTCTTCCATCACCCCTACTCCTAGGGGTTCCGCCCCTAACACCCCGAAATCTCTAATTTTAATTTTTTGCCATTTACTGTCAAAGAAAAGACATATATTGTAAATTGAAGTCAAACCCTAAATCACAGCGGTTCGCTTATGAACAAAGAACAAACAGAAATATCTTACTCCGATGTACTGGAAACTCCAGTCTATCATGAATTCAAAAACAAATTCAAGTGGGATAAAATGTTTATCCATACCATTGGAATTTTTCTGGCGAAAAAAGATGCAAATGGTCCAGATTTAGATATTGACCTGTCGCCCCAAGCTCTGCTTGATGCAATGAAAAAATCAATTGAGACTGGCGAGGATTTGGTTTTGCCAGCATCCAAAACGCATGAAATGTCTTTTGTGGAAGAATTCATGCTTGATGATGATGAAATTAAAGAAATAATTGATAGAATCCGAAAGCATCCTGTTAGAATAAGACCCCGTTTTGACCTTTGTGGTGTTGCCATCCACCCGGATATTATGCTTTTAGAGGAAATGTCTTACAATCGTCATGGTTATACGAAGGACTTCATTGACCTTAAAGGCGCTAAATTTCAAGATAAGCGTTTTGAAAAATACCTTGGCGATGATTATTAATGATATTTAGCCCTCATCTACAACAATCATTTTAATAAACCAAGCAACATACACTCAATCATAAAAAGTATATTACAGGTAAAGACTTCCTTTAACAACAGACATGCAAATATGACCTATTCTTTTTTAAAATTAACTGAAGAAGTTTTAAACGAACTTGCCAAACGAGAACAAAAATACTCCCTTCCCCCCAAAAAAATATGGGAGAAAGCATGCGAATACAATTTAGATAAGAAAATCAATACATCAGGAAAAACTCCTTGGCAATCTATAGGAGCTCAACTTTATGTAGATATTAGAGACAACAAAGCGACATTGTTTGCAAAAGTTGGAGAACGACCAACCAGTTTTACTTTAAAAAAGAATTTAAAATTTGCCGAAAAAAGCAACATCAATGAAGATAATACAGAAACAACGGAATCAAAATTTCTAGAAAAGGATTTACATCCCCTTCTTTCACAGTTTGTCTCTGGAGAACGATTCCGTTGTCTAACAAAAACCATTGATGAAAAAAAATCTACGAAACAAGCAAAAGGACAAAATGAATGGCTGCATCCAGATTTAATCGGCATTCATTATCCATTTAACGATTTTGAATCAGAAGTTTTAGACTTTATTAAATCTTATACAACTTTGCCAATCAAACTATATTCTTTTGAAATGAAGAGAGAACTAAATTGGGCTCACCTGAAAGAATACTATTTTCAAGCAGTCTCAAATTCTAGTTGGGCAAACGAAGGTTATTTAGTAACCCTCAAATACGAAACCGAACCTGCATTTATCGAAGAACTTCATCGCTTAAACAACGCCTTCGGAATCGGGGTTATAAGCCTCAACCCTCAAAATATTGAACAAAGTGAAATAATTTGTCCGGCAAAAGCACGTGATACTGTAGACTGGGATACGCTGAATCGTTTAAGCAAAGCAAATAAAGATGTAAAAGAATTAATTACAAATATCAAAGAGAGCGTCATCAACAAGCGAATAAAAAAAGTTGAATATGACAAAATTTTTGATGAGGCTGAATTAAAGAAATTTATTGAAGACAAAAAAATCAAATAATAAATCAAAGGTTTTACCATGCCCATCACAAATAAAGCGACAGTCACGCAATGGAACGAAGAAAAAGGTTTCGGTTTTGCAACCGCAAACGGAATAAAATACTTTGTCCATATTTCAGCTTTAGGGCATCCCGTGAGACCGCCAAAAGCCGGTGATACAATCATCATTTGCAGCTTCGGCAAAACAGAGAAAGGCGCAAGAATTGAAAAAGGAATTCTCGAAGGTGTAGCCTCGCGAGAAGAACAAGCCGCGTCCTCCCCAGTGCGCAAAAATTATCGTAAGGCGAAAAAATCCAAGATCGCTGTGATAGTCGCGATATGCATTGCGTTGGCATTCGCATTCGACATATATGTAGTTTACACGACCCCCGAAGATGCGACCCGCAACAAAAAAGTCTGCCTACTCAAAGAAAATCCCGCCGAAAAGGAATACACCTCAAGACTCCATGTTGCAAAGTACATCTGCGACAATGACCGTCTGCCATCCTATTATGTAACTAAAAGCGAGGGCAAAAAGCTTTACGAACAAAAGACCGGCAAAACATTTGTGAAATGGAATTTCAATCCGCATACAACGCTCGGCGTGATGATCGGCGGCGACTATTTCGACAATCGCGAAGGAAGACTTCCGACAGCGTATTACTACGAAGCCGATGTTGATTACTTCGGCAACAATCGCGGCACAAACCGCCTCGTCTATAGTAGCGGCTGTAACATCTATTACACCACCGACCACTACAAAACATTCAGCAAAATTGTATTCGAGAAACAACCTTGAATTAAAATTTGTGTGTTCTAGAAAATTCCGCTACCCTTCGAATTTCCAGCCGCAGTCGTTGTGGTAAATCATCTGGCGGGTCATGCCGCCGTCAATACAAATGTTTTCGCCGGTGATGAATCCGGCCTTGTCGCTGGCGAGGTATAGCACCATATTCGCGATGTCCAGCGGGTTACCGACGCGGCCTGCTGGCTGCTGCGTAGCATCGGAACCTTCATAGACCTTGAAATCCGTATCAATCCAGCCCGGCGAAATGGAATTCACGCGAACGCGGCCCGCAAAACTCACAGCAAGAGCATGTGTGAGCGCAGCAATCCCGCCCTTAGCCGCCGTATAGCTTTCTGTCTGCGGTTGGCTCATGCGGTCGCGACTCGAAGAAATGTTGACGATGCTCGCGCCTTTTGCGAAATGCGGAGCGAAAAGTTTTGCAAGGTAGAACGGAGCCGTCACGCCGACAGCCAATGCATAGCTGAATTCCTCGTAGCTACATTCGTCAATGCCCTTCATCAGCGGAAGCGCATTATTCACCAGCACATCCACGTGCCCGTATTTCTCGATGACAAACTGCGCAAAATTTTCAAGAACATCCTTCTTCGAAAGGTCCCCGATAAAGCAGGGATTCTCGCGGATGTCAATATAGGCGACCTTCGCGCCCTCTTTCTCGAATTCACTCACGACGGTCGCACCAATCCCGTGCGCCCCGCCCGTCACCACAACCACTTTATTTTCAAACAATTTCATAAGAGTAAATATACATCCGTCAATGCGCAAATAATGATTTTCAGCATTTCAAAAGGCAAAAATCACCAAAACATGCTACAGAAATGCAAAATTTTAGGATTTTGTAGCACAAAACACAAATAAATTAACAAATTCCAGGACATTTTTGCGCAGAAAGACGATTTTCAATGCTACATAATCGCGAATAATTCCATTTTAGTAGCATATTCGATCCATTTCCGGCACAAATTATCACATACAAAATAAATTTCGTGCTACTAAATTTCTGTTTTTTGAATTTTAGCAGCACATTTTGCCACAAAACACCCTATAAAGACCTATAAACGTCCCCGATAAGCGTAAACAGCCTCGAAAAAACTTCTAAATCGCCACAGGAACAATCCATTTATCTTGACGATTAAGCGCAGCCATACTATTCTTTCATAAAAAGGCTCTCTCATGCTCCAATATTTCGAAGTCACAAAGAAATCTCCGTGGTTGCCGCAGGTCAAAGCGCTGTACGAATCAGCTTTCCCGGCCAACGAACGCATCCCGATAAAGCATTTGCTCGACAACAAAATCAAGCGGGAATTTTGGGCATTTTTCGACAAGGAAGTTGGCGGGGATGCCGCGACCCTAACGTTCTGCGGGTTCTCAAATTCCATTTCACACGGCGACATCACGAACATTGTCTATTTTGCGGTTGTGCCAGAACTGCGCAGCCGCGGGTACGGTTCACAAATTCTGCAAGTCATTCGCGAACAACACCCCGACACATGCATCGTCGTCGATATCGAAGTCGAAGAAGATTCCAAGGACGCCGAAGAACTTGAACGCAGGAATCGTCGCCGCGACTTTTACCTGCGCAACGGCTTTGGCTCCTCCCCTGTCGATTACTTCTGGCAAGGCGAGCACTACCGCCTACTCACCGCAGGCGGCACAGTCACCGAAAAGGAATTCCGCGACTTCTGGAAAGAAATTCTGAAGAACGTCCCCGGAGCAAAGTACCCGTAAAAATCTGAAAATCAACAGCCACTTCGGCAGCACCAGGGCTCCAAAAAAAATGGCCCAAAAGCCAAGAATCTATCCAATTCTTCTGATTTTTTCAGCGCCAAACCGCTTGCGAACCCGCATAAATAAAGGTATATTCAAAAAGTAGGTCTTATAGGGGCTCTTTATGAGCTGAGGTAAAACATAAAAAACAACAAAATAAACTTATATATAATAAAAACACACTCCTTCTTTACGTTTTAATTCCGACAATCTAGACTTAAATACAAAAAGTATTTTTTTTGAAAATGGGTTTTTCTCTATGAAAAAACCATCTACAGGTTCCTTATTATAGAAAATTGTTATTAAATCGGATGTTTCTACAACAACCATACCAGTATTTTCATGAATAGCCCCTATTCCCGTCGTTACAGGAAATTGATATGTTCCAAAAAATTCTTTTTCTGATTCATTTTCATAAGCAAATCGATAAACACGGTTTAAATTTTTCGCACCAATGGAGAAATACAGACGACTCCAAAAATCAGCCTCAACATTCTCTTCATATACCGAAAGTTTTTTTCCTTCAATCACACAACGTTCCATTTGTTTCCCATCTGAAGTTTTTTTCTTAAAATGAAACTCTCCATAGCCTTCAAAAAAGGCCTTTCCATCACACGAAGTGCATACAAACACAAAAGCAAAGCTGCATAAGAAAAAAAATTTTCGAGTCATCTGAAACAATATTCACTTCCTAATAAATATTTTATGGATTAAAGTTAACAAAGCCCCAAGTTTGCATAGTCTTATAAGGGCTCTTTATGAGCTAAGGTAAAACTCAAACAGTCCGGGGAGGTGGTAGAAAACGTTCACGTCAATATCCGTTGTACTGCATTAGGGATTGTTTGGCAAGTGGTCAAAATCAATACGCCACCTTGAGCCTGTGCCTAAGTTATATTTTTTATTATCATCCAAAGTGGTCATTTCTAGATAGACTTTATCGAAGATTATTCCTTTGTCGGTTCGTTCTTGTAATTGAATTTTTTTAACGGTTTTTCCATCAACAAGCCATTCGATAATGCAAGGCTCATAAGAATATGAACAGGATGTTCTAATGAAAAAATTGGCAATAAAATGATTCTTTTCCTGATGTATGTAATCACTCATATCTTTTGCTGAAGACAAATCGCTTATTTTTTCAAACTCAAAAATAGTTTCGTCTGAATTTGGTGCTTGCAATTTCATTTGCAAATTTTTGGTGGAATCCATATTATCGATGGTTCCAAGAAACTCAACATTGCAAAAAGCGCAAGGAGCCTCGAAAATGCAACCGGTAAGTATCAATAGCGAAAAAATTAATATGACAATCATGGCTTAAATATACCTTAAATTTAGTTGTTTCTAGAACATGTTTTTGCTGAAAAATATATTTGAATTAGAAAATTTTTTTAGAAATATCAAAATGTCATAATATGAAATTTTTTAAATCTTATAGGGGCTCTTTACGAGCAGAGGTAAAACTACACCTTTGAAAAAGTGGTATATTGTCCTAAAAGAGTTTTATCATGTTTAGTTAAGTCTTATAGGGATTCTTTAAAAGCCGAGGCAAGCAATGATAATCGCGATTAGCAAAGATGATCCGTGGTGGGAAAAGACCCGCGCTTTCGCGAAAGATTGCCCATGGCAGCCGGGGCGTCGTTTAGCCGAGCGAATGTCAAAGAACGATTTCCTAGACTGGGAAAAAATTTTCATTGCTGTACACGGTGAAGATGTTGTCGGCTTTTGCGTTTTTGAGAAGAACGGGAACGTTCCCGCAAAATTCAAATGTAGCCCCTTTATTAACCTCGTTTACGTTAGCGAAAAATTCCGGGGAGAGCGGCTATCCAAAAGCTTAATTGACGCTGCGCTTGATTACGCCCAAAGGCTCGGCTACAAAAAAGTTTATCTCAAAAGCGAGCACCACGGCCTATACGAAAAATACGGGTTCAAGAAGATTGCTGATTTCGAGCCAACGGTCGGGCTTGCGAACCAACTGTTTGAAATCAAAATTTCAATTTAACATTAGCTTTTAAGCATTCCTTCGCGGCAAAAAAATTTTTGACTTTCCGCCCTTTTTAGCCTATATTAAAGGTATGAAATACGTAAAAATGGTTTTGAGGGTTCTGCTAGGTATTTTTATGACCTACGCAGGTGTCAGTCACTTGACCATTGCTAGGCAAGAATTCCTGGCGCAGGTTCCATCGTGGTTTCCGCAGAATCCGGGATTCCTGGATTTCGTGGTTTTGGCCTCGGGGGTCGTCGAGATTATTCTCGGCCTCAGCATGATATTCTTGTACAAGTACAAGGGTACGGTGGGCGTGCTGCTCGCGCTGTTCTACGTTGCCATTTTCCCAGGCAACATCAGCCAATACGTGAACGGCATTAGCGCCTTCGGACTTGACACTGACCAGGCTCGTTTTATCCGCCTGTTCTTCCAGCCTGTGCTGATTGCCTGGGCGCTCTGGTCCACTGACGGCGTGCAGAAGCTCAAGGAATGGCGCACCCGATTCTGCAACAATGGTTTGCAAAAATCTGTCTAATTCGAGGTCTATTTCATCTTTATTTGATAGCCATCCTCAGGGCGAATCCACCTGTCAATAAATGACTTTTTTTCAGTTGGTTCAACTAGCTTCACAACTGAACCTAGATAAAGTTTTATCATTTTTTCAGCATGTTTATGCGCGAGGAGTTTCAATTCAATACCATTTTCAGTTTCATACTTTTTCTGTTCCGCAACAAAGAACTTCTTAAAGTCTTCAAATTTAATGCCGTTAAACCAACCACTTGTTTCCCACAACACCCGAATACTCTCAAAGTCAATGCTATGGTTCAATATTTTGGGTTCAGGGAGTTCTACAAGAATCATTCTTGTGGCAGAATCAACGTTGATTTTGACATCTTTCAAAGCATACCCCACTTTAACATCGCCTTGATATTCCAGCGACAACTCCTTTATAGACTTGTTGATTCGCCAGTCGGGCATGTAGTTCAAAAGTTTTTTCGCATCTTGATAGTTGGCGACTTTTTTGTAATGGTGATGGAGTGTGGCTATTTCGGCTATTTCATTGACCCGCTGTTCCACAAATGCGCTCGTAATTTGCGTTTTACTAGAACTTGATGATTCTATTTTTTTTACAACAAGAAATGCTGCCACAAACGCCACATACAAAATAAAGATTACGAGAACGATTTTTAATGCAGTCCTCACCACTGGTTGGCTTTTTATTCGACTCCACCATTGAACAGTCATACTCAGATTCTCCTATTGCGCTTCTATAAATATCGCAAAATTCCATACCTTTTGCAATACCATTTAATCTTTTTTAGATTATAGAGGCATATTTTCGGCATGCAAACGAATAGGATTATTTATGGAAAAAAGAGATCTCAAAATCCATGGCATTTACAAGCACTTCAAGAACCGCTATTATATCGTCGAAGGAACGGCAAAGCATTCTGAAAACGAAGAAGAATACGTCATTTACCGTGCACTTTACGGCGACAATACGGTTTGGCTTCGCGAAAAGTCCATGTTCTTAGGCGAAGTCGATCACGAAAAATATCCAGACGTAAAGCAGAAATATCGTTTTGAACTTGTAGAACTTAAATAAACTTTTTCATTATACAAAAATTCAACAAATTAATTATATTGCATTAACATGAACAAGAAAACACTTATTAATTTACTTTTAGTTATCATCAGTATCCTCATGATTTCATTCTTCGTGAAGGATTGGCTTGTATTTTACAACTGTGGCGCCGTCGAGCAATGCCTCGTAGAGAGTAGCAATTACCAGAACATCGCCAAATTTGCAGTTACTGCCATCATGACATTCATCGTATTTTTCATCGGCAAAAATTGCATTTGCAAGCGGGACCGCATTTTTTTGCAGGCGGGTTTTGCGATGGCTTTTTGCGCTGATTTCTGCTTGAAAATCATGCACAATTACTCCCATGTTTTGGAACACCGCAGCGACTACACACTGCTCGGCATTTGCTTTTTCATGGTCGTGCAGGCGTTGTTCATTTACCGTCACACGCGTACAAGCGACACCGACAACAGTTCGCCATGGATTCTCTGCATTCCGTTTTCAGTTTTATTTATCTTAAACGCACTTCACCTGTTCCGCATTTTTGAAGGGCCAACAGTCCCTATCATCGGGACTTACGCGGCATTCCTAATTTGCTCACTCATCGTTGCTTGCCAGGTGCCGAAGAAGGGTTACTTTCAGGGTAAAAACGCAAGAAACATCAAACGCGGCATGATTCTATTTTTCTGCTGCGATGTTTGCGTGGGCATTTCTCTTGCAACTGGAGAAGACCATAGCGTTCAAGAAATTGTAGCTACGGTAGCGAATAACTTTGTATGGTACTTCTACACGCCTGCCTTGATTTTGCTCGGTCTTAGCGGGTACAAGAGAAAAGAGTAATTACTTTAACAATCGGCCTTTGAAATCGTAGGCGCGAGGTTCCGGCTTCGCGCCATTATTATTGCGCGAGGTTCCGTTTTCATCACCGAATTGCACATACAGCATGCCGTTCTTGCGATAAATCCTTGCACCATAAGTCGAGGCTGAAGCTCGCACACCCGCATGAATCGCCACCGACGAATCCTTCGTCGGGATTTCATCATCAAGCTTGAGCAAGCGCCACATTTGGTTCCATTTCCAATCGTCGTCCCAGCTTTGTACCACGCGTTCACCGTCAGTCGTTGCGCGGAGGTACATGTTGCTATTCTGCATTTTCATGCGAACCACATTGCCTTCGTAGCCGGACTGTTTTTCCATGATGACTTTTTGGTGAGCGCCACCGTTCCACTTGTAAACGCCAACAGTCACGCCAGCGTCTGTGGATTCGTTCGGAATGTCCAGCACCACATCGCCAAAGTTGATGCGGTAAGTCGTCGAAGAAAGCGGCGTCATCGTCGCAATCGCATTATCGCCCTTGCAGTCGCCAAGCGCAAGTTTATTTTCGGCAGTCTTGACCATGCAAGTTCCAAAGTTCATCGAGAAAATGCGCACGGTATCAGGTTTTGCAGGCTTCGCTTGCCACACGCGCACCCAGTCTGCTTCGAAATACGCAGGCTTATCTGCCGTAATTTCGATGTCATCACCAGCCCAGCCGCCAATCGCCAAATTCACGATGATGTACTGCGCCGAAAGTTGCTTGATTTCAGTCGGGCGGTTGTAACTTGCAAATTTTTTATCGTCGAAATAGAAGCTTAGAGTCGATTCATCCCACTCCACCGCATACGTATGGAAGTCCGCCGAGCGATCTACATTGTCATCCTTATGGCCGCCAAAAGATGCTTCGTGATCCCATGCCGAACCATGACTGTTGTACCAACCAGGGTCCGTGTAATGCAAGTAGTAATGGTGCTGCTTACGCGATGCGGGGATTTCCAAGATGTCAATTTCTGGAGGCCAGCCATCTTGCAGAGTCCAGAACGCAGGCCAGGTTCCCTTTTGCGAGGGCGCCTTGAAGCGCCCTTCGATATATCCGTACTTGACTTCGAAATGGCCCTTGGTGTCAATAGCGCCCGAAGTGTAATCGACAGGAATTTCCTTGTTGTTGAATTTGGCCTTTCGTCCTTTGGCATCAGGATGCGTTTTCTTTTCGCCCTTGAGTTTGAGCGTTCCATTGGAGACAATAACGTTCTCCTTGGCGCAATACGCACGGTGGTTATGCGTGGGGCCCCAATTGTAAGTCGAATTCCACTTTTTCGTGTCAAGCGATGTGCCATCAAAATTGTCTTCGAAAACGAGTTCCCAACCGCTAAAATTAGACGGCGGAGCCGCAAAGACAAAAGCCGAAGCCAACAACGTTGCAATTACAGATTTCGTTGCAACGCGCGCAATGACGTTTCTTTTTTTCATATCCACTTCCAATCCTAGCCCACAGCCTTAAAATTTTAGGCCAAATAACACATCCCAACACCAGCAAGCAAAAACGCCGCAGGCTCTATAAATATACCTACAGCGTCAAAATAAGCCTAGTTAAAAGATGTAAACAAGCCTAAAAAACAGGATTTTAGGCATAAAAACCAACTATACAACACTCAATTTAGCATCCATCACGTGACGGCGCCACTTGCCACTTTTCCAACGACGCCAGAAAACAACCGGAGCCGTACTGTAAACCGCAACCACGGCAATCCAGGCGTAATGCGCCGGCAAATGGAAAATGTAAGCGACAACATACAACGCACCTGCAACGCACCAGTTCATAATGGCACACGCAAACATAACCCACACCGTATCGCCCGCACCGCGAAGCGCGCCCGCATAAATTACGAGCAAAACCTCAACAAAGATGTAGAACGTCGCAATTTGCAACATGAAAATGCTCATAGGGCGCGCCGCCATAAAAATCGCAATGGCCTCTTCTGTGGCCTCGGCGACATCCGGCTTGAAAATATCCGTCAGTACACCTGGTAAGAAGATGAAGAAAATGCCCATGAGCAAGGAATAACCCCAACCGAGCTTGAGCCCCGAATAAGTCGAACGAGTTGCCGCAGCAGCATCTTTTGCACCCACGTAACGCCCAACGAGGCTCGTAGATGCCACTTCCAACCCCATCAGCGGCACGTAAGCGACCATGTCCCAGTTGAACATCACCGAAGACGCCGTCGCGGACTCGGGCCCAAGCGCATGGAACATCAAAATCAACAGCTGGAATGCCGACATGTTGAGGAACATTTCGACGCCCGACGGGATTCCCTTTTGCAAGAGTTCACGCGTCAAAGACCAGCTAAACGCAAACGAAGAGCGAGTCGCAAAGCGCGAATTGCAGGACTTTCCAAAGAACTTGGCGAACAAGATGACGGTCGAAACAAGGTTTCCAATCAACGTTCCGTAAGCCGCACCCGCAACCCCCATCGCTGGAATCGGTCCGCAACCGTAAATTAAGAAGTAGTTGCAAACAACATTTACAATCATCCCGACAAACGCGGCCTTCATCACGATTTTCGTTTCACCAATACCGCTAAAGAAGCAAGGCGCCGCATTACGCACAAGGTTTATAATCCCGCCGAACATCAAAATATTAAAATACTGTTTTTGATATTCCAGCTGATCAGCCGGCAAATGTTCCAATCCAAACAGCAAATGCCCAAGAGGTATAGTCAAGTACAAAAGCGGCACCGAAATCAGCGACAAATACAACGCCTGCATGAACACGCGAGCGCAATCCATTTTCTTTTTCGCCCCCAGACGTTGCGCGACCATGGCAGTCGTATAGCTAATCGCGCCCGTAAAAAATGTGGTGAGCGCAAGCTGCACCGCCCCCGCCCCAAGCGCCGCATTCATTTCGGCAGGGCCAAGTTTCGAAAGAAACAAGCGGTCGATAAACGTCATGAACGTATCGAAACTCATCGACAAAAGCATCGGAAGTGCTACCACGAGCACGTCCTTCACATCACCATTCTTCTTGAATTTTGATGGTTTATAGAACTTACTTAATATCGTTTCAACCATAGCTTGGTAAAGATAGAAAATTCATAAACCATGCAACAGTCAATGCGACAATCTCATGCTTTTTATTTTCCAAGTTCTTTTTTAAGTCTCAAGAGGACATCCTTCTTGTTGGAATCCGAGTTAAAGCGGAGGCTGTCAATGTACAAGCCATCTACAAAGCCCTTGGCAAGCGCTTCGTTCGCATGTTCCTGCGTATCCCACTTTTTCACTTGCAATTGGATAGACTCCTTTGCAAGCGTAACGGACAGCTTTTTCAGCAGCGATTCATCTTCATCACGAACCACGCCCACTGAAAAACTCAACGAAGTTTCTTGTTTTTTAATAGTCGCGCGCTTTCGCGCACAGCAGTCAAAACGGGCCATCGCAAAGGAACTCAGCAAAATACAGAGCAATAGAATCTTTTTCATGTGCACCTCTAGAAATCAAACATCGCTTCGACGCCGAAAATAAAGGAAGGATCATCTTTATTCTCTTCGATTGGCCATTCATCGCCATACGGAATATCAGCAAGCACCATCGAAATTATGTTGATTTTGAAATCAGGAACATTAAAGTAGAATCGTCCGCCAACACGTACCGAGCCCAAGTCGTCTTTTTTATCTAATGTATTTGTATGTAATTCTAGCGAAACACCAATCGTCCAATATTCATTCAAAGCAACGCTCGGCTCGATGGCCGCAAAAAAGTATTCCGGTCGGCTCGTTATTTCAAGGCTAGTGCGTACCGGATCATCAATAAACGCATAAAATAATGAACCGATAATGCAGAATCTCGAAATTTCGAACGACGGTTCCGCCAAAAGAGCATGATACGAAACCGCATCGTCGCTCGCAAGGAACACGGAATGGAATCCGTACAATCCGTGGAAGGCGAAAGGCCCAAATGAAAGTGATAAATCTAAGCCCGCGTAGAGTTCGTTATAGTCCTTGCGCTGGTAGCTTTTATAGGCAAAATAAGGATGGAAAACTTGCTCGGCAATTTCAAAGTTGTAGGCGGTGTGAACCTCATACGTGTAGCCATCCTTACAATCCATTCCCATGTACTCGCCAAACATAAAGTGGTAAAAGCAACTTTGGTCATTGCTAGCGGTGCCAAAGCCAACATCAAGCTGCAAGCCGTTCCATTGAAACTCTAGACCGCGAATTGTCTTTTGCGACATACCTGCCGCATCATCGCGAGGGTCTCCAAAATCATAATAGTTCTGGAAAATACCTTCAAAAAATTTCAAGTCACCGATACGGAAGAAAGTTCGTTCCGAGCGAGTGTATTGAATATACGCTCCGTTAAAAATAACCGCAGGGTTGACCGGATCCATGGTCGAACCATCGCCCATGTCCATTCCCTCCATACCTTCCATACCCTCCATTCCATTCATCGCCATCCCCATCGCTTCAATTTCTAGCCACGCCGACCAACGTTCATTGTAGTGAAAGTCAAAATCTAAATCAAGCATGGATTCAAAACGATGCGTCACCTTCGTTTCATCAGTATTCCAGTCGGCATAGGCATGCACCATCACCATTCCCGAAAGGTCAAATTTAGGCTGAGCCTCAGCAAAAGCAACACCCGCAGACAATAAAACGCATGATAAAATTCTTTTATTCATAAAATAAAGGAGCATCCTTTTTACAGACGCTCCTCCCCATAATGATTAATTACTTGTCGCCTTTGATAAAGTTGTCGATGTAGTCCGTCACAGTTTCTACAGCGGCTTTGGAGCCCCAATGTGTATTATGGTCCGCATCTTTGACTTCACGGAACACGACTTTCTTTGCCTTAGAAAGGCCTTCCTGCAACGCTTCCTGCGACTTTTTATCGAATATAGCGTCCTTTGTACCCCAGATAATCTGGACATCCGATGTAATCGAAGAAAGGCGCTTTGCGTTGTCAACGGCGACAAAGCTCTTGACAAGGAATTTCCATGCGTAATACGGAACCTGTTTTAAATGTTCCAAATAAGCCGTCTGTAAATCCTTATCCGGATTCGTGCTGTTGCCCCACTTTTCAAAGAACGTTTCAGGAAGTTTCTGCGTGGAATCGTAAGCGAAAACGCCATCGAACGACTTATCGCCCGAGCCGTTCACAAGCCAATCTACAGTAGAATTTTTCTTATCGACAGCGGCTGCAGAACCAATCAATGTAATGGAACCGATTTTATCCGCATGCGAAACAGCCAATTCCTGAGCAATAAACGAACCAAAAGAATGCCCCACAATATGCGGTTTCTTCAGTTCTAGTTTGTCAATAAAGGCCGCAATATCGTGAGTCAATTCCTTGACCGCATAAGCGGATTCTTCAATAGGCTTGTCCGTTTTTCCGTTACCGCGGAGTTCCGGAACATAAACGCGGTAGCCCTTCTTTGCAAGCGCGGGCGCCACCTGCGACCACGAAACACGACCATCCGTAAGCCCATGAATCAAAATGACAGGAGTTCCATTTTCGTCACCCGTAACCGTATAAGCCAAATGGATTCCTGTTGACAGATGAGCCGCCTTTTCGGTCCAATCAACTTTTTGATAATCCGAAAATCGCTTGGTCGTAAAGGTATTATTCTTGCCCATAAAATGATGACCATTCACCTTTGCGTTGTCTTCAAAAGCATAGACATCCGTATTGCTGCTACCCACATGAACCACATCGGCACTGCCCGAAAAATCGACACGGCCAGAACGCTTGATTAACAAATTTCCCGTGACCTTGACATTTTTTAGAACCGTTGCGCCCGGCGTTGAAGCATTCACCGTCAACACGCCATCAATCGTCGTATCTTGCAAGAAGATGATGCCGTCTTTAATATTTTCTTCGCCAAGCGTCAAGCCGCTTGATGCTGATTTATGGTCACCAGATTCCGTTGCGTGATGAGAATGTTCATCGGTAGAGCTAGAATGTTCATCCGTTGCATGATGTTCATGTCCTTCGGAAGTTGAAGGAGCGACAGAATTTGAATCGTCATCGGAACACGCTGAAAGTGAAAGGATTGAAGCTAAAATGATAGTCGAGAGTTTTATGCGATTTTTATTGATATTCATTGAATCCTCCGTTGTTGAATTGATTTTTGAACGAGCACAATGATAGATTCTGCGGAAGCTTTTGTCCAATACTATTATTTCATTACGGATGATACATTTTTTTTATAACAAAACAAAAAAGTGCAGCATCGAGCCACACTATTTCAAACAGATTAATTTAAACAAACTACTTTTTTAGCTTTTTCAGATTTTCCAAGCGGTTGAGAGCTTCGTAAAGCGTTTCATCTTTCTTCGCAAAATGTAAACGCACGAGATGATCCACCGATTCACGGAAGAAGCTTGAGCCCGGAACTGCCGCCACGCCCACCTTCTGCGCCATGTCAATGCAGAATTGTTCATCAGGCAATGTGCCGGCCGCGCATTTTACATCACTACAAGATTCGCGCACTCCGCTAACACTGCGGCGACCGTACCCGAATTCTGAAATATCAATCAGCACAAAGTAAGCGCCTTGCGGTTCGGTAAAATGCAAACCGAGATTGCGCAAGCCATTTGTAAACACATCCTTCATGTGCGTGTAATGAGCCTGCAAACCCGTATAATACGAATCATCAAAACGGAGCGCCGTCACCGCAGCTTCCATCAACGGAGCCGCAGCACCCACCGTCAAGAAGTCGTGCACTTTCTTGATGCGTTCCATGATGGGTTCTGCAGCAAGCACATAGCCCAAGCGCCAGCCCGTAATCGAATAGGTTTTGCTCAAGCTGCTGCATTCAATCGTGCGTTCAAACATTCCCGGGAGCGTCGCAATGTAGGTGTGACGATGCGGAGCAAAAACAATATGCTCGTAAACTTCGTCCGTAATCACATACAAATCATACTTGACCGCAAGCGATGCAATCACTGAAAGTTCTTCGTGCGTAAAAACCTTACCGCTCGGATTTGCCGGATTACAAAGCACAAGCGCCTTCACGCCCGATTGCGCCATTGCGCTTTCCAAAACGTTCGCATCAAAGCTCAAGTCATCAGGCGAAAGCGGCACATAAACCGGAGTCGCCCCGCACAAAATCGTATCCGCAGAATAATTCTCGTAGAACGGCGAAAACAGCACCACCTTATCGCCCGGATTGCACACCGACATCATCGACGCCATCATCGCTTCGGTACTGCCGCACGTAATCACAATCTCTTTTTGCGGATCGTAGCGTAGCCCGCTAAAATGGAACTGCTTATCGCTCAGCGCCTCGCGGAAATTCTGAGCGCCAAATGTAATTGCATACTGGTGCGGCCCTGTCAAAGCCACTTCCGAAAGACGCTTCGTAAGCGCCTCCGGCGGGTCAAAATCAGGGAATCCCTGTGACAAATTAATTGCCCCGCAAGCATTGGCTATACGGGTCATTCGACGAATAACAGAATCAGTGAAAGTTTCGGTACGTTGGCTTAACGGTTGCATGCGCCAAATTTAGAAAATATTATACTTTAAATAGACAGGAGTACGACATGACTGATTTTATCCACTCGATAGTCTCGATATTCAACACAGCCCTATACGACTACTACATCATTCCGCTATTTTTGATCGTAGCCGGCATCTTTTTATCCGTCCGCTTAGGATTCCCCCAAATCCGATATTTAGTCGAAACATTCCGTGTCACCCGCGAAAAGCCCTTGCACAAGCACGGTATTTCATCATTTGGAGCGCTGATGGTCTCAACCGCCTCCCGCGTGGGTACCGGAAACATTGTCGGCGTGTCATCCGCCATTTGCCTCGGCGGCCCGGGCGCCATCTTTTGGATGTGGCTTATCGCCATCCTTGGTGCAGCCTCCGCATTCGTCGAATCGACACTCGCCCAGATTTACAAACGTCACGACTCCGAAACCGGGCACTCTTACGGCGGCCCCTCCTACTACATCCAGACTGCACTCGGCATGCGTTGGCTCGGCATCCTCTTTTCATCGTTCGTGCTCATCACCTACATCATCGGCTATAACCTCCTCGCCGCCTACAACATCCAGGATTCGTTCACCGGCTATTATTTTTACGATAAAACCACAACTCCAATTATCATCGGCATCATCTTGACAATCGCATTCGCCATCTGCATCTGGGGCGGCGCCAAGAAGATTTCGTCCATTACAAGTTACCTCGTACCAGCCATGGGAACCATCTACGTTCTCGTTGCATGCGGCATTGTGATTTACAACATTTCAAATGTTCCGGCAATGTTCGAAATCATTTTCAAGAACGCCTTCTCGTTTGACGCAGGTCTCGGCGGATTCGCAGGAAGTTGCATCATGTACGGTATCAAGCGCGGCCTCTACTCCAACGAAGCCGGCATGGGTTCCGCCCCGAACGCCAGTGCAAGCGCCAGCGTTTCGCACCCGGTCAAGCAAGGATTCGTCCAATCGCTCTCCGTGTTTATCGACACGCTCCTCATCTGCTCGGCAACCGCCCTCATGTGCCTCTCCTGCAACATCGAACCGACCAAGGACATTTCTGGCATCATCTACGTTCAAAAGTCCCTCGCCTCCGTCCTCGGTGCAAACGGCGCCGTCTTCATCTCGTTTTCGATGTGCCTCTTTGGCTACACGACTCTCATCGGCAACTACTACTATACCGAAGGTTGCCTCCGCTTCATCATGAACAAGCGTCCAGATAAATTAACACGCAACATTTTCAAGTCTATCGCCACGCTCATCGTTTTCCTCGGAGCCATTTCCAGCGCATCATTCGCCTGGGACAGCGCAGACCTTTGCCAAGGCCTTATGGTTCTCGTGAATATCCCGGTCATCTTGATTCTTTCGCCAATTGCGATTAAAGCTCTCAAGAACTACACCGACCAGCGAAAGAAAGGCCTTGAACCCGTCTACATCGCAAAAGAATGCGGCGTCGAGCAACCCACCGATTACTGGAACGAAGGGCAGAAGCTGTAAAAACGCTATACAAGAACGCCAAAAGGACAGGTTCATTTGGACCAATCCTTTTTTATTCATGAAATATCAAAAATTTTTAAGCAAAAAAAATATTTTTCTATTTAATAATTTTCTTTTGAGGCATTTCCCCTCACATTTTCTGCCTACCGCCTACTTCCTACTTCCTACTTTACTATCTTTGACCCACTATGTTTTCACAGCTGACTGATTCTCTAGAAAATACCCTCAAGAACCTGCGTGGGCAGGGCAAACTCACCGAAGAAAACGTGGCGGAATCGCTGCGTGAAGTCCGTCGCGCATTCCTTGCTGCCGACGTGAACTTCAACGTCACCCGCGACTTTGTCAAGTCCGTCAAGGAAAAGTCCATGGGCGCCGAAGTGCTCAACTCCGTGACGCCGGGTCAGCAGATTGTAAAGATCATCCACGACGAACTCGTTGCCGTCATGGGTGGCGAAACTAAGGAAATAAACCTCTCCGGCCCAGCACCGGTGGGCATCATGATGGTCGGTCTCCAGGGTTCTGGTAAGACGACCTTCGCAGGCAAGATTGCCCTCTGGATGCGCAGCAAGAAGAAGCGCAAGCCGCTCCTCGTCGCCGCCGACGTTTACCGTCCGGCAGCTATCAAGCAATTGCAGGTGCTCGGCAAGTCCATCGGCATTCCGGTTTATGACGAAGGCCAGGGCAATCCGGTCGAAATCATCAAGCACGGCTACCAGTACGCCAAGGACAACGACTTTGACCTCGTGATTTACGATACCGCAGGCCGCTTGCAAATCGACGAAGAGTTGATGCAGGAACTCGAAAAGGCTCGCGAAGCGGTCCACCCGGACGAAATCCTGTTCGTCGCCGACGCGATGATTGGTCAGGAAGCGGTGAATGTCGCCGAAACGTTCTGGAATCGTCTGAACTTCACGGGAGTCTGCCTCTCCAAGATGGATGGCGACACCCGCGGCGGTGCAGCCCTCAGCATCAAGAAGATGACGGGCGTGCCTATATGCTTCATTGGCGTTGGCGAAAAGCTGAACGAAATCGACCTTTTCCACCCGGACCGCATGGCAAGCCGAATCCTCGGCATGGGCGACGTGGTCAGCCTCGTGGAAAAAGCTCAGCAGGTCATCGACGAAAAGGACGCCAAGGACCTCAAGAAAAAGATTCTCAACAACACGTTCGACTTGAACGACTTCTTGAAGCAGCTCCGCACCATCAAGAAGCTCGGCCGCATCAAGGACATTTTGAGCCTCATCCCGGGACTCAACAAGCTCCCGCTGGACCAAATCGACGAAAAGCAACTGGTCTATGTGGAAGCTGTGCTCAGCTCCATGACGCCGAAGGAACGCAAGAAGCCGCAGATTATCGACGGTAGCCGCAAGGCCCGTATCGCAAAGGGTTCCGGCACGGACGCTGCCCGTGTGAATGCGGTTCTCAAGCAGTACGAAAGCATGAAGGAAATGTTCAAGAAAGTTGGCGATTTCGCCAAGCGCCAGAACAACGGCGGAACGATCGGTTCGAACTACACCCCGCCTAAGGACAAAAACAAGAAGAAAAAGCGCTAACTGCAATTTAAAGTCAAAAAAACTTGACTGAATCCTTCGTGCTTATGCTCTCAGGATGACGCAAGACATACTTTATGAACCCGGCCACCGCGCCGGGCTTTTTTAATTCAACAAGCATTCCAAACCCCTAATATTGTCACTCCGGATTTATTCCGGGGCACAAACCACTTTCTACTGCCGCAAAATTCCCCCTTGTATCATTAGCAAAAACATTTGTTTCATTTACAAAAATAAATTTTATTAGAGTTAAAATTTCTTTGAATTTTTTCAAAATTTTAAAGTTTTTGTATCACAGACTATTGACTTTCGAGTTTTTCAGAGCTATATTATAAACAAGCAGGAGAACGCGATCTTTAAAAGGCGCCCCCAGAATAAATCCAGGGTGACACCCTTAACACCTAATACCTATTACCTAACCCCTAACCTCATGAAACCGATAACCGAATATCAAGATTACCGCCGCTACATGCAGGACTTCTATGAAGAACGCAAGAAGTCCGGTTTTACCTGGCGTGAATTTTCGAAGGATGCCGGATTCGCTTCGCCGTCTTACCTCAAGCTCGTTTGCGAAGGCAAAACTTCACTCAGCCGCGTGGGGCTACCGCGTGTCGCCGCAGCGATGAAGCTTTCGGGTTTTGAACTCACGTATTTCGAAAAGATGGTCGAATTCGGGAACGCCACAAACGACGAGAAGAAAAAGGCCGCCTTCGCAGACCTCACCCGCATTGCCAAGGAACAGCACGCCCGCGTGATTGACGCCGACACATTCGCCTATTACGAATCCGCCATAAATTCCATCGTTCGGGAACTCGCACCTTTGATGCCAGGCGCCCTCCCGCTTGAAATTGCGAAGAAAATCAAGCATGCCTTCACGGCGCAACAAGTCCGCGATTCGCTGGCATTACTCACTAAGGCTAAGTTCCTTGAAGAAACCAGCGAAAACACGTACCAGCAAACAGACAAGGCGATCACCGGTTCATCCGAAGCGATTCCGCTTGCGCTCCGCACCATGCACCGAGACATGACCGACCTCGCAAAAGAAGCCATCGACAAAATCGACGTGAACGAAAGAAACATATCGGGAGTCACCATGGGCATTGACGCTCCGACATTTGCGCGCATCTCCGAAGAAGTCAACAACTGCCGCAAACGCGTCATCACCCTCGCCAACGAATGCAAGAAAATCGACCAAGTTTACCGCCTTAACTTGCAACTGTTCCCGCTGACGTACAAAGTATAGGAGGAAGGATTATGAAACTCGAAAAAATTTTGTCCATCGCTGTTGCCGCACAAGCAAGATTTACAGCGATTTCATTTTCGCAAATAGCAATCCTGTTCTTCGCAACCGCCACCTTAGCCGCGACATTCCTTACGGCTTGCGGAAACGATAACACCGCAGGTACAGACGAGCAGCCAAACGCCATCACGGCGCAAATCGATGCCGCCATTGATAGCGCATCGGCCATCTGGTTCCAAGAAGAAAAAACATTCATAGTCGATTCGAAAACGAACATTCTCCCCCCATTCTCCACGCCCCTATACGATTTAATCATAAACCCTGACACGTCAGCACAAAATACAAGTTTATTTGCAGGAATAAAGACCGAACATGGATTATTGCGGCAATTAGAAATTGACAATTTCGCTTCGTTCAGTTGCGAAACAGAAGAAACATGGTTCGCTTACACAATCCAAGTTACGAGTTCGCTTATACAAAAAACATTTACTATTCCCAAAGCCTCGGCTGCATCCATCGTAACCGAATTCGAAGCGGATTGCACCCGTGAAAACGGTGAATTTACCACAGAAACAGAAGGCGTCACCGAAGGGCAACAAAGATACAGTTGCAAAATCTTTCCGACCAAAGAAAACCTAGTCGATAAAAATGCCATACAATATACCGACCCAACTTGGGAAAAATATGGAAAGCTGATTATAAAAATCTGTAGAGAGTAAGACTAGAGACATAAGACAACATTCATAGAAAGATCTACACAATCAAAGCATGCGTCAAGACATTATGGTCAGGACGTATTGTGGTGTATACCTTTTAAAATCAAACCTATCAAAAAAATGGAGGAGACCATGAAAAACATCACCAAATCAATCACAGGAACAATCGTTGGAGCAGCAGCTCTCGCGCTCGCCGCATGCTCGTCAAGTCCATCGACTGCACCAGAAGCATCCATCACCAAAACATCAAGCGGGTCGAACGCACAAGTACGCATCAACCCCACAGACTCGATATCCGCTACACCCACAGTAATCGTTTCCGCCGATGACGAAGCGACTCTCGAAAATTGGCTCAAAAGTAACCCAATTAGCAACATGATCCATGTAGATTATTATTGCGACGAAAACCCGGACTTTCCAGACAATCCCCATTGGTGTTTGCCCGGCAAAATCCAGCTAGAATCAGGAACTGTACTGAGTCTCTATAGCGGTACAGCCAACGCTATCTTATGCGCTGCCGACCAAGATACTATCTTATACTCAGTCCATTTGCACAACAACATCATTTCAAAAAAATGGAGCAATCCGTTTTTCGGCATCGACTTTTACTCCGACGCCAAAGACGAATTTAAGCGCTCATGCAAAGCAGAAAACGGCGACATCACTGAAGATACAGAACACAAAATCGCCTGCGATATAAAAATAATGCCAATTCAGTCCCCGATTGATTCCTCGAATCAATCCCCACGATACCTCTTGCCGCATCTTTCCTACAATTACGAGGACCCGAGCTGGACAAATTTTGCCACTAAAACAGTCGAAAGATGCCGGATTCGCCCGCAAATCGAGCCAATTTGGGTGCCTGAAGACGAAAAATAAAATGATAGCCCTGCCACTATTGTCAGAATAATACAATTACACAAAACGCCCTTTTTATTCAAATTTGGGCGTTTTTTCATATTTTTTTTCTTCAAAACAACAATTTTTCGCCGCCAATTCAATTACTTTATAAGTAAACAACGGATTTTTTTTCATTGCCGTCCTTTACACACAAAAGCAAGTTTGCTATATTTGGCATCAAAAGAACTAAAACCCCGAAATTTCGGGAAAAACCCCATAAAGAGGTATAAAATGGCAACTGTTATCCGTCTCGCCCGCTTCGGCAAGCGTCACAACCCGATCTACCGCATCGTCGTCATCGACAACCGCAAGGCTCGCGACGATAGCTTTATCGAACAGGTCGGCTTCTTCAACCCGAACCTCAAGCAGCCGGAAATCCGTTTCGAACAGGAAAAGGTCCTCAAGTGGCTCTCCGTCGGTGCACAGCCGTCTGACACTGTCAAGTC
>CACYRP010000053.1 GCA_902776765.1 Fibrobacter succinogenes
TTCACACGGCGGGAATCATCACAAAGCCCCGTCACGGACAACTTTTCCATAAGTCCTTCCGAAATCATCAGCTTTTCTCCTTTAAGGTCAGCTTGCAAACAGCGCCCTTCTGCAAGGCTTCTTCTGCCTTGGGTTCCTGGGCTACAACGCGTCCCTTTCCTGTATATTCAACATTCATGCGGATGTTCCCCATCACTTCGAGAGCATCCTTCAGCGAAAGCCCTTGCAAATTGGGCATACGGCTTGCCACCGCATCGCCAAGCAAAAGCGTTTTGCCATTGACAAGTCCCATATCAACTCGTTCCGAAATCACGCGGAGCCCCTTGCCTTCAAAACGGACAGGGCAACGGTGTTTCTTTGCGTATTCTTTAGCCGAAGATGCCGTCATCCCTGCAAAATCCTTATCGCACGGAGAACCGAGTTTCACCTGCTTTAAGTTGTGCGCAATCGGCGAAAGCGCCGGATGATAATAAATCCCTTCCATGATGCGGCGGAAAATCGGACCTGCAGTAAGGCCACCCACATGTTTACCTTGCGGGTCGTCCACAAGTACCAAGCACACATAGCGCGTATCCTCAGCAGGAGCAAGCCCAATGAACGAAGCCACCTGCGAATTGCGGTCGTAAGAGCGAGTCAAGTGATTGTACTTTTCTGCCGTACCCGTCTTGCCGCCAAACAAAACATCTTTCAACTTCTGCGATGCCACGCGCTTTGCCGTACCACTGTTCACCACACGATTGAGCATCTTGCGGATTGTTGCAGCAGTCTTTTCAGAAACAACTCTACGGAGTTCTACCGGTTTGTTCCTTTCGACAACATCGCCATCAGAATTGCGCCATTCCTTCACAATCTGCGGACGCATGAGCTTACCGCCATTCGCAATCGCTGCATACGCCATTACCATCTGGATTGGCGTCGTAGAAACAGCATGTCCAAAGCCCATCGTCTTTAAAGTTCTATCATCACGAGTGAGTTCCGTCGGCGTCAAAAGTCTTCCGTTTTCTTCGCCTTCGTAATTGTCAAAAGCTCTAGTGCCAATACCAAAAGCACGAGCCATTTTGAACAAACGTTCAGCGCCCACTTCATCTGCAATCTTTGCAAAAACAATGTTCGAAGACTGCACCATCGCTTCGCTCATGTCCATGTCACCATAGACGTGAGTATCGCAAATCTTTTCAATCTTCGGATTCCATTGCCAGCAACGACCTTCGTTCGCAAAAATCTTGTTCGGGCTAACCGCATTATTTTCAAGAGCTGCCGCAGCCGTAATCACCTTGAACGTTGAACCCGGTTCATATGACATCGAAATAATTTCGTTCTTCGCCATACGACCGATTCCCTGGATTTTGGAATTCGGGTCGAATGTCGGGTAGCTTGCCATCGCCAAGATCTCACCCGTGTAAGGATCTACGACAACGGCACTAGCACTCGTTGCCATAAATTCAGCAACACCATCCTTCAAAGCCTTTTCGACAATTTCCTGCATGTTGCGGTCAATCGTCAAAACAAGATTCAAGCCGGACTTTGCTTCAACCACGTTCTTCGAGCGGTAATAAACTTCACGACGGTGCACATCCTGCACACTCACGCGCAGCCCTTCGTCACCACGGAGGCTATCGTCGAAAATCTTTTCCATGCCCATGCTACCGCTGCCGTTATAGCCAACCTTGCCCACAATCTGTGAAGCAAGCGTTCCCTGCAAGAACAACCGGCTGTAACCCAAGTTGTCGCTCGTATCGCGCATGCTTTCGGCAAACACAATGCCATTACGGTCCATAATCGAACCGCGTTCTGCATACAAATTCTTCGTATGCGTCACCATGGATTTTGTATTCACCTGATACAGATTGCGGTTCATCACCTGGATATCAAACGTCTGGAAAACCAAGACGACAATCGTGCAAAGCACAAGGCTCTTCAATATAAACAGGGGATCTGCGCCGTATTTATTCATTCGACTCCCCCGTTATCATGACTTTTACCGGAACCTCGTAAAGACCAAGGCCCGTCTCTTCTGCAAACTTTGCCAAATGGCTCATGGATGTAAGCTTGTTGATCTCGTAATCCCTCAAAAGGATTTCACGATTGAGCAAGCTCGCCTTTTCCCTTAACCCATAGAAGGTGCCATAAAGACGATTGATGCGGTTCTGCATGTACACCGGGAACATGCATGCCGCCGTAATCATGAGAACGAACAAGAATACGATTCTCATGACGCCGCCCCTGCCGGAACCTACGGATAAATTCTGCTCTTTCTTAGTCATACTCTTTCATAAATCCTAAGCTTTGCAGAACGTGCCCGACTGTTCCTGTTAATCTCATCGGCCGAGGGCAAAATCGGCTTACGGTTCACTTTCTTTAAACGTTGGTGGTTGCCACCGCACATGCAAACCGGCAAGTTTTCCGGGCAAATGCATGCCTTTTCAAATTCAGCTGCAGTTTCCTTAACGCAACGGTCTTCGACAGAGTGGTAGCTCATCACGACCAAACGACCGCCTACCTTGAGGCAATCGACAGCGGCGCGGATGCTATCTTCAATCTGCTTGAGTTCGCCATTCACTTCCATGCGGATAGCCTGGAATACGCGGGCCAAAAGGCTATTCGCGTCACGGCGCTTGTCCGGGAATACGGCTTCAACAACGGCCTTGATATCGCTCGGGAGCACATCGCGGCCCGCAGCAGCAATTTCGGCAACCTTTTCTTTAATACGAGAGGCAAGCTTGAACGCACGGTCCATATCGGCATTCTTGCGCAGTGCCGCCGCAAAATCATCTTCGCTTACCGTGCGGAGCCATTCCTGCGCAGACACGTTTTCGCGACGGTCCATGCGGAGGTCGAGCGGATTATCGCCTACAAACGTAAAACCACGGCTAGAGTCATCAACCTGATGGCTGCTGATGCCGAGATCGTAAAGAACACCGTCGAGTGTATTCGGCGCAATTTCATTCCCGAGTTCGCTAAACGGAACCGGATGGACAATAAACTTCGGCGCAACGCCAGCAAGACGCTTCGTCGCAAACTGGACTGCCTCATCATCGCGGTCAAATGCATGCAGCGTGCCTTCGGGACCGAGCTTTTGGGCAATAGCGTAAGAATGGCCGCCACCGCCAAGCGTGCAGTCCGAATAGGTACCGTTCGGCTTGATATTTAAGCCTTCGAGGCATTCCTTGAGCATCACCGGATCGTGATAGAATTCTCTCCCTTGAACTCCAGCGACCGCGGCTTCCGAAATTTCATTTACATGTACTGACTTGCGGAGATTCTTATCTGCCATTATCCCCCTCCGTCAAGCCTTCACCATAGAACGCAGCGTCGAAAGCTTCGATTGCATCATTTGTCTGCAATCCATACTTTTCGTTGTAACGTTCAGGATTCCATAATTCGAGAGTCTTACCGCGGGCCTGGACATAAAGCACTTCGTCTTTAAGGCCGGCATACTCCAATAAAATCTTGGGGAGTAAAATGCGATTCTGGCCATCCATCTCCACGACTGTGGGGCTGAGGCCTCTCCGAACTAAATCGGCTTGACGGCGGTCGGACCTAGCATCCAAGTCCGCCATGAATTTCTCAAACTCGGATAGGACGAACAACCGGAGGGTGCGGTCCGGGCCACGAGTGACCACGAACTCATTCCCTTCGGACGCCGAAAGCTGACGACGGAATTCCCTAGGGAAGGAGGTCCTTCCCTTTCCATCAATCGCCGTTTGGGCTTGTCCTATGAAAGAAGTGAAATTCATATTTGACACATTTTACCACAACACTTATCACACGTGGTAAATATACCCACTTTCAACCACTGTGGCAACAAAATTCAGGGGACGAACTTAAAAAAAGCATACTTTGGGCCCTTGATTTTCAAAATTTTACACGAAAATTTGCTCATTTGAGCACAAAACAAATAATATTCGTGTAAGTTTTATATCACAATACGGAAAATTGAGTGCAAAAAAGGAGTGGGTGAAAATCCCAAGGATTATTCCTCAACAACGAGAAACGGCTTCCCTAGATCAAGCATTCGTTTAATATTTTCTCGAGTTCCCTCGCTCTCGCCATCCCAAATCATCAAAGCGCGGTCGCAATCCTCGCACATCTGGACATCTTTCACATAATTAAACTCACGTCCACTCAACCCCTTCGACAAATCGGCGCAAGACCGAACTCGCGCACCCGTCAAAAAGTAATTTCGCGGTTTTTCACCGCTACAATAAACAGTAACGTTCGCGTAATTCCGCTGATCCAGGTATTTCTGGACAGCTGTGTCCACCCCATAGCAATCCCCCACAAGAATTTCCATACCCTTTTTAATAGCATCATCCAGCAAGCCGAGGGCAGCTTCGCTCAATTTGGAAATTGATTTGGAACCAGACACAAAAAGTTTTTGAGGGGAATTTACGCATTTTTTCATTTTCCCCAAATTACTCATTTACTGCGACACATACAGACGCGATTAAAATTCATTTTCAAAGCACCAAAAATCGAGTTTCAGAAGCATGGAAAATTTCGCGAACCCAACCACGACCGTATTTGTCGCAGTGATAACCTACTTTTTAAAAGATTCACATTATTACACAACAAAGGCACATTTATGAGCATCATGATGACAGACATGCAAAAATACAAGGACTTAAAAGAATTAGTTGAATCCTCGTACACAAGCAAAACTGAAGCTGAAATGATTTGGCGAAGCATCCGCTGGAATTTAATCGCACCGAACGGATACGAAATCATCGATGAACGCCTCGAAATGTATTCCGCATTTCTCGAAACAGGCAAACCATTATGCCATTTAGATTTCGAAGTCAACAAAGATGATGACGATCCATTTTTCGACGCTTTAGAACGCCCTTACGTCAGCACACCCTGTTACGAATTTTCCATGGGCTACATTTCCGAAGCCAAACGACATTACCGATTCCTTTTCGTGAATCCCGGCGTGAACGGTCCCGAAGATTTTTCGTTCATGAACAAATTGGCATTGAAGGACACATACATTTTTGCGACATGCGAAAAAAGTAAAACAGAGAATACACTAGAATTCGGCCCCGTTCCACTCCACACACGAGATTGTACAAACATACGCTTCATCGCGCAATGCAGCGTCGATTCAAGCAAATGCCGCTTTCGTTATAAGCAAATGCTTGAAGTCAAAGATTATTTGATTACAGAGAAAAGCGGCGAGCCTACAGTAAGTTTTTCCGCAACGCCATTCGAAAACAAGGAAACGGATTTGCAGAATCAATTCAACAGCAGAATAAACCGCAAATTCGCAACCAATGCAGAACTGCGAGAACAAAAGCCACAACTCGGAATTTGGAAATGGAGTGATGTAATTAAGTCATACGCATTTTAGACAAAAGAATTTTATTCAAAAGGATTATGAGCATGGAATGGGAAGATTATGAGTTAGAAGAAGCTCTAAAGCACGCAAGAGAAAAAATCGAAGCCAAACGGAGAATGCGCGAACGCAAGAAAAAACAGAACCAAGCATTAGTTTGGTCGCCGGAAAACATCGCAAAAATCATTCGACTTAACGACAAATTGTGGGCTTTGATGCAAGAAGCCGACCGCATCGGGAAATCCATCTACAGCGACATTCAAAAATTGAAAGCCGAAAGCAAAGACTACTACGATAAAAACACCGATGTAGAAGTCCACATCATCTACGAAGGTGAACTCGCCAAAGATGCCGAAGAAAACCCTTTATGGGATTCCGTTGAAACATGGTACGGTCACAACGGTTACAGCCTAATGAACGAATGCGGCGAAAAGCCGCTCAACTGGAACATCATCGAATTCAACCGCCCTGAATTCGAACAACATTACTTTTGCTATTTAATGCATTGGTTTTTCCACGAAGGGCTATATTCCTTGCAAGATGCCGTCGCGATGGATCCAGAGGAATTCCACATTTATACGAGGATTTTCAATTAGAAAAAAGGATATTGCACAATGAAATTTTTTGTTGCTATTTTAAATCCAGACCCGCGAGAAAAACGTCCGTATTCAAGCTTTCCCAAAGATTATAACGAATTTCAATCCATTTCAAGCCACCAATCTCAAAATAAATACGGAGAAGGATTCTACGAATGTGTCAATTTTCTAGAAACAGATTATGGCATACTAGGATTCATCCCCATGTGGGAAAACAAGGCCATCCAAGATTACGAAATCGAATTTGTATTAATCAGTATTTCATGCAAAGGGAACAACAACGAGCTAAACGATAGGTTTATCGGCATTCAAGCAACATGCAAATATGAAGGTCGAATAGACGGAAGTGGATATGAGAGGCTAGGTCCAATGCCTCGTGCACTAAAAGAATCTCTTGATAAAAAAGGTTCCCCCTTATTATATAATTACACCTGTTACTGCGAACGTTATTCTTTAAATCTTTTTTCAGAAAAAATCATGAACGCAGCACAAATTGCGATTGGGGAAAATTGGAACGGATCGTTAATTACAGAAATAACAACAAACCGTTTTATTCAAGTAGTCAAGGCAATCAACAAAGCATTTAGGCGAAAAAACCTTAGATTCACAAATGAATATTTTAGATGGGAAAATATTAAACGAGAGATTAAGTGGCAAATAAGACAAGAATATAAAACAAGTCAAAAATCACAACAGTTTTAGCTAGATGAACAACGAGCATAATCTCATTATCCCCGGTTCACGAAAAGACTACGCCTTACTCATCAAAGGAGGACAAGGCGGCTCTGCATACGGCTATAAAAATAAGTACCTGAATTTGGCAAGCGAAATCTGCGACAAGTACGGTATCACGATTGTAAGCTGCGCGACCTCCGACGAACCAAATTCCAATAACAGAACAAACCAAATTGCAGAAGACATCGCTCTTTTAAATGAAACTTGCAAATCGCGTTCCAAGATTCTTTTCATGGGAATGTCGAAAGGAGCTTCGCTCGGTTGCATCGAAGGCAGCAAAATCTCGCAGATATCCAGACTTCTTCTGATAAATCCACCGCTAATGATAAACTTGCCGCGCATCTGCCATGCCGCCAATAATTTTAACGGAGAAATGATGACATTCGTCTTCGGAAGCGAAGACCCATCTGTCAAAGAATCCAAGCTTCTAAAGCTTCACGAACGCGACAACATGAAAGTCATCACTATTCCCGGACAAGACCACTACTTTTCACGAGATAGATTCAATTTGATGACGCTCGTGGAAGAGTATTTGATGAAAATGAAGCAAAGCCCTAATCTTTGAGAGTCGCTTATCTCTTTTCGTCTTGCATTTTTTCATCATAAATAACTAAGTAACAGTAAAGCAAAAAGCAACCAAGAGATTTCTTTTTTACCCAAGGTCTCAGCGCTAGAAGGTTCTTTTGAATGCACCAGTCTAGCCGATGGTTTTCGGTTACACAAAAATACGGACGATTTTATCGTCCGCACAAACCATTTCTACTATTTCAGAACATCTTTAATTCTTGATATCAATTTATCGCGACGTTTCATATAAAAATTTTCAAAATCATTTATAGACAGGTTCCAATTTTTTGCAATAAAATTATCCCTATAATCATCAAACTTTTCTAACCAATCCTCTAACGAGGTATCATTTTTCATATGGTTGGCATCGCCATTTAAAAGTCCCAAATTAGGCAATTTATTGCATAAATCCATCCATCGTTTCTTATCAGACTCCTTCATCTTCATTTTTTTCAATCCCGCAGCCATAGAAAGCCCGTCTTTTGAATCAATAAAAAATGATTTCGGATGCAAATGATCGATATGGAAATCAATATCGCCTCTTGTTCCAGGATTTAATAAAGATAAAATCAAATAGCAATAACTTTTATTTTGATAAGAATATGAATCTATCCATTTTCCACCATCTTTTGCTTTTACCGCAAACACTTTTGGGTAAGCCTTTTTTAATTCACTCCAAGAGTTCTTTTTATCAAGAGCAGCCTTTACACTTGCAAGACGAGCATCTACCGCCGAATTAAACAATTTGTTTAACTGCGATAAAATAAACATCTTCTTCAGCATATCTTTATCATCTTTGGGAATCTGCGTTTCTCGTTCCTTACCATTGTATTTATTATAAAGGTAATAAGCTACTGGCAATATTGCAGAGAAGGAGACTATCGATTGTTTTCTAAAGCCCCAAGAGCGAATCAACTTCATTGCAAGAATGATTGACACACTTATTAAAATCCAATCATCTTTCAAAGCCTTTAATTTTTCCGACGAAGAATTCAAATCTTTAATTTTCACCTTCGTTCCATACCCCTCCAAATACATTGCGGAACGAATAACAAAATCAGTATCAATCCTTGAATCATCTTTTAAAATACTTCTTGCCGTTTTTATCAGTGTTTCAATACACTTTTTTCCACCATTCCACGAGTTGATAAGAGACGAAAAAAGGAAGGCAGTCTTTGACAACGTTGTTCCGCCCGAATTAACTCGTACAAATATTTCCAAAACATCTGAAAGTTTATCATTTTCAAATTCATAGTACGACAATTCTGTCGTCTTATACATTGAATAAAGTCGCTTTATATTACTGCGCTCTATGTCATTCGTTGCACCAAATTTTCCACAAACCTTATTAGAAGGACTAATCTTGCAAGCACAAATGTCCTCGACCGCAACCCATTTTTTTTCGTCTGTTCGTGCAGTCACATCGTCTAAAAAGGCAAATTCATACCATTCCTCTGCATCAGAATCAAAGTAACCAATATTAAAATAAAGCCTTTTACCATTGTACGTACCACGAAAAGCAATGAAAATTGATGTCAAACGTTGCTGTCCATCAAGAACGCCATCTGTAGAATCATGCACTTCCCCACTACTAGCCTTTTTATTCCCAATCTCTTTGGAATAATGTTGATTAAATTTGTACATTTCACCGCTAGGCTTATTCCATAAAAGTAGCGTTCCCGTAGGAAAATCCCTCATCAGGGAATCTATAAAACGGACAATCTGTCTTTCCTTCCAGACATAGCCACGTTGAATGGCAGGGAGTAAAAAGCTATTTTTTGACATTCCGTCTAAGAAAGATTCGATCTTGTCCGACTTGTAATGCATCCGTTTTTCTCCTTGTATAACTTTTCTTTTTTTGCATTTATACAACACAATCAATATAAACATTTTCAATCTAAATCGTATAAAAAGAAACTCGTTGTAACCAAAAATAAGCCAAATACACTCAAATTTCTAGCAATTTCATTTCGAGCTGAGGAAATGCAAGTATCCCTGGTTCATAGCCGGATTTACCACACAAATAATTCGGATTCGCATATTCAATTTGTGTCGGGATTTCTGATGCAAGAAAGACCTTCTGTACGTCATCTACAGGCAAATTCAAATAACGAAGCGTTGTCAGAAAAAAAGAACCCAAGATTTTTCTGAATTTTGCGCAGGAACATTTCGCTATAAGCGGTTTTCATCAAGTAATCCCTAAACCCCACTAAGGTCATTAAATCGTACAACCCACACTCCATAATATCATAAAATGCTTTTCAATATTGGTAAAATTGCAATTTTTACCGACATTTAGCTAAGTAAAATTCTTAAGGTATGAGACATAAAAATTAACAACAAGGCAATAAAAAGCCCTTAAAGCACTTTTTATTCCGAATACAAACTTGAATGAGACTCTTATCGCCAAATTGATTTTCTGGAAGGCCTAGATATCATCCGAGAAAATCATTTTTTAGCAGTTTGAGCAGCAATACACCTACGATAAAGAGCCGTCATTTTCCCAGATTTCGTGAGAATACCGGCTCTTTGCAAACGAATAAGAGCAGCTTCTTTAGAATGATCCATTGTATGGATTGCATGCAACGCGTGTTTGATTGGATTTTCCGTCATACATTCATCTCCTACACTCCAAAAATACCATAGGAGAGAATCGAAAACAAGGGTTCGAGCTGCGGGCAGTTCATTTTGCAAACCACCGTTAGCAAAATCTTAAATTTCCGCTCGCAGCCTCACCCATTTCCTAAACCATTCTGGTTCTTGCCCAATATTTTCAACAATCTTTTTGAGACGACGTTTGCCGAGTCGCCGGTCAAGTAAAGCCAACAAGCGAATAAAATAGTTGTCGCTTTGTAGGCTTTTTTCGTAAGGCAACACATTCAAATAATCATGAATGTATTTCAGAGCATCATTGTCGCAAAAATCCAGACCCGTCTGGACAAATCCTGTTTCGCGTATAATTTCATCTGTGACGGTTTCAGGAGAAAATTTTCGAACATCGAAATTCCTCTTGTAGAATTCATCATAGAAATTTTGATTCGTTGCAAACCAAACTTGCTGATCAATGCGGATATAAAGTACATGGAACGCAGCAAGGCTAGGCAAAGGCTCTTGCTCGTAAACCGCATAATGATAATCCACTCGCCCTTTCAGCGACGGAGCCAATCGCTCCAACAAAGCTTTTCTCGTTTTGCTCCACATAATCGTATCAATTTTATGGTTCAAGTTTTGTGTAATCAGGGATTGGAATATCGAGAGCTAAGCAACGCGTTTCTGGTTCGACCTCGTTATTAAAATTCCAAATTGCAGATTGCCAACGATTATTCACGCCAGGAGAGCGCATAGCAATAGATGCATTCAAATACTCCATAAGGCGTTCCTTTTCTCGTGCAGTCAAGAACCAAACTGAGTTGTTGTAGAAGGCTCCCAATTCGTATTTCGGTTCCCCAAAAGAGATTCGCGCACATTTCGTGGCCAACTTTCGGCACCAATGATTAAAAAGCAAAAAGTACGATTTTTGGTTTGGGCCACAATCTATAACTATACGGATATGGAAAGGAAAACGTTCATCCCAATTCACCGAACACGACATGCAATTCATTTCAGAAATTTGCAATTCGCCATTAGATAAGTAAATATTCAATCGACGTCCGCTCGAGAATTCCATTTCATCATTCAATGGCAAAAATTCTATCGAATAGCAATAAACAAGGCTAGGGAACCGCCCATTTTTCACATATTCCTGCAACACCTGTTCCGCTTTCTCGATTGTCGTGAAAACACCTAAATCATGGTTCACGGTATCGCGTCCCAATCCTTTCGGAAGCAAAGTCGCAGTAAGCTTGTAAATGTAATATCCCATAAAAACCTCTATGGGAAATATATGCATCTACAGCGACAAATACAGTCGCGAAGAAATCTTACTTCGCCATCACAACCGCATCCATCACCTGCACCATTTTAGTGATGTCGGCTTCATGCATCAAACGATAATCGGAGAGAATTCGTTCCAGGGGGTATTTGCCGAGAATTTCGGCGAAGGGTCTATTTGAATACCACTGATAATAGGCAAGAACATGCCCGTTCCAGTATTCGGCCTCTGGATAGAAAGGCTCGTCAATAGATTCCAAGAGCTTCTTTTCGAATTGCGGAAAAGCAAGTATTGCTAGTTCGTAGCCGGATTTACCGCATAAAAAATTTGGATTCGCAAACTCAATTTGAGTCGGTATTTCAGATGCCAAAAAAAAATCATTTCCATTCGCGTCCGTATTTGTCGCAGTGAGCATTTATTTTTTTTAGAAAGTGAAGTTTTTTTTCTTGTCGGAGCGTCTAACCAAAAAATGTCACTATTTGACATGCTATTTATCTAGATTTAGTAGAACAGAAGCCTCTAATTGAGGCTTTAAAAAAGAGGTGTATTATGGCGGATATGGTTCGTGGAGAACGCAGAGTGCGGCTGTTTGCAGAAGTGATTTCGCACCCCGAAAAGACATACACCATCTCTGAATTGATGGTCATATTCAGTATACCTAAAAACGAGCGGCGCAATCTACAACGCGACATGCAGTATTTGAGCGAAATGGATGGCGGCCGCTATATCAAGGTGAGTGGGAAAAGCCGTTCATTTGTCTATTCATCGGCACTTAAGTCCGCCGATCGTCTATTATTTCCGAACTTTGAAAATACCATGCTGCACTTGGTATTTTTGCAGCGCATTGCGAACATTTATCCGGCTACAAGCGACACTATACATTCACTATTGACAAAGATTAAGGATTCTCTCCCGCGACAAGAACTTGACTCTTTGAAGCGCCTTTCAGACGACTTGGGCAAGCGAATCCTTTTTATGGGCACACCTCCTGATTACGAAGAAGACGCGAGCGAAAAGCTAAAGATTATTCTGCAGGCTATTCATGAATGCCGCAAAATCAAAGTGACCAACATTACCGAGACATCGAATATGCCGTCGATTCGCATTCCACTAATGATTATCGTGTACCAAGGCGAATTATACGTGGGCTGCAAATCTGAAACGCACACCAATCAAACTTACGTGCTAAAGTTTCGGCGATTACAGAATGTTTCGCTCACGAATGAAACATTCAAAGACGATCCTAAAGCTGTTGAAAATTTGCGCAAGCGAGTAAATTTGGGTTCAGCCATTTTGGGCAAGCAAGACCCAAAAGCGGAAGATGTTGAAATCCGCTTTCCGAGCCATGTCCGCACATTCCTTGAAGAAAAACCATATCACCGTTCCATGAGCATTATTGATGAAGGGAGATACGGATTGTTGGTCAAAATGAAGGTCGAAGCCAACGAATTGCTATTCCGCTGGGTACTCAGTTTTGCTGATTCCGCACAAGTCATCAAGCCGGAATCTCTTCGCATGCAGTTGCATAATTTTGGGAACCATTTGCTTTCTGCATACCCGACATACGGAAACAACACGCTGAACTTCGATTTTTAAAAAGCGATCTAGTAACTTACAACTATTAACTAAATTTACCACATGCTTCTCCGTGTTCCTGATTTTTATGATTCGTTCCGTTGCATCGCTGGCAAATGCACAGACACTTGTTGCGTTGGCTGGGAAATTGACGTCGACGATGTTAGCGCCAAGCGCTATGCGAAAGTCAAGGGCGCATTCGGAGAAATGCTTCGTGAAAACATCGAAGATGGTCATTTCAAATTACTCGCTGGCGATCGTTGCCCGTTCTTACGACATGATGGTCTTTGCGACATGATTTGCAACCTCGGTGAAGACAGCCTTTGCGACATTTGCCGTGAGCATCCGCGATTTGTCGAAGTCTACGGCGACATCATGGAAAAAGGCATCGGGCTCTGTTGCGAAGAGGGAGTGCGGTTTTTGCTCGAATCAAAAGGAACCGCCACCTCGCCCATTGCATTCATCGAGCGTGTAATCGATGACGAGCCAGACGACATTCCTGACGACGCTCTCGAAGCCCGCAATGCCATATTCGAAGAACGTGAGCATTTATTCAAAATTCTTGCAGACCACAGCAAGCCTCTTAACGAACGATTAATCGAACTGATCGACTTCGCCGTTGAAACAAGCGGCTTCGAAGATTTAGAACAAAGTATTCATAACATTTCAACAACAACCGATAGCGATCGCAATTCCAAAATTTCGAACAACATCCTCCGGTCGTGGATCGAGGTTTTAGCCAAAGGCGAAAGCTACGGGCCCGCATGGGACTGCGCTTACAAAGAGTTGGTACAGGTTTCGCAAAATCTTGAATACGGCAAGAACAGAGAATGTGCCGGACTCTTCGCCCATAGCGATGGCGAAAAGATCATCGCCTACTTGCTGTTCCGCTACTACGAGAAAAGCCTGTTCGACGGGAACAGCCTTACCAAGGTCGAGTTTGCCATTTACTTCTGGGTCATGCTTCAAAAGTTCGGTGAAATTTTCGCCCGCGCCACAAGCACGCCCGCAGCAAACGAAAGCACCTCGCCACACGATCCGCAAGTTGCAAAGATTAACGCCATTAAATTGTTCAGCAAGCAAACGGAGTATTCCGAAGAAATCATGGGCGTTCTGGAGCAAGAATTCATGGAAAATCCGCTATTTTCACCGGAGAATTTCAAGAGAATCTTGATGGAATAGCGCCGCCGCCCGGAAAACGTTATTTTTTACATTATTTTTGCCTTTTTTTGACGAAAATCACAATTAGCCCCCTTATTTTTTGGTATTTTACAACTGTTTAAATAGGATTCCCAGGGATTAACCCAAAGTCTTTAGGAGTATGAGAATGTTCAGTCGTCTTTTCACTTTGATTGCCTTTGCTGCAGCAATAAGTTTTGCGCAGTTTGCACCAGAACCGCAAGTTGCCGATGTCAAATTAATGATGGATTCCAAGACCGAACAACCCATGAAAATGGACTTTTCCAAGCACCTTTCGGGCATCAGCGATCCGGGAATCATGTTCAGCCATTTCGCTAACCGCCCGCTGCTCATCTACTATTTCAGCCCCAAGTGCCCGCACTGCCAAAAGCACTTCCCCGAAATTCAGAACCTCATCAAGGAATATGAAGCCAAGGGACTTACGGGCATTGCCATCGGCTTGAACGGCGGCATCAAGAAAAACGACATCCGCCTTTTCATCGACCAGTACCACGCCGTTATTCCAGTATTCCAGGATACCGACAGTGAATTTGGCCCCGCCTACGGCACCGGCTACATCCCGGTCGTCTACTTGGTGCAGAAGGACGGAACGTTCTACCGCTACGAAACCTTGAACGAAGCGAACATGAACCATTTGCGCGCGACGCTGAACAAAATTTTGAAGAAGTAGCATATCATAGGTTCATTTGTCATTCCCGCCACCAAGCGGGAATCTTCATTTTTAGACAGCCCCGGCCCTTTAGCTGGGGGCTTTTGTTTTGTCGGCGGGAGGCTGCTCGGCCTTTGCCCGAGTAGTTCTTGCTGGGGCTCGGTCATGGGCAAGCGTGCTTGCCCGCGACACTCGCCCTGCGCAATAATCGAACCCATAAATGGGTTCGACCTCCCGTAGGTATGAAAAGAGGTCCCACAAGGGGACCTCTTTTCATACCGTCGGCGGGAGTCGAACCCACGACCCGTTGCTTAGAAGGCAACTGCTCTATCCAACTGAGCTACGACGGCATTTGTGAGCACACAATATAGTAAATTATTTGTTTTTTCGTCAATTTTAGCACAGAATAACACTCATCTCTCCAAAAAATTACGTAATCCCCATTGCCATTATCGGGAATTTTATTTACATTTATGCATGAATTTAAATATTTGCATAAACTTATAGCGCAACACTCGGCTTTGGCCCGCAGATCAACAGCACAAGCCCGACCGTTGCACGGAGATACAATGAAGATTATCGACATCCTGAAGCAAGACAAGATGAGCCTCTCCTTCGAGGTGTTCCCGCCCAAAAAAGAAACGAGTTTTGAAAACGTTAAAGCCGCAACCGAAGCAATTGCAAAGCTTAACCCGGCATTCATGAGCGTCACGTACGGCGCAGGCGGCGGAGTGAGCCAGTACACGCTCGAAATAGCCAAGAATCTCAAGTACAATTTCGGGATTCCGATGCTCGCCCACCTCACTTGCATTTCGAGCACCAAGGAAACTATCCATCAGCGTATCGAAGACATGAAGGCCGCCGGCATCAAGAACGTAATGGCGCTCCGTGGCGACCTCACGCCAGAACTCATCGCCAATGGTCGCGCTGACTGCGATTACCACCACGCTGTGGAACTTATTCGCGAACTCAAGGCTAGCGATTCCGACTTTTGCATTGGCGCGGCTTGCTACCCCGAAAAGCACCCGGAAAGCGCAAATCAGGCCGACGACATCAAGCACCTCAAGGAAAAGGTGGATGCTGGCGCAGACTTTCTCACGACGCAGATGGTCTTTGACAACAACCTTTTCTTTAGCTTCCTCTACAAGCTCCGCGACGCAGGCGTGAACTGCCCGGTGCTCCCCGGCATCATGCCGATTACGAACGCCAACCAGGTGGAACGCGCCATCAAGCTTTCCGGTTCGTTCATGCCGCAGCGTTTCAAGTCGCTCGTCGACAAGTTCGGTAGCGATCCGGAAGCCATGAAGCAGGCTGGCATCATCTACGCCGCCGATCAGATTATCGACCTCTACGCCAACGGCATCACGAACGTGCACGTTTATTCCATGAACAAGCCGGACGTCGCCGAAGGCATCCTCAGGAACGTTTCTGCGATTCTCGGGAAGAACTTCGCAGGGTAATTTAACCGGATTCTTTGTTCCAAACGTAAATACGAAAAACTATGGTTCCCCTACGCAAGAGCAAAACAAGAAATTATGGTTTCCCTCCCTTCGGTCGAGAATGACAGCAGAGCTGAGTGATGCAGAAAAATGCTTACATGTTTCTATATACAAGGCAAACATGTCATGCGTGAACGCAATGACATGCTTCGGGGAAGACAGGGACTCAGAATAACGAGACGTTAGATTCTCCTATATATATTCAAAAAAGACCTAGCTTATCGCTAGGTCTTTTTGAATGTTATCCATGAGACTGTCTGCTTTGACGAAGTACCTCTAATTTGGCTTGCATTTCAGCAATTTTTTCATCAGACATTCCCATTTCACGCAAAACGGTTTCAGTATCGTCTCGATTCCGAGCTAATTCAGCTTCTGCATTTTCGGTTTTTTGACGTTCTTCTTCAATCAGCTTTTGCGCCTTGGCTTGCTCTTCGGTGCGCGCATCGGCAATTTCCTGGCGGAAAACATCGCCGGCACTGACGAATCCGTACTTTTGTCCAATGCTCTTGAATGCCATGTTCAACTCCTTCATAACTTCTTTACCGAGATACTCCGTCAAATATACACTTATTTTTTCGAGCAAACAAGAGAGCTCGTTGCTGGGCATTTTTCGCAATCTCGGCTTGAATTGACGGAACACTTCAAGGAAGGCATCCTTGTCGTAAGCATGCGCCATCGCCGCGATTCCGAGGCCTGTTGCGACATTTTCGCAAGCAAGGCAGTCGCTGTCCGGAATGTCCGACATGTTCACGAACGCACAGCGGAACGGCAAAACCATGCCATGAAAATATGCAGGATAGTCCTTTTCAAGCAACTCTAGCGGGTTCCAGTTTTCGCGCCCGTTGTAGAAGATCATCGCCATGGTCGGGAGGCCGTCGAATAGGCGGCCCTCGTCAAAGCGCTTCATCACGGAACGCATGTAACGCGCAAGCTGGTTGAACATATTGGCATCACGGCCGGACTTGTGTTCCACAAGGATTCCCACAAATACGGGTGCGCCCGTCAAGACATTCACGCGGAAAGCCAAATCCGCGTCGCCTGTTTCGTACACTTCGGAATACGAAACCGGGATGCGGACAAGCGTATCCAAATTTACCGCAGAGAGAAACTCCCCCACATCAATATTTATTTTACCTGCAAATTCCAACAAGTACCTGAGATGTTTTACATCCGCAAATAGCCAACGGAAAAAAGCATCGTGAGGCTTTTTTGCCGCCTGTTTTTCTTCCATAGAATATCCTTTCTCTTTTTAGAGACAAGTTCATAAAAGAAATGATATAAGAAAGGATATAGATAACGATATAATAAAGTCAGCTCATCAGAACTGGCTATAATCTAACAAACACGTTCAAGAAAAACAAGAGGTAACCTTGTCAATCGTTCATTTTGCCAACAACCGTTTGCAAACAAGTACATGTCCGCATACAAAAAGACCTGGCACTAAGCCAGGTCTTTTTCACATTTTCGAGAGGGAGATGCCCTCCCGGAACGGAGTCCGGGATGACAAAGCGACGGGCATGATACTCACCTTACGGATTCGGCGTACTTACCGGAGCACTTTCCTTTGCAGGTTGAGCAGCGGCAGGGGCCGGCGCTGTCTCGATAGACTTCGGAGCGGTCTCAGCAGCTTTGGTCTTCACTTCCGTTTTCAACTCTTCAACAGCCTTTTGAGCTTTTTCGCGAAGAGAGCGCATCCTTCTGGATCCAGCCTTCGATGCCGATCTTACCTTCTTTTCAGCATCGCCTCTGAACCTAACCTTCACTTCGGTAGGCGTTTTTGCACCTTTCACAGAGCCTTCCTTAGCAGCCGGAGGCACCAAGGTGCTATCCTTCAAAAGCGAATCAGACGGAGCGGCAGCTGTGCTATCGCCTTCGGTGTAGTAACCGAACGGGATGAGTTCCACGCGGCGGTTCTTGGCACGGCCGGCGTCCGAGACGTTGTCGGCAAGCGGCATACGAGTGCCAAAGCCAATAGCGCGCAGGCGGTCGGCGGCGATTCCCTTCGATTCCATGTAGTCCGTCACGGAGTGGGCTCGGTCTTCAGAAAGCTTCTGGTTGTAATCTTCGGTACCCACGATATCCGTATGGCCCTGGACTTCAAGCTTCACTTCCGGAATCTTTTCCAGGAGAGCGATGATGTCGTCCAAAGTCGGGTAACTGGACGCCAAGAGCTTTGCAGAGTCGAATTCGAACTGGATGCCCTTCTTGAGGTAGTCCAGGTCTTCCTTGCGGCGCAGCGGGCAACCGCGCCTGTTCACCTTGATTCCCGGGAGCGTATTCGGGCACTTGTCACGGTAATCCGGCACGCCGTCCTTGTCGGTATCCAGCGGGCAGCCGTTGGCATCCACGGCGACACCTTCCGGCGTATCCGGGCACTTGTCCGGCCCATCAAAGACTCCGTCCTTGTCGCTGTCGAGCGGGCAACCGACGCTATCGACCTTGACGCCCTTCGGCGTTTCAGGGCACTGGTCCTTGTAATCTGGGACCGTGTCTTCGTCCGTATCCAGCGGGCAACCGACAGAATCTACCTTGACGCCCTTCGGCGTTTCGGGGCACATATCCTTGTAATCCGGGACCGTATCTTCGTCCGTATCCAGCGGGCAACCGACGCTATCCACGGCGACACCCTTCGGCGTATCCGGGCACTTATCGATGCCATCGAAGACCTTGTCTTCGTCCGTATCGATGCCGCAGCCGTCTTCGTCCACGACAATCGGCGGGAATGTTTCCGGACACTTGTCCTTGCGGTTCTTTACGCCATCGTTGTCGTCGTCGCCGTCAAAGCCAAACGTCCACGTGAGCTTTGCGATACCGGCAATAAGCGGCTGGGACACATAGCAGTAGCTGGCCCTGTAACCCGTTTCGCCCTTGAACTTGATCTGGAAATCCTTGCAGTTGTCCATGGCGTCTTTGCGATCATAGCCATCCACGAGGTTTCCGATACCGATATCGATACCTGCGGCAAAGTCAATGTTGAAGAACGGAATCTTCACATTGATACCCGGCGTGAGCACCATCGGGTCGGTAATCGGGCTGAACGGATACGCATCGTTGCCAAAGCGCATTTCGCCACTGAATTCGAGGAACGGCTGGAAATAATCGTTTACGAGCCAGTTCACGCCAGTGCTATACACAAGCGTATTCGAGGCATCGCCAAAACCGAGCATCAGGCCAAGAGAAGAATTCCAAGTAAGAGGTACTCCCTTCTTGGAGTAATCGACAGAGACAATGCCCGTGAGGCCGAGCATTACGCTGTTTGCCGTGTAGGCATACGTCGGGCCACCTTCGTTATCGAGGAACCAGGCATGACGCGGGCGGATACCCACGCCCCTCCAGCCAGTCGGGACCGTCAAATCCACAACGGCGGCAGTTGTCATGTAATCCGGGCCAAACCAGTGCGGCGTGCGGTATTTTGCATAGAACTGCAAGTCGCCGAGGCCACCCTTGCCCATGTGAGCGCGAATCGCTTCGCCAGAGTAATCCTTTGCGTGGTCGTAGTAAATCGGGAGGCTCACGCCGATATCCAAGTCATCACGGAGGCCAAACGCAAAGTTAAAGTTACCGGCCAAAGCGCCGTCAATGCGGCCCTTTTCCATACGGGCATCCCACACATCGAGTTCCTGGGTACGACCATGTTGGTCCGTAAACAAGGCGCCACGGGTGTAACCCCAGTTATCGGTCGCAATTGTACCGCCCGTCCCTAAACGGAAGTGAAAAAATCCAAGCGTATTCGCATCTTGCTGGTGGAGGCCGGTTTTACCCCCCAGGAGGCCGGTCTGTGCAAAGACCGCCGCCTGCGCAAGTGCAAGTATAAGGGTAAGTTTTTTCATATTCTAGTACAATTTCTATCAGCGGGTCGGGCACCACCCAGCCCATTTATTTAAACCTTCGCAATAAATGTAAACTGCAAAATTAAATATGCAGGTCTCATCACGATTCGGGCTAAACGCTTCGCAATATTGTTCTGCAGATTCTGCTTTCTTATAACCTTGTTCTGTCTTTACGTAGTATTCCGTTTGTTCGTAATACCTAAGAGTAGACTCAGTTATATCTTCACCTACATGATTGACAAATTCACAGGCGGAACCTGTAGAATGTCTATCGCAATATACTGCCACAGATTGCCACACGCTATCCAATTTGACGAAAGACTCGGTACCGACATGGCAGATTTTCCTGTCGGTTTCCGTTTGACATTCAATATATTCACCACAGTGAGACATACTAGAAGAACTACGCGGATTGTTATGATACCCACCATAAGTCAAATTTTTACCATGAGTTTCGCAGTACTCATCAGAAGTAATCCACTGATACATGGATGATTCATCCTTGTACACACAGACATAGATTACGCTTTCTTTGGTAACAGTTGTATCTTCTTTATCTCTGTTGCAAATCTTGTCGAGAGCAATGTCTGTGGAGGCGTCAACCCACTTACCATAGTCATTTACGACGTCTTTAGCTATAGAGCACTTGAAACTGTGGCTTTCACCATCCTTGAGGGTTTCGCTCTTAATGTCTGCAATGTTTTTAGTATCACCTCTATCGGTATCGCAATAACCAAACTTGGCGTTAAGGTACTCATTTTCATCAATTACTAGCCAATCTGTGGAGGAAGAACTTGCGGGGATTCCTTCTGCGTTACCATTACCAAGACATTCATAGTATACGTCACCGACTACAGCGGCATCTTTTTTTCGATTTCTCGAGCAAATTCCAAGCGTTGCGTTTTCATCCAAATCGCTTGCTTTAACCCAAGAGTAGTATCCGCTGGAAGGACCTCCAGAAATGTAGTTACACTTGTATTTTTCCCCTCCGTAAACAGCTACTTTGGTTTGATTTTTCATCTTATCTTCATCGCACTTGCCATAGATTTCCTCAAAGGTAGGTTCGTGCCAATCATCTCTCTTTGCACTAGCGACAAACGTCTTCGGATTTTCGCCACTCTTTAACGTTACGTTGACTTCAAAGGCAATGCCGTCGGCGTAGCCACTAGCACGCTTGTAATCGCCATAGTTGCAAAGGACATTAATCCATTTCTGTTTTTCGTTTTCTGGCATATTCGAGGCAATTTTACTCTGCACGGTTTCTACAGAATCAGGCTCACAGTAGATGTTGACCCAATCGTTACAAGTGTAAATTATATTATCCTTATAACCATTCAAGAGCAAGAGGGCGCTGTTTCTTGTGCTTTCGTTGGTAAAATTACCGTAGTACACCCATTTCTTGGCCCCGCTAGCAGTATTGTTTCTCGCATAGGTAGAACCGTGGTAGCTACACTTTTCGTTGAAGGTTGATTCGCCGAGGTCTTCGTCTTCAACCTTCTGCACTGTAGCCTCGACGCGATCACCCACGCAATATTCATCAACAGTCGTTTCACGCCATTCATGGCTATGGTTACCCCAGTTGTCTGTATATTCAGAATTTTCTTCACAAACATATTCATAACCGGATTCAGTAACCAATTTTTCATTGACATAGCCATAATGGCAAGCCTTTTTAACAATATACACTTCTTGCCAATCAGCAGCGATCCATTCGTATTTTTCCTGTTTATCAAGGTAATCGCACTTATAATGATCGGAACCAGTTTCTTCCTTGACTTCGCCCTTTTCCATCGTAGTTTTTGAACATATTCCATATTTCTCATCATGATTATCTTTCTGTCTCCATTTGGAGCCATCACATACAAGGGTTATTTTGCTCGTTGTCGTGGCTAGTTCCGCATTTTTGTAGTCGAACAGCTTTTCTTTGCCTTCGTTTACGGTAGCGCTGCATTCACCGAGGTAAAGCTTAGAAGACGGATCATTTGCAAGTTCTTCTGGAGTCATGCCACTTGCAGCGCTAGAAGAGGATGCAACAGAGTTCGAAGAGTTCGGAATACCAGGCACAAGAGCATCGCAAGTAGAAGAAGCTGATAGATCACATTCGCACTCATACTCTTGAATTTCCCCGTCAAAGAACGCCGATCCCTTATCTCCTTTATTACGGCCCAAGCATACATTTTCAGTATCTTGCCAGTAGCATTTTCCATTGTCGCATACACAAACGGCATTTTCATCAAGACCTTCAAAGCTATAGAAGAAGGTCGAATTAACTGCGTCAGCATCGCAAACTTGTTCCACCGTTGCAACACCTACAGCCCAAAGTGTTATAGGATACCAAACTTGTTCGTTTTCGATATATTCAAAGTAACGGAAATATCCCCCTTTGACATCAGACTTATACACCTTGCTGCTATAGCCAGACGGATCATTGAAAACCTTTGCGTCTTCGACTTTAAGCTTATAGGCTTCCACAAATCCATTCTGCAAAATCTTGTAATAGACGGCATCCGTACCACTCCAGACATTCGTTTCAGCAGTATAGTCGCCATGCTGCATTTGGTTCCACTTGAAGAAGTTCGCGTCGATAAGCAAAGCGAGGTAATCAACAAAGAACATGCTGTGTTCCTTGCCTGCGTAAGTCGTATTGACGGGACGGATATTCTTCGCTGTTTTCCAAATATAGGGCGTGGGCAAGGTCCTTGTTTGCCTGCTCGTTTGCAACACCAAAACCGTTACCATCGTCAACCAACTTCTTTACGCGGGCGGCCTTGTAGTCGGTCAAGAAGTCGATGACAACCGTATCGGACGCATCGGACAAGTCTGCATAGGCGTTGTAAATGACATCCGTTGCGTTCGAGCCAAATCCGCCAAAGGCGCCGAAAGCGTTGTTACTCAAGTTCAGCTTGACACGGAGCTTCACAACCGGGGTCGTAAGGTTCTCGAGATCCCCTTCGAGGCGTGCAACCTTGTATTCCACCGCCTTTTCGTTAGTTTCTTCGATTGTCACAAAGGATTTATTGGCAGAGGCGAACAAGTCCTGCATAAACACCTTGCCGCTCGGGGCGAACTTTTCGTCAAGATCCGTCACGGTAAGTTCTGCATTGTCGCCACCCTTGAGGTTCTTCCAGATTTCTTCATAGATGTCGTCAGTTTTTGTTTCCTTGTTGGCCTGCACCGGGAAACGCACGACAACATGCTTCTTGTACACCTTGGCGAGGTTCTCGTTCACGGGCGTGAACGGGATTTCCATCTTGGTTTCGGCTTCGCCGCAACGGATTGTCACGGTGATAATAGCCTTTTCGTTGTCACGAACCGTATCGACGATGGCGCAAGACTTGTCTTCTAGTTCTGCATTCCAGCTGCTGTAGGCGTCGTTGAACTTGCTGTCGATATCTTCGCCGAACTTGTCCGTTGCAGAGCTCAAGTTCTTGAGGGCGTCATCGACGTCCTTCTGGTTCTTGGCAG
>CACYRP010000054.1 GCA_902776765.1 Fibrobacter succinogenes
GGATTCAGGCTACGCCACTACACCTACGTAGTCGAGAATCTTTTGAACCTGTTGTTCGATTGAGATGTGTGTAGTGTCAATTTCAATAGCATCGTCCGCTTTCTTTAACGGGGCGGTAGCGCGGGAGGAGTCCAGGCGGTCGCGTTCGACCAGGTTGTTGAGGACTTCTTCGAGCGTCACTTTTTCGCCCTTTTCAAGGAGTTCCTTGTAGCGGCGTTCGGCGCGGACTTTAACATCCGTCACCATGAAAAACTTGTACTTCGCATCGGGGAATACGACCGTTCCGATATCGCGGCCATCCAGGATGCAGCTCTGCTTCTTGCCGATTTCACGCTGTTGCTTGGTCATCGCGATGCGGACAGACGGGAGGGCGCAGTAGATGCTCACGTTGCTAGAAACCTTCATGCCACGGATTTCGCTTTCGCGGGAAACACCGTTGATGAGCACGTGGTTTTCGGAGTCGAACCCGAGTGTGAGGTTAGAGAGCAATTCGTCCATGGCCGGGCCTTCTTCGGCAGGCAAGCCCTTTTCAAGGGCGGCAAGCGTCACTGCGCGGTACATGGCGCCAGTATCAAGGTATGTGATGCCGAGTTTTTTAGCCACAAGCTTCGCGGTGGTGCTTTTTCCTGTTCCGGAGCCACCATCGAGGGCAATAACGAATTGTTCAGAATTACTCATGAGTGGGGCATAAGATAGAAAAATTTCCGCAAGTTACTAGATACTAGTTAGTAGTTACTAGAGAATTTCAGCGTAAAAAGTCTAGTAACTAGCAACTTTGAACTCGTAACTCACTAATAGTAGTAGTCGTAATCTCGGTAATAGTAGTAAGCTCTGCCCTCGTAACTATCAATATAGACAAGTTCGGAGCCATCCGCGTAGACAACCATTCTTACATCGTACCCCTCAAAATCATAATATCGATCCCCGTGGTCATAACCCACATCGTACTCGCCCGGATCATAATAGGAGCACTTGTCATCGACGCAAAGCGTTGCATATCCATCGCGAGTAATCCGCAAATCGACACTCATGGAAGGCGACATGGAATAGGTATCCGAGCAGTCGTAGGGCTGGTCAAAGGCATCGTAGCGGCAGTCCACTTCGTAATAATAGTGGAAACGCCTGCTAAAAGAGGCTCCCCCGTCATCAGGGCCAACACTCCAATCGTTCCCGCAAGCCACAAGGGCAAGAGCAATCAGCATAATAGGTAGAGCAAGCAATCGTTTCATGGAGCACTCCTAAAAAAAATCCCTCGAACATATCGAGGGATAATCTACAAAAAAACTTGAGCCTAATCGATTCGATTACTTTTTGTAAGAGCCGTTGTAGGATTCTTCAGAAGTGCCATCGTCACGAGTAGCTTCCGGAGCGAGGAGTTCACCGGTACTGCCATACTTACGCTTTTCGTCGTCCGTGAGGCGGTTGGTAAGGACTTCAACCTGCTGTTCCTGATGGGCAGTAGCTTCTTCTTCCTGGAGAATCTTCTGACCTTCTTCGATACGACGCTTGATACGATCGTCTTCCATCTGCTTCAAGTTCGTGCCAACCTTAGCCTGGTCTTCAGAAACCTTGTAGCGTTCGTTGGTTTCGTCCATAACGGACTTGATACCTACGAGACGGCCTTCGCTATCAACGCTAAGACCCGCCTTACGGAGCGTGGAGAGCGGGAGACGGCTAGCAGCCGTTTGGTATTCAGGAAGGAATTCATAACCGTCCGACGTGCCAATCTGACGGGCTTCGTCAGGAGTCACATAGCTAAGGGCTTCTTGCCAACGAGAACTCTGGACACTAGAAGTAAATGACACGAGGGCATTATCCAATGCCTCGCCGCTATCTTCTTTCGGGGTGCCTGCGCAACCCAAAAAGAACAAACTTATTGTAGACAAAAGAATTAAAAGTTTTTTCATGGGGTACTCCTCCGGAAAATTCCTATCAAAATATACACAAATTTCTCACCTTTTTTTAAGTTGTTCCGTTTTTTTCCATAAATTGAGCCCAAATTTTTCAGATTGCAGAAATTCCGCATATCTTTTTCTACATTACCTCTACCGTATGAATGAAAGTTATTCTCAGTCTGAAGAAATTAAAGAACCCGTAACGGGCAAATCTGACGTTTATAGAATCCACACTAAGGACAACAGGGAAATTATCCTCGTCGGAACAGCCCACATTTCGCAAGTATCTAAAGATTTGGTCCATGAAACCATCGAAAATGAATCCCCGGACACCGTCTGCGTGGAACTCGATGAAGGACGCCTCAAATCCATCCAGGACCCCAATCGCTGGAAAAATACAGACTTGAGAGATGTCATCAAGAAAAAACAGCTTGCAACCCTTATCGCAAACTTGGTGCTCGGCTCGTACCAAAAACGCATGGGCGCGCAGACCGGTGTAAAGCCAGGCTCCGAACTCAAGGAAGCGGTCGACGTTGCAAACGAGAAAAACATCCCGATCGTGCTCGCGGACCGCGATATCAAGATTACCCTCAGGCGCACCTGGGCCTGCACTCCGTGGTACCGCAAGTTCAGTTTGCTCGGCGGACTTTTTGCAAGCATTTTCGACAAGACAGAAATTAGTGAAGAAGAACTCCAAAAAATCAAGGAAAAGGACGCACTCAATTCCATGATGCAGGAGTTCGGAAATACGTTCCCCGAAGTCAAGCAAGTGCTCATCGACGAGCGCGACCTGTTCCTCGCAAGCAAAATCAAGAACGCACAAGGGGGCAAAGTCGTCGCAGTCATCGGTGCCGGCCACATGCGCGGCATCGCAAGCATCATCGAAGAGGACAAGGAACTGCCAAGCGAAGAATCCATTTCCGTAATCCCGAAGGGTACTGTAATTTGGAAAATTCTCGGTTGGTCCATTACGCTTGCCATCATTGCTAGCATTGCGCTTGTCGGTTACTTTGCCGGAATCGAAAAAGCCGGACAGTTGAGCCTGCAGTGGGTGATGTTTACCGGCGGTGGCGCCATGCTTGGAGCAATCATCGCAGGCGGTCACCCGTTGACCATACTTGTAGCGCTGGTCATGGCTCCGTTTACCGGGCTCACACCGCTTATCGGCGTTGGATTTTTCACAGCACTCACACAAGTGTATGTGAGACCACCACGCGTGTCGGAAATGGAAACGCTAACCGACGACATCTGGCAAGTTAGGCGCTGGTGGAAAAACCGCGTAACGAGAGTCATCCTCTGCTTCTTGTGCCCAGGAATCCCTGCGATTATCGGAAAGATCCTCGCGATACTCAAGATATATCAGGCATTCTAGTTTATAGGTATTAAGGGTTTAGTTTTAGGGTTAGGAAAATCTCGGACAAAGACCTGCCGTTAAACGCACCTCCGTTAGGCTTTTTACATAAATTTACTTTGTATAAAAGTTCGCAATAAAATGCGGACTTTTTTAAGTTTACCACGTCACCACCTTATTCACGACTTCGCGCTGTTCGCTAGCGGTCTGACGCAGGTAAATGCGGGTCGTCTCAATATGCTCGTGCCCCATAAGGTCGGCAAGCAGAGCGATATCGTTCCGCTTTTCCAAGAAATTCTTAGCAAACCGGTGACGGAACGAATGAGGATAAACGACGGCTTCATCTAGGCCATACTTCTTTGCGAACGCTTTCAGTTGCGAGGCAATCCCCCGCGGGGTAATCTGCTTGCCAAAACGATTCAAGAACAGGTATCCGCTGGAACGGCCTTCGCCCTCCAACCAACGCAAAGCTTCTTTTTGCAAAGTCTCAGGAATGTAGAGCCGACGCAACTTTCCACCTTTTCCGTAGATGTCAAAAAATCCGCACTCGACATGCTCCACTTTGAGTTTCACAAGTTCCCCTACGCGAGCGCCCGTCGCCGAAAGGAACCACACGACAAAATACCACTTTGTCTGACCATCTTGCAATAGACTAGTTTTCAAAAATTTGTAATCGGCATCGCTGATGACATTTTCCAGAAAACTTTTCTGCTGGACTTTGACATTCTTGACTCGAAGTTTCGATTTGCCTGCGTAATCCAGATATTTATTAATGCCCTGAATTCGCAAATTAACAGTTTTGGGTTTGTAATTTTCTAAAAGAAAACTCTTATAATCAGCCAGCGACTTACGACCGAACCGTCCGAAATGCGACTTGAAGAAGTCCGCTGTCCAGCAATACGAATCCATCGTATTGACAGCAAGGTTCTGCCCTTCCAGATACTGGTAAAACGAAGGTCTTTCTGCAAGGTAGAAAACGAAACAATCCATCGCAAGTATCTCCTCTCCTTATTGAAAAAGGTCTGCTGCCGTCACACATCCTTGAACACAGGATTCATATTTCCCTTTAGCCAATCCAAAGGGGGTAATCATGGTCAGGTGCAAAGTCTTGTTCGTTCGCACATTCTCTCTAAAAATATCACGTCGTTCTTTAAGCCAATCTGCATAATCTTTTTTGATTTCAAACGGTCGATCGCAATACTTGATTTCGCATAAGTCAATCACCCTATCGCTCCGATCAATAACCAAATCTATCTGTGCGCCGTTCTCTCCTTTTTTAGTCCATGAGCAAACATCACTTGCAATCCCTGATATGCCCAAAGCTTTTTTTATTTGGTTTATATGGTGTATGCAAACCTGTTCATAAGCGTAACCTTGCCAAGCATTGCGTTTGCCATCGGGCAAATGACTCCAGGCATTTTCATCCATGCCGTTATAATTCTTGACAAACCGCACAAAGAACAGTGTGAACATGTCCGTCAGCTGGTATAACGCTTCGTTTCTTCTTTTTCCGAAAGATTGATAATGCCGAATAAAATCGCATTTTTCCAAGTTATCAAGAACTATCGAGAAAAAACCATTGTCCAAAAGTTTAAGATTCGACATCATCTCGCTACGAGTCATGCCAATCATTTTTGACGATAAAAGTTCCACAACTTTCTTGTATGCTTGTGCCTCGCTATAAAGCGAGTTAAAAAGGAAGTCATATTCCGTTTTTAACACCGCGTTACGCTTAAAAAACAGGTTGTCTATATTTTGCCGCAAACTTAAAGAGGGGCTCAACAGAGACAAATAATAAGGAACTCCACCCAATACCATGTAAGTCTCGATAACTTCCATATCGGACCAGTCAAAGCCCATATAAGTCAAGTATTGACTTGTTTCGTGCAAGGTGAACGGAGAAAGGCAAATCGGCATTGTCACACGATTGTGCAAACCGCCCTTATCACCTAGCAGTTTATTAATCATCCAGGTTGTGGCGCTGCCACAAACAATCAGCTTTAGTCGATTGCAATCAGAACCCCAGCTGTTCCAAAACATTTCAAGAGCCTTTAGGAAATTCGATTTGGGAGTATCGAGCCAAGGCAATTCATCAATAAAAACGACAAACCGTTCCTTTTTTAAGGATTGCAGATACTCTTGAAGCTGATCAAAAGCCTCAAACCAATCTTTAGGCGTGTTCCTTCTGTGTTTACTGTATTTCAGTAATTGCTTTTGCCAATTTTTCAATTGTTCAGAACGAGAGACCTGATAGACTCCAGTCGTATAAAAATCAAATGAGCTTTCAAAGAACTGCTTTACCAGAAAAGTCTTGCCGATTCTCCTGCGACCATATATCGCGACAAACTCAGCTCTTTCACTATCCACACACCTTTGGAGAACTTTTTTCTCCTCATGACGCCCGATAATTGAGCGAATTTCGCCAAAAATGCCCGATTGCACTGCGGAAAGTGTACTTTTCACCCCACTTTCCGCCATGTAATAAGCACTTTTTTCGCAAATTGAGCAAATTTGCGGCATTTTGACACCAGAAATTAGGGAAAAATAGAGTTTGCCGGCTGATTTTGATGCGGTAAAAGTCGACACATTCTGCTTGCTCATATACTACCTCACTCCGTTTACATGCTATAAAAAACGGACCACTGCACAAATATACACTAATTTAAAAATTTGTCAAGAGGTTTGGAATTTTTCCTGAAAAAAAAATGTAAGGCATAACCCCCATTATGAGAAGTTAACCGATGTTCCCTTTGAAATACCGGATTCGTGGGAATGGATTAAGTTGGGAGATGTATGCGTCTTTTTTAATGGCTTTGCGTTTAATAGCAAAAAGTTTGAAACAGAGGGGATACCCATTATAAGAATTTCAAATATTGGCTATGGATCCGTTGATTTGTTAAATTGCGTTTATTCAAAAGACACGCTGGGATCAAATTTTGAAGTTGTTAAAGGTGACTTGCTTATAGCAATGTCTGGAGCAACTACTGGGAAAATGGGAATTTATAAAGACGACCAAAAAGCTTATTTAAACCAACGTGTGGGAAATATTAAAGTAAAAGATGAAAATGTTCTAACACATAGCTATAGAGATTTATTCTTGCAATCGCAGGGAGAGGAAATTCTTGCACAAGCATATGGTGGAGCTCAACCTAATATCAGCAGCAAGGCTATATGTGATATGTATTTTCCACTCCCACCTTTGGCGGAGCAAAAAAGAATCGTGAACAAAATAGAAGAAATCTTTGCCTCGTTAAACGAGATTTCTCTCCATTTGGTCTAGCGTAGAAAATAGTTCTTCAATCTTCGCTACAATCCGAGATTGCTCATTAAGCGGAGGAAGCGGTATTTGCATTTTGCCTAATGTTTTTCCGTTACAATTCGGTTGTGCTGTTGCTATGCAGCCATCTCTTAATTGCTCCCAATATAAGTTGCTTTCCATGAAGTACTTCATATATTGAGCATTTGCATTTTTCCCATATCTTGTTCGTATTAAATAGCCTGCATAAACGGCATCTTCAGGTAAATTGCTGACAATAAAAGATTTTCCAACTGTTCCACCGGTTCTGGCAAATAAAATATCGTTTTTCTTTAACAGATATGTTTGAATTTCTTTATCGTCAATATCGCAATAAGGAACAGAATCCCATTCCACCTCATTTTCATGGATATCGCTAATGCGGACCATTTTTATACGTCCAGAATCTTTTGCGGGAGCATTATAGCCATACTGTATTGATTCGGACAAATTTCTCAGCCTACACCATGCCCAATTTTCGGGTATTTCGAAAGGTTCGTCCTCTATCTTCTCATAATGGGGGTTATCACGTGTTATTCGTTCTAGCAAAACGCTGGCGGGTTCGTCGGATTTGTTTTGGGGGACGAGTTTGCCGTGGATGGCGAGGTCAAGGATTTTTTGGCGGGTTTGCTTGATATGGGTTTTGAGAAGTTCCTTGTTCTTTTCGATGGCATCGATTTCGGCGAAGGCTTCTTCAATTTTTGCGACAATACGTTGTTGTTCCGCTAAAGGAGGGAGCGGGATTGGTGCTGTCAAGAATAGATCAAAATTAAGATTATCTACCGTTGTTCCCGCTTTCTTATATTCATGCAATAAATGCTGTTCCATACCTTTGATAACAGCGTAAATAAACTCTACAATCCTATTATCTTTAAAAACCAAAGCCTTTAAATCTTGATTAACTGTCGCGCTTTTTTTCAAAATAGCAACGGGTAATGAATGCCTCAAGATTCCACTTCGACCAACAATAATCATTGTTTTAGGGGGATACAACTGCATAGAACTAGCCCCTAAATCACTTAAACAAATTTGTGTCGAATCAATATATTTTTGTTTTACATCCTTTGATGTAACCCAAAGAACATTTCCATTCCAAAATTCTTTTTGAGAAGTTGACGGAGTCTTTCCACTAGAAGCCTTGCATAAATCTCCCAATCTCACCCATTCCCAATTTGCAGGAATTTCAAAGGGCGCCTCGTTTTTGTCGAGGGGAATTATTGTTTGGGGCGATGGATTGCCGCGCTTCGCTCGCAATGACGTTTTTTCTTGAGTCCTATCGCATATTTCTTTCAACAAATCAGCTGCGGTGCCGTCGCTTTTGAGTTGTTGCGTGAGTTTTCCGCGAATGGCAAGGTCAAGGATTTTTTGCTTCAGGAGTTTCGTGTTCATCCGTCGATTCCCTTGAGCATCTTGGCGAGTTTTTCGGAGTGGGCGGCAATTTCCTTCGCTTCGTCCTTGATGTTTGTAAAAAGATCGGCAAGCGTTACGTCTTCAATATCGTCCTTGTCCTTAATCCAAGTTATGTCGAGGCTCGTCTTGTCGCGGGCCAGGAGTTCCTTGACATCATACTTGCGAAAGCGTCCGGTCGGGTTTTCATCGCTCCAGGTTTCCTTGCGCTTTGCGATGTTCTTTGCGTTGTAGCAACTCACAAAATCGTCAAGATCGCTACGTTTCAAGGGTCTTGTCGCAAGCGTGTGTTTGACGCCTGTACGGTAATCATAGAACCAAGTTTCCTTGGTGGGGCTTCCCTTGACAAAGAATAGCACATTTGCCTTAACGCCGTTCGCGTAGAAAATTCCCGTGGGGAGTCTGAGGATTGTGTGGAGGTTGAACTCGGTCAAAAGTTTTTTGCGGAGCGTTTCACCCGCACCATCTGCAAAGAGAACATTATCCGGCAACACCACACCCGCACGGCCACCATCCTTGAGCATTAGCATCATGTGCTGCAAAAAGTTCAGCTGATTGTTGGTCGTCGTGACAATCAAGTCGGTGCGCATGGTGGTAATATCCACGCTACCTGCCGGACGCGTTCCGAAAGGAGGATTCGCCAAAATGACATCCACCAAATGTTCAGGTTCGTGTTCCAAGGAATCAACGCACTTGACAGGAGTCGTATCCGGGCTGACATCGTGCAAGTAAAGGTTCATGCTCGCCAAGGTCACCACCAAAGGCGTGATGTCATTACCGCTAAGAGCCTTTGTCTGCAAGAACTTCAACTTTTCGATATCGTTGCTCTGGCGCTTCATATAATCGTATGCAGCGAGCAAAAAGCCGCCCGTTCCACAAGCGGGGTCTGCAACGGTTTCCGTGATTTGTGGAGCCACAACATCGACCATGGCATTAATGAGCGGACGCGGAGTAAAGTACTGCCCTGCACCACTCTTTTTATCTTGTCCATTCTTTTCAAGGATGCTTTCGTAAATAGCGCCCTTGATGTCGCCTTCCATGCTGAACCAGTTTTCTTCATCAATCATATTGATGAGCTTTTTAAGCATGGCGGGCTTTTGAATCTTGTTCTGTGCCTCGGTAAAGATTGCACCAATCAGGCCATCCTTGGATTTGAGCGTATCAAGAATTTTTTCATATTTGGCCTGCAAATCAGGACCATCAAGAGAAAGCAAATCTTTCCAGCGGTTGCCCTTGGGAATAGCACTACCCAATCCGTAGGATTCCTTTTCTGCATCCATTTTCAGGAACAGCAAGTAAGTCAGCTGGATAATGTAGTCGGTAAAGCCCACGCCAGCCGCCGCCAGCACATCGGCCATATTCCAGACCTTTTTTGTCAATGTCGTTTCGGATTTTACTTCAATCTGTTTTTTCATTTTTCTTTACTGGAACATGAACTTTGTCAAGTTCTGAATTTCTGTATTAACATTTTGCGGGCCGAAGAATTTTGCAGCCTGCAAGAATAGAGGCTTTTCATACTGCATCAGGATTGGCGCCGAGACGCAACCATTCTGCACTACATACTGGGCAATCCTCTTAAGCACTTGCTTTTGATCTTCGCTCAACACACGCTGGTTTTGACCGCAATATAATTCAAAAAGGCTTGCAGAAGTACTTTGCAAAGAATAAAGCGACTCTTTTAGCCCCAAAGCGTAACGCACCAACTGTATAAGGTTCGTCAAAAGGCCAACTTCGTCTTTTTCAAGGTCCTTGACTTTCCCAGCCTTGCCCACCTTGTTCACCGACAATGTCTTGTAACAAGTCCAAAGATTTTTCTCGTTCAGCATTGGATTAAATTTTTCAAGTTTACACTTCAAATCCGAAAGCATCTCGTAGGTAATGGCAACATCTTCGCTGTTGTAGATAATGCGAAGGGCTTCTACTTCATCGCGATTCTGCTCGATAAATTCCTTGAAGATTTCCGCATACTTTTTAGATTCATCAATGCTGAAACCCGCATAAATCAAAGTATCAGTACCTTCTTGCTGAACCTTGATAAAACCTCGATTGATTTCAAGAAGAACTTTGCGAACCTTAACATTGTTGATGACGGCAGAAATCAATTCCTTGCGTTCGGAATTCGCATCGTTGATATCCTTGTACTCCGGCAGAGGATGTGTCAAGAACTCTTGCTTGCCAGTGAGGGCATCATAAATTCGACTTACAAAGAAATACAGGGATGTCGGAGCTAGCAACTTGTTTACTTCGCTCAAATCTTCTTGTTCGGCCTTGTTGTTTATTTTCGAGAGATAGCCCGCAAACAAATTCAGGTGTTCATCAGGAACTTCACCATGAGCCAAGCGTTCCATCAATCGTTCAAAGCTCAAAGTTTTATGGAATTCCGTCTTACTAGACGCTCCCGGAAGCTTCATTTCGTGTTCGGTAACGCCAACGGCATCGACCAAATAGAAACAATCCTTACTCGTTCCGTTCGGTGTTGCTAGCTGAAACTTGTCATCGTCCATCGTTCGGCAACCGCGACCCTTCATCTGCGTATAAAGCACCGGAGAATTGATGTCGCGCATAAACACGAGGACTTCCAAGGGTTTCACATCCGTACCAGTCGCCACAAGCGTCACCGTCACTGCAATACGGAACTCGCGTTCGTTTCTAAAATCTTGAATGAGATGGTTGGAATTACCTGCTTTACAGGTAATCTTCTGCACAAACTTTTCAGGGAGTTTAAGCCCAGCCTTTTCAAATTCTACTGCAAAGGATTCTTTAATCGCATTCACAATGTTATCGGCATGGCGATCCGTCTTTGCAAAGAAAAGCGTCTTGGGGATATACTTCCAATTGCGAACAGGATCATCACTCAATCGCTCTGGATAAAGCGATGAGTAAATGGATTGCTTAAAGGAGTCAACTACGAGCCTAATCTGTGCCGGGTTCACGACACTGCGATCCAATTCGGTACTTTCGTACTTTTGGTCTTCTTTCTGGATTTTCTTTTGCTTGGAACCATTCAACAAGGTAATACGTTCTACATGTTCCCCTTGAGTAATAGTTCCACCCTGAGAGCTGACCAAAGTATTGATGCGAAATACACGCGCAGGTACATTCACTCCATCACGAACAGAATCTTCAAGAGTGTATTCCACCACCTTATTCTTGTTGAAGAAAGCGTAGGCTTCATCAGTCGGAGTCGCGGTCAATCCAACGACACGAGCAGTGTTGAAATAGTCTAGCACCTGTTTCCATTTGCCATAAATGGAGCGATGACATTCATCCACAATAATCAAATCAAAGGCATCTCTTGCAACCTTCAAATCTTGCGGAAGTTCAATACTTACCGTGGTCTGATTTTTCGAGTCCGTATCATCCAGTTCCGATTCATCATCATCGGAATCAACTAAAGTCTGTCCGGTCAAAACCGCATAAAGACGCTGAATGGTAGAAATCACCACATGGGACTTTTCAATATCCTTCACATCATGGAGACGCTGAACTACATACTCATCGCTAAACGGGATTCCCGTTTCCGTCAATTTGTACGTTCCAAACTCACCTTCAGCCTGCTTGCCGAGATTATTACGATCTACCAGGAACAAGACCTTTTTTGCCGGAGTGTAATTGAGCAAACGATATGCTGCGGTACATGCGGTAAATGTTTTACCGGCACCCGTGGCAAGAACAATTAAAGCCTTCTTCTTGCCATGCTTAAAACTCAGTTCCAAGTTGCAAATTGCATCGTACTGGCATTGGCGCAATCCCGCTTTGCTCTTTGTCTGCACTGCAGGAATTGCAGGCATTTTTGCAAATTCAGATTTAAGTTCCGCACGGATTGCAACTTCCTTCGGCGTGAACATCTTTTTAAGTTCAAGGAACTCCAAAGGCTCACCAGCAGCGAAATCCCTTCGGTCGCAGAACAGCAACTTGTCGCCATTACACATGAAAAGGAATGGCAAAGGTTTTGTCCATGTTTGGTACCAAGGAAGCGCCCCTGCAGAATATTTTGCAGTCTGTTCAGCAACTTTTCCACCTAAAGAATTTTCGGCACGCTTAGCCTCTAAAACACCAATAGCCTTTCCATCCAAGAAAAGCAGATAATCCGCTTCGTTATTTCCTTTAGTCAGAGCCTCGGTGACCGCCTGTGCATGCGGAACATCCAAATATTCAGAACGAGGAACAACTGCCCAGCCGGCTGCGGCGAGCATTTCATCTATCAAAACACGAGCTTGTTCTTCGGGCTTTAATTCATCCATGAATTTCTAAACCCTAAAATTTAATTCATCCATGAATTTCTAAACCCTAAAATAACTTATTTTCTAAAAATAGGAGATGCCCGCCTACGCGGGCATGACAAAAAAGCGGGGATGACATTAAAAAAAACAGATCCCCGCCTAACGACGAGGATTATGCAAGATAGAATCTGAAGCTATCCGCTTACTGCACACATCTCACCGAGAACCCAAACGCTTTCGGTTTCATCATGTAGCTAAAGCCCATGGACTTTGACGAAAGATACCACACCGAAGCTTCGTTCCCTTCAACGTTTGCGCTCCAGAAAAATGCGAACTTGCTTTCATTGCCGTATGTTCCGTCATCGAACATGTTGCCCGCCGGCATGGCGCTAAACTTGAGCGTATCGTTTCCGTTCGTTTCGCCGGACCATCCATAATTTGCCTTGATCAAATAGCCGGCATTGAAGTCGCCACCGGCGGCTTTCCACAAACTTTCGAAGTCTTCGTTTGTCGGCAAGCGATATCCAGCGGGGCACGCAGACTTCGCAGCCTCCCATGTGTAAAGGCGACCATAGACCATGCAGTTGTCTTCGTCTTCCCTATAGCACGTGCTGCCGGGCATATTATAATTTAAGTTGTCCGCCATCCAAGTGCGATCGGCAATTTTGACAAGGCGGTACTTTTGCTTATCGCGCGGATCTTTGAGCTCTTGCTTTTTTGCTTTGGGGGCAGCAAGAGATGCGCTAGATGCAACGAGTGCTAAGAAGAGGATAGATGATATGTATTTCATTATGCTATAATAGATTGCTTCGCTTTGCTCGCAATGACGTGCAAGAGTATCAAGCAGGAATCCACTTGTGGAATCATATTTGATACTCGCAACGTCATGGCGGACCTGATCCGCCATCTTGTTTACTTTTCCACGCCGATGAGTTCTGCTTCACCGCGGCCCGGAAGCGGCTTGAAAATTTTCACGTTCGTTTGCGTTGCGGGGCCACCGAAAGCCTTCATTTCGCAAACGAAGAGGTAGTTCATGCCAGCAACCACTTGCGAAGAAACGCTAAGCGGCTTCAAGCCCAAGTAAGCGTAATCCTTCGTCGCTTCGGCAAATGCGGCAGAATCTTCAGCTGTAAGCGGACGCTGTTCCGAATAGCCGCCCATGAGCATTTCTTCGGTCTTGCCCGTTTCGAGATTTCCGAAGAACGCAGCGACTTCGGCCTTAGCCGTTTCGATACCGCCTTCGGCATTGATTCGCTTGTTAGAAATTCCATAAGCAAGCGTCACGTTGGCATTCGGTTCAAGAGTCTTGAGTTCGTTCGCACTTGCCTTGCGACCGCCGCTACCATAAGTGCAGAAGGGCACCACGACCTTTCCGCTCAAATCATTCGCTTCGAGGAACGTGTAAATCGGAGTCGTAAACGTCCCGAACATAATCGGATAACCGAGGAACACGGTATCGTACTTGTCAACGTCGAGCTTTGCGTTCACGAGAGCGGGCCACTGCTTGCTTTCACGTTCGGCACGGACTTCGGCAATCGTGCTATCGTAAGTCGAAGGGAGAGGCTTTACCAGCTGGAGTTCAAACTCGTCTGCATTGCGGGCTTCCTTGAAAACCTGAGCCAACTTTTTGGTCGATCCCGTCTGCGAGAAATAAACCACCACAGACTTGGATGCTTGCACAGCTACATCCGTGTTACCTTCGGACAACGATTTAGAGAGAGCAGCTTCTTGCTTATTGCAAGCGGAGAGCATCGCCGACGCGGCAAATACCGCTGACACAGCGAGTGCAAGTTTCAAGGAACGGGACATAACTACCTCCAAATTAAACTTTTCAATGAAAAGATATTTATTTTTAAAACGAAGGAGTCCCATGGAATTTATTATCGTCCTATTTTTCATTTTTGCACTGTTCGTATTTATTTTCGGATGGGCAATAACAAAAAAAGAGCGGCAAGCATCCGAGCTACCGCAAAATAAAGACTTATTTACTCAAGCCAGCAAAGCCGCAAAAAGATTCAAAATAGCCACAATCGTATCTTCATCCATACCCTTATTATTGCTCATTCCATTCCTCTTCGATGAACCAACACACTCCACCGGGGATGACCTCCTTATATTTTTCATTTTTTTATCTATAATCATACTCTTTTTATCAGGGACCTGCATTCTCAGCTACAATTACCTATTCTTCACATCTAGCGATACAAAGGCATTCTATATTCTGCTGACTCCATTTATTCCCATTTTTGCCATTGGTTCTTTTATAATACTAGTGGGCGGCGGATTTCTCGGAGTTGTTCTGATGCTGCCATACGTTATTATCTTGGCTGTAATGGCGAAAATTTTGTACTTTAAAAGGCAACAGTTCAAAGCAAAGCAGAGCGAGAGTTAATCCCCAAAAATATCATATTCGCAAATGTGGTAAGTATCTTCGAAACTGGTAAAAGTTCCATCTTTTTTAGCATGGCGGCAGACTACCGGAAGCGAGCGTTCTCTATTAACGCATCCATTTTGGACAAGAGTTTTTCCGTCAGCTTCATAAACGTTCATACAATCGACATCTTGGCAAGGGCGACCGCCCATGCCCATCGTAGAATAACCGTAATCAAAGACTTTGCCTTTGTATGCAAACCTGATTGAATAAGTTCCATGCGATCCGCCACCGTAGTATTTCACATCCGTAATTTCTTGTTTGGAACCGTTGACAAAAAATTCCGCCTTATGAACATCATATACAGGGGTTAGCTCGCTTCCGATGCATTTTGCCGGATTACTCTGCACATACACAAAGCCTTCTTCGCCATCATATTTAAAGCTACAAATGAGATCTTTTTCTTCAACATATCTTTTAAACACCGTATATGCAGTGCTGTCCATACAGAAAAGAGCTTCCTGATTTGGAACGCGGATATCAAAAAGTTTCGTCGGGTCTGCGAGCATATCGCTGCTGGACGACACGGCAACCATCGCAGATGACGAGGACGCCGCAAGAATCGCAGAGCTAGAAAGGGCAACAATGCTTGATGAACTATTTACGTCATTGCGAATACTTGATAAACTATTTACGTCATTGCGAGAGTTCGAAGAACTCGAAGCAATCCATGAGGAACTGGAAGATTCCGGGTCAGGCCCGGAATGACGGGATGAACTGGAGCACTCGCTGGAGCTTTGGGCGACGTTTTGAGAAGAACTACTCACGTCATTGCGAGAGTTCGAAGAACTCGAAGCAATCCATGAGGAACTTGTTAAATTTTCAGATTCCGCGTTGAATATACTATCGGAATTTTCATCAGAGCAAGCAATAAAAAGCAACGAGCAAACCGGCAATACTTTATACAAATTCATATCTATACCCCTTAAAGAATATACGGGCGAACTTGTTTAAAAATCAATTTGCGTTCCTCCCCCATCACCTTGAATTCTATGTCAAGGGCAAGAGCATCGGAATATACGTTGTAAAGTTCCGCAAAACGGTTTTGAATTCTCTGAACAAATTGGTATAGCCGGTAAATTTCGCCATCGGTGAGAATCAGCGAATCGGGACTCAGCGAAGAATGTTGTAACAACACACTCTGCACGCCACGAGCCGGCGGCGGAGACGGAATAATCGAAATGATTTCCGGGAGTTCACCGCCCTCGGGATTCGTAATCGACGTTTCGCCCACTTGGATATTTGCGTAAATGCCTGCGACCGAATAATCCGCGATGTTCTGTGTAATGATGACCCCATTCGCCACTTCGTCCGGATAGGCTTCATGAACTGCGACAGCCATTTGAACGGACATGTGGTCGATGTTCCAAAGAGTCCGTTCCTCGAACACCTTAAAACTCCACACCGAAGCCCACACCTTGCGAATTTCATCAGAGGGCAAATCCTTTTCACGAGCCGTCGCTTTGACGGACTTGTAAAGCCCAGCACCGTTGAAGTCTTCCAAATCCTCGGAATTCGTGCTCGAACGCAAACGCACACCCGCTTCGCCGTAAAGTTCACGAACTTTAGCATCTAAAGCATTACCAAAAGATTTTTCAACGGGAATATGCTTGAACATGTAACGGATGTTGTCGAGCATCGCTTCGCGGAGGCGCGTATCGGTCTTAAAATCATCACGAGCGATAATGTTTGTGATGTAATTTCGGAGCGATGTTTGTGGAGCTTCGGCAGGCTCGCTTCGACCTTGTTCAGCGACCTTGGATGCTGCGCCCTTCGGCGAGCTCAGGGTGCTTATACAGGCATTCTTCACTTGCGTACAAATTTCAGACGCACGACTTTCTTTTCCGCAATCCTCAAAAGAGCGTCCGCACAGTTCCTCTGTGACTTGAGCGTAATCCATAAAATGGCTGTAATGATAGAACGGCACAGCAAAACCATCTGGAGAATTTTCAGGCAGCAGCTTATGGAGTTCCGCAAGATTTGCCGCTTTTACGCCCACCGATTTTGATGACTTAAAATTGAGATTTGCAAAATCGATGAATCCCGAATCAGACAAGTCATAAGTAAGTGTTATCGGGTTTCGCACATTCTTATTCCAGAATGCTTGAGCTTCTTCAAGCAAAGTTTCGCCCACCGTGTAGGAGTTAGCCTTGACATCGAGTTTCACCAGCTTTCCGCAAAGCGCAAGCAAACTATCGGGGAGTTCGTTCCCGTTAAAGGCAATGTTCGGCGTCTTGCGGGCTTGAGCGGCAAGATTCACATGCGAAAGCGGCGTCTGCGCGTCTTTAGTGATAGTGGCCGCAACCAGCGGAATTTCGGCAGGGAGCGTTTCGAAAATCAGAATGTCATGCGAAGAGACAATTGCCGTATCAAGTTCTGCTGCGGTGAGCTTGCGGAGCGTGCCGTAAGCCGTTCCCGTATTCATAATCTGATACGGAATATCACCAAAAAGTTCCGCATGCGTAAAGACGAGAATGTCCGCTTTTTTAAATTCATTGGCATATTCAGCAGCAGCCCTCTCAGCGGTCGAGCCCGCCGGCATATAGAACAGCCGGTTCTTTGCACCTTTTGAATTGAGGAAAAGCAATCGTTCTTGAACCAATTTATAAACCGCAGCGACTTGCACAGGCGTAATATAATCCGTCGGGAAAAACGTCAATGCAATCATGGAATCCACAGAGGCGTAATACGCAAGCGTTCCAGCGACAGTATTTTTCTCCGCACTGAAATAAGTTTCCTGATTGAAAACAGCAAGCGAGCGAGTTTCACCCAACACCATTTCCGCAAAATCGTAATGATAAAAGAACTTCTTCGAGTTCATAAAATGAACTTCGGCAGAATCCGTACCAAAATCGCTAATAAGTATTTTTACCAAATAGCTCGCGCCCATTTCTGTTTTGGACGTATACGACAATTTACGGAACGCCTCATAACCGTCTTGCTTATAAAAGCCCGTATATTGATCATCGTTCTGGATAAAGACCGGAAGCGGAGAATCGCTAGAAGATGAAGCAATTTCACTTGAGGACTCCGGATCGGGCCCGAGATGAGACGAACTAGAAATTGCATCGCCACATTCTCCAGATTGTTCATCACAAGGAAAAACGAAAGTTGGATTATCATCGCTACACGCCAATAACGCAGCCATCAGCGACGCAAGCAAGAATTGAACATATGAAAAACGCCTCAAATGCATTCTAAACTCCTAACAAACTATTCTACATTAATTAGGCAAACGACTATCGCCCGGACAAAGTTCAAAATTGTCTGTAAAATCACCAAACGAACCATCTTCTAAATTAGCAAAACGGCACACAATCGGCAGTTGCCGAACTTTGCTTAAATCATCACTATTAAAATTGCAACCGTCTTCTATAAGCGTTGTACCATCGGCCTCATAAACTTTGAGACAATCCATTTCTTGGCAAGGACGAAAAGCAAAACCATTTATTGAAGAACGGGAATATTCAAACACTTTGCCGTCATAGCTAAAGCGGAACGAATCGTTATGGTGATTTCCGCCCCAATCATAAGTCACGTCATTCAGCGTTTCATACTTTCCGTTGACATAGAACACGGCCGAATCGACCCCAATATCAGGGTAAAAGCCCCAATGCGAAGTACACCCCGTAGGCGAAGATTGCACATAAACATAGCCTTCCATACCCGCATACTTAAAAGAGCAAATCCAATCTTTCTGGTCGAAATCGCCTTCGAAGCCACCTATTTCTTGCGTTAAGTCGCAGTGATAAACCGCTTTTTTCGGGACCCTCGTTTTGAAAATTTGCAGCGGATCGCCAGAGACTTCTCCCGACAATCTTTTTGCAGAAGAACTTGAAGATTTCACGGAAATCGAACCCGATGAATTTTTCACGTCATTGCGAGAGTTTGAAGAACTCGAAGCAATCCACGCAGATGAACTGGACTGATTTTCGGACAAAGCGTCAGACGCACTCGAAGAATCGTCACCGCATGCAATAACGAAAACAGCAACGCCGCTGAACAACAATTTACAGATTTTCATAATAATATACCTCGCCAACAGCCTAAATGCTCCAACTCTTTATAAAAACAACCACTGCACAACAAGCGTTAATCATTTCCTCGAGTTCGTGGATCACCTTCGCAAACTTCGAATTTATCCGTAAAGTCAAAAACTTGTTCTTCAATTTGTTTATCTGGATCCACTCCGTTACATACAATAGGAATAGAGCGCTGTTCGTCACAACCATTCGCGACATAAGTTTTTTTATCCGATTCAAAGACATTTAAGCAGTCCATTCCTTGACATGGGCGCCCTCCCCATCCCAACGATGATTGTCCGTAACGGAATACTTTGCCTTTGTATGTAAACCACAACTTTTGCACATGATGATTTCCACCCCATTCATACTTGACATCCGATACATCCGCAAATTTTCCATTGACATAAAATTCCGCTTTTTCAACATCATATCCAGGTATTAAGGAAAGCGCCAACCCACAAGAAGTAGGATTTAACTGCACATACAAGAAACCTTTTTCGCCATCGTAATCGTAAGTGCATACAAAATCAATCTGCGAAAATGTTCCTGTAAAAACGCGTTCACCCCAATTTACTTTTTCCTCGCATGTGTAAGCATCCAGTTTCGGGACTCGCATTTCAAAAATTTTCGAAGGATCCGTAAGGATTTCACTGGAAGATGAAAGTTCAACGCTGGAGGAAGATGCAACAACGCTCGATGAAGACTCTGCGACACTCGACGAAGAAACTGCGGCACTGGACGAAGAAACTTCTACGCTCGAAGAGCTGCTCACGTCATTGCGAGAGCTTGAAGACATCGCGATGCTCGACGAAGATACTGCGACACTCGAAGAGGATTCCGGATCGGGCCCGGAACGACGGGATGAACTTGAGGATTTCTCGGAAATCGAACTCGATGAATTTTTCACGTCATTGTGAGAACTCGAAGAGTTCGAAGCAATCCATGAAGAACTAGATAATTCTTGAACATCTTCGCTCGACGAGCCATTTTCTGCCCATTGATAATTTGCACTAGATGAATCATCGCCACAAGCGATTATAAAAAGCAACACTCCAAGAGGCAACACCATTCGTTTCATAAACGTCTCCTTCACCATTTTCACAACCGTAAATATACAACAGCAGTCCGAAGAAGTCAATACTTTTATGCAACAAAACATCAATTTTCTATCAAAAATCACAAATTATAAGCAATAAAATTTACAAAACATTTCTATATGCTACACTTGTAGCATATAGAAAATAATATTCCAAAACACCCCTATATAGCCCCTCCATTAATTTGTTCCCTTACGGTCTCGCATATTTTTGTTTACATCTTTTGTTCTTCTTTTTATTTATTTTCTATACGGGATTTTAATTGGATTAGGGATTACTAGAGGAGTACAAAATGAAAAAGGCTCATGCTTTGGCGGGTCTTGTGTTTAGCACAGCCCTTTTAGGCGCAGGCATTTCAAACGCTTTCGCCGCAGACGAAACCCTTAGATCACTAGCCGAAAAAAATAACATCTACATCGGCGCAATTCTGAATTCGCAATGGTTCAGCGGCGGGCTACCAGGCAATTACGAACAGATTCACAAGCAACAATTCAATATCGTCGTTGCCGAAAACGAGATGAAATTTGACGCCACCGAACCGCAAGAAAACCGTTTCAACTACAACAATGGCGACAAAATGCTCAAGTACGCCAAAGCAAACGGCATGCGTGTGCGCGGCCATGCTCTTGCTTGGCACAGCCAGGTTCCGAACTGGGTCAACAACTACAAGGGCAACAAGCAAAAGTTGCTTTCCGTGCTCAAGAACCACATTAAAAATGTCGTCGGACATTGGAGAGGTCAGATTGACGAATGGGATGTGGTAAACGAAGCCATCAGCAATAACGAACCCCAGTGGCGCACCCAATCCGTCTGGTACCAGGGTATCGGTCCTGAATTCATCGACTCTGCATTCGTGTGGACTCACGAAGTCGATCCCGACGCCGAACTTTGCTATAACGACTACAACCTTGAACAGGGCGTCAATCCGAAAGCCAAGGCCGGCTTCTTGCTGGAACAGGTGAAACGCTGGGTCAAGAACGGCATTCCTATCCATTGCGTTGGCTCCCAGACCCACGTGGAAGACACCACCACCGACAAGCACTTTATCGGTTCGCCGGACAGCCTCCGCTCTCTCGCCAAGGAACTCGCAAAACTCAATGTCAAGCTGAAAATTACAGAACTTGATATCGGATTCAAGAGCGGCATCAACGTCAGCAAAAAAGACCTTGAACGCCAGGGACAGACCTTCCGTCAATACCTGGACATCATCCTCGAAGAACCGAATGCGGACACTTACCTCATTTGGGGCGTTTCTGATAAATGGAGTTGGCTAGGCGGATTGAACAGACAAAAAGGCCTTATCTATGACGACAATTTGAAACCGAAGCCCGCATTCGACAGTATCTTGGTGAGACTCCAGACATTCGAGCCGCCCAAGGACACCTCTAAGAAGGATTCCGTGGTCAACGATTCGACCAAGAAAGATTCTACGGTCAAGGATTCAACGAAAAAAGATACGACAGATGCCATTAAGCCATTCATCGCACCGAGCAATATTTCCATGCATATCGCAGGCCGCACTCTGTTCGTGACCGGAGCAAAGGCTACCAAAGTGGATATTTTCGACATGCAGGGTCGCCCCATCTTTAGCGCAGAAAACAACAAGGGCGTCTTTGACCTATCCACAATCGCCGAAGGCCTTTACGTGGTACGAGTGCAAAGCGGATTCTCGAATTTAATCAAACGAGTTTCCATTAAATAGATTTCACCTCTTAATTACTAGGGGCTAGGATTTTTCCTAGTCCCTTTTTATTTGACTTTCGTAAACGTTTTATATATCTTTCGGGTTGGTGTAAATGGGTAAAGAGGAAAAAATGAGAAAGATTCATTCTTTGTCACGTATTGCGCTAGGTGCCGCAATTTTGGGCGCGGGCTTCATGAACGCCAATGCCGCAGATGAAACCATTCGAGAACTCGCCAAAGAACGCGGACGTTTTATCGGTACTATCTTGAACAGCGAATGGTTCAATGACGCCATAGAACCTGAATTCGAAGAAATCCATAAAAAGCAATTCAACGTTGTCGTCGCCGAAAACGAAATGAAATTCGACGCCACCGAGCCGAGCGAAAACGTATTCAACTTCGAAAAAGGCGACAAGATGGTCGAATACGCACAGGCAAACGGCATACGCGTACGCGGTCATGCACTCGCCTGGCATAGCCAAGTTCCCAATTGGGTAAACAACTATAGCGGGCAAAAAGAAAAGCTACTTGCCATCCTCAAAAATCATATCATGAACGTCGTTAGGCACTACAAAGGAAAAGTTGCCGAATGGGATGTGGTCAACGAAGCCGTGAACGATGATTACAATGCCGATTGGCGCTCCACAAATTCTGTTTGGTACGAAGGCATCGGCGCTGAATTTTTGGATTCTGCATTTGTGTGGACGCACGAAGCCGATCCTAACGCTGAACTTTGCTACAACGACTATTCTATCGAATGGGGGCTCCGCGAGGGTTCCAAGGCAAGCTTTGTCGTAGAGCAAGTCAAGCGCTGGAAAAAGAACAACATTCCTATCACTTGCGTGGGAACGCAAACCCACATTGAAATTGCACACGAAACAACACCGCAAAACGTGCGAGCTCTTGCTAAAGCCCTTGCAGAACTCGACGTTACGCTGAACATCACAGAACTCGATATCGGATTCCCGAACGGTTCGGCAGGCAGTCTCGGAGCCTCCGACTACGCTAAGCAAGGACATTTGTACCGCCAATTTATGGACGTATTCCTCGAAGAACCGAACATGGGCGAATTTGTCATGTGGGGATTGACGGATGCACACAGCTGGCTCGACGAGCAGCAAGGCAAAACACAAGCGCTCCTTTTTGATAAGCAATACAAACCGAAGCCCGCATTCGACAGCGTTATGGCAAGCCTAAAAGCGCACCCCGCCTCTGAAGTAAAGTCGCCATACCCAGATTCTATCCTCAACCCGCCTAAAGATTGCGGAGACGAGAGTTGCGGGGATTCCATAATCGCTATTAAAAAGTTTATTGCGCCGAAGGGCATGTCTGTGCAACTCGTAGGACGCACACTATTTGTAACGGGAATTGCCGCGGGAAAGGCTGCCAAAGTCGATGTTTTTGACATGCAAGGCCGCCCGACATTTAGTACAAAGTGCGAAAAAAGTCGCGCAGATCTTTCCGCAATCGCCGAAGGCCTTTACGTAGTCCGCGTAAGCAACAGTTCCGCAAGCATTGTCAAGAAAATATCTATTAAGTAATAGATACTAACATTTTTAAGCAAGTCACAGCAACAAGTGTGACTTTTTCATTTTTAAGATTCTAAAGCGTCGGCCAAGGAACATTCTTCGCAGTAGCGTGCAAAACGAGTGCCGCAGCGGCAAGCTTGCTTGCCGATATGGCCGAGTGAAGCCGCTGACGCCGCAGGCGTCAACTCCGAGCTGGGGCCCCGCCCGCATGAAGTTTTTTCAAAAATTTTTATAAAAAATTCTTTAATGTAACCTAGTCACAGTTTTACCGCACCGCAAAATCTAAAATATAGGTGTAAACAAGAAAAAAGAGGTAAAACAATGGCAGAATTACAAATCACCAAAGGCAACTTTGAACAAGAAGTCCTCAAGTCCGACAAACCCGTTCTGATTGACTTTTGGGCTCCGTGGTGCGGCCCGTGCCGTATGCTCTCGCCCACCATCGCAGAAATTGCCGAGGAAAGCAAGGACAAAGTAAAAGTCGGTAAGGTAAACGTTGACGAAGAAAGCGAACTTGCAAGCATGTTCCGGGTATCCAGCATTCCGTTACTCGTCGTCATGAAAAACGGCAAAGTTGTGAACTCCTCCGTCGGCGTCCGCCCGAAAGACCAAATCTTGAAAATGATTTAATCTAGTCTCCTCAACCCATAACCCCCGCCGGTGAATGCTGCGCGGGGTTCTTCGCTTTAAGAAATAACAAAAGGCAGACTCGCTCTACACACCAAAACAGCCAACTTTTATATATTACAAGAGGGAGCGTTTTATGATTACAAGACTCAACGCAACGCCAATCAGCCAAATTCTTTCAAAGATTCCGTTTTGGGCAAACCTTTCTTCCGAAGAGAAGGCGCTCGTGTCGCAACGTGCCTTGACAAAAAGTTTCAACAAGGACCAAATCATAACAAGCGACCGTTCCGCATGCCTCGGGATTATCCTCATCCTCAAGGGAGGGGTCCGCATCAGCCTCATTTCCGATGAAGGTCGCGAAATCACGCTCTACCGCGCCCACGCAGGCGAGTTCTGCGTTTCAACCGCTTCGTGCGTCATTCACCAGCTGACATTTGAAGCGAACGTTTCGGCAGAAGAAGATACGACCGTACTCGTCATTCCTTCATCCGTTACAGCCAGGCTCATGGAAATGAACATCTACGTGCGTTCATTTGTCTTTGAACAGGAGACAGAACGTTATTCGCAGACGATTTGGGCCATCCAGCAGATGCTCTTCAAAAAATTCGACCAGCGCCTCGCCGCTTACTTCATTGACGCCTACCAAAGCACTGGCAAGCCCGAAATCAAGAAAACCCAAGAAGAAATCGCCCGCGACGTGAATTCTGCCCGTGAGGTGGTCGCCCGCATGCTTAAGGATTTTGCTGCCAAGGGGTTTGTCGAAATCCAGCGCGGGAAAATCGTACTCAAGAACGCCGAAGGGCTGAAAAAGCTGCTGTAAAAACTAAGTTTTATTTTGCCGCCCACTCCAAAAAATTCTAAATTGCCGCTCGTTCGGCGCATGGTGCGCCGCATTTAACCGGAGGCTTTATGGCACTTCAATTCTATAACACTGCATCGCGTAAGAAAGAGATTTTCACACTTCCTGAAGGCGTTCCCGCCGTGCGCATGTACTGTTGTGGCCCGACGGTGTATCATTTCGCCCACATCGGCAACCTCCGCACCTACATTTTCGAAGACTTTTTGGTCCGTACGCTCAAGTACTACGGCTACAAGGTAAATCACATCGTGAACATCACCGACGTGGGCCACTTGACCAGCGACGCCGACTCCGGCGACGACAAGATGGAAAAGGGCGCCGCCCGCGAAGGCAAGTCCGTTTGGGACATCGCGAAGTTCTACACCGACGCCTTCATGGCCGATTGGCATCGCCTCAACATTCAGGAACCGACCCGCTGGACGCCGGCAACACAGCACATCCAGGAACAGATTGACTTGGTGAAGACCCTCGAAGAAAAAGGCTACACCTACCGCACCAGCGACGGCATCTACTTCGATAGCCTCAAGTTCCCGCGCTACGCCGATTTTGCCCGCCTCGACGTGGAAAACCTCCGCAAGGGTAGCCGCATCGACATGGGCGAAAAGCACAATGCCACCGACTTTGCCCTGTGGAAGTTCAGCCCGAAGGACAAGAAGCGCGCCATGGAATGGGATAGCCCGTGGGGCGTAGGTTTCCCCGGCTGGCACATCGAATGCTCCGCCATGGCCATGAAGTACAACGGCCCGACGCTCGACATCCACTGCGGCGGTACGGACCACATCCGCGTGCACCACACCAACGAAATCGCCCAGAGCGAATGCGCGAACGGCGTCCCATTCGCACGCTTCTGGATGCACGGCGAATTCCTCCGCACTGCAAGCGAAGAAAAGCTTGAAGACGGCACCACCGAGCAGAAGTTCGGCAAGATGAGTAAATCCAGCGGCGAATTCCTGACGGTTACGCTCCTCATGGACCGCGGCTTCAACCCGCTCGACTATCGCTTCTTCGCCATCGGCAGCCACTACCGTAACTACCTGAACTTCACCTGGGAAGCCCTCACCGGCGCCAAGGAAGCATTCAAGAGTTTGCACAAGAAGACGGACCCGCTGATTGGCAAGGCCACCGCGATTACAAGCGAAGCCGCCAAGGCATTCCAGAACGAGTTCAAGGACGCCATCGGCGACGACCTGAACATGCCTCGCGCACTCGGCATCATGAACACGATGCTCAAGAGCGATATCGATGACGGCGAAAAGGCCGCCCTCGTTGCCGACTTCGACAAGATTTTCGGTTTGAAGCTCGACCAGCCGCGCGAAGAATACGCCAAGAAGGGCGCGAACGATGGCGTTGACACCGCCAAGATCGAAGCTTTGATCGCCGCCCGCAAGGAAGCCCGCGCCGCCAAGAACTGGGCCGAAAGTGACCGCATCCGCGACGAACTCGCCGCCATGAACGTGGTCATCAAGGACTCCAAAGAAGGCACGACCTGGAGCATAAAGGAGTAATAGGTCTGAGGTCGGGCCTTACGGCCCTTTGAGGTATGAGGCACGAGGCTGAAAATCAGGTCACTGAGCCAGCCGAAGTGCCGCCGGCCTCCGTTCCGGCATCTTTTGATTCCGGCATTCCAACCTCCGTTCTGACATCTTTTGCTTTCGTCATTCCGGCCTCCGAGCCGGAATCTTTTTTATAAATTTCCCTCGATGATTTTTTTGCTGGTGGTCATATACGTTGCATTTATTGGGCTCGGCCTCCCCGACACTATACTCGGAGCCGCTTGGCCCTTAATGCATCTAGACCTTAAAACGCCGGTTTCTGCGGCAGGCGTACTTTCCATTATCGCCTCGCTGGGGACAATTGTCTCCAGCCTTTGCACACCGAAAGTTCTCCGCATTTTCGGCACCGGAAAACTCGTTGCCTACAGCATCGCGCTTACAGCAATTGCCTCCATCGGTTATGGTTTTGCGGACTCGTTCAACGTTCTTTGCCTTTGGGCAATCCCCATGGGCATTGGCGCGGGAGCCGTCGATGTGGCGATGAACAACTTCGCTGCAGTTTATCTTGAATCCAAGCACACGAACTGGCTGCATGCAAGCTGGGGCATCGGAGCGACACTCGGGCCATCGCTCCTTTCGTTATCGATTTTGACCGGTGGCGGTTGGCGCGGGGCTTACGAATACGTCGCCGCAGCCCTCGCTGCAATTTTCGTATTGATTCTTATTTCACTCCCGCTATGGAAAAAAACGGAAGCCCGCGGAGGACTATCGGAAAACGTCACCATCCAAGCAAAATCACCCGTAAACGCGCCGCACATCAGCATTCGCGAAGCGCTCCGGGTCCCGGGAATGAAGCTTTCGTTCTTCACATTCTTCTTTTACTCGTCACTCGAAATTTCAACAGGGCTATGGTGCGGCACCTACCTGACCGCCTGCGGATTCAAACCCGAAACCGGTGCACTATGCGTTTCATTGATGTTTGCATCCGTGATGATTGGACGCATTGTGAGTGGATTTTTCGCCATCAAATTTACCGACCATCGTTTGATTTACGCCGGAATTTTCATCGTCGCCGCAGGATGCCTTGTGCTTTCACTCCCGCTTCCGCTATGGATGTTGCCCGTTTGCATTTGCCTGCTCGGCCTCGGCTGCGCGCCCGTCTACCCGTCACTCATTCACGCAACTCCAGCACGTTTTGGCGAAGCGCTTTCGAGCCAAGCGATTAGCATACAGCTCGCAGGTTCTTACGTTGGCTCAATTCTGATGCCTCCCGCATTCGGGCTTGTCGCGGCAAAATTTTCCGTACACCTTTGGCCAATTTCGCTTTCGATTTTTGTAGGATTGTTACTTTTATGCGTGTTGTTGCTCGACTTTGTCACACACCGCAAACTCAATAAATCTTATGCGCGCGAACGCGTTCTCGACATTCTCCACACTGTTTCTATGGAAAGTGTCAAGCGAGAACGTTTAAAGCGCAAGCGCAAAAAGAGACGTTAAGAGGTTCATCATGAAAATCAATCAATTTGTATTCAATCCGTTTGGTGTCAACGCTTACGTCTTGAGCAACAGCAATGGAGAAACGATTTTAATAGACCCTAGCGCAAGCAATGCCCGCGAACAGGCCGCACTTTCTGAATACATCAAGTCGGAGAACCTCAAAGTCAGCCGCAATCTGAACACGCATTTGCATCTCGATCACGTGCTCGGGAACGCATTCGTAGAACGCACTTTTGGTGTCAAAGCCGAAGCGCACAAAGATGACGAATTTTTGTTAGGCCTGCAAAACGAACAAGCACAAATGTTCGGGCTCCCCTGCAATGATTTAGCCCCCGCTCTCGGCAAAAACCTTGACGAAGGCGACATCGTCGAAATTGCAGAAATCCGCCTGCAGGTGATTCACGTGGCGGGACACTCACCCGGTGGACTCGCCTTCTTCTGTGAGAATCCAGGCAAAGTCAACGGACAAGATAACGTACCGCCGCTCCTTTTTCCAGGCGATATCATTTTTGCAGGCAGCCGCGGTCGCAGCGACCTTTTCGGCGGTGACGAATTTGCCCTCGTAAGCGGCATCAAATCAAAGCTCCTCACGCTCCCGGCAGAAACCGTCGTATTCCCGGGACACGGCCCGATGACTACCATTGCAAGCGAGAAACGTTGGTACTAACCCTTCGGCAGGCTCAGGGACCTTTGTTATGAGCAACAACGGGCAGGTAAGAATCGGCTGGATTGACGAATTCAAGGGATTCGTTCTTTTGCTCGTTTGCCTGTTCCACATTGAGCAGAATTTTCCCAACGCGCACCTTGGAATGTGGCATTTAAGCGCACTCCGCATGTCCGCATTTTTCTTTATTTCAGGATTTCTATTCAGTACAAAACGTTTCACAAATTTTAAGAGTTACTTTACCCATAAAACGCGAGTCCTGTTAGTTCCCTACCTTTACCTTTCATTCCTGTTTTTCGCCATCGACCCCATTGTTTACAACTTTGCATTGTTCCCGAAAGCCCCCACGATGACAGTCGTGAACACCATTCCCGACATCAACAACACATGGCAATACATCTATTGGAACATCGCAAAAATTTTCATCGCCGGAAAATCCTCAGTCGGAGCGGGCCCGCTATGGTTTGTATTTACTTTATATTCCGTCAGCTTGCTTTTTTACCTGCTTCACGAGATGTCGAAAAAGCAAGTCCACCCCAAACTTTTTTTCGCCGTGATGTCCATAGAAGGTCTTCTTTGCGGTTGGCTTTTGAACATAAATCACATGCACTTACCGTTCGGTATTGAACGCGACCTCACGATTTTATTCTTCTTCGGCTGCGGATATCTTTGCAAGGAACCCATCAAAAAAATCCACAGCGCCATTTCCGTAGGTGACGCTCACGCCGCAAAAAACACAGCCATCGTTGCTGCCATCGGAATTGCAAGCTTTATCGCATATGCTTTTTTGGAATCGCCGAGTCCGAATTTCAGCATCATGAACAATGACTTGGGCAAGAGCCTCCCCCAATTTGTCGCAAGTTCCATTACAGGCATTATCGGCCTCATCGCAACATTCCTGTTAGCAAGTAAACTCCCCGACATCGCGCTTATCCGCACTTTCAAGGGAATCTTGCGAAACATCTCTCGCAACGCGCTTGTGATTCTCGCCATTCACTGGTGGATTGTCTTGATGCTACGGCTCTTTTTCAGGCCGCAAATAAACCAACCCGGAATCGCCTACATTGCAATCCCGATTGTAGCCCTGGGCACCATCGCCGCCATCCCGCTTTTCCGTTGCCGCCTCAACAAGCTCCTCGGCAAAGAACGCATTACCGTAAAAGAAAGCCTCTGCATTAAGGAATAAAAATCCCTACAAATAGCTCTTGAAAACCGGGCGTTGTTCTTCAACCGGCTTTTTCTTGGGCACATAGATTTTTACGGCGTACACGTTAAAGTCCGTCTCCGCCAAAATATCGCCTTCTTGCAAATCTTCATAGACATCGATTTCAATTTCTACACCATCGCGTGCAATGCAGCGGATAGAACGCGCTGTCAGTTCCTCGCGCAAAAGAGGAACGTCAACGACCTTCTTGTAAGTGCCGTGATGAGTCGTGCCAAGAATACGATTGCAAATCATGGAATGAAATGTAGAAAATTAGTAGGAAGTAGGATGTAGGAAGTAGGAAGGATTTTTTAATCTTTTACTATCTTTCCTACAGCTGATTCACCAACATTAATCCAAAAAAAATTTACTGGATTGAGCTGAAGCTCCAACTCCTTGGCTCGGTTATAAAAATGATCAAGCTCATTTTTGCAACGCTCGCCTTCTGAGTTGTCTTCGACTTCGGGCTAAGCCCTTCGCTCAGGATGACAAGCGCATTTTCACTTACTATCTTTCGTCTATCGTCTATAGCCCGCCAAAGCGGGCGTTCTATCGTCTAAATCATGGCTCGCGCACGTAAGACTATTACTCCTGATCCGTATGCAAAACCGATAGCGAAACCGCTACCGCCTTCCAAGAGCTTGCCCGGAAAGCTCAAGCAGTTCCAGGCGCCCACGCGTGCGGATTTTGATCTCGTGAGTCCTTACGGTGCCGCAGGCGACCAGCCCAAGGCCATCGAAGAATTGACCGAGGGTTTCAAGAACGGCGAACAATTCCAGACGCTTCTCGGCGTGACCGGTTCCGGCAAAACTTTCACGATGGCAAACGTCATCAAGAATGTCGGGAAGCCAACGCTCATCCTCACGCACAACAAGACGCTGGCCGCCCAGCTTTACCAGGAATTCAAGTCGTTCTTCCCGAACAACGCGGTGGAATACTTCGTGAGCTATTACGATTACTTCCAGCCCGAAGCCTACATTCCCCACACGGACACGTTCATCGAAAAAGACGCAAGCATCAATGACGAAATCGACAAGCTCCGACTGCGCGCCACCGCAAACCTTCTCACCCGCCGCGATGTCATCATCGTCGCTTCTGTGAGCTGCATTTACGGTTTGGGAAGCCCCAGCGAATACTTCGACTTGATGGTCCGCATCAAGAAGGGCGACATTTACGACCGCGACAAGATTTTGCGTGACCTTGTCCACATCCAGTATTCCCGCAACGATTTTAGCCTCGACCGAGGCTCATTCCGCGTCCGCGGTGACGTGATCGAAGTGCACCCGAGCTACGACGAAGACGGGCTGCGCATCGAACTTTTCGGCGACGAAGTCGATCGCCTTTACCGTTTCAACATTGTCACGGGCGAAGTCATCAAGGAAGTCGAAGAGCTCACCATCGCCCCCGCCAAGCACTTTGTCACCAAAGAAGAAAACCGCGCGGGCATGTTACAGCGCATACAGATGGAACTCACCGACCGCCTCGCCGAACTGGACAAAGAAGGTAAAGTGCTGGAATCGGCACGCCTTTCAAGCCGCACCCGCTACGACATGGAAATGTTGCGCGAAACAGGCATGTGCAACGGCATCGAAAACTACTCCCGCATCATCGAAGACCGCGCTCCGGGCACCCGCCCCTTTACGCTTATCGACTACTTTGGCGATGATTGGCTTTTGATGATTGACGAATCCCACGTGAGCATCCCGCAAGTGGGCGGTATGGCCGAAGGCGACAAGTCCCGCAAGACAACGCTTGTGCAGTACGGGTTCCGCCTCCCCTGCGCTCTCGACAACCGCCCCATGAACTTTGCCGAATTTGAGTACATGTACCCGAAGCAGGTGCTTTTTGTGAGTGCCACCCCCGGCGACTACGAACTGAAAAAGACTAGCGGTGTCGTGACCGAACAGATCAACCGTCCGACCGGACTTTTGGACCCGAAAATCGAGCTGTTCCCGATCCAAGGCCAAATGGACGTGCTCCTGTACCGCATCGAAGAAGTCGTGAAAAACGGCGACCGCGTGCTCGTCACGACGCTCACCAAGAAGATGGCGCAAGACCTCACGGAATTTTTCATCGAAGCGGGCATCCGCGCCAAATACCTCCATTCGGACATCAAGACGCTGGAACGCCACGAACTCATCCGCGGGCTCCGCAGTGGCGAATTCGACGTACTCGTGGGCATCAACCTCTTGCGCGAAGGTCTCGACCTCCCCGAAGTGAGCATGGTCGCGATTCTCGACGCCGACAAGGAAGGTTTCCTCCGCAATTACAGGAGCCTCATCCAGACGATGGGCCGCGCGAGCCGCAACGTGAACGGCACCGTGCTCCTTTTCGCCGACAACATGACCGAAAGTCTGCAAAAAGCCATCGACGAGACGAACCGCCGCCGCACCTTGCAAGAGGAATTCAACGCCGAACACCACATCACGCCGAAATCCGTCACCCGCAAGATCGAAGAAGATTTGCGAATCATTGACCCGCTGGGAGACTTAGACGATGGTTCGGCGGACTCACCAACCTGGGAGAGAGACGAGAGCGACGACGAAGACGTATTGCGTCATCCTGAGCGTAGCGAAGGATCCAGTGACAATTCCTCCGGTTTCACCCCGGGAATCCGTCCGATGGAACCGCTGCAACCGTCGAATTACAGGAAAAAGTCCGCAACGGGCAAGAAAAAAGCACCCGCATCTCGTCATTCTGACCCTGAAATGCGTAGCATGATAGGGGAAGGATCCAGTCAAAGTTCTTCCAAGCTCGCCGCCCTCGAAAAGCAAATGAAGGAGGCAGCCGCTCGTCTCGACTTCGAAGAAGCCGCACGAATCCGCGATATTATACGCTCCATGAACATTTAGTGTATAAATTTATTTACAAATTTATTATAATATTCGTCACACGCGCGATTTATCTAGTTCCGCGGCATTTCCTTATTTTTGTATTATTATAAAAAGAAAAATTCTTAGTGCTTTTTTCACATATTTTGTTTATTTTAACTCAAAGATTACATAGAAAGGGTATTACAATGAATTCAAAGTTTATCACACCAATTATCCTCGCATCAGCATTCAGTCTGAGTGCATTAAGCTTTGTTGCCTGTGGTGAAGATGCAAACAACACAATCATACAACCCGGTCAGTCGACAGGCGGCAGTTCTTCGAGCATGGTTCAACTATCCTCTGAAACTGAAACAACCGCTATTATTTTCACAGGTCTGGGTATAAATTCTGCCAACCTTTCGAAGGTCAGATTTGACGGTACAATTTCGCTTGACATTTCTGACTCGAACGCGGTTGCTGATATAGAGGCAGTCCATATCACAGGTGTAGATTTCCAAATTGTAAAGGCTGGAACGATGATTCCTGAAGGTACCGTAACGGTAACAACCGTTCCGGACTATGAAGGAGAATATCTTTCTTCTGTCAGCCTGTCAGAAATGGGTGTTTACACAGACCTCGATGTTGGCTATACCGAATGCGGTGATTTTGAACTTATCATTACAGCATCGGCCCATGACGGAGTTATTCCTTCCGTATCTATCGAAAGAATCCGCTTTACTCGTGATGCCGAAAAGTGCAGAGAACCGGAAAGCTCTTCTTCCGCACCTCCTGACGTCGCAGGAGCACCGCTTGACTCTGTAAGAATCACTATTGACACCAAGGTTAACAAGTGCATCAATGCAGCCACAGGAACACTCTCCGACACCGAAACGGGAGACATCTGCTTCAAGGGCAATCCTAGCGGCACCGTTGATTTGTACAGTACAACTGGCGTAAAATTTGCACTCTACAGCAACAGAAGCGATAGCGACCGTGCAAACGACTACTTCAGAAAGTACCTGCCCAAGGACCCGACAACGGATGACTTCCTTTATCTCTCAAGCGCTTTGGCAGAAACCTATCCCAATTTCATTGTTGAAGACGACAGGTTCTTCGTAGGTATCGCTGATACATATCAGCCTTACTCTGGCTCTGCAGTTGGATTCTATGCCTTTATCGTATTTGAAAAGAACCTTCCAGATGCAAACGGAGACGTGACCTTAACATTGCTTCTTTACAAGGCAAAATAAGTCATCCAAAGCTTAAAACCATTTTCAAAGGCCCTCTTCGGAGGGTCTTTTTTTTGCTAGGCTCAAAAGTGGGTCTACAAGCAGCCCCGTTTCACGCACCCTACGCAAAAGTTTCTAAAGTTGCGCTCCTTCGGAGCGCATTTAATACGGCTCGGCAATGTCAAAACAACAAGTTGTTTTGCCGCTGCGCTCGCCTTTTACTAAATTTGGCTCGTAAACATTATAAATGGAGTAAATCATGCTCAAGAAACTTTCCAACTTCCCTGGCATCAAGGGACCGGTCGTCACCATTGTGATGGACGGTTTTGGTATCACCGATAAGGTCGAAGGCAACGCCATCAAGGCTGCCCGCACCCCGACTCTCGACAACCTCTTCAAGATGTACCCGAACGTGCTTTTGAAGGCTCACGGCCGCGCCGTGGGTATGCCGACCAACGAAGACATGGGTAACTCCGAAGTGGGCCACAACGCCATTGGTGCTGGCCAGGTTTACAACCAGGGTGCAGCCCTCGTTGCAGACGCCATCAACAGCGGCGACATCTTCGATCGCGATGCCTGGAAGGAAATCGCCGGCAACGCCCGCGAAAAGAACACCGTCCTCCACTTTATCGGTCTTTTCAGCGACGGTAACGTTCACTCCAACATTTCTCACCTGAAGGCCATGGTGGCCCAGGCCAAGAAGGAAGGCCTCAAGAAGGTCCGCGTTCACATCCTCCTCGACGGTCGTGACGTGCCGGAAACCTCCGCTCTCGATTACGTTGGCCCGTTCGAAAAGTTCCTCGACGAACTCCGCAGCCCGGAATTCGACGTTTGCATCGCTAGCGGCGGTGGCCGTATGCAGATCACCATGGACCGTTACAACGCTAACTGGAAGATGGTGGAACTCGGCTGGAAGACCCACGTGCTCGGCGAAGGC